>CAWCRU010000007.1:0-48559 GCA_963798075.1 uncultured Alphaproteobacteria bacterium | reverse complement strand
TGACCGCGCCGGCCGTGAGGCCGGAGACGATCCGGCGCTGGAAGATCAGCACCAGCACGACCAGCGGCACCGTGACGATCACCGAGGCGGCCATGATGTTGCCCCAGGGCAGCTCGAAGGCGTGGCGCCGGAGATGAGCGCGATCGCCACCGGCACGGTGCGCTGCTCGTTGGAGAGCGTGAAGGTCAGCGCGAACAGGAACTCGTTCCAGGCGGCGATGAAGGCGAGCAGCCCGGTGGTCGCCAGCGCCGGCCACATCAGCGGCAGGAAGACCTTGGTGACGATCGTGCAGGGCTTGGCGCCGTCGACGATCGCCGCCTCCTCGAGCTCCTTCGGCAGCTCGCGCATGAAGGTGGTGAGCACCCAGACCGTGAACGGCAGCGTGAAGATCATGTAGGAGAGGATCAGCGAGAGCAGGTTGTTGTAGAGGCCGAGGCGCGGATCAGCTCGAACATGCCGGACAGCACCGCGATCTGCGGGAACATCGAGACGCCGAGCACGATGAGCAGCAAGGCCGTGCGGCCGCGGAACCGGACCCGGCCGAGCGCGTAGGCGGCGGTGACCGCGAGGGCCAGCGAGAGCACCACGGTCGAGACGGCGACGAAGACCGAGTTCAGGATGTTCCGCCCGAACGGCTGCTCCTGGAACACCGCGACGTAGTTGTCCCAGGCCGGATGCGGCGGCCAGAAGTCGACCTCGAACAGGGCCGTGCCCGACTTGAGCGACGTCACGATCGCCTAGTAGAACGGGAAGACCGTGTAGAGCACGATCACCACCAGGAAGAGGTAGAAGGCGATCCGGCCGACAGCTTCTTGAGCTTGCGGTTCATCACCGGCCTCCCGCTCAGTCCTCGCGGCCGACCCGGCCGAGCGTCAGGTAGACGACGTGAACAGCGGCGATGATCAGGAACAGCAACGTCGAGGCGGCCGAGCCGTAGCCGACGTCCTGGAAGTCGACCAGCTGCTGGCGGGCGTAGACCGACATCGACATGGTGTCCTTGTTGTTGCCGGTCAGCACGTAGATCAGGTCGAAGATGCGCAGCGCGTCGAGGCCCCGGAAGATGACCGCGACCATCAGCGCCGGCCTGAGCAGCGGCAGCGTCACCTTGAGGAACACCTTGACCGGATGGATGCCGTCGACCCTGGCGCCTCGTAGCTCTCCTGCGGCAGCATCTGCAGGCCCGGCGAGCATCAGCAGCGCCATGAACGGCGTGGTCTTCCAGACGTCGACGATGATCACCGCGACCAGCGCGGTCGCGGGCGAGGCGGTCCAGGCGATCGGCTGGTCGATCAGGCCGAGGAGCTGAGGACGGCGTTGATGACGCCGAACAGGTCGTTGAACATCCAGCTCCACATCTGCGCGGAGACGACGGTCGGGATCGCCCAGGGGATCAGGACGGCCGCGCGCAGCAGGCCGCGGCCGGGGAAGTGGGCGTTGAGCGCGAGCGCGATCGCCAGGCCGAGCACGGTCTCGACGTCACCGAGACGGTCGCGAACCGACCGTGTTCCAGACCGCGTTCCACCAGTCCGGGATCCTGCAGCAGGTAGAAGTAGTTGGCGAAGCCGATGAACTGGGCCGCCTCGAGGTCGGACAGACTGGCGTCGGTGAAGCCGAACCAGATCGTGCGCGCGAGCGGCCAGCCGGCGACCAGGGCCAGCACGAGCAGCATCGGCGCCAGGAACAGCCAGGCCGCGCGCACCCGCTGGCGGGTCAGCCGCGAGGCCTTCTCCCGGACCGGGCGCCAGCTCTTTGGCAGCGACGGCGGCGGTACTCATCGTGCGCCTCCCTTTGCGCCTATCCCAGCGGCGCCGCGCCGCGCCGCGAGGCGTCAGCCGCGGCGCGGCTCGCCTCACCAGCGGCCGCCGCGCGAGAGCCGGTCCAGCTTCTTCTCGAGCGCGGCCACGCTGGTGGCGCCATCGCTCTTGCCGCACAGGACCTCGTGCGCCGCGTTGAAGAACTCGGAGCTGACCTGGTTGTACTTGGCGCCGGTGACGCGCGACGGCCGCGCGACCGCGTTCACGAAGTCTCGTAGAGATCGCCGAAGAACGGGCTCGCCGCGAGCACCTCGGGGTCCTTGTAGAGCTTGGCGATCGTCGGATTGTAGGCGGCGGCGATGGCGCGGCGCTTCTGCTCGTCGGAGCTGGTCAGATATTTGACCAGATCGGTCGCGATCTCCGGGTTCGCGGAATATTTGGAGACCGCGAGCTGCCAGCCGCCGAGCGTCGCCGTGTGCTTGCCGTCGGCGCCGCCCATGGGCAGCGCCGCCACGCCGATCTTGCCCTTGATCGGGCTGTCCTCGGCGTTGCCGAGCGCCCAGGCGTAGGGCCAGTTGCGCATGAACACGGCGTTGCCCGACTGGAAGACGCCGCGCGACTCCTCCTCGGCGTAGTTCAGGACGCCTTCGGGCGCGATCTTGCCGATCCAGGTGGCGGCGAGGTCGAGGGCCTGCGGCGGCCTTGGGGTTGTTGATCGTGATCTTGCCGTCGGCATCGACGATCGTGCCGCCGCCGAAGCTGTCGACCCACTCCAGCGCGTCGCAGGTCAGGCCCTCGTAGGCCTTGGCCTGGAACACGAAGCCCAGCATCTTGTCGTTGCCGGCGGCCCGCTCGCCGTCCTGGATCGCCTTGGCGGTCTCGGTCAGCTCCTGCCAGGTCGTCGGCGGCTGCTTGCCGTACTTCTCGAGCAGGTCCTTGCGGTAGTAGAGCAGGCCCGGCATCGGTGAACCAGGGCATCGCCACCAGCTTGCCATCGACCGTGTTGTTCTCGATGATCGCCTGGAAGTTCTGGTCGATCTGCGCCTGGTCGATGTGCTGCGCGAGGTCGACGAAGTGGTTGGCCAGGATGCCCGGCCAGATCACGTCGATCTGATAGACGTCGATGTCGGCCGAGTTGGCCGCCAGCATCTGCTGATAGAGCGCGAGGCGCTCGGTCGAGGAGTTCGGGGTCGAGACGACGTTGACCTGGTTGCCGGTCGCCTTGGCCCAGGCGTCGGCGCCGTCCTGGCAGAGCTTCAGCTCGAGGCCGACGGCGCCGCAGGAGATCGAGATGGTCGCCGCCTGCGCGGTCGCGAGCGTGCCACCGAAGAGGGTCGCCAGAGCCGCGATGATCGTGCTGCGCATCGGTTGTCTCCCATTGGTCCTTATAGGGATTATTGGTACCAAGAGCCTCGCCGTCGACCCTAACCCAGGCGGGCGCATGGGGAAAGTCTCGATGCGCCGCCGACCCGTTGCGGGCGCCCGCCAATGAGGATGAGAACGCCCCCGAGCCGAGGCCAGGCATCGACATGACCGCAAAGCTCGATCCGACCACGCACGGCTTCGAATCCCTGCAGCTGGCCGCCAATGGCATCAGCATCCACCTCGCGCGCGCCGGCAGCGGCCGACCGCTCCTGCTCCTCCACGGCTGGCCGGAGTTCTGGCTGACCTGGGCGCCCTGCATGCGGCGGCTCGAGGGCCGCTTCCAGCTGCTGGCCCCCGACCTGCGCGGCTTCGGGGCGACCGCCAAGCCCGCGCCTGGCCCGTCCCGGAACGCCGGACCCGAGGTCCACGCCGGCGACATGCTGGCGCTGCTCGATCGCCTCGCGATCGACCGCGTCGGCCTCGTCGCCCACGACGTCGGCGCCTACGTCGCCCAGGCGCTCGCGCGCGCGCACCCCGAGCGCATCAGCGGCCTCTTCGTCTTCAACTGCCCCTATCACGGGATCGGCGGGCGCTGGGCCGAGGCCGGCCATCTGATCGAGATCTGGTACCAGTCCTTCCATCAGCAGCCCTTTGCGGCCGAGCTGGTCGGCAGCTCGCGCGAGGCCTGCCGCATCTACATCGGCCATTTCCTCCGCCATTGGGCCCACGACCCGCATGCCTTCGAGGCCGACCTCGAGGCCTGGGTCGACAATTTCATGCGGCCCGGCAATCTCCAGGGCGGCTTCGACTGGTACCTGAGCGTCGCCGAAGCGCGCGCCGCGGTGATCCGGGAGGAGGTGCAGCCGGGGCCCAGGATCAGGCTGCCGACCCGGGTCCTCTGGGGCCGGCACGATCCGATCCTCAAGGCCGAGTGGGTCGACCGGCTGGGCGAGGTCTTCGAGGCTCCCGAGATCACGATCGCCGAGGACGCCGGCCACTTCGTGCACTACGAGACGCCCGCTGCGGCCGCCGCCGCGATCGCCCTGTTCTTCGCCGGGGTCGACTGGTGATGGCGGCGCTCGAGCTCGCGAGCGATGCCTATGGCGACGCCGGCGCGCCGATCGTCGTGCTGCACGGGCTCCTGGGCTCGGCCCGCAACTGGGCCGGCATGGGCAAACGGCTCGGCGAGAGCCATCGGGTGTTCGCGCTCGATCTGCGCAACCACGGGCGCTCGCCCTGGGCGCCCGCCATGAGCTTCGATGCCATGGCGGCCGACGTCGCGGGGTTCATCGAAGAGAGCGGCCTCGCCCCGGTCATGCTCCTGGGCCACAGCCTCGGCGGCAAGGTCGCCATGCGCCTGGCGCTCATCCGGGGCGATCTGGTGGCGCGCCTGGTGGTGGTCGACGTCGCGCCGGTCGTCTACCACCACAGCCTCGCCCCCTACATCGAGGCGATGCGCGCGGTCGATCTCGCTCGCGTGCGCCGCCGCGCCGAGGTCGACGACCAGCTGGGCCAGACCATTGCCGATCCGGCGATGCGCGCGTTCTTGCTCCAGAATCTCGTGCACACGGCGCAGGGCTACGCCTGGCGCGCCCATCTCGACGCGATCGCCGAGGCACTGCCCGAGCTCATGGGCTTTCCGGCGAGCGCGGGGCTTGCCTACCGTGGTCCGACGCTCGTCGTCGCGGGCGGCCGCTCGAGCTATGTCCGCGCCATCTACCGGCCCGTGATCGGCCAGCTCTTCCCTATGGTCGAGTACGCGACGATCGTCGGCGCCGGCCACCAGGTCCACGCCGAGCGGCCGGACGAGTTCTTGGCGGCCGTCCGGCCCTTCCTTGCCTGACGCCGGCGCCCGACCGTCGCTTGGCTCAGGGCGTGCGCCCCGGCATCCGGTTCCAGGCATCCAGCGCCGCGATCTTGTAGGCCTCGGCGAGCGTCGGATAGTTGAAGGTGTTCTCGACGAAATAGTCGAGGGTGCCGTGCAGATTGAGCACCGCCTGGCCGATGTGGATCAGCTCGGTCGCACCCTCGCCCACGATGTGGACGCCGAGCAGGCGGCGGCTGTCGATCGCGAACAGCATCTTCATCATGCCGCCGTGCAGGCCCATGATGTGGCCGCGCGAGGTCTCGCGGAAGCGGGCGATGCCGGATTCGTAGCCGATGCCGTCGGCGCGCACCTGCTCCTCGGTCATGCCGACGGTCGACATCTCGGGCACGGCGTAGATGCCGTAGGGAAAGAACACCGGCGGCTCCTGCGCCGGCCGCCCGAAGGCGTGGCAGGCGGCGATCCGGCCCTGCTCCATCGAGGTCGAGGCAAGGCTCGGAAAGCCGATCACGTCGCCCGCGGCGTAGATGTGCGCAACCTTGGTCTGGAACGTCTTGGGATCGACCTCGAGGCGGCCGCGATGGTCGACCTCGAGGCCGACGGCGTCGAGATTGAGCTGGTCGGTGGCGCCCATGCGCCCGGCCGCGAACAGCACGGCGTCGGCGTGGACGACGCGGCCGCCCTCGAGCTGGACGGCGCAGCCGCCCTCGTCCGTGCGCTCGATCCTGCCCGCCTTGCAGCCGAGGCGGACCGCAAGCCCGCGGTCGCGCAGGTCGTGGACGAAGGCCGCGACCAGCTCCTGGTCGAGGAAGTCGAGCATGCTCGTGCGCGGCTCGATCAGCGTCACCTGCACGTCGAGCGCATTGAAGATGCTGGCGTACTCGACCCCGATCACGCCGGCGCCGATCACGGCCAGGCTCTTGGGCATGAACTTGAGGTCGATGATCTCGTCGCTGTCGAGCACGCGCAGGCCGTCGAACGGCACGTAGTCGGGACGGAACGGGCGGGTCCCGACGGCGAGCACGAAGCGCGCCGCCTCGAAGGTCTTGCGCTCGCCGCTCTCGGCCGTGACCTCGACGCGGTTGGGATCGAGGAAGCGGGCCTCGCCGCGGACCGTCGGCACGTGGTTGCGGGCGAACTGGTGCTCGAGCACCTCGACCTCGTGCTGCAGGGTCATGTGCAGGCGCTGGCGCAGATCCTCGGCCGTGATCTCGGCCTTGACCCGGTAGGCCCGCCCGTAGAAGCCGCGCTCGCGCCAGCCGGAGAGATTGAGCACGGTCTCGCGCAGCGTCTTGCTCGGGATCGTGCCGGTGTGCACGGACACGCCGCCGACCCGGCGCCCCTTCTCGATCACGAGCGCGGATTTGTGGAACTTGGCGGCCTGGATCGCCGCGCGCCGGCCGGCGGGGCCGCTGCCGATCACGATCAGGTCGTAAGGCTCCATCGCCACCCCCGCTTTGCCGTGCCGCGATCGGTCCGGACGCTCGCCGGGCACATGCAGATTGCGTGCCGCTCGCGTCAAGCCGGAAACACGGGCGCGCCCGAGTGGAAGGTGTCAGACAGAAAGATGTCTATTTCGTGACCGGCGCCCCGAGACCGCGTGCGGGAAGGCCATGTCGACCCTTGGCGCGCGCTTGTGGCATGAGGCCCGCGGCATAGACGCCGGCGACGTGGCGGGCGACCCGCCTGAGGCGCGAGCAGTCGGCGGCGAACACGAGCTGCTCGACGAAGGCAAGCCCGAAGCTCAAGGAGGCGAGCGCGGTCGCGGCCGCCTCGAGGTCGGCTGCCGGATCGATCAGGCCCCGCTCGCGCAGGGCCTCAAGACGCCTTTGCAGGAGCGCTACCCGGGTCTCGGCGAACTGGCGGCCGATCGCGCAGGCGACCTCGGGGTCGCAGAGCGAGCGCTGGAGGGCCACCTTGAAGACGTCGCCTGCCGCCGCGACGTGCTCGAGCTGGTACTCGAGGAAGCCGCAGATCTCGGCCTCGACGCTCGTACACGGCGGCGGCAGCGCGCAGCAGCCCCGCTCCTGCTCGCCGAAGCGCTCGATGATCGCGAGCAGGAGGCCCGCCTTGCCGCCGAAATAGCGCTGGATCAGCTGCTCGTTGACGCCCGCCGCCTGCGCCACGGCGCGCGTGGTCGCGGCGTCGTAGCCGTGCTCGGCGAACACCTCGACGCCTGCCGTCAGCAGGGCCTGCTTGGTCCCCTCCCGGTCGCGCCGGCGGGTCGCCTCGGCCTCGCACGCCGTCTCTGACATGGTCCTCTCGGTCATCGGTCGTCACCTTCCGGCAACGGTCATCCTAGCACCGGAAGAATGTATGCGATTACATACTTGACAGGTCCGCGGTGGCTCATATGTATGTATGCAAATACATTCTTCAACCCGGAGACCCGCGATGGCCGCACCCGACCTGTTCACGCCGATCCAGATCGGCCCGCTCGCCCTGCCCAACCGCGTCGTCATGGCGCCGATGACCCGCAACCGCGCCGGCGCCGGCAACGTCCCGGGCGCGCTCGCCGCCGACTACTACCGCCAGCGCGCCTCGGCCGGCCTGATCGTGACCGAGGCGACCCAGGTCTCGCCCCAGGGCGTGGGCTACCCCGGCACGCCCGGCATCCACGACGACCTCCAGGTCGCCGGCTGGCGCCGCGTGACCGACGCCGTCCATGGGGCGGGCGGCCGGATCTTCCTCCAACTCTGGCACGTCGGGCGGATCTCGCATCCGTCCCTGCAGCCGGACGGCGCGCTGCCGGTCGCACCATCTGCGATCGCCGCCGCGGGCGATGCCTTCACGGCGAGCGGACCGCAGCCCTTCGTCACCCCGCGGGCGCTCGAGACCGCCGAGATCCCGGGCGTGGTCGCAGAGTTCGAGAACGGCGCCCGCCGCGCGCGCGCCGCAGGCTTCGATGGCGTCGAGATCCACGGCGCCAACGGCTACCTGATCGACCAGTTCCTGCGCGACGGCACCAACCACAGGTCCGACCGCTACGGCGGCAACCTCAAGAACCGCGCCCGCTTCCTGCTCGAGGTGACCGAGGCCGTGGCCCATGTCTGGGGGCCCGGGCGGGTCGGCGTCAGGCTCTCGCCACAGAGCCCCTTCAACGACATGCAGGACAGCGATCCGCGCGCGACCTTCGGCCATGCGGCGCTGGCACTCGCCCGCTTGGGGCTTGCCTACCTGCACGTGGTCGAGCCGGCCGGCACTCTGCCGCCCCTGGTCCCCGACCTCAAGGAGGCGTTCTGCGGCCCGCTGATGGTCAACGGCGGCTACACGCGAGCGCTCGCCGTGGCCATCCTCGCGCGCGGCGAGGCCGACCTCGTGAGCTTCGGTGCGTCGTTCCTCGCCAACCCCGACCTGCCGCTGCGCTTCGCCTACGACGCGCCTCTCAACCCACCCGATCCCGCCACCTTCTACGGCGGCGACGCACGCGGCTACACGGACTACCCTGCACTCGCCCAGAACATCGCCGCCGCATGAGCGGGGCCGGGAGGAGGCCGGCGGGGGCCGGTCTTCTCCCGGCGGGCGAAGGCTCAGCGGGCTGCAGCGAGCGTCATGCCTTCGGGCCGGAACAGCAGGCGCGCGACGAGCGCCGCGTGGTCCGAGGGCCAGAGCCCCGACCGGGTGCGGCTGCGCGGCCGGTCGCCCACCAGCTGCGTCCTGGCCCTGGCCAGGGTCGCGTCGGCGAAGACCACGTCGACCCGCTGATCGAGCAGCGAGACCTCGTTCATGAGGTCGGGGGCCTGGCAGCAGGTGAAGCCGGGATCGCGCCGTGGCCGCACCGTCCAGGCATCGAGCAGGCCGGCAGCGACGAATTGCTGGTAGGGCGGCACGAGGCCCTGATCGAAGGGCGGCGGCAGGTCCGGCAACGGCCCCGG
This sequence comes from uncultured Alphaproteobacteria bacterium, assembly GCA_963798075.1. Taxonomy (GTDB): domain Bacteria; phylum Pseudomonadota; class Alphaproteobacteria; order Geminicoccales; family Geminicoccaceae; genus DATAOG01. The sequence continues at coordinate 39,740 of CAWCRU010000007.1, read as the reverse complement.
GACCGGCTGGTCGTCGGGCGACGAGTTGATGTCGCCGGCGACGATCAGCCGGCGCGAGGCGGACGTCGTCGCCTCGAGCAGCGCGATCAGCTGCGCCGCCTGGGCCGACTGGAAGAAGGCGGAGGCCGGAACGTCCGGCGCCGGCTCCGCGACCTCGAGATGCGTGTCGACGAAGCGGAAGCGATCGCCCCGCACCTTTGCGTCGACCCCGACGAAGCCCCGCTCGAAAACGAGGTGGGCGACGCCGCCTGGCACCGCAAGCTCGACCGGCGCCACCGCCGCATAATTGCAGCCGTCGAGCGAGCGCCGGCAGGCCACGGCGGGAAACTCGACCGGGGCAACCCGCTCCACCGTCCGCGCGCGCGCCAGGATGACGTCGCGGTCGAACGCGGTGATGAAGACCACGCGACCGTCGATCTCGACCGGCAGCCCCGGCAGCGCGATCCTGGAACCGTCGTCCAAGGTGACCTCGATGCCACGGGTATCGAAGTTCCCGACCGCCGCGACCGCGCGATAGTCGGCGCCGCGCGCGGCGAGCGCATCGAGCGTGAGTGCCAGGAAGTCGACCAGGGCGCCGGCGACCAGCGGGTCGTCGCAACCCTGCTGCGGCGGCGGCGCAGGATCCGGGTCGATGCAGCCGAACGTCTCGACCTCCTGCAGCCCGACCAGATCGGGACGCTGGCGGGCGATCGCCTGCGCCTGGCGCTGGACGCGCGCCGGGAAATCGCTGGCCGCTATCTGCTCCAGGACATCGAGCAGGGCCGCGTTGGCGTCGCTCGGCGACGTCGCGACCAGCGGTGCTAGGTCGGCGCCGAGATACTGGTTCTGGGTCAGCACACTGATGGCCGCTGGGCCGCGCTCCGCGGCCCCGGCAGCGGCGGCCGGCGGCCCGGCCGGCAAGCTGAGCACGACCGGCAGCACTGCAGCGAGGCGCAAAGATATCGACATCCGACATCTCCCCCTGATCCCGCTGTCCGCATTATAGCCCGAAACCAGCGCGGGTCTGCGATCTTTTTCCGGCACCTGCCATGGGTGGCCGCGGCGTCGGGGCGAGCGGGGGTTGCGGGCTACTGGGTCTTCCAGTCGACCGCGCGGGCGCAGGCCTCGGCGGCCGCGATCAGGGTCGCCTCCTCCATGTGCCGGCCGACCAGCATGAGCCCGACCGGGCGGCCGTCGACCAGGCCGCAGGGGATCGTGAACGCCGGATGGCCGGCGATGTCGAACGGGCAGGTGTTCTGCTGCATGTTGAGCGCGAGGTCGATCACCTCCTCGACCGGCGCGTCGGCCTCCGGCAGCCGGGTCGCCGGGAACGGGATGGTCGGCATCGCGAGGATGTCGACGCTCTCCAGCGCCGCATCATAGGCCGCCTTGACCACGGGCTTCAGGTTCTGGCCCTTGGCGTGATAGCGGCCGTGATAGTGGCGGTTCAGGTATTCGCCGAGCAGCAGGACGAGCTTGCAGGTCGCCGACAGGTCGTCCGGGCGCGAGCGCCAGCCGCGCGCGAACGCATCGATCAGCGACACCGTATAGTAGCCGTTCCAGTTGTTGCCCTGGCCGTTGCCCTTGAGCATGAGCTCGGTCGCACCCTCGAGGATGACCGCGGTCCAGACGTGCGGCGCGTCGTAGTGCATCGGCACCGAGACCTCGCTGACCGCAGCCCCCTGCTCGCCCAGCACCGCGACCGCGCGCCTCGCCTTGGCGCTGGTCTCCTTGTCGCTGACCGGGTGGGCGAAGCCCTCCTTCAGGATGCCGATCCTCAGCCCCGCGGCGCCGCGCCCGAGCGCGGCCATATAGTCGCCGGGCCTGGAAAAAGCGGTGCGCGGATCGAGCGGGTCGGGACCCGCGATCGCACTCAGGAGCCGCGCGACGTTCTCCGGGCTCGAGCAGATCGGGCCCAGGTGATCGAGCGCGTAGGCGATCGGCATGGCACCCGTGCAGGGGACGAGCCCCCAGGTGGGCTTCAGGCCCCAGGCGCCGCACCAGGCGGACGGCGTCCGGATCGAGCCGCCCTGATCGCCGCCCATGGCGCACTCGACCACGCCTGAGGCGACCAGCGCCGCGCTGCCGCCGGACGAGCCGCCGGCCGAATACTCCGGCGCAAAGGGATTGCGGATCGGGCCGGTCGCGCAGGTGTGGCTGCCGGCCGAGAAGCACAGGTCCTCGCAGGCGGCCTTGCCGGCAATCACCCCGCCCGCGTCGAGAATGCGGGTCACGACGGTCGCATCGACGTCCGGGACGTAGCCCTCGAGCACGCGCGAGCCATTCGCCATCGGCACGCCCGCGACGCAGATGTTGTCCTTGATCGCGACCCGCCTGCCCGCGAGCACGCCCGCCGGGGCGCCCTCGATCTCGCAACGCCAGTACCAGGCGTTGAGCGGGTTCTCCTCGGCCGTCGGCCGCCAGCCCGCGGTCCGCGGATATTTGACCGGCAGCGCCGGCTCGATCAGCTCGTCGACCCTGGCGTAGGAGCCGAGCGTTGCCGCCATGATGCCCCGCAAGCTCTCGGCTGCGGACCGCTCGAGGTGCATGCCGAACCCCGCGGCCAAGTCCAGGATCTGCTCGGTGGTCGGCGTCCTGACCGAGATCGTCATCGGCTTGGCCTCCCTGATCGCCGGCGCGCTTGGCGCGCGCTGCGCTCGGGAGGCCATGGCACAAGCCGCGCTCCGGATCAACGCCGGACGACGGGGCGCCGGCGCTGCGCCGGCCGTGCGCGCGGCCCTCGAGTGCGCTATGGGTGCTGCCGCCTGGCTGCGCGTTGCGAGGGATCGGACATGACGGGACTGCGCGGGCGAACTTACGAGATCCTCAACCAGACCCGGGACGGCGATCGCCCGGCCGCCCTGCTGGCCGCCCTGCTGGTCGTCCTGATCACCGCCAACGTCGCTGCGATCGTCCTCAAGTCCGAGGCCGGGGTCGACGCCGTCTGGCACCGCTGGTTCGACGGCTTCGAGGTCGTCTCGGTCGCGCTGTTCACGGTCGAGTACCTCTTCCGGCTGTGGTCGGCGGTCGAGAGCGGCCATGGCCGCTACCGCCGGCCGCTGGTCGGACGGCTCCGCTACATGCTGACCCCGCTGGCGCTCGTCGATCTGATCGCGATCCTGCCCTTCTACCTCAGCTTCCTGTTGCCGGTCGACCTGCGCTTCATGCGGGTGTTCCGGCTGTTCCTGATCTTCAAGCTGACCCGCTATCAGGCGTCGATGAACCTTTTGGCGAGGGTCCTGCGCAACGAGGCCGGATCGATCGCCGCGGCGCTGTTCGTGCTGGCGATGCTGCTGATCGTGGCCGCGAGCTTCGCCTACCTCGCCGAGCACGAGGCCCAGCCGCGGGTCTTCGCCAGCATTCCGGACGCCATGTGGTGGGCGATCGTGACCATGACCACGGTCGGCTACGGCGACATGGTGCCGGTGACGCCGTTCGGGAAGCTGGTCGGCGGCGTGATCGCGGTCATCGGCCTGGGCATGGTCGCGTTACCCGCGGGCCTGCTCGCGTCCGGCTTCTCCGAACAGCTCCACCAGCGCCGGCAGGAGTTCGAGGCCGCGGTCAGCCGCACGCTCGCCCGGGGCGCGATCACACCCGAAGAGGGCGACGAGCTGAAGGAGATCCGCAGTCGGCTCGGCCTCACCGACCACCAGGCCGCCGAGATCGTGCGCCTGCTCGCACAGCGGCGCGCGCACGCGCGCTGCCCCCATTGCGGCGGCGCCTTGGGGCCGCTCGCGCCGGCGGTCGCCGAGCCGGCCGAGCTCGATCCGGGCCGGCCTTGAGACCGGGCCCGAACCGGGCCCAGCCGTCAGGCGGCTTGAAAGCGAACGTCAGGCGGCCTGGAAGCGGACCTTGGCGACCTGCTCGATCGCGCGTGCCATGGCCGGTTCGACCTCGAGCTTGGCGCGGATCTGCTCGAGGATCTGGAGCTCGTTGCGCCGCAGGCGGTTGTCGGCCGCGATCACGTCGCAGGCGACCGCATAGGCGGTGTCGCGCAGCTGCGGCGGCAGCGCCTCGCAGATCATGCCGAACACCCGGTCCCGGCCGCCGGCCTGCGCCAGCAGCTCGGAGCAGGCGCTGGCCATGCCGGTCGCCGCCGGCCGGCCGACGCCCCGAAAGATCGGCAGATGGTTGATCAGGTCGCCGATCACCGCGATCTCCGCCTCGTCGATCTCGTGATCCGATTCGGCGGCCGCCACCATCGTGTACACCAGGGCTTCTTGCGTACTGAGCATCGAGATCTCCTCATTGGGCGGTGCGAGACCGCCGCCCCATCGCCTGGCCCTATCTGGTAGCGCTGCTCGATTGAGGTTTGATGAATGGCCGGCGTCCGGCGCGGGCGCCGATTGTTTTTGACAGCCCCGGTCACATCGGCTTGCCTGGTGCCGTCGTGGCCAAACCGGAGGCGGGTCGGCCTATGCGCCAGCGTCGTCGCACGCGAAGGGGCCCGGTGCTCCTCGTCGATGCCGTCTGGGCGCGACGGGTGGCAGCCGAGCTCGACCGTGCCGGACTGGCGGCGTCGGAGTTCCTGAGTGCCGTCGGACTTCGCCGCGAGCAGCTGACCCTGCCCGACGCGCTGATCCCGTTCGATGCTCATGTCATGCTGTTCGAGAACGCGGCCCAGGCTTTGGGCGAGCCCTGCTTCGGGTTTCGGCTGGGCTCCGCGATCGAGCTCACCGAGGTCGGCCTGCTGGCCTACATCACGCTCAATTCGCCTGATCTGGGCGGGGCGCTGCGCAACCTCTGCCGCTATCTTCCGCTCCTGACCGAGGGCTATGTCTGCGAGCTGCGCCGCGAGGCCGAAGAGGTGCGGCTGATCTTCTCCTCGGTGGACCCGGCCGGGATCAGCAGCCGGCAGCTGCCCGAGTTCGGCGCCACGCTCATGGTCCGGACCTGCGAGGCGATCACCGGCCATCGGGTGCGGCCCGTGCGGGTCGAGCTGCGGCACGACGCCGCCTGCCCGATGCTGGCCCGGCATCTGGGCGTACCGGTGACGGTTGACCAGCCGCACTCCGCGCTCGTCCTCGACGCCCCGTCCCTGACGGCGCCGATCGTCAATGCCGATGCGCGCCTGCTCGACCTCCTGCGGCGCTATGCCGACGATGTGCTGGCGCGCCGGGCGGACAAGGACGACCTCGTGGCCCGGGCCGAGCGCTGGATCCTCGAGAACCTCCATACCGGCCGCGTCGGCGCGGCGCGGTTGGCCCGCACGCTCGGCATGAGCGACCGGACCCTGGCGCGGCGCTTGGCCGAAGGCGGCCTCACGCCGGCCGGCCTGGTGGACGACCTGCGCCGGCAGCTCGCCAACAACTATCTGACGGAGCGTGCCTTCCCGCTCGGACGGATCACCTACCTGCTCGGCTACAGCGACCTCAGCACGTTCACGCGAGCGGTCCGGCGCTGGACCGGTCGAACGCCCTCGGAGTGGCGGGCGGAGCTGTTGCGCGCGCCGCCGTCCTCGGCATCGCCGGCGGCGCAGGAGTAAAGGAGCCCCATGGGTCGCAGGCGTTCATGGCGATCGCCGGCCGCGCACCCCGCCGACGCGATCTGGCCGGAAATGTCAAATGATTGGCGGCGGCCGCCAACGACACGGGCGGCGCCGCGCGGGCATCATTGCCCGTTCGAAGATGTCACGGACGCGATGCCGATCGCCTGGCCGCAGCGTTGCCGCGACCGGAGCCCCCCTTGGGCATGGATCGCTCCTGCCTGGCAGCATGCTGCTCTGGCTCCTGGCCGCGGGCAGTCAGCGCGGCCCAAGGACTCGTGATCGCCATCCGCTCGACTTCCCCATCGGCCGCAGGAGCTCGAGGCGTTGGCAGGTTCGATCCTGGCGTCGAGTTCTGGTCGGCGGTCTTGTTCGAGAACGAGGAGTCACCAATGGAAGTGAGGATTGCGATCGCCGTCGAATCCGATCAACGGCGATGGGTTGCCTACGGCGCCAGCGATACGACCGAGTGTGAGGTCATGGCCACGGTCCGCGACATCGTCGCCGGCCACCCGGTCACGATGTGGATTGAGGTGCAGTTGCCCGAGGAGCCGGCCACTGTCCCGGCCCGGGTCGTCCTGCACAGGCCAAAATACGCCTGCTAGCTTGGGCTCAGGCGAGAGCCAAGTCGAACAGCCGGCCGAGCCCGGGGCGGCGGTCGCCGATGCCGGCAAGGCGCAGGCAGTGCCAGGCAAGCGCATGGTTGCTCGAGGTCAAGGGTTTCCCCAGCTCGGCCTCGATCGCGGCGACCGCGTCGACCAGGCGCAGGCTCGTGCAGGAGACGAACACCGCGTCGATCTCGGCCGCGCCGCCGAGCCGGACGGCTGCGTCCCGGATCGAGGCGGCATCGATGCGCGCGGCCCGCCGGTCGTCCTCCTCGTTGAACGAGCCCATGACCGGCACCGCAAAGCCGCGCGCCTCGATGTAGTCCCGCATGAAGCGGTTGATGTCGTCCCGATAGGGGGTGAGCAGCGCCAGCCGCCGTACGCCCAGCGCTCGGAACGCGGCGAAGGCGGCGGTGATCGGGGTCGTGCAGGCGACCTTGGGTCGGACCTCCCGGATCAGCTCGAACACGCGCTCCTCGCCGATCACCATCGAGGCGGACGTGCAGCCGAAGCCCACGACGTCGAGCGGCAGGCCCGGCAGGATCAGGCCCGCCGCCTCGGCGAGGCGCGCCTCCATGGCCTTGAGCGTCGCGGGCGTGATCGCGGCCTCGTTCAGGATCCGGCTCTCGTAGAACGCGACCCCCGGCAGGTCGAGCAGCCGGCGGCATTCGTGCTCGAGCGTCTGATCGGTCGCGAGCACGATCAGGCCGATCGCCGCCCGCTCGGCGATGCCATGATCGAGCCGGTGCGGCAGATGCTGGAGGTCGATCCGGGGTTCGCCCGACGGGGTGGCCATGGCCGGCTCCCGCCTCAGCCGGCAACCAGCAGCCAGAGGCCGGCCGCGATCATCAGACCGCCGCTCACGCGCCCGACCAGATCGCCCCGCGGCAGGATTTTTTCCAACAGCACGAAGACCGCAAGCGCTGCGATCCAGAGCAGGTTCATCACGCCGAACACGAACAGAAGCGCCATCAGCACCCAGCAGCAGCCGACGCAGTAGAGGCCATGGTGCAAGCCCATCCAAAAGGCGCCAAGACGGCCCTTGCGCCAGTGGTGGGCAAGGAACGTGATCGGCGCCCGGCAATGGACCAGGCAGGCGTTCTTGAGCGGCGTCCACTGGTAGATGCCGGCCAGGATCAGAAGGCCGCCGCCGAGCCAGGGGCTGGCGCTGACCATCATCGGCGACAGGAGCGCCGCCTGCTCGAGCGCCCACTGGGCGAGCACGGCGGCCAGGCTGAACAGCGCCCAGGCGGCAAGGTAGCCCGCGGCGAAGATAGCGGTCGCGGCGAGGTTCGCGCCCTTCGCCTCCTGGCGCTCGCGCACCCGGTCGTAGAGCAGGATCATCGGCGCCGCACTCGGCAGCATCATGCCGACCATCATCACCGCCCACATCAGGAACATCAGGACGAACTGGCCGACGGTCCAGGCGCGCAGTTGCGGCATCGCCATGCCGGCCATGTCGCTCATGCCCGCCATGTCGCTCATGCCCGCCATGCCGCTCATGCCCGCCATGCCGCTCATGTCGGCGCCCATGCCGGCCGCGAGCCAGACCAGATAGAGCCAGGCGAGCACCGTGACCCCGATCACGCCGGCCAGAGCCGGCAGCCGGTCGCGGCGCAGGATCAGGGGCAGGATCGCCTCGCTCTGCGCGATGCGCGGGGCGGCGTTGCGGGCCATGCGCTCAGTCCTCAACGATGCCGTAGGGCCCGTAGGCGACGTGGGTCAGGCAGGCGTAGCAGTCGCGGTTCGCGAACGCGAGCTCGGCGCCAGCACCAGTGAAGCTGCCGCTCGCGACCTCGGCCTCGCGGAACTCGAAGCCCTCGGGCAGGCGGATCTGCGCCCGATGCGGCCGGCCGGTGACCGGATTCTTGATCGGCTCGATCGTCAGCGCCATCACGCCCGGGACCTCGAGCCGGCCGGTCCGGGCCTCGAGATCGCAGGCGAACGAGATCGGCGCGAACACGGGCTCGAGCTCGCGCGCGATGGTGGCACCATAGATGTTGTAGACGGTGGTCGGCGCCTGCTCCTTGCCGCCAAGGATCGTGAGCAGGGCGTCGCGCTGCTCCGGGCTCGCGCGCTCGTCGATGATGCCCTCGACGGTGCCGCCGCCCTCATGCACCGGCCCGGGCCAGCGGTAGCGCGCGGCGATCACGAGGCCGTCGAGCCGCAGCCCTCCGAAATGGCCGTCCTCGATCAGATGCGCCTCGAGGCCCTCGCAGAGGCCCCGGGTGGGCCGGGCGTTGAACTCGCAGGGGCAGCCCCAGTCGCAGTTGCAGGACGCGATCTTGGGTCCTTTGATGAGCCAGTCGACATAGGCCACGGCGGCCTCCCTGCTCGCTGCCGGCACCAAAGTCTAGCTCCGGTCGGCGCGTGCGTCGACCGGCAGCGACGAAGCGGCTTTGCACGCGCCGCGGGGACGGCTATGTAGCGATGCTACCGGCCCCAACCCACGAGCGCGCGATGGCCCAGGATGAATTTTCGGCAGGCGGCTTCGTCACCCGCTGGCTGTTCGCGCTCGCCCTGGTGCTGGTGACCTTCAACCCGACCCCCTGGTCCTACGTCAACTGGCTGCGTGCCGACTGGCCGGGCGACAACCTGCCGATCAAAGCGCTGGCCGGCGTGGTCCTCCTGATCCTGTTCGTGATCTTCCTGCTCTCGACCTGGCGTGCGATCGGCGCGCTCGGACTGTTCCTGGCCGTGCTGTTCTTCGGCGCGGTGCTGTGGGTCCTGGTCTCCTACGGCATCCTCGACCCGCACCGGGCGGACCTGATGACCTGGGTGATCCTGGTGGTGATCGCCACCATCCTCGCGACCGGCATGTCCTGGGGGCACATCCGTCGCCGCATGTCCGGCCAGATCGACGTCGACCGCGTCGACGACCACTGAACGCCGCCGCCCCCAAGGGCTCAGCGGACCGGACCGCTCCCCGTCAGGTGCAGGATCGCGAAATGGCCGTGGCCGCGGGTCCAGTCCAGCGGCACCAGGCCTGTCGCCTTGGTCGTGGAGCTGCCGTACTCGGCCTCGGTGTACTCGAAGCCGTGCGGCAGCACGACCCGGGCGCGGTGCGGCTGGCCGGTCACCGGGTTCCTGATCGGCTCGCCGACCGTCTCGATCAACCCCGGCATGGCGAAGCCGGCCGGTGCGCGCCTCGATGTCGATCTCGAACTCGATCGGCCTTCAACAGCGGCTCGTGGACGGTATCGATCACGGACGCGAAGACATTGAAGATCGTGGCGCCGGGCTCGGTCTCCTCGCCGGCCAGGATCTTCAGGATCGCCTCGCGCTGACGGGCGTCCGCCCGCTCGTCGACCACCGGCTGGGCTTCGCCCTTGCCCTCGTGGATCGGACCGGGCCAGGCGAACATGCCCGCCCAGACCAGCCCGTCGAGGCGGACGTCGCCGAAATGGCCGCGATCGATCCGCATCCCGATCCCGGCCCGGCAATTGCCATGGGTCGGGAGCGCGTTGAACTGGCAGGGACAGCCCCAGTCGCAATTGCAGCTCACGAGCTCCGGCCCCTGGATCTCCCAATCGACGTTGGCCATGATCGCCTCCCTGGTGGGTGTCAAATGATCGGACGCGCTCGGTGCCCGACAATCTAGACCGCGCTACCGCAGCGTCAAACCCTCGAGCGGCAGATCGGGCGTGCGGCCGGCGACGAGGTCGGCCGTGATCCGCGCGGTGCCGCAGGCCATGGTCCAGCCCATGTGGCCGTGGCCGGTGTTGTAGTAGAGGTTTTCGAACTTGCCGCGGCCGAGCACCGGCGTGCCCTCGGGCGTCATCGGCCGCAGACAGGCCCAGTATTGCGGGCGCGCGTAGTCGGCGCCGCCCGGAAACAGATCCCGAAGCGCGGTCAGCATGCTCGCGAAGTCGGCGGGCGTGTGGCTGGTATCGTAGCCCGCGAACTCGGCGATCGCGGTCGCGCGCACCCGCAGGCCCATCCGGACGTAGGCGCACAAGTTGTCCTCGTCGACCCCGCCCACGGTCGGCGGATTGTTGGCGCCACCGATCGGGAAGGTCACCGAATAGCCCTTGATCGGATAGACCGAGAGCCGCTCGCCGAGCCCGCGCGCGAGCAGCGGACTGTAGCTGCCGCAGGCCAGCATATAGAGGTCGGCTGAAAGCTCGCCCCGGTCGGTCAGCACCCGCTCGACCCGCTCGCCGCTCGCCTCGATGCCTAAGATCCTGGTGCCGTAGCGCAAGCTCGCCCCGCGTTCCGCGCACAGCGCCGCGAGCGCGCGGCTGAACTTGCAGGCATCGCCGCTCTCGTCGCCCGGGCTATAGATCGCACCCGCGATCTTGTCCCGGCTCGGCGCCAGCGCGGGATCGATCTCGGCCGCCCGCTCGCGATCGATCACCTCGAGATCCTGCCCGGCCTCGCGCAGGATCTGCATGTTGGCGGCGCCGCGATCGAGGCTCGCCTGCGAGCGGTGCAGATAGAGGACGCCGCGCCGCTCGCCGTCGTAGGCGACCCCGGTCCGGGCTCACCACATCCTGGAGTGCTGCCTGGGCATAGCGGCAGAGCCGGTGCTTGATGCGCGTGTTGCGCCTGGCCCGCGCGCTCGTGCACTGGGCCAGGAACTGCAGCGACCAGCGCCACAGCGCAGGCTCCGCCCGAAAGCGGAATCGCAGCGGCTGATCCTTCTGAAACAGTGACTTGAGAAGGATTTTTGCGGCCTTGGGTGAAGCCCAGGCGAAGGCGTGGCCGGGCGCCACCAGGCCGGCGTTGGCAAAGCTGGTCTCGGAGGCCGCCTCGGGGTGGCGGTCGATCACCGTGACCTCGTGGCCGTCCTCGAGCAGCTGCCAGGCGGCGGTGACGCCGGCGACGCCCGCGCCCAGGATCAGAACATGCATGCCCGCGCGCTCAGTCGCGCGCCGCGGTCACCATGATCTCGACATTGTACTGCGGCATCGCGAGCTTGCTCTCGACGCAGGCACGGCACGGCGGATTGCCGGGCGCCACCCAGGCGTCCCAGACCTTGTTCATCTCCTCGAAGGTCTTGACGTCGGTGAGCCAGATGTTGGCCGACAAAAGCTTGGACTTGTCGGTGCCGGCCTGCGCCAGAAGGCCGTCGATCAGCCCGAGGATGTCCTTGGTCTGCTCGGCCACCGACTTGCCGCCCGCGTTGCGCGCCACCTGGCCCGCGAGATAGACCGTGTCGCCATGGACCACCATCTGGCTCATGCGCGGCCCGACGTCGACCCGCTTGATGCTCATCGCCTCTTTCCTCCCTCTGATCTCCGGTTGGCGGCCGAGACTACGCGGCCGCGCCGGATTTGTCCAAGGCGCCGGCCCTGCTATAGTCCAACCAGCGGGAGATGGTCGATGGACGTCGGCGCCTGGCTCGCTGGCCTGGGCCTCGGTCAGTATCACGAGGTGTTTGCGTCGAACGACATCGACGGCGAGCTGCTGCGCGGCTTGACCGCGGACGACCTCAAGGAGCTCGGCATCGCGTCATTCGGCCATCGCAAGCGATTGCTCGCGGCGATCGCGGGCCTCGGCCCCGACGGCGGTGCCCGGCCGGCGCCCGAACCTGCCGCGCCCGCCGCCTACACCCCTCGCCATCTGGCCGAACGCATCCTCGGCGCGCGCTCCGCCCTCGAAGGCGAGCGCAAGCAGGTCACCGTGCTGTTCGCCGACGTCAAGGGCTCGCTCGCCCTGATCGAGCATGCCGACCCGGAGGACGCGAGGCGGATCCTGGATGCCGCGCTCGGCGTCATGATCGATGGCGTCCACCGCTACGAGGGCACCGTCAACCGGATCCTGGGCGACGGCATCATGGCGCTGTTCGGCGCGCCGGTCGCGCACGAGGACCATGCCGCGCGCGCCTGCTACGCGGCGCTCGCGATCCAACGCGCGATGCAGGCCCAGGCGGACCGGTCGCGCGCCGCCCACGGGGTCGAGGTCAGCGCCCGGATCGGCCTCAACTCGGGCGAGGTCCTGGTGCGCGCGATCGGCAACGACCTCAGCATGGACTACGATGCGATCGGCGCGACCGTCCATCTCGCGAGCCGGATGGAGCAGCTGGCGAGCCCGGGCGCGATCAGGCTCACGGCGGCGACCGCCCGCCTCGCCGAAGGCTTCTTCGACCTGCGCGCGCTCGGGCAGGTGCCGGTCAAGGGCCTCTCGCAGCCGATCGAGGTGTTCGATCTGACCGGCGTCGGCGCGGCGCGCACGCGCCTCCAGGCGGCGGTCGGGCGCGGCCTCACGCCGTTCGTCGGGCGCCCGGACGAGCTCGCCACGCTGGCGCGGGCGGTCGAGCTGGCCGCCGCCGGACAGGGGCAGGTGGTGGCACTGATCGGCGATCCGGGCGTCGGCAAGTCGCGCCTGCTCTACGAGGTCACCTCGAGCCCGCGAATGCGCCCGTGGCTCGTGCTGGAAGGCATCTCGGTATCCTCCGGGCGCGCCGCTTCCTGGGCACCGGTCGTCGACCTGCTCAAGCCCTATTTCGACATTACGGTCGGCAACGACCGGCGGCACAGCGCCGAGAAGGTGCTGGGCAAGGTCCTGGTCCTGGACGAGGCGCTGAAGCCCATTCTGCCGGCGCTGCTGGCGCTCCTCGATCTGCCGGTCGAGGATGCCGCCTGGCATGCGCTCGATCCGCCGCAGCGGCGCCGCCGGACGCTCGACGGCCTCAAGGCGCTGCTGGTGCGCGAGAGCCAGCGCCAGCCGCTGGCGTTCGTCCTCGAAGACCTGCACTGGATCGATGGCGAGACCCAGGCGCTGCTCGACAGCTTGGTCGAGAGCATTCCGACCTGCCGGATCCTGCTGCTGGTCAACTACCGCCCCGAGTACCGGCACAATTGGGGCAGCCGCGCCCATTACGGCCAGCTCCGGATCGACCCGCTGGCAGCGGCCGGCGCCGGCGAGCTGCTCTCGAGCCTCTTGGGCGACGCGTCCGAGCTCGCCCCTCTCAGGCGACGCCTGCTGGAGGCGGGCGAAGGCAATCCTTTGTTCCTCGAGGAGAGCGTGCGCAACCTCGTCGACGCCGGGGTCCTGGCGGGCGTCCGCGGTGCCTATCGCCTGGTGCGGGAGCCCGGCGCGATCGAGGTCCCGGCGAGCGTCGCGGCGATCATCGCGGCGCGCATCGACCGGCTGACCCCGGCCGAGAAGTCGACCCTCCAGCTCGCCGCGGTGATCGGCGAAGAGATGCCGCTCGCGCTGCTGGAGGCATTGTCGGAGCTGCCCGCCGAGGAGCTGGCGGGCGCACTCGCCGACCTGCGAGCCCGCGAGCTCCTCTACGAAGCGCGCCTGTTCCCGGACATCGCCTACGCCTTCCGGCACGGGCTCACCCGGCGCGTCGCCTACGACGGCATGCTCCACGAAGGCCGCCGGGCGCTGCACGCCCGCGTCGCCGAAGTCCTCGAGGCGCGCCACGAGGGTCATCTCGACGAGGTGGTCGAGACGCTGGCGCAGCATTTCGAGCAGGCGGCCCTCTGGCCCAAGGCTGCCGACTATTGCCTGCGCGCGGCCGACAAAGCCAAGCAGCGCTATACCTATCCGACCGCGCTCGAGTTCGCGCAGAAGGCAGGCGAGCTCGCGGCCCGCGATCCGGCGCTCGAGGCCATCCGCCCGCGGGCGCTCGAGCTGCAGGGGGACCTCCACAGCCTCATGGGCGAGCTCGAGATCGCCAATCGGAGCTATCAGTCCGCGCTCGCCCTCGAGGCCGGCAGCGACGGCCGGCAGCGGATCGAGAGCAAGCGGCACCGCCCTGGCATCGCGGTCAGCGACGGCGCCCGGATCGCCTACTACCTGCACGGCGCCGGTGACGAAACGCTGCTGTTCGTCAATCCCGTCGTCTACGGGCTGGAGGTGTTCCAGCCGATCGTCGAGCGGCTGTGCCAGGAGTTCCGGATCGTCACGATCGACCCGCGCGGCACCGGCGCGTCGGACCCGTTGCAGCGGCCCTGCGGCATGACGCAGCACGCGCTCGACGTGCGCGCCGTGATCGAGGCGGCCGGGGTCGGCGCCGTCACCGGGGTCGGCATTTCGCGCGGCAGCAACCTTCTGGTCCGGCTCGACCATATGTATCCCGGCCTCGTGCGCCGGCTGGTCCTGATCGGCGCGCCGACCGACATCGGGGCGAGCGACAGCCCGGCGCAACGCGCCGATTACCTGGATGTCACCGCGGCGTTTCTGGCGAGCGGCGACTATGAAGGCCTTGGACGCTATCACGTCGGCCGGGTCTTCTCGGAGCCCGATGTCGCGGATCTGGCTGCAAGCCGCCTGAAACACTGGCTCGGCATGCCGCGCGAGACGATGCTCAGCTTCTATGACCGCGACCCCGAGATGGACATCCGACCGCTGCTGGCCGCGGTCCGGGTGCCGACCCTGATCGCCCACGGCACCGAGGACCGCCAGGTGCCGTTCGCGGCCGCCGAATACCTGGCCCGGCACATCAAGGGCGCGCAGCTCTACGCCTTCAAGGGCTATGGCCACGTGCCGCTGTTCACGGCGACCCAGGAGTTCTGCGAGCTGCTGCGCCGGTTCGTGCGCACGGGCAGGGTGGAGGCGTGACTTTTCCCGCCTCAGCTGATTTTCTACCGGTTACGCGCCAACCACCAAGCAGGAGAGGCAGGATGAAGCGTCGCGATTTCGTCACAACCGTAGGTGCCGGCGGGGCGCTGATCGGGGCGGCGGCGGCTGCATCGAGCTTCCCGGCACCGGCGATCGCCCAGGGCACGAAGCAGTTCAAGATGGTCACGACCTGGCCCAAGAACTTTCCCGGCCTGGGCACCGGGGCCGAGCGTCTCGCGCAGCGCATCACCACGATGTCCGAGGGCAAGATCGAGGTCAAGGTGTTCGCCGCCGGCGAGCTGGTGCCGGCCTTCCAGTCGTTCGATGCGGTCGCGAGCGGCAATGCCGAGATGAGCCATTCCGCCTCCTACTACTGGCAGGGCAAGTCGCCGGCGTTCAACTTCTTTGCCGCGGTGCCGTTCGGCCTCGAGCCGATGGAGCACGCGTCCTGGGTCGCCTACGGCGGCGGCCAGGAGCTCTGGGACGAGATCGCGGCGCAGTTCGACATCAAGCCGTTCCTGCGCGCCTCCACGGGGCCGCAGATGGGCGGCTGGTTCCGCAAAGAGATCAACACGCTCGATGACTACAAAGGCCTCAAGTTCCGCATGCCGGGCCTCGGCGGCGAGGTGCTGCGCCGGCTCGGCGCCGCGGTCGTCAATCTGCCGGGCGGCGAGATCTTCCCGGCGCTGCAGTCGGGAACGATCGATGGGACCGAATGGGTCGGCCCCTGGCACGACATGGCCTTTGGCTTCTACAAAGTCGCGAAATTCTACTACTGGCCCGGCTGGCACGAGCCCGGCACGACCGGCGAGGTCCTGATCAACAAGAAGGTCTGGGATGGGCTCAACAAGACCGACCAGGCGATGTTCGAGGCCGCCATCGAGGCCGAGGCCTGGCGCGAGTACGCCGAGGTCAACGCCAAGAACGCCGACTCCCTCAAAGTCCTGGTCGAGCAGCACGGCGTCGAGGTCCGCCGCTTCAACGACGATCTCCTGAAGGAGATCGGCCGCGTCTCGGGCGAGGTGGTGGCCGAGGTCGGCAAGTCCGACCCCATGACCCTCAAGGTTTACGACAGCTACATGGACTTCCGGATGAAGGCGATCAGCTGGTCGGCGATCGCCGACCAGGGCTACTACAACGCCCGCTCGCTGCCCTTCCAATACGGCTGAGCCCGGGTCGCGGCGGCGGCGGGTGAAGCCGTTGCAGGCGTTCGCGCAGCTGGTCGACCGCGGCAACGAGCGCCTTGGCCGGACGATCGCCTGGCTGGCCCTCCTGATCGTGCTCCTGCAGTTCGCCGTGGTCGTGCTGCGCTACGTCTTCGGCCTCGGCTCGGTCAAGATGCAGGAGGGGATCGTCTACCTGCACGCGACGCTCTTCATGGTCGCCGCCGGCTACACGCTCCTGCACAACGGCCACGTCCGCTGCGACATCTTCTACAGCACCGCCTCGCCGCGCGCGAAGGCGATGGTCGATCTGTTCGGCGTCTGCGTCTTTCTCTTGCCCATGTGCGCGCTGATCGGCTGGGTCGCCTGGCCCTACGTCGCGACCGCCTGGGCGGTCCGCGAGGGCTCGCCCGAGGGCAGCCTCGGCATCCCCGGCGTCTATCTCCTGAAGAGCGTCATCCTCCTCTTCGCGGCCTTGCTGGTGCTCCAGGGCCTGGCGCTCGCGATCCACTCCGTCCTCCTGCTCGCCGGCATCGAGGCGCGCCGGGGCGATGCCCACGAGAGCGGCGAGGCGGGCTTGTGAGCACCCTCGGCGAGGCGCTCGACCTCGCCATGTTCGTGGGCCTGTGCGGCCTGATCCTGATCGGCTTCCCGGTCGCCTTCACGCTCGCCGGCACGGCGCTGATCTTCGCCGGCATCGGCTGGGCGCTCGGGGTGTTCGATACCTCCTACTTCGGCTTCTTCCCGAACCGCATCTTTGGCGTGATGACCAACGAGGTCCTGATCGCGGTGCCGCTGTTCGTGTTCATGGGGGTCATGCTCGAGCGCTCCAAGGTCGCAGAAGAGCTGCTCGACACCATGGGCCAGCTGTTCGGCGAGCTGCGCGGCGGGCTCGGCATCTCGGTCTCGATCGTGGGGGCCTTGCTCGCCGCCTCGACCGGGATCGTCGGCGCCACGGTCGTGACGATGGGGCTTTTGTCGCTGCCGACCATGCTCCGGCGCGGCTACGACCCCAAGCTCGCCTGCGGCTCTATCGCGGCTGCCGGCACGCTCGGCCAGATCATCCCGCCCTCGATCGTGCTCGTCGTGCTGGGCGACCAGATCTCCAACGCCCACCAGGAGGCGCAGCGCCTGCTCGGCAACTTCGCGCCCGAGCCCGTCTCGGTGGGCGACCTGTTCGCGGGTGCGCTGATCCCGGGCCTTGCCCTGGTCGGCCTCTACATCCTCTACCAGCTGCTGATGGCGCTCCTCGTGCCGGCATCCTCGCCGGCCGTGCCGCGGGATGGCGCGGGCGGTCCCATGGGCCGGCGGATCGGGCGCGCGCTCATCGCCCCGATCGTGCTGATCGTGGCCGTACTGGGCTCGATCCTGGCGGGCGTCGCGACGCCCACGGAAGCTGCCGGCGTCGGCGCGATCGGCGCGACGTTGCTCGCCGGCCAGCGCTTCGTGCCCGAGCGGCCGCTGCCGATCTACGCAGCCGCCCTCAGCCTGATCGCCCTCCTCCTGCTGACGAGCCTGCTCGACCTCCGCCTCGGCCGCAGCGAGATCCCGGCCGCCGATCAGGCCGGCATCGCGCTCGCGTTCGCCGCCTGCGCGCTCCTCGCCTTCGGCCTCGGCGTGGCCCTGATCCGCGCCTGGCGCGACGGCACGCTGACCGAGGTCACGCGCGCGACCACGCGGATCAGCTCGCTGGTCTTCGTGATCGTGATCGGCGCCCAGCTGTTTTCCCTCGTGTTCCGCGGCTTCGGCGGCGACGAGATGGTACGGGGCTTCCTCACCGGCCTGCCGGGCGGCGCGCTCGGCGCCATGACCGTGGTCATGGGCCTCATGTTCGTCATGGGCTTCTTTCTCGACTTCATCGAGATCACCTTCGTGGTCGTGCCCCTGATCGGGCCTGTGCTCCTGCAGATGAACCTCGACCCGATCTGGCTCGGCGTCATGATCGCGGTCAACCTGCAGACCAGTTTCCTCACGCCCCCCTTCGGCTTTGCCCTCTTTTACCTTCGCGGCGTCGCGCCCCCCGAGGTCACGACCCTGCAGATCTACCGGGGCGTCATCCCCTTCGTTGTGATCCAACTCTCCATGCTGGTCCTGCTCGCCCTGTTCCCGGCCATGGCGACCTGGCTGCCGGAAGCCGTGTTCGGTTAACCTTCGAGGACAACGTCAATGCCTAAGATCTTGATCATAGGAGCTTTTCACGAAGACGGCATGAAGCTGTTCGCGGCCCGCCCCGAGGTCGCGATCGAGATCGTCGACGGCTCCGACGAGGCCGAGACGATGGCCAGGATCGAGGACGCCGACGCCGTCACGATCCGCACTGCGCTCCTGCCCGCCCGGGTGATCGACCAGGCGCAACGCCTGAAAGTCGTCTCGCGCCACGGCGTCGGCTACGACAACATCGACCTCGCGGCCCTCACCGCCCGAAGAATCCCGCTCGCGATCGCGGCCGACGCCAACGCCACCGCGGTCGCCGAGCACACGCTCTACTTCATGCTGGCGCTCGCCAAGCAGGGCCTGGCCTACGACCGCGCGACCCGCGAGAACCGCTGGTCGGTCCGCAACAGCCTGGACGCGGTCGACCTGCTCGGCCGCCGGGTCCTGATCATGGGCTTCGGCCGCATCGGCCGCGAGGTCGCCAGACGCTGCGCGGCGTTCGGCATGGCCGTCAGCGTCTACGACCCCTACGTCCAGGCCAACATCATCGAACAGTCCGGCGACTACCGCTCGATCCCCGACCTCGAGGCAGCCCTGCCCGAATGCGACATCCTGACGGTCCACATGCCGCTTGGGCGCCGACAGCCGCAGCCTGATCGGCGCCGAGGAGCTTTCCCGACTTCCCCCGCACGCCTTCGTCATCAACGCCGCCCGCGGCGGCATCATCGACGAACCCGGCCTTTATGAGGCCCTGACGACTGGGAAGATCGCCGGAGCCGCGCTCGACGTCTTCGACCAGGAACCGCCGCCCTCGGACCACCCGCTCTTCACGCTCCCCAACGTGATCCTCACCCCGCACAGCGCCGGCCTCAGCAAAGAGGCCGCGATCCGCATGGCGATCTCCACCGCCCGCAACGCGCTGGCCGGCCTCGACGGCAGGCTCGACCCCTCCATGGTCGTCAATCGGGAGGTGCTTTGATTCCAGCGCGCACGGCGGCCGAGAGCCTCTGACCGCCATGGCCGCTTCCATGGCCGGGCCGAAACCAGCGGCCGTAGCCGGATCCGGGCACCCGGTTCGGCGGGCGTTCGCACAGGGAGGAAGAGATGCGTTGGTTCGCGGTTCGCGCCACATTCGCAGCGATCCTGGTGGGCGCATACCTTTTGATCGAATTGGCAGCGAAGTTCTACGTCGCCGACGGTCTCGGCATCCATACCAGCAACTATGAAAGCTTTTATCTGAACGATCCGGATTACAAGCTGATGATGTGGAACGAGTCATACAAACCGCATCCGTATATTGGCTATGTCCGGCCCGTCAGCGTCAGCAGCTCGAGGGATTTCGCGAAGAGCGCCAGCCGGACGAGTACGTGATCGCGATCCTCGGCGGCTCGGTCGCTGAATATTTTGGTAATTATGTGAAGGACCGTCCAGAATACTTCGAACAATTGAGATCGGCGATTCCGGCCATCGGTGCCCGTCGGATTCGCACCGTCAATTTGGCGCTCGGCGGCTACAAACAACCTCAACAATTTTTCCTCGCCAGCTACGTCTTGGAAGACGTCGACATGATGATCAATATCGACGGATTTAATGAAATGGCAGTCGAGGATCTCTATCCGACCTATCCGACTGATTTTCCCGCCGCCACCTTGCGATTGTTTAATCGTGATGACTCTGTGAATATAAATCGACTGATGGGACGATCACTGTTATTTGTCTATCGGGCCATGCACAGTTTGCCGATCAAACTGCCAGTTCTTGCGCGAAGCAACCTTTATTTTTTGCTCTGGCAGGGCGTGCATCCGCAACTGAACTCGGGTATAGAAGCGCTGGAGCAACGCTATTTGCGGACGATCGGTGTGGCTGCGGCCGTCGGCCAGCCACCGACGGCGATGGCCAGTTGGCAGAGAAAGATCAAGATCTGGAAAAAATACACCCGACTTCAGCATCAGGTGGCGCAGGCGGCGGGCGTGCCGGCCTATTTCTTTCTCCAGCCAAATCAGTATCTGAAGGGTTCGAAGCCGCTGTCCGCGCAGGAGCGCGCGATTGTGATCAACCCGGAGATCGCGGAGCCCAGGGACGCCCAAATGACGTTGCTCCGCGAGGCAGCGCTCCAGATGCGCGCCGAGCGCCTGCCGGTGTTCGATCTCACTCAGATCTACCGGACCACCGAGGCGCGGGTATACCGGGATGCCTGCTGCCACCTCCTCGACCTCGGAAACCAGATCATGGGCGAGCAGATCATCGCAACCATCGAGCAGGACGCCGTCGCCAACGGCCGCCGAGGCCTCGAAGGCGCCCGGGGCGAAAGGATGTAGCGCATCTACCGATCGGCGGCCCGCCTGGCTTCGATGAAGGCATCGAAATCGAACGCCGTCGAAGGTCCGCTCTGCTCGCCCTCGATCAGCGCGCCGCACCGCGCCGCGAGCTTCGCCTCGTGCTCCTCGAGGAACTCCAGCGCCGCCCGCACGACCTCGCTCGCGGAGCCATAGCGGCCTGCCGCGATCTGCCGGTCGATGAACAGGGCGAGACGCTCGTCGAGGGTGACCGAGGTACTCTTCGCCATCACGAACCTCCTCGCCAGGGGATACCACCGCGGCCCGGATGCTGGTAGCCGCTACCGCGGAAACGTGGCGCGGTCACGCCCCACGCTTCGCCATCCCTGCCGCCGCGGTCGACGACTTCGACCAGGAACTTTTTCTCCCGGAAGCCACACTAGAGTGGCGAGGTATCGAGGTAAACTGTTGCACACCATGCCCGGACTAGATGGTAGCGAAGATCTGAATACTGCTCTCCCGCAGCACCAGCAAATTGTCTTCTGCACTGTTTCAAAATCCGACTATTCAGTATTGACCTGGAGGAAAAATTCGGACAAAGAAATCACTGCTCTTGTGCCGGCATTGAACGCGGACGGAAAGTTTCTTGCTCACTATTTCCGCGGTGCTTCGGGTGCGCCGTTGCCAACGCTCTTTGGCTGGCACCAACACTGAGAATAATCCGATCTCTCACCAATACTTCGTCGGCATCAAGTGACTGCTGAGGGCGAGCAAGACAACAGACCCAAAGATGCTAGAGCCGCCTCCTCTTGTAGGCAATGAACATGTGAACGCCTGATAGCGACGTCGCTAGTAGCTTACCGGAAGAAAGCACCTGCTTCAGCCTCATAACCACCCAGTCCGTTTATCTACTGCTTCCCAGTAGAAGGTCACTCTGAGCATATTCAAGATCCATGGCGATTATCACGTCGCTATTCCGGAAGCCAGCCAACGATTCCTAACGACGAGGATTGATGTATTCCTGTCTTGGAAATGACCGATCTAAAATTTTCCCATGATCTCAGATGGTGCAGGATCTCGCCAACAGAAAAAGATTTACTGTCTGCATCGAGACCAAGTGATCCATTACCGCCAGCCTTGACATGGGCTGTGTCACCCGAGTGGGTGGAGTGTGAGTGCGTAGACGAAGCCACTTGTACCAAGCCCATGAACCCATTACGATCGCTGCAATAGCAGTTCAGTCATCGTCAGCAGTCTCGATTATTGGTATCCAGCCAGTCAGTCTTCTCACTCGCGCCAGTCGTCTTGAAATAAGGAGACAGGTCTCAGCAGGCGAGCACGTCAGGAACCTTATCCGCGATCGTCACCCGAAGAACGCTTTGACCAGGAGCGCGAGGACGCCGCCGATGGTGATGCCGTGCATCCACTTCATGAGGCCGAACTCGGCCTTGATCACCGCGACGTCCTGGGCGAGCGCGATGACCTTCTCTTCGAGCGTGCCGAGCCGCTTGGTCAGGGCCTCGAGCGCCTGCCCGACGCGTTCGAGCCCGCGCTCGACGTGGTCCAGCCGCTGCTCGACGCTCCGGAAGTGCCGGTCCACCTCGTCGAACCGCTGATCGACCGCGTCCCACCGCTGATCACGGCCAGCAAGGCTGGTTGCCGCCGCGCGCGCCTTTTCCTCCGAGGCTCCGGCCTCCTTGAGGTCATCGTAAATCTCGACCAGCATCGTGCTCATGTGTCATCTATGGCTTGCAACCGTCTGACAATCAAGCTTTCCTGGGCCTTCGCGGCCGTCTTGCATTCAAGATGTCCCGGCTCTGGACTGACGGAAAAACGCGGTCACGACTGCTTTTCGGCCGCTATTGCGCCCGGCGCTTTGGCGCCGAGGAGCAGGCTGGCGAGCTCGATCTCCTCGCCAATTATCTTGCATATCTTCCTATGATCTGGTAGACTCATGGTGCGCAATCCTGTGCCGAGCGCGCGAGCGCGTTGCCCCGCCGGCTATAGGCACGCCCGTTCGCCGTCTCGCCCCGACCCCGAGGGCCGAATTACCGAACGAACCCAAGACCCAGGCAAATCCTCAGCTTTGGGCGTCTTTCATTCCATTTCTTCCCCGACACCAGGCGCCGCTGGCTGCCGCCGCGCCGTCACTTCCGATAGCGCGCCGGCATCTGGGGGTTGGCAGAAAAGGTGTCAGGTTGGCAGAAAAGGTGGCAGGAACCTTTTCGGGCGCAAAGTCAAGTCTGGCCTTGACCAGACCTAACCAGAGTCTGGTTGGAAGGGCGCTATGATGCGGACGGTTGGGACGTTTGAGGTCAAGACGCACCTCTCGACGTTGCTGGAGCAGGTCGAGCGGGGCGAGGAGATCACCATCACCAGGCATGGCAGGGCGGTGGCGCGGCTCGTGCCGGTGGGGGCCATGAGCCGCGACCGGTTGGAGGATACCGTGGCGCGGCTGAAGAGCTTCCGGCGGGGCCGCCGGCTGGGTGATCTGTCCGCCAAGGCGCGCTGATCGAGGAAGGGCGTCGGTGACGGGGTTGGTCATTGACGCCTCGGCGGTGCTGGCCTGGTGCTTCGAGGACGAGGGCGGCCCGGAGGCGGACGCGCTGATCGAGCGGGTGGCCGCGGAGGGGGTTTCGGTGCCTGGCCTGTGGCCCCTCGAGATCGCCGATGGCCTTTCGATGGGCGAGCGGCGCGGCCGGATCAGCCGGGCCGAGAGCGCGGCCCTCGTTGCCATGATCGAGGAGCTGCCGATCGTCGTCGACCCCGCGAGCGGCGCCCGCGCGCTGCACGAGACGATGAGCCTCGCGCGCGAGCAACAGCTCACCGCCTATGACGCCGCCTATCTCGAGCTCGCGATGCGGCTCGGCCTGCCGCTTGCGACCGGCGATCGGAAGCTGCGGACGGCAGCGCAGCGGGCTGGAGTGGTTTCGCTCGGCGGCGGGCGATAGCGCCAGCGTCCGCGGGATCGAGGGCCGGGCTCCTGAGCGCCGTCAGCGGTCGAGCGTCATGCCGGTGAGGTCGATCTCGGGCGGGTGGCCGGTGATCAGGTCGGCGAGCAGCCTCGCCGAGCCGCAGGCCATGGTCCAGCCGAGGTGGCCGTGGCCGAGGTTCAGGAAGAGATT
Source organism: uncultured Alphaproteobacteria bacterium (assembly GCA_963798075.1). Taxonomy (GTDB): domain Bacteria; phylum Pseudomonadota; class Alphaproteobacteria; order Geminicoccales; family Geminicoccaceae; genus DATAOG01. Next base: position 16,436 of record CAWCRU010000007.1, on the reverse strand, counting down.
GGCGTAGGGCGTCGGGCCCAGGATCGGGATGCCGTCCGGGGTCATGGGGCGAAGGCCGGTCCAGGGGCGGGCGGCGGCCTGGTTGGGGGTGGCAGCGGGCAGCAGGGTGCGCAGGCTGTCCAGCAGGTTGGCGCCGCGGGCGGGGTTGAGGGTCGTGTCGTAGCCCGTGAGCTCGGCGGTGCCGGCGAGGCGCAGGCGATCGCCCAAGCGCACGATCGCGAGCTTGCGGCCGCTGTCGACCAGCGGCACGCGCGGGGCGCCGTTCCAGCCGTCGAGCTCCAGGGTGACCGAATAGCCCTTGACCGGGTAGACGGGGAGCTCGAGGCCGAGCGGGCGCAGCAGCGGGGTGCCGGCGCAGCCGAGGGCTGCGAGGTAGCGGTCGGCCTCGAGGCGGCCCTGGTCGGTGATCAGGCCGGTGATCCGGCCCGCCGCGGCCTCGAGCGCCAGGACCGTGACCCCGAAGCGGCAGTCGACGCCGGCCGCGCGCGCGAGATCCGCAAGGGCTGCGGTGAACTTATAGGCATCGCCGCTCTGGTCGTCCGGGAAGTGGATGCCGCCTGCGATGCGGTCCAGGGCCGGCGCGAGCGCGGGCTCGAGGCGGGCGCAGGCGGCGGCATCGAGCAGGCGCCAGGCGACGCCGACGGCGGCTGCGACCTTCGAGGCGTGCTCGAGGGCTGCAAGATCGCGGCAGAGGCGGAGGATGCCGAGGGCGGCGCCGTCGTAGGCGATGCCGGTTGCCGGACGAGGTCGTTGAGCAGCGCCTGGCTGTAGCGGGTCAGGCGAAGGATGATCTCGGTGTTGCGCCGCCAGCGGGCGGCCGTGCAGTTGCGCAGGAAGGCGGGCCCGAAGGCTGCGAGGCCCGGGAGCGCGCGCGGGCGCAGCAGGAAGGGTGCGTCCTCGCGACCCAGCCATTTGAGGAGCTGCCAGGGCAGGCCCGGCGCCGCCCAGGGGTCAGACATGCTGGGGGTGATCAGGCTGCCGTTCGCGAACGAGGTCTCGAGGCCGACGCCCGGCTGGCGCTCGACGAGGGTCACCCGGCAGCCGGCCTGCGCCAGGTACCAGGCCGACGTCACACCGATGATGCCGCCGCCCAGGACCAGGACGTGCGGTGCCGAGGTCGTCATTTGTGGCATCCCTTCCCGGCTCGGGATCCGGTCAGCGCCGCGCGCGGCCGGGCTCAGCAGTCCAGCGTCTGATCACGCTCAAAGGGGCTGATCTCGGCGGCGTGGGCGTTCCACTGCTGGAGCTTGAGCTTGGTGTAGCTGTCGATCACCTCGTCGCCGAGGGCGCTACGCAGGATCCGGCTCTTCGCGGTCGCGCGGATCGCGTCCAGAAGGTTGAGCGGCAATCGGCGGACGCCGCGGGCGCGGCCCCCGTCGGTATACATGTTGATGTCGAGGCGCTTGCCCGGGTCGCGCTTTTCGCGGACGCCATCGAGGCCGGCAGCGAGCAGGGCGGCCGGGGCCAGATAGGGGTTGCAGGCGCCGTCCATCAGGCGGAACTCGAGGCGGCCGGCATCGGGGATGCGGACCATGTGGGTGCGGTTGTTGCCGGCGTAGGTGACGGCGTTCGGCGCCCAGGTGGCGCCCGAGAGCGTGGTCTGGGCGTTCAGGCGCTTGTAGCTGTTGACGGTCGGGTTGAAGATCGCGCACAGCGCCTCGGCCGAGTGCAGGACGCCGGCCAGGAAATGGTAGGCGAGCGGCGACAGGCCGAGCTCGCCCCTGGCGTCCTCGAACAGGTTCTTGCGGCCGCCCTGGTCCCAGAGCGAGGCGTGGACGTGGCAGCCGTTGCCGGTCAGGCGGGCAAAGGGCTTGGGCATGAAGGTCGCGCGCAGGCCGTGCCGCTCGGCGAGCGTCTTGACCATGAACTTGAAGAAGGCGTGGCGGTCGGCGGTCACGAGGACGTCGTCGTAGGCCCAGTTCATCTCGAACTGACCGTTGGCGTCCTCGTGGTCGTTCTGATAGGGACCCCAGCCGAGCCCCTGCATGGCATCGCAGATCTCGGTGATGACCTCGAAGCGGCGCATCAGGGCCGCCTGGTCGTAGCAGGGCTTGGCCTGGGTGTCGCGGGCATCCGAGATCGCGGCGCCGTCGGCCAGGATGATGAAGTATTCGCACTCGACCCCGGTCTTGAGGCGGTAGCCCTGTGCGGCCGCGGCCGCGATCTGGCGCCTGAGCACGACCCTGGGCGCGCTTTCGACTTCCTTGCCCGCCATCCAGAGGTCGCCCGCGAGCCAGGCGACCTCGGGCTGCCAGGGCAGGCGCGTGAGGCTCGAGGGGTCCGGGATCGCGAACATGTCGGGGTCGGCGGGCGTCATGTCGAGCCAGGTGGCAAAGCCCGCGAAGCCCGCGCCCGCCTTGGCCATGTCGCCGATCGCCGCCGCCGGCACCAGCTTGGCCCGCAGCACGCCGAACAGATCGACGAAGCTGATCAAAAAATACCGGATGCCGTCCTGCTTGGCGAGCTGTGCCAGATCCTTGGCCATGGGCGCCGTCCTCCCCCGTTACTTTGCAGCTACTTTGGTTGGTCGGTCTGCTTGCCCGGGATCCAGGCGGTGCCGGCGAGCGGCACGCCGGCCATCGCCGCCGCCTCGACGGTCAGCGCCGCGAGGTCCTCGGGCTCGAGGTTGAGGACGTGCGACTTGCCGCAGGCGCGCGCCAGCGTCTGGGTCTCCAGCACGAGCGTGGTGAGGTAGTTCTGGACGCGGCGCGCCGCCTGCTCGACGTCGAGGCGCGCCTCCAGCTCCGGGTCCTGGGTCGTGATCCCGACCGGGCAGCGGCCGGTGTGGCAGTGGTGGCAAAAGCCGGGCGCGGTGCCGAGGGCTGCGTAGTCCTGCGGGTAGAGTGGCGCGTTGCAGTTGAGCGCGATCAAGGCTGCCGTGCCGATCGAGACCGCGTCCGCGCCCATCGCCAGCGCCTTGGCGACGTCGGCGCCGCTCTTGATGCCGCCCGAGACGATGAGCTGCACCTTGCGGTGCACGTCCAGCTCCTGCAGCGCCTCGACCGCGAGCCGCACGGCCGGCAAGGTCGGGATGCCGACGTGCTCGATGAACACATCCTGGGTCGCCCCGGTGCCGCCCTGCATGCCATCCAGCACGATCGCATCGGCCCCGGCCTTGACCGCGAGCGCGGTATCGAAGCGGGTGCGGGTGGCGCCGATCTTGACGTAGACCGGCTTTTGCCACTCGGTGATCTCGCGCAGTTCGGCGATCTTGATCGTGAGATCGTCGGGGCCGGTCCAGTCGGGATGGCGGCAGGCGCTGCGCTGGTCGATGCCCTGGGGCAGGGTGCGCATGGCGGCGACCCGCTCCGTGATCTTGAGCCCGAGCAGCATGCCGCCGCCGCCGGGCTTCGCTCCCTGGCCGACCACGATCTCGATCGCGTCCGCGCGCCGCAGGTCGTTCGGATTGAGCCCGTAGCGCGACGGCAGGACTTGGTAGACGAGCGTCTTCGACGCGGCGCGCTCCTCGTCGGTCATGCCGCCATCGCCCGTGGTCGTGCTGGTGCCCATGGCGGTCGCGGCACGCCCGAGGGCCTCCTTGGCGTGCGCCCCGAGCGCGCCGAAGCTCATGCCGGCGATCGTGACCGGGATTGCGAGCTCGACCGGTTTGGCCGCAAAGCGCGTGCCGATCGTCACGTTGGTCGCGCATGTCTCGCGGTAGCCCTCGAGCGGGTAGCGCGAGACCGAGGCGCCGAGCAGCACGAGGTCATCGAAGGTCGGCAGTCGCCGTTTGGCGCCGAAGCCCCGGATCTCGTACAGGCCCTCGCTGGCGGCGCGCTGGATCTCGGCGATCACGCTTTCGGGGAAGCTCGCCGACTGCCGTAGCGAACGCGCATCGATCGCCATGCCGCTCCCCTTTTCACCCACCGCCTCGCGCGCTGACATCGCCCCCTCACCCGTTGGTCATAGCGTTGATCGTGCCCGGCCGTTGATCGCGCCCGGGCTCTGCCACGCGCGCGCCACCCGCGACGCCCGGTGCGAGGCTCCCGGCTCGATGGCGAGATCGACGGCCTGCCCGTTAAGCTTTCATCAACCTTCGAGGCCTACCCTAGCCGGGATCGATGGTCCATGCGACCGTGGGAATCCGTCCGCCCGCCGCAAACCTGAGCGGTGCGAAGCGCCACGGCTCGCCTGGACCACCCGAAGGAAGCGTTTGCAGCCAGGAAGTTGACCTCTGGTCAAGGTTCCGCCGCGTTCCGGCAGTATCTCGGGCGAGCGTCCCGCGCCATATATCCCGGGGAGTGTCGCGCCCTGCCCGCCGAGAATCCCGAGACGTACCGCGCCGAGCGTCTCGGAGCGCATTCCGCCGGACGGTCCGGGCCTTGTGTCCCGTCGAGCGCCCGGTATGCTGGCCTGCGTTCGGGACCGTATCCGCCGGGCGCCCCCGCCGCATCCCATTGCGGGTCTCGAGGGGTTTCCGTCGAGCATTCCGCGGCGTATCGCGCCGAGCGTCTCGGAGCGCATTCCGCCGGACGGTCCGGGCCTTGTGTCCCGTCGAGCGCCCCGGGCCGGATGCTGGCGTGCGTTCGCGGCCGTATCCGCCGAGCGTCCGCGCCGTATCCCATTGCGGGCCCCGAGGGGCATCCGTCGAGCATTCCGCGAGGGGCATCCGCGAAGCCTTCTGCAGCGTATCCCGCCGAGCGCGTCCTGGAATCCGTCCGGCCGGGTTCCCCCCGCCCCGTTTTCATCGATCGCCGGCTCGGTCACGTCTCGAGGGCGGGCGCCGCCGCCATGGGGGTGAGCAGGCTGTCTGGCCTTGGAGATGCGGGCCGGGGAGAGGCTCGCATCCATAACGGCCAGGTCAGGGCCATGCAGCTGGCCCGAGGTCTGGGCATGAGCAGGCGCACGCTCTCTCGGCGCCTCGCGGAGCAGGGGTTGACGCCGGCTCGCCTGGTGGAGGAGCTGCGCCAGCAGCTCGCCACCAGATGCCTGGCGGAGCGTGCCTTTCCGCTCGGCCGCATCACCTACCTGCTCGGCTACAGCGACCTCAGCGCGTTCACGCGCGCCTTTCGGCGCTGGACTGGTCGGACGCCATCGGAGTGGCGGGCGGAGCTGTCAGCCCATGTAGGCCAGGGCCGTGTTGGGACTGGATGATCGCTGAAATGCGGACGGCGCTGTCGAGAGTGTCTTGCTCACGATGTCCTTCCTTTGTTGTTCACGTCAATGCGGGAAGAACGGGAAACGCTTTCCGCCATCAAAAAGGCGTAGGACCGATCGGGATCACACCGAAGCTGTGGGCCAAAGCGGGCACATCGACATCCTTGTCATGCGCTATGGCCCGCAAAACTTCCTCGACACCGCCAGGATAGGCGATCACAGCAATCCGCAGTAGCGCGGTTGAGCGATTGCCCCAGGCATGGGGAACATTCTTCGGAAGCGTCACCAAGCTTCCTGCCTCCGCATCGAACACGCGGTCACCGAGCGCGACACGCGCGACGCCTTTCAGCACGATGAGGTGCTCGTCCTCATTTTGATGCATGTGGAGCGGCGTGCCGTCGCCGGGCCCGGAGACGATCTCAACGAACGAGTATGCGCCGTTTGTATCGGCCGCCGGCACGCGTATCAGGCAACGTTCGCCGGGCCTCGTTTGCAACCAGTTAGCCTGTTCATTGCTCTCCGGGAGAGAATTTGAAGATACCGAACGACTCATTTCTGTCTCCACTTTGGCTTCGAACGTTGTCCCAAGCAGCGCAAGTCAAGTCCCAATTCAGGGATTTCGGAAACATCAATTTTGAAGACTCCTGCTGTTCGGCTCACGATTTGGGCAGGACTAGCTCTCGACGACATTCAGGTTGAACCATGGACGATGGCGCGATAGGGGTCTGGACGGCTTGCTCGACCAAGCGGGCGAAGCGATCCGCGATGCTTATGGCGGTGCGGCGATTGAAGCGCAAAAGAGTCGCGGTCTGCGTCGGGGCGATTGAGGGGCCGAGGGATCAGGGGGCCTCGAGCGCGCGAGGCGGGGCCGGTCTGAGCCGGGGCCGCGCGCGCGGTCGCGCAGGTGCCCGGGTATCAGTAGCTGCCGGCGTGGTCGATGTGGAAGTTGTACAGCCGGCGGGCCGAGCCGTAGCGCCGGAAGTCTGCGGGATCGAAGTCGATGCCGGCGCGCGCGAGCAGGGTCGCAAGGGTTGCGCGGTCGGCCTCGGTCGTCGGCTGCTCGATGCAGTCGGAGCCCAGGCTCGCAACCCGGCCGCGGACGTAGAGCACGGCCTCGTAGATCGAATCGCCGAGGTCGGAGCCGGCATCGCCGCAGACCACCAGATGGCCCGCCTGCGCCATGAACGCGCTCATGTGGCCGACCGAGCCCTTGACCACGATGTCGACGCCCTTCATCGAGATGCCGCAGCGGGAGCTCGCGTCGCCCTCGATCACGAGCAGGCCGCCGTGGCCCGAGGCGCCGGCCGCCTGCGAGGCGTTGCCGGTCACCCGGACCAGCCCCGACATGATGTTCTCCGCCAGACCCTGGCCGGCGTGGCCGTGGATCGTGACAGAGGCCTCCTGGTTCATGCCGGCGCAGTAGTAGCCGACGTGACCATCGATCGTGACCTCGACCGGCTGCGTCAGGCCGACCGCGAGCGCGTGCGCGCCGCGCGGATGGACCACCCGCCAGACCCGCTCGTTGCTGTCGGCGGGCAGCGCGTGGAGCATCCGGTTGAGCTCGCGGACCGTGGTCTGCTGGAGGTCGACCGTGATCACGGGCTCAGCGTCGCCGCGCGCGCTCGCCAGCCGGCGCTGCCGGGCGCCCCTTCGATCGCCGCATCAGTCCAGATGCTGCTCGCGCATCGCGCGCTCGATCTTGTCCGGACTGTTCAGGCGCTCGAGCTCGGCCTCGTAGGTGCGGTTCTCGAACCGCAGCTGCCAGACCTGCCAGCCGATCCAGATCGCCATGCCGATCACCCAAAGGGCGACCTCGCTGCCGACCCAGGGGTAGATCGGGCCGATCGTCGCGAGATCGACCGACCAGCTCTCGACCATGGTCGTTGCCATCGCTTCAGTCTCCCCCAGCAGGTTGACGGATCACGCCGAGCGCCGCGGCTTCCTTGAGCTCGGCCTCGCGCACGTCGGCCTCGTCGAGATAGCGGCCGTGGTATTCGGTGATGTCGAGCCCGACTAGCTCGATCGCGGGCGGGATGCGGAGCACGCCGGCCGCCTTGAAGACCGCGCAAAGCACCCAGGCGGGCAAAAAGCCCAAGACCCAGAACATGATCACGGCCCCCACCAGCTGGCCCAAGGGGTTGATCGCGGCGTAGCCCGCAAAACCCGAGGACGGCGTGCCCCAGAGCACGAAGCCCGCGATCACGACGCCGTAGAAGCCGGCGTAGCCGTGGACCGCGACCGCGCCGACCGCGTCGTCGATCTTGAACCGCCGCTCGACCCAGAAGTGCATCTTGTAGATGATGACGACGCCCAGCGCGGCGATGATCAGGGCCTGGATCGGGTGATAGAGGTCGTTGCCGGCGGACGCCGCGATGATCCCGGCGAGACCCGCGGAATAGGTCCAGTAGGCATCGCCTTTGGAGATGATGTAGCCGGCCAGCAGGCCGCCCGAGAGCGACATCAGGAAGTTGACGGTGATCGCCGAGAGCGTGGTCGGGGTCAGGTAGATCGTGGTCGCGGTGAAGCTGGCACCCTGGGCACCGATCGCGCTCGCCGGCATGATCGGCACGTTGCAGGCGACATAGAAGCCCCAGAAGCCCGTGTAGATCAGGAACAGGCCGATGGTCACGAGCCAGGGATTGTGCGGCACGATGTTGCGCGGCGTGCCGTCGGCGCGGAACTTGCCGATCCGGGGGCCCAGGTGGACGAGCATGCCGAGCGCGGTGCCGCCCGCGATCGCGTGGATCACGCCCGAGGCGTAGGCGTCGTGGTAGCCGAGCAGCTTGACCATCCAGCCGTCCCAGTGCCAGCCCCAGGCGGCGTCGATGATCCAGGTCACCGAGCCGATCATGACCCCGACCGCCCAGAAGGCGAAGGAGCGCACCCGCTCGATTACGGCACCCGAGACGATCGAGGCGGCGGTCCAGGAGAACAAAAGGAAAGCCGCCCAGAACACGCCGTTGATGCGCGCCCAATAGGCGGTGTCGGAGGCGGTCACGCCCTCGCTCGCCGGCGGCCCGCCGAGATGCGGCCCCATGAGCTCGCTCCAGGGCACCGCGTTCGGCGCCGCGACCAGACCTTTGCCCTGATAGATGAACGGTCCGTTCGGAAATGCAAAGTAAATCCACCAGCCGAAGAAGAAGAACGTGATGGTGACCAGCGGGATCAGCATCGTGTTCTTCATCAGCGTATGCATCATGTTCTTGGTGCGTGAGGCGCCGACCTCGTACATGCAGAAGCCGACGTGGATCAGGAACATGATAACGACGGTCAGCCAGTAATAGAACTCGGTGAAGATGATGGTCAACGCGCCGATGTCGGTGTCCATGACCGTCCTGCGCCTCCCCGATCGGTGGCGCCGCCGGGACCGATCCCCCGTCCCGGGGCGTCGAATTCTTGGTGCCAGAAAACTACAGGGCGGCGCGGGATTGGACAACGGCCTTTGCGCGCCGGGCGCGATCTTTCGGGCGGCCCGCGGGCTCTCAGGCGCCGTTGCGCGTCCAGCTGTAGACGGTCGCCGGCGCCGGCTCCCAGATGCGGGCGCCCTCGGCACCCGGCAGATGCGCGATCGAGCGGTATTCGGAGGCCATCGCGACCCACTCGTCGGTCTCGGCGAGCACCGCGGGCTTGCAGGCGAAGCGATCGCGGAGCACGGCAAAGCCATCCTTGGTGCCGACCGCGAAGGTGTAGAAGCCGTCGAGGTCGTCGAGCGCGGACGCGAGCGCCTGATCGAGGCTGGCCCCCTCGCCGAGGCGCCAGGTCAGATAGCCGGCCGCGACCTCGGTGTCGTTGTCGGTCTGGAAGCGGATGCCGCGGCGCTCGAGCCAGAGGCGCAGACGGTTGTGGTTGGAGAGCGAGCCGTTGTGCACCAGGCAAAGGTCGAGCCCGGTCGAGAAGGGGTGCGAGTGCTCCGTCGTGACCGCGCTCTCCGTCGCCATCCGGGTGTGGCCGATCGCGTGCGAGCCGCCGAGCTCGGCCAGGCGAAAGCGCCGGGCCACCGCCTCGGGACTGCCTTTTTCCTTATAGATCTCGATGCTGCCGCCGATGCCCATGAGGCGGACCTCGGGCCAGCGCCCGGCCAGCGCGCTACGGATGGCCTCGGCCGGCGCGTCGCTCGTCACCACGCAGTGGCTGGCCCGCACCTCGCCCTCGACGCGGGCGCCAAGCGTTGCCGCGAGATCGGCCCAGAGCTCGGGCCAGGGATAGGCATCGTCGGAGTGATGGAGCGTGAGCTTGACCGTCATGCCGGGGGCGTTCGGGCGATAGACGGCAAAGCCCGCGCTGTCCGGCCCGCGCTCGCCCATGCCGGTCAGCATCGGCGCCAGACAGGCCCCGAGCTCCGGCTCGAGACGGGCGTTCTTCAGGAACAGACCGACGATCCCGCACATGCTGGCCTCTGGCGTGCCCGACCCCGGCAAAGCGTAGCGCGAGCCGCTCCCGCGCGCAATTTGCGATCAGCGGGCGCGCAGCGCCTCGAGCCCCTGCCAGTCGAGCTCGACGCCGTGGCCCGGGCGCTCGGGCGCGATCGCGAGGCCGTCCTCGATCCGAAGCGGCTCGGCCATGAAGCGCTCGAGCCCGAAGCCGTGGACCTCGAGAAAGGAGGCGTTCGGCACCGCGGCCAGCAGATGGACGTGGAGATCGTGGACGCCGTGCGAGGTGACCGGCAGGTTGGCGGCCTCGGCGAGGCGCGCGACCTTGAGCCAGACCGAGATGCCGCCGCAGTTCGTAAGGTCGGGCTCGGGGAAGGCGACGCCGCCCGCCGCGATCATCGCCTGGAACTCGTAGAGCGTGTGCAGGTTCTCGCCGGTCGCGATCGGCAGGCCGCCGTCCCGGGCGATCCGGACGTGGCCCGGGACGTCGTCCGGGATGGTCGGCTCCTCGAGCCAGGTGAGCCCATGCGGGGCGAGCGCGCGCGCCGCCCGGATCGCCTCGTCGACGCGCCAGCGCATGTTGGCATCGACCATGAGCGGGACGTCGGGCCCAAGCAGCTCGCGCATCGCCTTGACCCGGTCCACGTCCTCTGCCAGCCGCTCGCGGCCGACCTTCATCTTGATCGCGCGAAAGCCTTTGGCGAGGTTGGCCTCGGTCTGGCGCAGCAGCTGCTCGAGCGGGAACTGCAGGTCGATGCCGCCGGCATAGGCCCGGACCTTCGGGTCATGGCCGCCGAGCAGGCGCCAGAACGGCAGGCCGCGGCGCCTCGCCATGAGGTCCCAAAGGGCGGTGTCGATCGCCGAGAGCGCGTGCACGGCGAGCCCGCCGCGGCCGACGTAGTGCACGGCCCACCAGAGCTTTTGCCAGAGCGCCTCGATGCGGGTCGCATCGGCGCCCTCGAGCAGGGGTGCGAGGTCGCGCGCGATGAGGTCGCAGATGGCGCCGCCGCCGGCACCCACGGTGTAGGTGTAGCCGAGGCCTTCGCCGCCATCGGCGTCCCGGATGCGCACGGTCACCAGCTCGAACGCGCTCATCGTGCCGTGGGTCGAATCCGAGAGCGCCACCGGCAGGGGCACCCGGTAGTGGCCGGCCTCGACCGATCCGATGGTCATGCTGCTCCTCCCCCGCCGCCGGGGCCGCCGTCGCCGCCATGCCGCAACAAAAAACCGCCGCTCCGGGGAGCGGCGGTTGGCCGTCGGCGATGATCGTCCGGCTCAGCCGTCCTTCTGGCTGCTCGGCACGATGATCGGCTTGCTCGACTTGCCGTCGGTCGAGGCGACCGTCTGCTTGGTGTCGTTCTTGACCTGCATGTCGGGGCAGGCGAACGCGGCGCCACTGCCGATCGTGAAGGCGAGCAGGGCCGCGAGGGCCAAAGCGCTACGGATCATGACGTCACTCCCCGCTGGAGAGGGCACGAGCTTAGCGGCCGGCGGCGGCCGATGGCAAACTCTTTCTGGCCATGTCGCGATCACAGCGGCTTGAAGAGGGCGCCCGAGGCCGGGCGCTCAGGCGCCAAGCTCCGCGCGCATCAGGGCGGCGCCGGCGCCAAGCGCCCTGAGCTTGCCGATCGCGACCGCGCGCGGCAGGGGGGCGAGGCCGCAGTTGGTGCACGGCAAAAGGCGCGCGGCATCGAGGTGCGCCAGTGCCCGCCGGATGACGGCCGCGACCTGCTCGGGCGTCTCGATCTCGAGACAGGCGACATCGACCGCGCCGAGCAGCACGTCTTTGTCCGCGAGCAACCCCAGCAGCGAGAGCGGCACGTGCGAGTTGGCGCACTCCAGCGACACCTGCCCGATCCTGCTGGCATTCAGCGCCGGGAAGATCTCCTCGTACTGCCGCCATTCGGCGCCGAGGCTCTGCTTCCAGCGGATGTTGGCCTCGATGCCGTAGCCGTAGCAGATGTGCACGGCCGTGGTGCAGCGGAGCCCTTCGATCGAGCGGTGCAACGCCTCGATCCCCCAGTCCTTGACGTCGTCGAGGAAGACGTTGAAGGCGGGCTCGTCGAACTGGATGACATCGACGCCGGCCGCCTCGAGCTCGAGCGCCTCCTCGTTCAATAGGGCCGCGAACGCCATCGCCATGTCGGCGCGGCGGCCATAGTGGGCATCGGCGATCGTATCGCAGATGGTCATCGGCCCGGGCAGCGTGAACTTGAGCTTGCGCTGCGTGTAGGCGCGCGTGAAGCGCGCCTCGGCGCCATGCACCGAACCTTGCCGCCGGACCGGCCCGGTGACGGTCGGCACGTCCACCACGTAGCGGTTGGCGCGGATGCCCATCTTGGTCTTCTTGGCCCAGTCGATGCCCTCGATCCGCTCGAGGAAGCCGTGCACGAAATGGACCCGGAACTGCTCGCCGTCGGAGACGATGTCGATGCCGGCCGCCTCCTGCTCCTTGAGCCAGACCAGCGCCGCATCCTGCTTGGCCCGCTCGAGCTCGGCCCCCTCATGCCGCCAGGCCGCCCAGAGCCTTTCGGGCTCGGCCAGCCAGGACGGTTTCGGCAGGCTGCCGGCAACGGTGGTCTCCAGCATGACGCTCTCCCCGATCCGCGCGCTCGGATGCCGCGGCCGCGATCATGCGGCCGGCGCGGCTCGGGAGCAACCTTCCGCGGCCGCACGCGGCGCGTCAGGAGCACTTCAGAACGAGCTGGGTTTCAACCAGGCCAGGCCATACACCGCATCAAGCTGGGCCAGCGACTGCACCGCGATCCAGAGGGAAATCCCCCGCCCCACAACAGTCGTGGCGTGATCGGCGAGGCTCGGGATGGCCGGGCCTCATCGATCAGAAGGAGCACCGGACGGCACCCCTCGCCTGGGCGGCGTCGTTCGCTCGGCCGTATGAGGTAAGCGTCTGACGGCCTGGACTCGCCCGTAAGACTGCGTACAGCCGACCTGAGGCTTGCGCCTGGCTTCTGGGCGCATGTGGGTAGCTCTCCGTCGATCTTGCTCGCACCTTGGAGTGCGCCCCTGGGGCCGGACAGGTCGGGCCTTGGGAATTGACCGGGATGCCGGGTTTTCGGAAGAAGGCCCATGGCAAGACAGCATCGATCCCACAGCGTCGCGTTCAAGCGCCAGGTCGCCGAGGAGTTCCTCGCTGGCGAGACCCTGCATGGTCTGGCAAAGCGGCATGACCTGTGCCGCAATCTGATCCGCGTCTGGGTCGCGAAGTATGAGGCTGGCGTCTTCGATGACGACGCCGCCGCCGCCGACCTGATGCAGGCCTACGAAGCGCGGATCGCCGCACTCGAGAGGCTGGTCGGCAAGCAGGCGCTCGAGCTCGAGTTCCTAAGGGGGGCATCGGCAAGCGCGGCGCGCACGAGAAGCGCACCTACATCCGTGATCACCGGCCCCGCGGTCTCTCGATCGCCCGAGGATGCCGGCTGATGGGCCTGCCGCGCTCCACGTTCTACGATGTACCGGCCATCCCGGCCGACGAGGCCGAGATCGTCGCCCGCATGCGCGCGATCTGCGACGAGCTCGAAGCCTACGGCTATCGTCGCGTCGGCGCCGCGCTGCGCCACCAAGGGATCGTCGTCAACAGCAAGAGGGTTCGGCGGCTGATGCGTGCGCACGACCTGCAGCCGAAGCGTCGCCGGCGGTTCGTCGCCACCACCGACAGCAATCACGATCGTCCGATCTTCCCCGACCGCGCCAAGGGCATGGTCGTCGACGCTCCGAACCAGCTGTGGGTCGCCGACATCACCTACATCAGGGTCGCGGCCGGCTTCGTCTATCTGGCCGCCATCCTCGATGCCTGGTCGCGCCGGGTGGTCGGCTATGCCATCAGCCGCTCAGTAGACGCCCGACTGGCGTTGGCGGCCCTCAAGGCCGCGCTCCGTAGTCGCCGCCCGCCTTCGGGCTGCGTACATCACTCGGATCGCGGCTCGCAATACGCCTCCGAGCTCTACCGCCAACTGCTCGCCGAGCATGGTCTGGCCGGCTCGATGGGCCGGCGCGGCAACCCCTACGACAATGCGAAGGCCGAGAGTTTCATGAAGACGCTCAAGGTCGAGGCGGTGTACCTGATGCACTACGAGACCTTCGAGGACGTCACCGCCGATCTTCCGCGCTTCATCGAAGACGTGTACAACACGCGGCGGCTTCACTCAGCCCTCGGCTATCTGAGCCCCGCCCAGTTCGAGGACAACCACGCCCGGCAGACGGTCAAAACAGCCGCCTGAACCTGTCCGGCCCCAGGGGCGCACTCCACCTCGCCTGTCAAAATTGCACACTTGATTCCCGCGCCGGAACCGCGCAAGGTTGCCCTCCGAGGGTGCTCGGAGATTGCGGAGGGGCCGCCATGAGATGTGATTACCGTCCCTTTCGTCTGCGCAGCAAGAACCGCATTTGGAGTGTTGGCGGTCGCGCTGGGCGCTCACCCGGAGCTCGCTCGGTGGATGTCTCTGAGCATCCGCCAGCATGGTGCAGCTGGCAAATGGCGCTAGCGCTGGTATTCTGCATTGCTCCATGCGGAGCACTGGCAGACGACGGACCAACCTCAGAGGACATCGTGCCTCAAACGATCGCGCTGAGTCCCTATCAGAACCCGGGGGACAGATTTTTGATACTTCAATCGAATGAACAACCTCCTGACGGTTTCGAGCAGCCGGCCTTCAATGATAGCAATTTCGGGACTGGGAGTGACGCTTTCGGCTCTGCGGGACGTTGCCCACTCACGTCAGGTATTCAAACGGAGTGGCCAATAAATACAGAGCTATTGATTCGGCGGCGTGTATTCATACCTGCCGGTGCTAGAAACGTTCGCGTGATGGTCTCCATAGACAATGACATTCTAGGCATTTTTTTCAACGGGCACTCTATTGCCGATTTCACCTCCCACGAGAACTGCCCCATCGTTGATGAATTCCGGTTTGATGTGTCGCCAGAACTCGTGCAGCCCGGCGACAATCTCGTGGTCTTTCATCTCAAAGACAGAGGCGAAGAAAGTTTCTTTGATGCGCGTATTCTGGCAGAGGTCGCGCCTGATCAGTTGATCGAGCAATTGCGGCAAGCCGCGATTGTTCGGCAATCACCAAGCATTCCAATAACCAACGTTCGAGTCACTTGTACGGGTTCGGCGTCGGCAGAACAAAGCAACATCCGGATTAGATATGTTGTGTCGGGTACGGGAGAACCGGGCGATATCAGAATTGAACAGCGCAGTGATGGACTTACTGTAGAGGCGTTCCTTAGCGATAGACGAGTAGTACTAGCTAACACTACACCAGAAGAGACAACCATAGAACGGTCGCCTGAGGCGATCGAGAGAGTGGCGGTTGCGGATCCGGGTATTCTATCGGCGCTGTCCGTGCTCGGCGACCACGCGGCATCGCAACGACTATCGCGGTGCCTTGCCATCCGTCAAGCGTTATCCTGTGAGATGAAGTGTGATCAGGCGGCCAGCCGCGCCACCACGCTGGCAAGAATATTCGCCGAGTTTGCGAAGACGACAGTCGGGGGCCGCCCTGTTAGAGACGATACAGTGTCGTCGGTCGGGACTCGAGTTACGGTGGAAGGACTTGTAACGCTCAACGAGGCGGCGACCAAACTGAGGATAGCAACGGAGCGCGTCATTTGCCTGAAGCAATGCCCTTGTGCGACGTCTCAAATACGCAACCAGGAGACCGGCTTGTGTCAGTGTGCGAGCGGAACAGAGCCTGACCCCAGCGGCGGAGGTTGTAGAACGTCATGCATAGAGGGACAAGTACGCGACGCCAATGGCGCGTGCGTCTGCTTGAGTGGAAGGATAATTATCAATGGACGGTGCCAGTGTCCGCTCGGGGCGGAGCCCGATCCGAGCGGCGGAGGTTGTAGAGATATATGTATAGGCGGACAAGTACGCAACGCCAATGGAGCGTGCGTGTGCGTGAGTGGGCAGACATTCAATAGCAGCCTGCAACGTTGCGTGTTTCCGCCGTGCCCCTTACCTGGGCAAGTACGTGATCCGCAGGGGGTGTGTGCCTTCCCGAAGTGTCCAGAAGGATTGGTGCGAAATTCCCAGAATGTATGCACCTGCCCAAACTTGGGAATGTCATGTCAGGTACATCCGCCTGAATGCTCTGGTCGCCCGGCCTTCATGGCCACCGGTAAGATAGAACTTACGGCCGGACACCCGCCAAGGTGCATATGCGTAGCTAGGGCTATCTCGCCGGTCGCCCCGGAAGGCGACTACTGCAATTCATCCGGAGGGGCATGTGGAGGATCCGCCTTTGATAGCTGTACACAGGGCGGGGCGGCAAGCGCGGCCCCGTGCGCTCCGGGACTCGGATGCAGGCGGGTACCGCCGGAGACAAGGTTACTGTGTCAACGATTCATCAGGTGTGACCCCGTGCCAAGTCTTTGCTGGATGCCGCAAGAAGCCGGCATGGAACAATTGGGCTGTCGTTCTACATTGCCGCAGTGATGCAAACGGCGGACGCCGACAGCTGGCGACGGGGCGGATGCAGTCCAACTGGCTGGTGGTCGGCCAAGTGGTGAGGAGCAACCCTGCATCGGTGGTGCGGGGGTCCCAGCCACGTCGCCGAGCGCGCGGCCGGACACCGATTCTGTCACCCGAGGAAGTACGTCAGCTATTCCCATACAAACTGCGATCTAATCTGCGCTTAGACGCCTGTGAACCAGTCGATCTGCCCGATGTACCGCTGTACGGTGCTCGGAGTACGAAGGCCGAACCGCGCCACTGGCACCCCTTCGAAAGCTGTCCGGGGAAGATCCGTTCAGATCTGCGCGCCGACCTTCCCTGACGGCCAGGGTCGGTCCGACCCTCGCGTTCGAGGTCAACCTTTGGTCCCGGCGTCGACCGTCTTTGCGGCGCCCGCCGATCAGCGCGACCAGTCGCCCGCTGCAGGCAGACTTTTCATCGCTGCCTTCGGGGCCTCGTTATTCGGACGTGCCGAAGCCGCCGGCGGCGGG
>CAWCRU010000006.1:0-341546 GCA_963798075.1 uncultured Alphaproteobacteria bacterium | reverse complement strand
TCTGCACGCCGCCCGGAACGCATGCCGAGATCGCGGCTGCGGCCGTGGCCGAGGGCAAGGCCGTGATCTGCGAGAAGCCGTTTGCCACCTCCTATGCCGAAGGCCCCCGCGCCCTGGAGGCCGCGCGGCGGGCCGGCGTGCTGAATGCCGTCGGTTTCAACTATCGCCGCCCTGCCGGCGGTCTCGCTGATGAAGCGCATGATCGACGAAGGCGCCATCGGCCAGCTGCAGCTCCAGCGCGGCTGCTGGCTCTCCGACGAGTTCGCCGATCCCCCAGATTGCCTTCGACTGGCGCTTCGACCGGCGGATGGGCGGCACCACCATCGCCGATCTCGGCAGCCATCTGATCGACATGGCAATCTGGATGGTGGGCGACATCGCCGAGGTCAGCGCCCACTAGGCGACCTTCGTTGCCGAGCGCGCCGACCCCGAAAAGCCCGGCGCCACCCGGCCGGTCACGATCGACGATGCCTCCTCGGCCCTGATGCGGTATGCCGCGGGTCCCCGGAGGAGTATGGAAACGGCGCGCAGCTGTGTGCGCCGGCCCTGCGATTTCACCGTCGAGGCGAACGGCACCCGGGGCACCCTGCGGTTCGACTATGCACGCCTCAACAAGCTCCAATACGGCGACGGCGGCGATGCCGCGGGCCTCTACGGCATGCGCCGCATCCGCGCCGAGCATCCGAGCCATCCCTATGCCGGCAGCTGGTGGCCGATCGGCCAGGGCGTGGGTTACGGGTCCAGCTTCGTCAACCAGGTCGCCGATCTTCTTCAGGCTTGGCCGAGCGGGCCCCGGGATCCCGATTTCGCTCAGGGGCTCGCGGGTCCAGGCCGTCTGCGACGCGATCGAGCGCGCGGCGGCCGAGCGGCGCTGGGTCAGGGTTGAGGAAATCCTTCTTAAGCCCGGATTTCCCACGAAGGGTAGGTGGATCGAGGCTATAAATCGGGCCTAACCACACCCACCAATGCAGGCCCAACCGCCAGCCCCATCTACCCGCTGTGAGAAATCCGGGCTAGTCTGGCAGCCGTTCGAACAAGCCATCTGTGGCCGGGGTGCGGTGAGGGCAAGACGCGAGCGGCGGGACGGGGACGGCGCGTCGGGCGGCCAGGCGACGAGCGTCCCGGCGGCCACGTCGCCGATGATCGCGCAGTACCAGGCGCTCAAGGCCGAGCACCCGGACTGCCTGCTGTTCTTCCGCATGGGCGACTTCTACGAGCTGTTCTTCGAGGACGCGAGGCGCGCCGCACCCGCCCTCGACATCGCGCTGACCAGGCGCGGCCGCCATCAGGGGGGCGACATCCCGATGTGCGGCGTGCCGGTGCATAGCGCCGAGAGCTACCTCGAGCGCCTGATCCAAAAGGGCTTCAAGGTCGCGATCTGCGAGCAGACCGAGGACCCGGCCGCCGCCCGCCGACGCGGCGCCAAGTCGCTGGTCGAGCGCGCGGTGATCCGGGTCGTGACCCCCGGCACGCTGACCGAGGACAGCCTGCTCGAGCCAAGCCGGCACAATTTCCTGGCAGCGCTCGGGCGCAGCCAGCAGGGCCTGGCGCTCGCCTGGCTCGACATCTCGACCGGCGATTTTCTGACCGGGCCGGTCGAGGCCGGCACGCTCGCGGCCGAGCTCGCAAGGATCAGCCCGGGCGAGCTGCTGCTGCCCGAGGGCCTGCTCGAGGCCGAGCCGCTGAACCCTGCCTGGCGCGACCTCGGCGACCGCCTCACCCCCCTGCCTGATCGCGAGTTCAATTCGATCGCGGGCGAGCGGCGCCTGAAGGCGGGCTTCGGGGTCGCGGCGCTGGATGGCTTCGGCGCCTTCTCGCGCGCCGAGCTCGGCGCCAGCGGGGCGCTGCTCGGCTATCTCGAGCTGACCCAGAAGGGCCGGCTGCCGCGCCTCGCGCCGCCGCGGCGGGTGGCGCCCGGCACGCATCTTCTGATCGACGCCGCGACCCGGCGCAATCTCGAGCTGCTGGCCTCGCTCGCGGGCGGGCGCCAGGGCAGCCTGCTCGCCGCGATCGACCGCACAGTGACCGGGGCCGGCGGCCGGCTGCTGGCGGCGCGGCTCGCGGCCCCGCTCGCCCGCGCCGAGCCGATCCGGCGCCGGCTGGACGCGGTCCAGGCGCTGGTCGACGACCCAGGGCTGCGGGCCGACCTGCGCCAGATGCTCAAAGGCTGCCCCGATCTCGAACGGGCGCTCTCGCGCCTCGCGCTCGGCCGCGGCGGGCCGCGCGATCTGCTCGCGATCAAGACCGGGCTCGCCGCCGCCGGCCGGATCAAGCAGCGCCTTGCCGCGAGCACGTCGCCGCTCGCCGCGAGCGGCCAGACGATCGCAGCTCACGGCGAGCTCGTCGCCAGGCTCAAAGCGGCCCTGATCCCGGAGCCGCCGTTCCTTGCCCGCGACGGCGGCTTCATCGCCGCGGGCTTCCAGGTCGAGCTCGACCGGCTGCGGGCGCTCCGCGATCAGGCGCGCCGCCACATCGCGGCGCTCGAAGCGCGGATCCAGCGCGAGACCGGGATCGGCTCGCTCAAGATCCGGCACAATAACCTGCTCGGCTACTACATCGAGGTGACCGCGACCCACCAGGCCAGGGTACCGGCGGATTTCGTCCAGCGCCAGAGCATGGCCGGCGCCACCCGCTACAGCGTCGCCGAGCTCGCCGGGCTCGAGAGCCAGATCGCGAGCGCCGCCGAGCGGGCGCTGACTCTGGAGCTGGAGCTGTTCGAGGAGCTCTGCCAGACGGTGCTGGCGGAGGCCGAAGCGATTGCCCGGAGCGCGCAGGCACTCGCAAGGCTGGACGTTGCAGGCGGCCTGGCCGAGCTCGCGGCCGAGCAGCGCTACTGCCGGCCCGAAGTCGAGGAGAGCGATGCCTTCGAGATCCGGACCGGCCGCCACCCGGTGGTCGAGCAGGCGCTGGCGGGCGAAGCCAAGCCCTTCATCGCCAACGGTGCCAGGCTCTCGGGCGGCGAGCGTCTGTGGCTGCTGACCGGCCCCAACATGGCCGGCAAGAGCACGTTCCTGCGCCAGAACGCGCTGATCGCGGTGCTCGCCCAGATCGGCTCTTTCGTTCCCGCCGAGGCTGCCCGGATCGGCGTCGTCGACCGCCTGTTCTCGCGCGTCGGCGCCGCTGACGATCTGGCGCGCGGCCGCTCGACCTTCATGGTCGAGATGGTCGAGACGGCGGCGATCCTGAACCAGGCGACCGAGAAGAGCCTCGTGATCCTGGACGAGATCGGCCGTGGCACGGCGACCTTCGATGGCCTCTCGATCGCCTGGGCGGTGGTCGAGCACCTGCACGAGGTCAACCGCTGCCGCGGCCTGTTCGCGACCCACTTCCATGAGCTGACAGCCCTCGCCGCCAAGCTCGACCACCTCGTCTGCCGGACCATGCGGGTCAAGGAATGGCAGGGCGACGTGGTTTTCCTGCACGAGGTGGCCGACGGCGCCGCCGACCGCTCCTATGGCGTCCACGTGGCGCGCCTGGCCGGCCTGCCGGCAGCCGTGCTGGCGCGCGCCGAGGAGGTCCTGCACCATCTCGAGCAGGGTGAGGCCAAGGGCGCCCCCGCCCGGCTCGCGGAGGATCTGCCGCTGTTCGCGGCCGCCGCGGCGCGCCCAAAGGGATCCTCACCGACTGCCACGTCACCCGATCCGTCTTCATTTGAGCAAGCGCTTCGGGAGATCAGCCCCGATGAACTGACGCCGCGCGACGCGCTGGATCTGGTCTACCGCCTCGTCGGGCTGCTCAAGGAGGTGCCGGCGTCGTGAGCGCTGGCCGGCGCCGGTCGCGTCCTGTAGGCTCGAGCGGGCTTCCGGTTGCCGGCGTCTTGGCTTGGCGGCCGATGCGCACCATAATCACCGCTCACAGGCGGTGGGGGTATCGCGTCAGCGGCTGGGACATCGATGCGCGCTCAATTCCTCTTGTTCTGGGTCGTTGGCGGCCTGTTGCTCGCCGGCTGCTCGACGCCGACCCCCTATCAGGCGGGGGCGAATGGCGGCTACGGCTATGCCGAGCAGCAGCTCGAGCACAACCGCTATCGCGTGACCTTCGCCGGCAACTCGGTCACGCCGCGCGATACCGTGCAGAACTATCTGTTGTATCGCGCGGCCGAGCTCACCGTCGAGCAGCACCACGACTATTTCACGATCGTCAATCAGGATCTCGAGCGCTCGACCGCCTACCAGGGCACCGGCTTCAACGATTTCGGCGTCGTGCACCGGCATACGGCGAATGACCTGGGCTGGTTCGGCCCCTCGAGCTATTCGGCCTATCCGATCGACAGCTACACCGCATTCGCCGACATCGTGATGAGTGACGGGGAGAAGTCGGCGGGCGACGTCAAGAGCTACGATGCCCGCGACGTGATCCGCCGGCTCGGCCCGACGATCGCGCTACCTAAGGAGAATGGCCAGTGATCAAGGCGCCACAGCTTGGCGGCCTGCTGCTCGTGCTGGCGCTGGCCGCCTGCACGTCCTCGCCGACGCCCTATCGCGCCCTCACCGACAACTTCGGCTACAGCGACCAGCAGCTCGAGAGCAATCGCTACCGCGTCTCGTTCACCGGCAACCCGGCGACCTCGCGCGACACGGTCCAGGACTATGCCCTCTATCGCGCGGCCGAGCTGACGCTCGCGAGCGGCAACGACTATTTCAAGGTCGTGAGCCGAAACACGGATGCGCGCTCCGGCGGCGGCGGCGGACCGAATATCGGGGTCGGGGTCGGCGGCGGCTCGGGCGGTCTCGGCATCGGGCTCTCGAGCATCCTCGGCGGCGGCGGCTACTCGGAGAACTACACGGTCTCGATGGACATCCTGACGTTCCATGGCGCGAAGCCGCCGGACGACCGCGACGCTTACGACGCCCACGAGGTGCTCCAGCGCCTGCAGCCGACAATCCAAAGCCCGCCGGCCTGATCACAGGCGCTCGGAGCTGGCGCGCCAGTCCGCTCCGGAGGCCCGCGAAAGGTTTCCTGCTTTCGCCTGCGCCCGCCAGTGACGATGCTCTACGGCGAGGCTCGTCGCTTCGTCGCGCCGGAGCGCCGTCGATGCGCCTCGAGTTCGGCCGGAGCTCGGCTGCGAGGTCGAAGCAGACAACCTCCCCTCAGACGTCGCGCCAGCGGTGGCAGGCGACCTCGTGGCCGGGACCGGCCGCCTCGAGGGCCGGCACGGCCTCGGCGCAGCGCTCGATCGCGAGCGGGCAGCGGGTGCGGAACACGCAGCCCGACGGGGGCGCCAGCGGCGAGGGCAGATCGCCCTTCAGCACCAGGCGCTGCTTTTGCCGCTCGAGCTTCGGGTCAGGGATCGGGACCGCAGCGATCAGCGCCCTGGTGTATGGATGGCGCGGCGCGGCGTAGAGCGTGTCGCGGTCCGCGAGCTCCATCGTCCGGCCGAGGTAGAGCACCAGGATGCGGTGGCTGATGTGGCGGACCACCGCGAGGTCGTGGCTGATGAACAGCAGCGAGACGCCGAATTCGCGCTGCAGGCGCATCAACAGGTTGATGATCTGCGCCTGGATCGAGACGTCGAGCGCCGAGACGGGCTCGTCGCAGACGATCAGCCGGGGCTTCAGGATCATCGCCCGGGCGACTCCGATGCGCTGGCACTGGCCGCCCGAGAACTCGTGCGGGTAGCGATTGATCATCTGCGGCGCGAGGCCGGTTCTCGCCAACATGTCCTGAACGCGCGCCCGGATCGCGGCGCGGCCGAGGCCGGGCTCGTGGGTGCTGAGCGGCTCGGCGATGATGTCGCCGATGGTCATGCGCGGGTCGAGGGCTGCGAGCGGGTCCTGGAACACGATCTGCATCCTCCGGCGCTGCCGCCGAAGGGCGTCGGGATCGAGCCCCGCGAGGTCCTGCCCGAGCCAGACCACGCGGCCAGCGGTCGGCTCGATCAGGCGCAGGATCGCGCGCCCGAGGGTCGACTTGCCGCAGCCCGATTCGCCGACCACGCCGAGGGTCTCGCCCTGCGCCAGCACGAAGCTCACGCCATCGACCGCCTTGAGCGACTGGTAGCGCCGCCTCAGCAGGCCGCCGACCGCGACCCGGAAGTGGACGCAAAGGTTCTCGACCGCGAACAGCGGCGCGCTCACGCCAGCCGTTCCAGATGGCAGGCCTTGCGGCGGCCGGGCGCGAAGGCGCGCAGCTCCGGGCGCAAGGCGCAGCGCTCGAACGCGAAGCCGCAGCGCTCCCTGAACGCACAGCCCGCAGGCAAGGCCTGAAGGTTCGGGGGCTGGCCCGCGATGGCCACCAGTTCCCCCGCGGTCGCCGCGTCCAGGCGCGGCATCGAGCGCAACAGCCCGAGCGTATAGGGGTGCCCGGGATCGTCGAAGATCGCCTGCACCGGGCCCTGCTCCACGATCCGGCCCGCGTACATCACGAGGACGCGGTCGGCGAGGCCGGCGACCACGCCGAGGTCGTGGGTGATCAGCACGATCGCCATGCCAAGCTCGCGCCGGAGCTGCTGCAACAGCTCCAGGATCTGCTCCTGCACGGTGACGTCGAGGGCGGTCGTCGGCTCGTCGGCGATCAGAAGCTCCGGCTCGCAGAGCAGCGCCGTCGCGATCATCACCCGCTGGCGCATGCCGCCCGAGAACTCGTGCGGGTAGAGGTCGATCCGTTGCCGCGCCGCCGGGATACCGACTCGATCGAGCAGCTCGAGCGAGCGCTGGCGTGCCGCCTGCTCGCCGAGACCCCGGTGCTCGGTCAGAACCTCGGTCATCTGGCGCGCGATCTTGAGATGGGGGTTGAGCGAGGTCATCGGGTCCTGGAAGATCATCGCGATCTTGACGCCGCGGACCCGGTTGAGCTGCCTGGCCGGCAGGCCGAGCAGCTCCCGGCCGCCGAAGCGGGCGCTGCCGGTGCAGCGGCCGTTCCTGGCGAGCAGCCCCATGACCGAGAGGAAGGCCTGGGTCTTGCCCGAGCCGCTCTCGCCGACCACGCCGACGCTCTCGCCGCCATCGACCTCAAAGCTCACGTCGCTGACGGCCGCGACCTCGCCGTCGGGCGTCGCAAAGCGTGTGGTCAGATGCTCGACCGCAAGAACGGCAGCCATGCTCCGGGCGACCTCCAGCCTCAAAAGCGCGCCAGTCTAACCCGCGAGCCCACCGCTGGCGCGCCCTTTGCGATGGGCCCCGCCTGCGGACGGGATTGGCCTCGACCCGTTGCCGGGCGGGATTTCGAGCGCATATCGGTGACTACCCTCAGGCCGAGATGGAGGTCACACGTGCCGAATCCATGGTTGAGTTTGTGGCTCAGCGCCGCCAACGGCTGGGCGGGAGCCGCGCGCGGCCTGTGGACCGCGGAGCTGCGCCGGCAGCAGTCGGCGATGGTCAATGAGATGATCCGCCAGACGCTGCGCTTTTGGGCCGAAGCCTGGGCGCTGGCAGGCGCCGACCCTAAGACCCGGCGCCGGCGGCGGTAACATCGCGGGGCAGAGCGTGCCCCGGGACGGCAGCCTCGACCTCCGGAAGTCCCGCCATCTGACGCCTGGCCGACGCACGGCGGCGCCGGCTTTGGGCTGATGCCGTGGGTTGGGGCGCTGCCTCTCAATAGCGAGAGGGCACCACGTGCATCGCCTCGAGGCCGTCGCGAGCGCCCTTCGGGCGCGGCTCCGCCTTCGGCAGCTTGGGCAGATCGATGCTGATCTTCCGGTACGGGATCTGGCTCAGCATGTGGCTGATCAGGTTGAGGCGCGCCCGGCGCTGGTCATTGGCGGGAACGATGTACCAGGGCGCGTAGGTGGTATCGGTGGCCGCAATCATCTCCTGGTAGGCCTTGGTATAGGCCCACCAGCGTCGGACCGATTCGGTGTCCATCGGGCTCAGCTTCCAGTGCTTGACCGGGTCGGTGAGCCGCGACTCGAAGCGGCGCCGCTGCTCGTCCTGATCGACGTCGAGAAAATACTTCAAAAGGATGATGCCGTTGTCGATGATCTCGCGTTCGAATTCGGGCGTGACCCGCAGGAAGTGCAGGCTTTGCTCCTCGGTGCAAAAGCCCATGACGCGCTCGACGCCGGCACGGTTGTACCAGGAGCGATCGAACAGGATGATCTCGCCGGCAGCCGGGAAGTGCACTATGTAGCGCTGGCTGTAGAGCTGGGTCTTCTCGCGGTCCGAGGGCTTGGGCAGCGCCACGTGCTTGAAGACCCGCGGGCTGGTGCGCTCGGTGATGCGGCTGATCACGCCGCCCTTGCCGGCGGTATCGCGCCCCTCGAAGACGACGATGATCCGAGCCCCCGAGGCTACCGCCCAGGCCTGCAGCCGGGTGAGCTCGACCTGGAGCTTGGCGAGCTCCCGCTCGAAGTCCTTGCGCCCCATCTTCGCCAGGCTCGTTTCACTGCCGGCGGCGGCCGCGGCTGCCTCGATCTTGCGCTTGGTCTTGGCCTTGGTCTCGCTCTTGCCCTTGGCCACCACCCCCTCCCGTCGTCGCGATCATTGCCGAGCTCGCTCCCAGTGTGCTGATCGCAAGCCCTCATCGCAAGTCCGTCTGCGGGCCGAGCCTGCGGGCTACCGGTCCTTCGGGTCGAGGGCGTCGCGCAGGCCGTCGCCGATGAAGTTGAAGCAGAAGAGGGTCAGGGCCAGGAAGATGGCGGGAAAGATCAGCAGCCAGGGGGCCGATTCCATCTGGGCAGCGCCTTCCGAAATCAGGACGCCCCACGAGGTCAGCGGCTCCTGCACGCCAAGGCCGAGAAAGCTGAGGAAGGATTCGGTGAGGATCACCTGCGGCACGGTCAAGGTGACGTAGACCACCACGGGCCCGAGCAGGTTCGGAATGATGTGGCGGGTGATGATCTTGCGGTTCGAGACCCCGGCGGCGCGCGCCGCCTCGATGAACTCCTTGCCCTTCACCGCGAGCGTCTGGCCGCGCACGATCCGGGCCATGGTCAGCCATTCGACCGCGCCGATCGCGATGAAGATCAGGAAGATGTGGCGGCCGAACACGACCATCAGCAGGATCACGAAGAACATGAAGGGCAGGGAGTACATGACGTCGACGAAGCGCATCATCAGGTGGTCGAGCGCGCCGCCCGCGTAGCCCGCGAGCGATCCCCAGGTGACGCCGATCACGAGGCTCACCGCGGTCGCCAGCAGGCCGACCATGAGCGAGACGCGGCCGCCGTAGAGGGTGCGCACGAACAGGTCGCGGCCATTGCCGTCGGTGCCGAACCAGTGGGCCCGGTCGGGCGGCATCTGGATCTGGTCCCAGAAGACCTCGTCGAAGGCATAGGGGCTGAGCCGGGGTGCCAGCAGCGCAAGGGTCGCGATGAGCGCCAGCAGCACCATCGAGACGACGGCTGCCCGGTTGCGGAACAGGCGGCGGCGTGCGTCCTGCCAGAGCGAGCGGCTTTCGACCTGCGCGAGGCGGTCGAGCGCCTGCGGGCGCAGCGCCATCCTCATCGCTGCTTCACCTTCGGGTCGAGCAGCCCGTAAAGGAGGTCGACGGCGAGGTTGAGCAGGATGATCAGCACGGCGTAGGTGATCACGGTGCCCATCACGAGCGTGTAGTCGCGGTTCAGCGCCCCCTGGACGAAGTAGCGGCCGATCCCGGGGATGCCGAAGATGGTCTCGATCACGACCGAGCCGGTCACGACCTGGGCGGTCGCGGGGCCGAGATAGGAGATCACGGGCATCAGGGCGCCCTTGAGCGCGTGGCGGACGACCACGATGCGCTCGCGCAGGCCCTTGGCGCGCGCCGTCCGGATGTAGTTGGCGTGCAGCACCTCGATCATGCTGCCGCGGGTCAGGCGCGCGACATAGGCGATCTGGGGCAGCGCCAGCGCGATCACCGGCAGGACGAGGTTCGGGGCGGCACCGCCGTTCCAGCCGGCAACCGGCAGCCAGCGCAGCCAGACGCCGAAGATGAGCGTCAGGAGCGGCGCCATGACGAAGTTCGGGACCGTGATCCCGGTCATCGCACCCGCCATGACCGCATGGTCGAAGCCCGCATTCTGGCGGAGGGCTGCGAGCGTGCCGAGGGTGATGCCGAGGCCGATCGCAAGCCCGATGGCGAGGCCGCCGATCTCGAGGCTGACCGGAAAGCCGGTCGCGAGCAGCTCAGCCACCGTGAAGTCCCGGTATTTGAACGACGGCCCGAAGTCGCCGTGCAGCACGCCCAGCAAGTAGTCGCGGTACTGCAGCAGCAGCGGCTGATCGAGGTGATAGGCCTTGAGGACGTTGCGCTCGATCTCGACGGGCAGCGCCCGCTCGCGATCGAACGGCCCGCCCGGGGCGACCCGCATCATGAAGAAGGCGATCGTGACGATCACCAGCAGGGTCGGGATGCTGGTCAGAAGGCGACGGGTGACGTAGGCGCCCAAGACCCGGCCCCGGCGAGCGGCGGCCGGCGGCGGCCGGCGCGCCCCGCCTTTCGAGAAGGCCTCAGCGCTCGACGCTGAGGAAGCGGGTGCGGTGAATGTCCTTGGTGTTGTCGACCCAGCCCTTGACCGACTTGGCGACCAGATCCTTCGAGACGTAATAGTAGATCGGGATGTTGGGCATGTCG
This sequence comes from uncultured Alphaproteobacteria bacterium, assembly GCA_963798075.1. GTDB lineage: Bacteria > Pseudomonadota > Alphaproteobacteria > Geminicoccales > Geminicoccaceae > DATAOG01. Next base: position 331,058 of record CAWCRU010000006.1, on the reverse strand, counting down.
GTCATCGCGATCGCCTCGGCCTGGTGCAGCAGCCCTGCGCGGTCCTTGAGGTCGGCGGTCTTCGACGCCTCGGCCATCAGCCGGTCGTACTCCGGGCTCTTGTAGCCCGCATAGTTCAGGACCCCGGTCGCGCTGTCCATCAGATAGAGGAAGTTCTGGGCGTCGTTGTAGTCGGCGATCCAGGCCGCCCGCGCCACCTGGAAGTTGCCTTCCTGAATGTCCTTGTAGTGGACCTTGACCTCGCTGTTGAAGAGCTCGGTGTCGATGCCGAGCTGCTTCCACATGGCGGCGACCGCGATCGCCACCTTCTTATGGGTCTCGGAGGTATTGTAGCGCAGCGTCAGCTTGAGCGGATGGTCGGGGCCGAAGCCGGCGGCCGCGAGCAGCTCCTTGGCCTTGGCCAGACGATCGGCCTGGGCCATGTCCTTCCACTCGACGTAGGCCGGCTCGCCGTAGTTGCCGGTGCCGGGCGGCACGAAGCTGTAGGCCGGCAATTCGCCCGTGCGCAGGATCTTGTCGGTGATCGCCTCGCGGTCGATCGCCAGCGCCAGCGCCTGGCGCAGGTCCGGGTTGTCGAACGGCGCCTGGCGGGTGTTGATCGCATAGTAGTAGATGCCGAGGTAGGGCGCGATCCGGGTCTCGTCCGGCAGGTTCTCCTTGAGCCAGTCGATCTGTTCCGAGGCGAAGTCGTACTGGATGTCGATCTCGCCGGCGCGGAACCGCTTGGTCGCGGCGTTGCGCTCCTCGGCCGGATAGTAGGTGACGGTGTCGATCGAGACCTTGTCGGCGTCGTAGAAGGCCGGGTTCTTGACCGACTTGATATGGTCGTTGGGGACCCACTCGACCACGGTGTAAGGCCCATTGCCGACGATGTTGCCGGGCTTGACCCAGTCGTCGCCGAGCTTGTCGATCGTGTGCTTGGGCACGGGAAAGGCGGTATAGTGGGTCAGCTGCTCGATGAAGTAGGGCGTCGGGCTCTCGAGCGTGAACTCGAGGGTCTTGGGGTCGAGCGCCCGCACCCCGAGCGCGCTCGGATCGTCGATGGCGCCCTCGTTGAACGGCTTGGCGTTCTTGATCGTGTAAAGGAGCGAGGCGTATTCGGCGGCGGTGGCGGGATCGAGGATGCGGCGGAGCGCGAACACGAAATCATCGGCGGTCACCGGCACCCCGTCGGACCATTGGTGATCGCGCAGCTTGAAGGTGTAGACCAGGCCGTCATCGCTTACCTGCCAGCTCTCGGCGGCCCCGGGGATTACGCCGCCGTCGGGCCCTTCGGTGGTCAGGCCCATGAACATGTCGCCGACCACCCGGTTCTCCCAGGTGCCGGTGACATGGTGCGGGTCGAGGCTGTCGGGCTCGCCGGAGTTGGCGATCCGAAGCTCGCCGGCCGCGCGCGCCGGGGCGCCGCCGAGGATCAAAGCCAGGGCCAGGGCGAGGCCAAGCGCGGCCCGACGCGCGTCGATCTGAGAAAGCGACATGGCAAATCTCCTCCCTGCGCCAGCCCGACCGGGCGGGATCCGGTGACGGCATGCCAGGAAGCCTAGCACGCCGCCATCCGCTCACAACCCAAAAGCGCGAGGACGAGGTCGCCCGGGTCGACCCCCGGGCCCGCCGGCCGCGACCGGAAGTGTCTAGAAGTACCGTTCCGGCACGGTGATGATGTCGCCCGGCTGGATCAAGGTGTCGACGCGGCTCGGGAACCAGCAGCCGCCGCGCTCGATGGTCGCGCCCGACTGGTCGGCCCGATAGGTATAGCCGCCGGCGAGCGCCACGCCGTTGGTCAGGGTGATGCCGTCGCGAAATTCGTAGCTGCCTGGCTTGGAAACCTCGCCCAGGACATAGAAGGCCCGGTAGGTCAGCAGCTGGACGCCGACCTGCGGGCTGACCAGGAACTGTTCCTGCTTGAGGCGCGCCTCGATCTGGTCCTCGAGCTCGCGCGTGGTCAGGCCGCCGGCCTTGAACTCGCCGATCAAGGGCAGCGCGAGGAAGCCCTCGCCGTCGATGACGAACGGGCCCGACATGTCCGGCTGCCGGAAGACGGTCACCTGAATGTTGTCGGCCGGGCCGAGCCGGTAGCCGGTGATCCCGCCGGCAGGCGCCACGTCGCCTTTGCAGACCGGCACGCCGTTGCTCGAGCAGGCCGCGAGCCAGATCAGGCCCGAAAGGATCACAGCGAGCCGTATCACGTGCGCGGCCGATCGCGGTTTTGCAAAGCCTCAAGCCCCAAGAACAGGCCGCCGAGCAGCATGAAGACCACAGGCGACCATTCGACCGACGTGAGCGGCAGGCCGACCAACGAAGTGACGAGATCGAGCACTGCCAGCAGGAAACACAGCAAACCAAGAAGCGACATCAGTGCGTACCTCATTGGTGCTAGCGGATTGGCGGCCGGCGGGCAAGCCTTTCGAGGGCGCTGGCGTACCGGAGGGGGTATTGTTTGCGGCCGCGGCCGACCCGCTCGCTCTTGGAGCTAGTCGAGGCGCGGCTTTGGGGGCGCGGCCGCGGTGGTGCCCAGGATGCCGAAGGTGGTGCTCTCGCGCTCGGCGCCCTGATAGCGCACCGATCCGAGCACGCCGTTGCGGCAGTTCATCGTGATCCGCTTCGGCGGCACCTCGTCCTCGCCGAACACTGTCGGCAGATGCAAGATGTCGCCGCTCAGCCGGACCTCGCGTCGCCTGCCGTCGGCCGCCGGGTCGAACAGCAGACTGATCCTACCGCCGCCTTGCGGCATCTCGACCGGGCCGACCGCGAACGGCAGGTGGCCGACCGCCGCCAGCACCGCCTGGAGCGGGACGCCGAAGCTCGCCGTCAGCGGCGGCACGCCGCAGGCGATGCTCCCGATCTCGACGATCTCGGGCTGTTCCATCACCCGCGCCCAGGCATAACCGCCGCCGCCCGCCGCGAGCGCCAGGGCGACGCAGCCGGCGAGCCTGATCGTGGTCGGGTCCATCTGGCGGTCGCTCGTGCGGGGCTCGCATCCAGGCCCGCGGGCCTTCTACAGGCCGTCGGCCGGCTCCTCGGCACCGAGTTCGGAGGCGATCGCGACCAGTTGCGCATCGGGCGTATCTGCGACCAGCGCGTAGGTCAGATCGCCATCCTGCCAGTAGCCGGCGGTGAGATCGCCGACCTCGACCAGCTCGACCTTCTGGTCGGCCTCGACCGGCGCCGAGGACAGGCAGAGCGTCAACCGGCGGCCGGCGCCGTCTTCGTAGATCAGTTGCGCCATCGGCTGGCCGCCGGCGGTCAGCAGACGGCCGCCGATCAGCCGCAGGCCGAGCGCGGCCAGAATCGGGATCTCGACCGGCTGGCCGAGGCGGCTCGAGAACCAGGCGGACATCTCCACCGAGGACGCCGCGGTCAGCTCGACCGGCCGCCGACGATCGGCGCCGAAGACCTCGTGGGCCTCGGCCGCCTTGATCACCAGCTCCGGGATGCGATTGTCGAGATAGCTCTGATACAGGCCGTGGCCCGACCAGCCGGCCGCGAGCAGCAGGGCGACGGTCGCCGCCCGACGCAGCCAACGCCCGTAGTCGGGCCGGGTCAAGCGGTCCGCCAGCGCGCGCTGCAGCTCTGCCGTCGCCGGGTCGTCCGCGGCCAGATCGAGCGCCGCGAGGCGGTTGCGGAGTTCGTCCTTGTGGCGGGCGTGCTCGGACAACCGCTCGATGTCTTCGGGATGACGGCCGAGGTGCGCCAGGACAGCGGTGCAACGCCCTTCCGGCAGCTGGCCATCGACGAATGCCTGCAGCTCGGCCTCGCTGATTTCCGGCAGGCTCATCGCTTGTCTCCGATCACCCGTAACGGAACCCTGAGGTCCCCGTGCATCATCTGGCGCAAGGCCTCGCGACCCCTGGCCAACCGCGACATCAGGGTGCCGAGCGGGATCCCCTGGACCTTGGCCGCCTGCTCGTAGCTGAAGTCCTCGAGCGCGATCAGACTGAGCGCGGCCCGCTGGCTCTCGGGCAAGCGGGCCAGCGCCGCGAGCACGTCGTGCACCTCGAGCCGAATCAGCTGCGCCGGCGCCTGGGCGACCGCGGCGGCTTCGTCATTCAGCGCCACGGTCGCCGGACGGCGCCGGCGCACGCCGCTGATGAAGGCATTGTGCATGATCGAGAACAGCCAGGCCCGCAGATTGCCGCCGGCGCGAAACGAGCGCGCCGCGGCGATCGCCCGCACCAGCGTGTCCTGGACCAGGTCCTCGGCTTCCTGCTGGCCGCCGGTCAGGGCGAACGCATAGCGGCGCAGGCCGGCAATATGCTCGGCGAGCTGGTCGATCACGGGCCGGCTGGTCATCCCTGCTCCCCTGAGCTCCGCTACCCGATGTACGAATCCGGCGCCCGCATAGTCCTTTGCCCGCATAGCCCTTTGAACGTCGCGTCCGGCCGGCGGTTCGGTGCCGTGACGCGCGCGCCCCGCGCGGGGATCGACAAAAAGCCGCCGCCCCGCCTTGCGAGGACGCCACCGCCGGCCAACCTCTTGGACATGCGCGATCGCGACCGCCCGCCCCTCAACCACGCCGTCCTCGGCCGGTGGCTCCCGGTCGCCATCGGGTTGATGCTGGCACTGCCGGCCTGCGCGCCGGGCGGGGCCTGGCAGCAGACCGCCGGCGCCGGGCACCCGCTGATCGGCCGCATCTACCAGGTCTCGAGCGGCCGCTACATCGATCAGGCGACCCTGGTCGCCGACCTCGCGGCCGCCGACTTCGTGCTCCTCGGCGAACGCCATGACAATCTCGATCACCACCGCCTGCAGACGGTCCTGGTCGCGGCGCTGGAGGCGAAGGCCCCGCGCGCGCTCGCGTTCGAGATGATACCGAGCAACCGGCAGCTGGCGCTCGTCGAATACCGGCAGCAACACCCGAAGGACGCCGCCGGCCTCGGGCCGGCGATCGACTGGGCGGCGCTCGGCTGGCCGGACTGGCAGCTCTACGCGCCGAGCGCGCAGGCCGCCCTCGAGCACGGCGCCGAGATTGTCGCGGCCGATCTGTCGCCGGCGCAGAGCCGGGCGGTTTTCTCGAACGGGCCGGACGTCCTGCAGGCGGCGATGGTGCGCCGGACCGGACTAGATCGCGACCTGCCGGCCGATCTGGCGGCGAAGTCTCGCCCAGGAGCTGCGCGCCAACCCTTGCGGCCAGGTCGCCGAGCCGGTGGTCGCCGGCATGTTCCGCGTCCAGCGCGCGCGCGAGGCGATGATGGCCGACCGCCTGGCAACGGCCAGCGGCCGGGCGGGCGGCCTGCTCATTGCCGGCAACGGCCAGGTCCGCAACGATCGCGGCGTGCCGTGGTATCTGGCGCGCATGCGTCCGCACGCGAGGATCCTGAGCGTCGGCATGCTCGAGGTCGTGGACGGGATCGACAGCCCGCCCGCCGCGCTGCCGTTCGACTACGTCTGGTTCACGCCGGGGGTCGGCGACGACCGGCCCTGCGCCGGGGCGGACCCGGCCCTGCGCCAGCTCGAGGGTCCGCTGCGCAGCTGAGGGTGAGCGGGTCAGCGAGCGCGCTGCCGCTTCACCTCGAGCCGGTGGCGGTGCAGGATCGGCTCGGTGTAGCCGTTCGGCTGCGCCCGGCCCTGGAAGACCACGTCGCAGGCCGCCTGGAACGCGATGCTCGCCTCGCCATCGGACGCCATCGGCCGGTAGGCCGGATCGTCCGCGTTCTGCCGGTCGACCACCGCCGCCATCCGCCGCATCGTCGCCATCACCTGATCCCGGCTGCAGATGCCGTGGTGCAGCCAGTTGGCGATGTGCTGGCTCGAGATGCGCAGCGTCGCCCGGTCCTCCATCAGCCCGACGTTGTCGATGTCCGGCACTTTCGAGCAGCCAACTCCCTGGTCGATCCAACGGACCACGTAGCCGAGGATGCCCTGGGCGTTGTTGTCGAGCTCCTGCTGGATCGCCTCGGCCGGCCAGTTCGGGCGCTCCGCGAGCGGAATCGAGAGGATGTCGCCGAGCCGCGCGCGCGGCCGTGACTTGAGCTTCTCCTGACGCGCTCGGACGTCGACCTGGTGGTAGTGCAGCGCATGCAGAACCGCGGCCGTCGGCGACGGGACCCAGGCGGTGTTGGCGCCCGCCTGCGGATGGCCGATCTTGCTCTCGAGCATGGCCGCCATCTGGTCCGGCATCGCCCACATGCCCTTGCCGATCTGGGCCCGGCCGGGGAGGCCGCAGGCGAGGCCGATGTCGACGTTCCAGTCCTCGTAGGCTTCCATCCAGAGGGCAGATTTCATGTCGCCCTTGCGGATCATGGGGCCTGCTTCCATCGAGGTGTGGATCTCGTCGCCGGTGCGATCGAGGAAGCCCGTGTTGATGAAGACGATCCTGTCCTTGGCGGCGCGGATGCACTCCTTGAGATTGACGGTCGTGCGCCGCTCCTCGTCCATCAGGCCCATTTTCAGGGTGCAGGGCGCGAGCCCGAGCGTCGCCTCGATGCGCGCGAACAGCTCACTCGTGAACGCCACCTCCTCGGGCCCGTGCTGCTTCGGCTTGACGATGTAGACCGAGCCCGCGCGGCTGTTGCGATGGCGGCCGAGCCCCCGCAGGTCGTGGAGCGAGATCAGGCTCGTGATCATGGCGTCCAGGATGCCTTCGGGCACCGGCCGGCCGTCCCGGCCGAGCACGGCGTCGCTGGTCATCAGATGGCCGACGTTGCGCACGAGCATCAGGCTCCGGCCGTGCAGAGTCAGTTCGCCCCCGTCCGGGCGTGTGTAGGTCCGATCGGGGCTGAGCTGGCGCTCCACCGTCCGGCCGCCCTTTTCAAACGAGGCCGCGAGGTCGCCCCTGAGCAGGCCCAGCCAGTTGCGATAGGCGGCGACCTTGTCCTCGGCATCGACCGTCGCGACCGAATCCTCGAGGTCGACGATCGTGGTCACCGCGGCCTCGAGCATCAGGCCCGCGACGCCCGCGGCGTCGGTCCGGCCGATCGGATGGCCGTTGTCGATCCGGATCTCGATGTGCAGACCGTGGTTGACGAGGAGAACCGTCCTGGGCGCCGACTGATCGCCCTGGTAGCCCGCGAGCTGCCCCTGATCGAACAGCCCGGTGCGGCCGCCACCCTCGAGGCTGATCGCCAGCCGGCCGGCTTCGACGGCATAGCCGGTGGCCTCGCGATGCGACCCCTCGGCGAGCGGCGCCGCCTCGTCCAGGAATGCGCGCGCGTAGGCGATCACGCGCTCGCCGCGCACCGGATTGTAGCCGCTCCCGCGCTCGGCGCCGTCGGTATCCGGGATCGCATCGGTGCCGTAGAGCGCGTCGTAGAGGCTGCCCCAGCGGGCGTTGGCGGCGTTGAGCGCGTAGCGGGCGTTGGTCACCGGCACCACCAGCTGCGGGCCCGCGATGGTGCTGATCTCGGGATCGACCTTGCCGGTGGTGGCCGCGAAGTCCTCCGCCTCCGGCAGCAGGTAGCCGATCTCTTCGAGGAAGCTTCGATAGGCGTCCGGGTCGAGCGGCCGACCGCGGCGCGCCAGGTGCCAGGCGTCGATCTTGGCCTGCAGCTCCTCCCGCTTGGCCAGCAGCGCGCGATTGCGCGGTGCCAGTTCATGGATGACCGCGTCGAGCCCCGACCAGAACCGCTCCGGTGCCACGCCCGTGCCCGGCAGGGCCTCGTCCTCGATGAAATCGTGCAGCACCTTCGCGACCCGAAGACCGCCTGCCTGGACCCTGTCCGTCATCACTCGTGCCTTGCTCCTGCTCGTCGTTGGCATTGATCCCGGGACTCGGCCGCGGGCGCAAGCTTCGGCAGACCCGGCGACCGTACGCGGGTGCAGGGCAGGCCCGCGACGTGGCGGGTCAGCACGCCTGTCCGTCGAATCGGAGCAGCGCCGTCGCGATCGGGGCGCAGCCGGCGTCGAAATGCTGTGCCGACTGGCCAGCGCGAGCTTCTTGGTATCGAGCCGGGGCCGGCCGCCGCCGAAGCGCTGCCGGGGCGCCCCTGGCGAGATGGAGCCCTTCGGCCTCGATGTCCAGGGGCGCCTCGGAGATGGGGCCGAGCCGCCGGGCCGCGGCCGGACCCGGACGGGATCGGCGAGAAAATGTCGTCTCGGTCCCGGGCGCCCCACGAACAGCCGCCTGCCTTCGTCCTCCCGCCGTCCCCACGACCATGCAGCTGGCCGAACGCGCCGGGTCCGTCGCGGCATCGCGCACTGTGGCCCACTTGCAACCGCCGATAGGCAAAGCCGGCAAAGTCGGTTGCAATCACGCCCGCGGGCGAGCAAATTCGCGCCCCGGTCGCCGCCCCGGCGATCGGGCACTGATGCATGCGAGGCCAGGCATGACGCTCGAGGCCGCTTCGCGATCGGCGGTGGTCAGTCTGTCGATGCTCGCATCGATCGCGATCCTGGGCGTGGTCGCCTCGGCCGCCTACCAGGACACCCGGCACGACCCCGAACCGAGCGAGCCGCCGCTGATCCGGGTGCCCCAGCTGCCTTGGAAGCTGCCGCCCGCGTCCCGGCTGGACGATCCCCGCTCGGGTGCCAACGAGCCGCGCGGGCTCGACCGCCTGCTGCCCGAGGCGGGCGACGAGCCGGCAGCACTCCTGGCAGGCCGGCTGCTCGCGCCGCAGGCGGCCGCCGCCGGGCCGGCGCCGGCCCCTGCGATCCAGCCGTCCGCGGCCGCGAGCGAGCCCCTGCCGGCCGCGAAGTCAGCGATGAGCGAGCCCCTGCCGGCTGCGCCGGCGGCGACGAGCGAGCCTCTGCCCGCAGCGGCGCCGCTGCCGGCGTCACCGGGACCCGCCGCCGCTGCGGGCGTCGAATATCGCGTCCAGCTGCTGGCGACGACGGACCGGGCCGCGGCCGGGCGCGCCTGGGATGGGTTGGCGGCGAGGTTCGGGGCGCTGCTGGCAGACTATCGATCCCACATCGAAAAGGCGGAGCTTGCGGCCGGCAGCGTCTATCGCGTCCAGATCGGTCCGTTCGAAGGGCGGGCCGCTGCCGAGGCGAAATGCGCCGAGCTGAGGCGTCGGCAGGCAACCTGTTTCGCGCTTCGGGTCGGGCCCCGGAGTTGAGATCAGGCCTTTGCCGTCCTGGCCGGGCCGGCGACGGTTCGCGGCGACGACGGGGTTCAAGGAACCTCGGGCCGGACGCCTCCTTCAGCGCCCGGCGCCGGGAGTTGGGGCGAGCAACGGGTTTCGAACCCGTGACCTCCAGAGCCACAATCTGGCGCTCTAACCAGCTGAGCTATGCCCGCCGCAAGGGCGCTCTTCTTTAGCCGCGGACCCCCGCGGTGGTCAAGCAGGCGGCCCGCGAAGGCGCCCGCCCGCCGGCAAAATTGCCCAGGATAAGGGCAAAATGCCCACGAATCAGGCAAACGATCGGGCCGCGATTGCCGAATCGCCCGCCGCGAGGCAGACTGGCGGCTGGCATGATCCATGCTTCGCGGAGGTGATCGCGGGCGGGTTCCACGCACGTCCGACTGCCGGTCGGTGCAAACTCGGAAGGGTCGGTGGCTGTTATGAAGAAAATCGAGGCGATCATCAAGCCGTTCAAGCTGGATGAGGTCAAGGAGGCTTTGCAGGAGGTCGGCCTTAAAGGCATGACCGTGACCGAAGTCAAAGGCTTCGGCCGCCAGAAGGGTCACACCGAGCTCTACCGGGGGGCCGAATACGTGGTCGACTTCCTGCCCAAGGTCAAGGTCGAGATCGTGCTCGAGGACAGCCTGGTCGATCGCGCCGCCGAAGCGATCCTGAACGCCGCCAAGACCGACCGCATCGGCGACGGCAAGATCTTCATCTACCCCCTCGAAGAGGCGATCCGGATCCGCACCGGCGAGCGCGGCGCCGACGCCCTGTGAGCGCCAGCCGTCCGCCCCCGATCTGCGGCGCGCCCCGGGCGGCCCCGACGACCTCGAGGGCCGCCGCCCGCGCGCCGTCCGGCCGAGCCCACCGCAGCAGCTTTGCTCAAGCAAGAAAGGAACCCCGCCCATGATGCTGGGATGCAAGACGCCCGACGATGTCATGAAGGCGATCAAGGACGAGGACGTCCAGATCGTCGATCTGCGCTTTGTCGACCTGCCCGGCATGTGGCAGCACACCTCCTATCCGGCGCCCGCGATCGACATCGAGGCGATCGACGAGGGCCTGGGCTTCGATGGCTCCTCGATCCGCGGCTTCCAGGAGATCCACGCCTCCGACATGCTGCTGATGCCGGACGAGACCACGGCCTTCCTCGACCCGTTTTGCGTCCACAAGACGCTGGTCCTGATCTGCGACGTGCGCGACCCGGTGACCAAGGAATACTACTCGCGCGATCCGCGCGGCGTCGCCCGCAAGGCCGAGGAGCACCTGAACAGCAGCGGCATCGGCACCCGCGCCTTCTTCGGCCCCGAGGCCGAGTTCTTCGTGTTCGACGACGTGCGCTACGGCCAGAGCATCAACTACGGCACCTACGAGATCAACTCGGTCGAGGGCCACTGGAACATGGCGCGCGACGAGGGCCCCAACCTCGGCTACAAGATCCGGCCCAAGGAAGGCTACTTCCCGGCACCGCCCTCGGACACGCTCATGGACATCCGCTCCGAGATGGTCCTGACCATGATGGAGATCGGGATCGCAATCGAGGCCCACCACCACGAGGTCGCGACCGCCGGCCAGTGCGAGATCGACATGAAGTTCGACACCCTGGTCTCGATGGCCGACAAGCTGATCAAGTACAAATACGTGGTCAAGAACGTCGCCAAGAAGCACGGCAAGACCGCGACCTTCATGCCCAAGCCGCTGTTTGCCGACAACGGCTCGGGCATGCACGTCCACCAGTCGATCTGGGACGGCGACAAGCCCCTGTTCGGGGATCCCGCGGCTTATGGCGGGCTCAGCCAGACCTGCAAGTACTATATCGGCGGCCTGCTCAAGCACGCGCCGGCGCTGCTCGCCTTCGCGGCGCCGACGGTCAACTCCTACCACCGCCTGGTGCCGGGCTACGAGGCGCCGGTCAACCTCGCCTGGTCGCTCAGCGCAACCGCTCGGCCGCGGTCCGGATCCCGATGTACTCCGACAGCCCCAAGGCCAAGCGCGCCGAGTTCCGCTGCCCCGACCCCTCCTGCAACCCCTATCTCGCGTTCGCGGCCATGCTGATGGCCGGCCTCGACGGCATCCGCAACAAGATCGACCCGGGCGACCCGGTCGACAAGAACATCTACGACCTGCCGCCCGAGGAACTGGCCGACATCCCGACCGTGCCGGGCTCGCTGCCGGCCGCGCTCGACGCCCTCGAGGCCGACCAGGAGTTCCTGATGGAGGGCGAGGTCTTCACCCAGGACTTCATCGACAACTTCCTCGAGTACAAGCGGATCAAGGAGATCGACGAGATCCGCCTGCGCCCGCACCCCTACGAGTTCGTGCTCTACTACGACGTCTGAGGCCGGCAGCGCCGGCTGGCCGAACCTTTTTTCCCTGAGCGGCCAGCCAGGATGGTCGCCAGCTACGCTTAGCCTCCCTGGACTTGGGCGGGTACGCTCGTGACCCGCCCGTTTTCTTTGGCTGCATTGGCAGCGCTGAAGACCGCCGCCAGAGATGATCGAGCCTCAAGCGCCGAAGACTGGAAAATGCGGGCCGCCATGCGCCACTTTCGATTGGCAATGACGCATCGGTGGCGCATCTCCGGCGCATCGAGGACATGAACATGCGGCAGAAGTGACGCATCCCCTCCAAGTAATGATCGAGCCTCCAGCGCTGGAGATCGCGTTCGGCGGCTGCAAGGCGCGGATTCGCTCGCTTCCCGATTCCGCTCCGGCCGCCATCAGGCGTGCGCTGGAGGCCGCTGGATGCGTCAATCGTGGAGCATTTTGGTGCAGGCGCCAGGCCGCTGCCAACGTCCTCGAGGTCCCGTTCGCCGGTTCCGGATCGTCGTTCGGCGCACCGCCGGACGCGGCCGCGAAAGACGTCAGAACCTTTAGCAGAATTGTACGGTATGATCCTTGCGTGCGGAAAAGGTCGCGTATCGGGACTATTCCCCGATCACAATCGCGTGAGCTCCAGGACACGCAATAGGCATTTTTGCCTAATACTTGAGCAGTGACTCCCCGAGAAGCCCCTCAGCCAACTCGGCGGCCCATCCTTTGGGCAGAAGGCATTTCGTTGGACGTGGAGACAGGCTAGGTTGCCGAGGCGGCTGTGTGGTTTGCCGCGAGCGATGGCGTGCCCGGCCTCGCGGCCGGCGCCGACACCTTGGATTCGCTGATCCGAAAGCTGAACGTCGTGATCCCCGAGCTGCTCGAAGCAAACGGCCTGCTCCTGGCCGATCACCAGGACGTTATGCTGGACTGCAAGACCTGACCCCCGGCGTCTCCAGGACGTTATGCTGGACTGCAAGACCTGACCCCCGGCGTCTGAGGACGTTATGCTGGACTGCAAGACCTGACCCCCGGCGTCTAGACCTGACCCCCGGCGTCTGACCCCCGGCGTCTAGACCTGACCCCCGGCGTCTGACCCCCGGCGTCTGACCCCCGGCGTCGTGACCCCCGGCGTCGCGTTTCCTCGTCAGCCGGCTTTGCGAACGCCTTGCCAAACGTCGCGTCGCAGGTTAGATACAGCGATCAGTCAAGGGGCATGTCAATGGCTACGGGCTACTGGTTCGATCGTCTCGCCGTTGCCGTCAGCGTTCCGTCCCGACGCAACTTCCTTCAATCACTCCTTGCCTTAGGGAGCGCAGGTTTTCTCTTTCGGCCGTCACCGGTATCCGCGGCCCAGTTCCACTTTCGCAAGGCTACAGTCAGCGAACGCACAGAGCTGCTGACCAGGGCTAACGCCGGCAGCGACTTTGTCGCCTTTAAGAAAGACCTTCGCAAAAAAGGATATCGCGCCCGTCGCGCAAATGCATATGTCGCGAGGGGCCCCGGCCCGCGTACGGTGCGAGTGCTTGAAATTCCCTACGCGCGACCAACTCCGGCGGTTGTGTCCGCAGCTGCCGTACGCTGGCCAACCTACACCATCACGCACCACGAGCTGCTGGACAATGCCACCGACCTGCTCCGCTATCAGAACAGAGTCTACAGCCGCACAGGACAGGCCGCCACCTACGTCGAGAGAATCATTGATGGTGAGATCGTCAAAGGCCGTACGGCGCCGAAGTTTACCAACAGCTTCTGCGCGGCCTCCTGTCGAGCGGTGAAGGCTGGCGGTGCCGAAGGTATTCCCTGTCAGATCGCCTCCAGCGCATGGTATATTCTTAAGTGTAGCTTGGGCAATCTGCGGGCGTGTGTTTTCGAAAGTTTCTTTGCAGACCATACCGGTTGCAAGTTACTCGAAGGAACATGCAAGACCGTATTCTGTCGACCAGACGGTGGTCGCTGCACGCCGGCGACTTTCGGCCCTCGATTTGATTGCGGAGCTAGTCCACCACATACTCCCTTCCCCGGTTGTTGTCCATCGTACTATGAGTGGCAATGCTGCTTCAACGGCAACGGCTCCTGGGCCGGCTGCTGCCCTTGGCCATCCACATACTGTAAGACAATGGAGAACGGTGGTGTCGGTTGTCGGCTGGTCGTCGGACCCGGCTAGAGCAATGAATACCGCTGCCAATCTGATCGCTGCCGCCCTCGCAGCTACGCTCTTTGTCGCTGGTTTATCCAAGCTACGACAGGCGGAGGGGATAGCTCCCTTCCTGTCATCACTCGGAACCAGCCCGGCCCTGATCCCTTTCATCGCCTATTCTATCGGCGCAATCAAGTCGGTCTTCGGCGCTCTCCTGCTTATCCCAGCAACGGCACGGATCAGTGCGATACTGACGGCGGCGTTAATGCTTGCCTATGCCACCGTGACGACAACAATTCTGACGCGCGGCGATCGGCCGGACTGCCGATGTTTCGGCCAGTCGGATCCGAGGCCCATAAGCTGGCGCTCAGTACTTCAAAACTTGGTTCTTGCCGGGGCAGCATTGCTCACATTAAAACTGCGGACAAGCGACATTCCGCTAACAGTGTTTGGAATTGGTCAATTTGATGTTATGCTGATGTCAATCATGTGTTCTGGTTTACTTATCCTTGCGATATTTCACTATCAACTGCTTCAGCAGCACGGTAAACTCCTGCAACGGATCGGTGTCGTTGAGCAACTGTTGTCTCCTGCAGGATATTCGCGGAACTTCGACCTCGAGATCGGCGCAGAAGCGCCTTGGTTCTTGGGACGTGATCTTGACGGTAAGGAATACGACCTAAATTCAGTGTTGCGGCGCCAAACCCGTGTTCTTCTGCTCTTCGTTGACTCGGGTTGTCCAGCCTGCGGAGCGGTGGTCGATCGCGTAAAGACCTGGGCATGTCGTCATCCGGAATTTACTCTTGTACTGCTAAATAGCAACGAGAAAAATCACGATAAACACTTCGTCCTACGCACGGATGAAAGGGTGTATCAGGACTATCTTATCCGAGGAGTGCCCGCGCTCGTAGTGCTTGACCGGCACGGGCGGGTGGAGCGTCGATCCGCAATGGGCCCGGAGGCTATCCAGGGCATGTGTGTGGAGCTCGAACGGCCGGTCGAGGTTGCAACCTGAGGGGTGGACCGTTCACAACTTGATCGGAAAAGGTTCTTTAATCGGGCAAGGGGGTGGTTGCTCTTTTTGGGTCGCTGCCGGGGTCATGGTTCTTTCGGGGCTCGAGGCGCCAGCATGAGGGTCGCAAGGCGCCGGATCGATGTGTCAGACGGGGTCATCGCCCCCACCTTTTCCGCGATCTCGGCCGCCCGCGTCCCCGGCAGGGACAACCCAGTGGGCGCTCAGATGCTCATGCCGACGCCCACCGAAAATCCTCTTCGCGGGTCCACAAGTGGTGAAGCAGCACCGCGAGCTTGCGGGCGACCGCGACCCGCGCCTTCTTCGTGCCGATCCGCTCGGCGAGCGCGCGGCCCCAGCTGCGCAAGGCGCACGGCCGTTGCAGCCGGACACCTCCATCTACCGAATTTTTTGGCGAGGACGGGGTCGCAGGGTGGTGCGCGCGCGAGGAGGTCGTCGATTGCGCTTGGCTTGATGGGCGGTGGCCGGCGCTTGGGGTGGGCCGCTGGATCGTCAGGCGAGGGCTGGCTGGCGTTCCAGCCAGAGCAGGCGGCGCATGTTGTGGACCAGGTTGGCGAGGCCGATCTTGGTCGTGGCCCGGGCGAGGCCAATGTCCGGACGAAGAGGCCCATCCTGGCCTTCTGCTCGGCGAAGACGTGCTCGATCGGGGCGCGGACCGCCGACTTCTTCGCATTGGCCCGGGCGGTGCGCGCCGCCATCGGCCGGCCCGCCGGCTTCTTGCGGTGGATGTGGCTTTTCAGCATCCGCTGGCGCAGGAGCTCCTCGTTCTTCTTCGAACGGTAGCCGGTGTCGGCCCAGACCGCGCTCGCGGTGTTGCCGGGATCGAGCAGATCGGCCAGCCGGGCTCCGGCATGGGCGGCGGCGTCGGTGACCAGCCAGCGGCGGATCAGCCGGTGGCGGCGATCGGCGCTGATGTGGTTCTGGTAGCCGAACTCGGGAATCGCGAGATCAACCAGCGGTGTTTCGCCGGCGCGGGGCTTCGCCTTGGTCGTCTTGACGGTCCAGCGCGCATCGCGATCCTTCTGGCTGAGCTTGGCCGGCTTGGCCTGCCAAGCCTCTGGCACGCGGCCTTCCTTGAGCGCCTGCTTCTCGGCCCTGGTGTTGCGCTGCCTGGGCGCGGCGACGATGCTCGCGTCGACCAGTTGCCCGGACATCGCGAGGTAGCCTTGGGCGCGGAGCTGCTGGTCGAACCGGGTGAACAGGGCTTCGATCGCGCCAGCCTTGGTCAGCGCCTCACGGAAGGTCCAGATGGTGTTCGCATCCGGCACCGGATCGCTGAGCCCGAGGCCGAGGAAGCGCATCCAGGTCAGCCGGTCGCGCAAGTAGAACTCGGTGCGCTCGTCGGACAGGTTGTTCTGGGTCTGCAGGATCAGGACCTTGAACATCAGGACGTGGTCGAACGGCGGCCGCCCGCCCTTCGACCGGTCGGCGCGGGGCACGGCGCGCTCGAGCTCGGGCCGGAACAGCTCGAAGTCGATCACCGCCGCTAGCCGTTCGAGATCGTCACCCTTCTTTGACAGACCCGCCAGCCGGTCCTCGACGTCGAACATCCCAACCTGCGGCGCCATCCGATCCTCCCTGCGACCCACGCCGCAGTAGATCACATCACGCCCCTCTCGCCCAGGTTTTTGGGGGTGTCCAGCCGGGTCAGCAGCACGGTTGCGGCCTCGTACAGATAGCCGCGCAACAGCGCGTCGCCCTGCTTGGAGATCCGCCCCGAGCGGTCGAGTTCCCCCGACTGATGGCGTCGTGGCACCAGCCCGACATAGGCGCCGACCTCGCGCGCCGCCGAAACCGGCTCGGCGTCTCGATCGTACTCTGGTAGGCGAGCGCGGTGATCGCGCCCACGCCCTTCGCGCTCCGCGCCGACACCACGTCGGCGCTGGGAGCCAGCGAAGCGGTCATCAGCCGCTGGCAGGTGGCGTCCCGGCGCGCCGCGGGTAGCAGCACGCGGTCGAGACGCTCGACCTCGGCGCGCACCGCGCGGCGCGCCGCCAGCAGCCCGTCGGCCACCGGCTGCAAGGCCGGACAGTCCGCCACCAGGGCCAGGACGCGCTGCTCGAAAGCTTGCCCCTTGCCCTTGCCAACCCGCAGCCCGAAGGCTCGGAGCAGCCCGCGCAGCTGGTTACCGAGATCGCGTCAGGGAAAAGGTGTCAGGTCAGGGAAAAGGTGTCAGGAACCTTTTCGCGTGGGGCGGCCGCGGGGGCGTAGGGTGGAGTCGAGAGCGAACTTGCGCACGAGGTCGTCGCGCCAGGGGAGCGCGCCGAACGGGCGGCCGCGCTGGCTCGACGCGCGCAGGGCCTCGAGGTCGGCCGCGGGCTCGGCGCGGTTGACGAACCGGCGCCAGTCGTCCGGGCGGGCGACCGGCCAGTCCGCGAGCAGCTCCAGCCCGCGCCCATGCTCGCGCCGCCACAGGCTGCCCCAGCGCCAGGCCTCGGCCCGGCAGACCAGGCGCGCGCGCCGTGGATTGCGCTCGACATAGCGGCACAGGGTGAGCAGGTGCGCGTCGGCCTGGACCAGGAACGACTTGTAGCGACCCTGGTAGAGGTGGCCGGCGCCGGCGCTGCCGCGGCGCGCGTGCCAGCGTTGGGTGTGGGTGAGCGTGAGCCAGGTCATGAAGCGGCTGAGGGTGGCGTCGGCCGCCGGCCACAGCACCAGGTGCCAGTGGCTGGGCATCAGGCAATAGGCGAGAATCCGCATCCCGGACCTCGCCTGCGCCGCCTCCAGGACCCGCTCGAACTGGTGGTAGTCCTCGGGGCTCGCGAACAGGGTCGCCCGCGCGCTCGCCCGATTGAGCGCGTGGTAGACGAACCCGCCGACATCGACCCGCAACGGCCTGCCCGTTTGCCATGACCGCCAGCGCGAGAAGGAGCATGCGGCCCGGACCGAGAGCACCTGGCAGCGGCGTTCAAGGGCGCCATCTTTTGCTAGGCTCACCTCGGGAGGCCCTCGAAAGCCCGCGCCATGCGCACTGCCCTGATCCTCGTCGTCTCGTTCGGCCTGATCGGCGCCACGGCGGCCGGGGCGGTCTGGATGTGGGCCGATGTCGGCGACACCGAGATCAGCACCCATGGCCTGATCGCGCTCGGGCTCGGGGCCGGGCTCAGCTTCCTGCTCGGGGCGGGCCTGATGGCGCTGATGTTCTTCTCGAGCCGGCAGGGCTACGACGAGCGCGCCCACGAGGCGGATCCGACCGCGGCCGGGCGCCCTTCGAGGGCCGGGGCGAGGATTGAGCGGGCGCCTTTCAGAGGCGGCGGTAGAGGGCGCTCGCGACGCGCGGCAGGATCGCGTGCAGGCGGGCCAGCTGCTCGAGATCGGGCGCGTAGCCGCCGCCGACCACGCAGGCGACCGGAACGCCCGCGCGGCACGCAGCTCTCGAGCACGAGGCGCTCGCGCCGCCAGAGGCCGCGCTCGCTCAGCGCGAGACGGCCGAGCCGGTCGTCGACATGGGGATCGACCCCCGCATTGAAGAACACGAGGTCCGGGCGCAGGTCCTCCAGCAGGCCCGGCAGATGGGCGGCGAGCTGCGCCAGATAGGCGTCGTCCTCGAGCCCGGCCTCGAGCGCGAGATCGAGGTCGCTCGCCTGCTTGCGCAGCGGGAAGTTGGTCCGGCAGTGCATCGAGAAGGTGAAGACCCGCGGCTCGTCCCGGAAGATCGCCGCGGTGCCGTCGCCCTGGTGGACGTCGAGGTCGACCACCAGGGCGCGCGCGATGCGGCCCTCGGCGAGGAGGGCGTGGGCCGCGACCGCGACGTCGTTGAAGATGCAAAAGCCCGAGCCGTGGTCGGCGAAGGCGTGATGGCTGCCGCCCGCGGTATTGCAGGCAAGGCCGTGCTCGAGCGCGAGGCGCGCGGTCAGCAGGGTGCCGCCGTTGGCGGCGCGGGCGCGCCTTGCGAGCGCGGCGGTGACCGGCAGGCCGATCCGGCGCACGGCTGCGGCATCGAGGGTCTGGCGCAGCACGGCCTCGACGTAGGCCCGCGCGTGCGCGCGCTCCAGCGCGGCGGCCGGCGCCAGCTCGGGCACGCGGACCTGGCCCGCCGCCACCACGCGGTCTGCGAGCAGGAGGGCCATCAGGCGCCCGAACTTGGCCATCGGAAAGCGGTGGCCCGCCGGCATCGGCGCGACGTAGGCGGGGTGGTGGACGACGGGCAGCATGGCGCCAGATCTAGCAGCGGCGGCCGGCCGCGGCGAGCCATCGCAGCCGGCCGCCGGTCTTGACAGCGCCCGCCGCTGCGACCCAAGATCGCCTTCTCATGCCGGGCCTTGCGCCCTTGATCTTGCGAGATAGTTGAAAGGGGACAAGCGCTTAACCGGACGATTACCTGGCCGGGCATAGCATGCCGCAAGGGCTGCGTCGGCGAGGGGGAAGGGGCCGAAAAGTGGAACAGGTCGGGACCATGACCGGGCCGGGCGGGTCGGCGTCTGCGCCCGGGCTCGAGTGGGGGCGCGTGATCGGCCTGCCGGTCACGGTCGGCAATCCTGCGAGCGTCGCTCGCGAGATCCTGAGGCGCGGCCGCGAGCGCGCCGGCGGCGAGGTGTGCGTCGCCAACGTCCACATGCTGGTCGAGGCGCGTCGCGATCCGGCGCTGCGGCGCGTGCTCGAGGACGCCGCCCTCGTCGTCAGCGACGGCATGCCGGTGGTCTGGCGGCTGCGCCGGCGCGGCTTTGCGCATGCCGAGCAGGTGCGCGGGCCCGATCTGACGCTGAGCCTGTGCGAGCAGGCGGCGGCCGCCGGTCTGCCGGTCTATTTCTATGGCGGCGACCGGGCCCTGATGGCCGCGCTCGAGGCCGCGCTTGGCGCCCGCATCCCGGCCCTCAAGATCGCCGCCGCCGAGGCGGCGCCGATGCTGCCGCGGCAGCCGGCGATGGATCCGGCGCTGGTCGGGCGGATCCGCGATTCCGGCGCCGGGCTGGTCCTGGTCGGCCTCGGCTGTCCCAAGCAGGAGTTCTGGATGCACGCCCATCGGCCGCATCTGGACGCGGCGCTGGTGGGCGTCGGTCAGGCGTTCGGGATCATCGCGGGCCAGGTCCCCGAGGCGCCCGCCTGGATGCGCCGGGTGGGCCTGGAATGGCTGTTCCGGTTGGGATCCGAGCCGCGTCGCCTGTGGCGCCGCTACCTCGTGACCAACACCCTGTTCGGGGTGTTTTTGGTCCGCGAGGCGGTGGCCGGCGACTGAAGCTCACTCCCTGGCGGCGCGGATCACGAGGAACAGGCCGCCGACCACGAGCAAAAGAGCGCAGGCCTCCGCGATCCCGACCGGCTCGCCGAGCAGCCAGGCCGAGCTGATCACGCCGACCGCCGGCACCGCCAGCACGCTGATCGCGGCGACGTGCGCGGGCAACAGGCTCACCAGCGTGAAATAGGCGGCGTGGCAGAAGATGGTGGCGACGAAGATCGCGTAGGCGAGGCCGATCGCCTGCGGCGGGGTCAGCGCGGCGAGGTCCGGCCACGGCTCGAGCAGCCACCAGCCGACCACGATCGGCAGGCCGCCCAGCAGCTGCTGCCAGCCGGTCAGCGCCAGGACCGGCATGCCGCTCCAGGCGAATTTCTTGATCAGCACGGTGCCGAGCGCCCAGCTCAGCGCCGCGCCTGCCATCAGCAGGGCGCCGACCGGGGCGCGGCCGACCACGGCGAGGTCCTGGCCGATCAGCAGGACCAGCGCCGCCATGCCGAGCAGCAACGCCAGGCCCTGGCGCAGCGTGAGCCGGGCGCCGAGCAGCAGCACGCTCAGCGGCGCCGCCCAGAGCGGCATCGTGTAGCCGATGATCGCGGCCCGCCCGGAGCCGGTCTCGAGCAGCGCGTAGGCCGACAGCAGATGCCAGATCGTGATGTTGAACAGCGCCACCACCACGAGCGGGCCGAGCCGCTCGCGCGGCAGACGCAGCGAGCCGCCGCTCAGGCGCGTCAGGCCCAGGAGCGCGCTGCCGCCGATCATCAGGCAGAGCGAGCGGAACGCCCAGGGCTGCACGCCCTGGAGCGCGAGCTTCATCATCGGCCAGTTGACGCCCCAGGTCAGCGTGAGCGCCACCAGCAGCAGGATGCCCGAGCGCGGCAGGCCCCCCGCGGCGTGCGCGCTGGGCGCGACCAACCGGTCGCTGGTGCAGGGGCTCGTCATGGCGTGCCGGCGCCGCGTGTCAGGCGCGGCCGGGGCTCAAAAGTCGGTGCACCGGCCGCCCTTCTCCCAGTCGCCATAGCGGGTCGGCTCCGGCCCCTTGGGGCCGCCGATCTCGCGCACCGCGGGCGGCTGCGGCCGGGCCGGCTCGCGGTCGGGGCGGGGCCGGGCCAGCTCGGGCGGGCTCGGAGCCGCCGGCGGCCGCGGCTCTCGGGCCGAGCTGCTCACCGGCGGCTCAGCCGGCCCTGATCTGCTGGGCCGCGAGCTCGCGACATTCCACCAGATGCTTGCGCAGGACGTGATCGCTGATCTCGATCGAGCCCGCCGCGAGGTCGGCCTTCACCTTGGTGAAGATGTCGTCGTCGCCCGGCATCTCGAAATCGACCAGGACGACGTCCTTGGCGTAGTCGGCAGCGGCCGTGCCGCTCAGGCCCAGCTGCTCGGCGATCCACAGGCCGAAGATCCGGTTGCCGCGGTTGCGGGCCTTGAAGAGCAGCTCCTGATCGTGCTTGAAGCGGGTCTCCTCATGGCGCTCGCGCTCATCGAAAGTGGTCATCCTGGCCTCGCGCTTGATGGCATTGAGGGCTACGCTCGCTATCCAATATAGCCACGCGCGGGCAGCCAGGCCAGCCGGCCGGAGGGGACCGAGGAAACGGGATGTGCACGGTGGTTGTCCTGCGGCGCCCGGGCGCGCGATGGCCGCTGCTGCTGGCCGCCAACCGCGACGAGCTCGGGAGCCGGCCCTGGCGGCCGCCCGGGCGACACTGGCCGGACCGGCGCGAGGTCGTGGCCGGGCTCGACGAGCAGGCGGGCGGCAGCTGGCTCGGGATCAACGACCACGGCGTCGTGGCCGCGGTCTTGAACCGGGTCGGGACCCTCGGGCCGGAAAGCGGCAAGCGCTCGCGGGGCGAGCTCGTGCTCGAAGCCCTCGACCATGCCGACGCCGAGGCGGCGGCCGCAGCGCTCGCCGACCTCGACCCCGCTCGCCTATCGCCCGTTCAACCTCGTCGTCGCCGACCACCAGGGCGCCTATTGGCTGCGCCACGCGGGCGGCCTGCCGAGCTTTGCCTTCCGGACCCGCGACGGCAGCCTGCGCGCGATCGAGCCGATCCGCCTGCCCGGCGCCGCGATTCCCGCGCGCGACCGCTCGGGCGCCATCGAGTGCCGGCCGCTGCCGGCCGGCCTCTCGATGCTCACGGCGCGCGAGCTCAACGATCCGACATCGCCGCGGATCGCCCATTACCTCGAGCGCTGGCGCGCGGCGGCAGCGCCCGATCCCGATGCCGACGACTGGTCGGCATGGAGCCTGCTGCTTGCCGATCGCGCGGGGCCGGACGGCGATCCGCGCAACGCCATGGCGATCGTCGCCGAGGCCGACTACGGCACCGTCTGCAGCAGCCTGGTGGCGCTGCCGGCCGCCGGCCGGGCGATCATGAAGTTCGCGGCCGGCGTACCGGGCGAGGCGGCCTTCGAGAGGGTCCCGGCCTAACCCCGGCCGCCTCAGGTGAACTGGGCGGCGAGCCCGGCAAGGCCGATCACGATCAGGTAGATGGCGACGATATAGTTCAAGAGCCGCGGGAAGATCAGGATCAGGATGCCGGCGATCAGCGCGATCAGCGGCTGGACGATGACGATTTGCATGGCCGGTTCCCTTGCATGGCCGCCGTTCGGCCTCAGGATGCGCCTTGGTGCCGAAGCGGGCGGCGATGCCGCGCCGACGGCTCGGACAGGTCGCAGGATCTGAAAGGTTCTTGGCGCGATGAGCAACGACAAAACGACCACCACGGTGTCCGGGGGCGGCATGAGCGCGCGGGCGAGGCGGCGTTGGCGCCGCGGCCGCTGGCTCCGGCGGCCGCCGCCGGGCTCGGCGCCCGGAACATTGGTGGCACCGCCCAAAGAGGCGCTCCCGCCCAGCATCCGGATGATCGCCTACGCGCCCGAGCGCCTCGAGGAACGGCCGCTCGCCGCGGTGAGCGAGCTCGATCGGCCGGCGGACGCCTTCCCGGTCACCTGGATCGACGTCCAGGGGCTCGGCGATCTCGAGGTCATGCGCGCCGTCGGCGGGCATTTCCGCCTGCACCCGCTGGTGCTGGCCGACATCGTCCAGGCCGACCAGCGCCCGAAGGTGGAGGCCTATGAGGAGTATCTGTTCCTCGTCCTGCGCATGCCCCACCTCGATGAGGTGCTGTGGACCGAGCAGCTGTCGCTGGTCGTCGGCAAGGATTTCGTCCTGACCTTTCAGGAGCGCCCCGGCGACTGCTTCGATCCGGTGCGCGCGCGGCTGCGCCAGGAGCCCTCGCGGATGCGGACGCTGGGCGCCGACTATCTTGCCTATGCCCTGCTCGATGCCCTGGTCGACAGCTGCTTCCCGGTGCTCGAGCACTTCGGCGAGACGCTCGAGACTCTGGAGCAGCAGGTCGTGGAGGACCCGGACCCGGCCTTGGTCCCGCGCATCCACGGCCTCAAGCGCGACCTGCTCGAGCTCCGCCGCGCGCTCTGGCCGCTGCGCGAGATCATGAGCCACCTCCTGCGCGACGACGAGACCGCCTTCGTCAGCGCCGCCACCCGGGTTTACCTGCGCGACTGCGCCGATCACGTGTTCCAGCTCATGGACATGCTCGAGGTCGACCGCGAGGTCGCCTCCGCCCTGATCGACCTGCACCTCTCCAGCGTCAGCCTGCGCGCCAACGAGATCATGAAGGTCCTGACGATCATCGCCACGATCTTCATCCCGCTGGGCTTCATCGCCGGCGTCTACGGCATGAACTTCAAGTCCGCGGTGTCGCCCTGGAACATGCCCGAGCTGAGCTGGTACTTCGGCTACCCGTTCGCGCTCGCGCCTGATGCTGGCGGTGGCCCTCGGCCTGCTCGCCTACTTCCGGCGCAAGGGCTGGATCGGCGGCTGGCGGCGCTGACGGTGATAAATAGCACCTCGGATCGCCGAAAATCGGGGCGTGACGCGCAGCATTGCGAATGCTAGCTGAGCGTGGCGTAGCCGGGAGCAAGCCATGCATGGTTGCGACGACCTGGCCGGGATCGGCTTGTACACGACGGGCGAGGCGTCTCGGCTGCTCAAGCTCAAAACGGCGACGGTGAGGCGCTGGATCGCCGGATATACCTATATCCAGCGGGGCGAGCGAGCGCATGCAGAGCCACTCTGGACGCTGCAGTTGCCCAAGCTCGATGACAAGCTGGGGCTCGGCTTTCTCGACCTCATGCAACTGCGGATCGTCGCGCGCTTCGTTGCAGAAGGCGTCAGCTTGCAGGCGATGCGGCTTGCCTTGGCGCACGCGACCGAGCTTCTCGGTCAGGACCATCCGTTCACCGCCGCCCGCTTCAAGACGGATGGTCGCCGCATCTTTCTCGCCATCGCAGATCAATCAGATGAGGAGAAAGTCTACGACCTGGCGCGCCAACAATATGGCTTCCATGAGGTCATCGCGCCGAGCTTCAGGGACGTCGACTTCGACGCCGACGTGATGACAAGATGGTGGCCGATGGGTCATCAGCGATCGGTCGTTCTCGACCCCGGCCGGTCCTTCGGCGCCCCAATCGCCGCCGTTAGCGGCATTCCGACCGCTACTCTGGCCGACATCGCCGCCAGCGAGGGTTCGGCGAGAGCCGTGGCTCGTTGGTTCCCGGTCAAGGAGCGCGAGGTGCGCCATGCGATCGAGTTCGAGCGCGGATTGGAAGGTAGCGCTCCGCGCAAGCTGGCCGCGTGAACGTCCTCTTCGATAACAACATATCGCCATACATTGCCCGCGCGCTCGCGGTCCTGGCCGCTCCACACGGACATCAGGTCTATCCTCTGCTCGACAAATTCGGCGATCCTTCGGTTCCCGATGTGGAATGGTTGCAGGAACTGGGTCGGGAATCGTGACGGGCGATCGTAGGATCGTGCGCAACCTCCCAGGAGCGAGCCGCTTGGCGACAAGCTTGTGCCGTCATGTTCTTCCTGGAGACAGGCTCGCACAAGGGGATGTCTCAGTTCGTCTTCGCCGGCAGGCTGATCATGCGGTCGCCCGACATCATAGAGATTGCCACCCGCCTCGAGCCACCTGCGGCGTTCATGCTTCCGATCCGGGGCAAGCTTCGAGAGCTCGATCGCCGACGTTAGCTGAGCGGTTGCGGACCGACTACGCGTGCTCGTGCCAGCGGGCGGCGGCCTCGTCGTCGGTGCTTCGGGCTTCGACCCAGTGGCTGGCGTCCGGGCCCTCCTCGAGCTTCCAGAACGGCGCCTTGGTTTTGAGCCAGTCGATCAGGAAGGCGCAGGCTTCGAGCGCGGCCGCGCGGTGGGGGGCGGCGGTCGCGACCAGGACGATCGGCTCGCCCGGCAGCATGCGGCCGTAGCGATGGACGATCAGGCTCGCCTGCAGCGACCAGCGCCGGTTGGCCAGGGCCTCGATCTCGGCGAGCTTTGCCTCGGTCATGCCGGGGTAGTGCTCGAGGGTCATGGCGGTGACCCGCTGCTCGGCCGCCCCGCGCTCCCCGACCATGTCCCGGACCAGGCCCACAAAGCTCGCGAGCCCGCCGATGTCGGTCCGCCCGCGGGTCAAGGCCGCGAGCTCGAAACCTATGTCGAAGGGCGCTTCTTGGACCCGGATCACGCTCGGATCCCGGGGTTCAGCCGCCCGTGACCGGCGGGAAGAAGGCGACCTCGTCGCCCGGCCGGACCGGGTCGGAGGCCTCGGCGTAGTCCTGATTGACCGCCGCCCGGACCACGCCCGGCGCCGCGAGCGCGGCGGCGAAGCCCGGCCGCTGCCCAGCCAGCCACTGCATGAGCTCGCCGACCGTCGTCACCTCGGGAGGCGGCGCCACCTCTTCGCTCGACGTGCCGGTCCTGGTCCGCAGCCAGGCGAAGTAGAGGATCCTCATGGCCGCACCTCGCTCGATCGCGACCCGATCAGCTCGCCGCGCTTGCGCACGGGGTCGGGGGCATTCGAGTGGCGCAGGCCGACCATCAGGTAGTCGAAGCCCGTGATCAGGGTGAGCACCGCGGCCAGCCAGAGGCCGTAGCGGCCGACCTGATCGGCGAACAGCCACCAGGGTGCGGCGGTGCCGGCCAGAAGGAAGCCGATCGCGGTCATCTGGACGCCGGTCTTCCACTTGGCGAGCCGCGACACCGGCAGGCCGACCCGGACCTCGGCCAGGAACTCGCGCAGGCCCGAGACCAGGATCTCGCGGCAGAGGATCACCAGCGACGGCAGGATCGGGGCGCGATCGAAATGCACCAGCATCAAAATCGCGGCGCCGACCAGGAGCTTGTCGGCGATCGGGTCGAGCATGCGCCCGAGCGGCGACTGCATCGACCAGCTGCGCGCGATCCAGCCGTCGAAGAAATCGGTGATCGCGGCCATGGTGAAGATCGTGCAGGTCGCCCATTTGCCGAAGTCGCCCTCGACGTAGAAGGCAGCGACCAGCGCCGGGACCGCGGCAATCCGCGATGCGGTCAGAAGGTTCGGCGGATTGGTCAGCATCGGGCTGCCCCTAGCTTCCTTCGTGAAAGGCATCGTAGACGGCTCTCGCCACCGCCTTGTTGATCCCCGGCACCCGCTCGAGGTCGAGCAGCCCCGCGGTCTCGATCGCGCGCACCGAGCCGAAGTGGCCGAGCAGCGCCTTCTTGCGCTTGCCGCCGACGCCCGGCACGCGGTCGAGCGCCGAGCGGCCGATGCGCCTTGCCCCGCTTGCTGCGGTGGCCTGCGATCGCGAAGCGGTGGGCCTCGTCGCGCAGCCGTTGGAGAAAGTAGAGGATCGGGTCGCGCGGGTCCAGCTTGAGCGGCCGCCGGTCCGGGAGGTAGAGGGTCTCGCGGCCGGCATCCCGGTCGGGACCCTTGGCGATCGCGAGCAGCGGCAGGCCGCTGACGCCGCAGCCGGCCAGGCTGTCGAGCGCCGCCGACAGCTGGCCCGGGCCGCCGTCGATGATCACCAGATCCGGCCACTGGCCGCTCTGCCGTCCCGGGTCCTCCCGCTGCAGGCGGGTGAACCGGCGGCCCAAGACCTCGCGCATCATCGCATAGTCGTCGCCCGGCGTCAGATCACGGCTCCTGATGGTAAACTTCCGATAGCCGGCTTTATTCAAACCTTCCGGGCCGGCGACGATGAAGGCGCCGAGCGCGTCGGTCCCCATGCTGTGGCTGTTGTCGTAGACCTCGACCCGGGCGGGCGGCTCCGGCAGCTCGAGCCGCTCGGCCAGGCGCTGCAGGAGCCTCGCCTGGGCGCTGCTCTCGGCGAGCTTGCGGGCGAGCGCCAGGCGGGCATTGGTCTCGGCCTGGGCGACCAGCTGGCAACGCTCGCCGCGCTGGGGGCGGGCCAGCTCGACCTTGCGCCCGGCGCGAACGGCGAGCGCGTCGGCGAGCAGCGCCTGCGAGGCTGGCTCGTGGCTCAACAGGATCAGCCTGGGCGGCGGCCGCTCGGCGTAGAACTGGCCGAGGAACGCCTCGACCAGCTCGGCCGGTCCGGCGTCCTGGGTGTGGCTCGGGTAGTAGGCGCGGTTGCCGTAGTTGCGACCGGCCCGGTAGAAGAACACCTGCACGCAGGCCTGGCCGCCGTCCTGGGCGAGCGCCACCACGTCGGCATCGGCGACCGAGCTGACGTTGATCCCCTGGCGCGAGCTGATGTGGGCCAGGGCCTTCAGGCGGTCGCGGATCGCGGCTGCCTGCTCGAAGTCGAGGCGCTCGGCGGCGGCCGCCATCTCGGCCTGCAGCTGCTCCCGGATCGCGTCGCTGCGGCCCCCGAGGAAGGCCCGCGTCTGATCGACGAGGCGGGCATAGCTGTCCGGATCGATGCGGCCGACGCAGGGCGCGGTGCAGCGCTTGATCTGGAACTGCAGGCAGGGCCTGGTGCGGTTCGCAAAGATGCTGTCCGGGCAGGAGCGGATCGGGAAGGCGCGCAGCAGAGCGCCGAGCGTCTCGTTGACCGCGCCCGAGGACGCGAACGGGCCGAAATAGTCGCAGTCCTTGCGCTTGACGCCCCGATGGCGGCCGATCCGCGGGAACGGCTGCTCGGCCGTGATTTTCCCAACATAGATGTACGGAAAAGATTTGTCGTCGCGCAGCACGATGTTGTAGGGCGGCCGGTGGCGCTTGATCAGGTTGCATTCGAGCAGCAGCGCCTCGACGTCGCTGGCCGTGGTCACGACCTCGAGGCCGCGGGTCAGCGCCACCATGCGCTGCAGCCGCGTGCTCAGCGCCGCGGGCTTGGCGTAGGCGAGAACGCGCTTCTTGAGCGACTTCGCCTTGCCGACGTAGAGCACCTCGCCCTTGGCATCGAGCATCCGGTAGACGCCGGGCCCGTTCGGCAGGCTCGCGATGTGGCTTTGGATCGCGGCCGCGCCGGTTGGGCCGGAGGCGGCGCCGATCGCGGCCGCCGCGAGGCCGGTCTGATCGGCGGGGGTCGGTTCGGGGGGGCCCTGGCTCATGGCGTCCTGCTGCCTTTGAATCTGGCCATCCGAGGCAGCAGCGTCAATTGCGGCGCGGGCGGCGCGCCGCCGGCCGAACCTCGCCGGCCTGCCCGGCGCCGGCGGCTATCGCGAGCACGGCGTCCCGGGGGCAGTGCCTCGCCGCGGGCGAGCTTCGGCAGGTCGCCCATGAGGCCCATGCCGCGGCGCATCGCGAGGTGGCGGAGCGGGGCGAGCCAGGCCAGCGCATTCAGGCCGGCCGCGCGCAGCAGCCGCGCCGGGGCCTGATCGGTCGAGAACAGCCGGTTGAGCCCGTCGGTCAGCCCGACCACGAGACGGACGTCCGCCTGCCGCCAGCGCTCGTAGCGGATCAGCACCTCGCCGCTGCCGGGATCCTGCCCCGCGCGGGCCGCATCCACGAGGACCTCGGCCAGCGCCGCGACGTCGCGCACCCCGAGATTGAAGCCTTGGGCGTGGATCGGATGGACCGCATGCGCGGCGTCGCCCACCAGCGCCACCCGCGGCCCGACCAGCCGCCGGGCCCGGTGGCCGCTCAAGCGGATAACCGACCGGCCGGCCGCAGATCCCGCTCGCGCCCAAATCGTCGCCGATCTGCCGGGCGAGGGCCACCAGCAGGGAGGCGTCCGCGCCCTCGAGCAGCCGCTGCGCCTCCGGCTCGCGCTCGACCCAGGTAACCGCGCTCAGCCCCTTTCCGAGCGGCAGCAGGGCGAGCGGCCCGGCCGGGCGCAGATATTCGCGCACCCGGCCGCCGTGGGCGCGGCGGTGGCGGATCGCGAAGGTAAGCGCGGTCTGGGGGTAGCGCCACTGCTCGACGGCGAGGCCGGCCAGTCCGCGCACCGTCGAGCCGCGACCGTCGGCTGCGACCACGAGCGCCGCGGCCAGCGGCCGGCCATCCTCGAGGATGACCCGCATGCGCCCCGCGCGGCGCTCGATCCGCGCGACCCGCGCCGGCGCGAGCAGGGTGATGGCGGGCCTGCCCTCGGCCAGCTGCAGCAGGCGCGCGCGCAAAGCGCGGTTCTCGATGCCGTAGCCGAACGGATGGCGGCCGATTTCGAGCGCGTCGTAGGCGAGCTTCGCCCCGCTGCCCGGCTCCAGGACGCTGACGCCCCAGACCGGCTCGGCGATGTCGGCGAGCGCCGGCCAGAGGCCCAGGGCATCGAACACCCGCCGCGAGCCGTACATCAACGCCAGCGCCCGGCCGTCGAAGGGCGCCTCGCGTATGCGGGCCAGCGGCTCGGCCTCGATCAGCGCGACCGGCAGCCCGGCCCGCTCGAGCGCCAGCGCAAGCAACAGCCCCGCGGGGCCGCCGCCCACGATCAGGACTTGCGCAACGTCATCCTTCAGGCGATCCGGCATCGGCGCCAGGCTCGGCGCAGGCCGGGATCTTGTCCAGTCCGGCCGCAGCGGCGCTCAGGGCGAGGGCGGACTGTCGCTAGGCTCGATGCTGCGCTGCTGCAGCGAGCTCTTGAGCTTTTCCAGCGCCCGGTGCTCGATCTGGCGCACGCGCTCCTTGCTGATCCCGAGATCGCGGCCGAGCTCCTCGAGGGTGCGCGCCTCGTCGCGCAGGCGGCGCTCCTTGATGATCGTCTGCTCGCGCACGGACAGCTCGGCCAGCGCCTGCGCCAGCCAGATCGAGCGGGTGCGGCCGTCGCGCGCGAACATCACGGTCTCTTCCGGCGTCGGCCGCTCGTCGGCCAAAAAGTCCTGCCACTCGTCCTCGCCGGTCGGGCTGATGGTCGCGTTCAGCGACTGATCGCCGCCCGAAAGCCGCATCTCCATGGCCTCGACGTCGCCGATGTTGACCGAGAGCTCCTGCGCGATGAACGCCCTGCCGGCATCGTCGAGCGGGCCGCCGGAGCCGTCGTCGATCTTGGCGCGCAGGCGGCGCAGATTGAAGAACAAGGCTTTCTGCGCGGCGGTCGTGCCGGTCCGCACGACCGACCAGTTGCGCAAGATATAGTCCTGCATCGCCGAGCGGATCCACCAGGCCGCATAGGTCGAAAACCGCACCTCGCGCTCGGGCTCGAAGCGCGCCGCCGCCTGCATCAGGCCGGTCGCGCCCTCCTGCACGAGGTCGGCCATCGGCAGGCCGTAGTTGCGAAAGCGGGACGCGGTGCTGATGACGAGCCGCATGTAGGCCATGACCAGCTCGTGCAGCGCGACCTCGTCGCCCTGCTGGCGCCAGAGACGGGCGAGCATGAGTTCACGATCGCGCGAGAGCAGCGCGGTGTTCATCGATTCGCGGATGAACTCGCGGTCGACTCTGAAGTTGGCGGTCTCGGCGAATGCCATCGTCGTGCCCTCTCCGTCCAGGGCGGCGCTGACCAGCGTGCCGATCGGGCAGAGCTGACCCCACGTTTCCCGTTCCGCCGTCCCCTTCGGTCTACGCCCTGGAACGGGGAACGGACCATCCGGCTGCAAGGTTCCGGCGGCCGCTGTAGATACGCAAGTTAAGAATAGTTTAGGGACAGGTAAATTAGGAAACGCTGCATCATCGGCCGCTCGATCGCCCGCCCAGAGCCCGCTCCAGCAGGCGATCCAGGACCTCCGTCGCCCGCCAGTGCAGGACGACCGGCAGGACTGCGACATGGGAGCGCAGATCGGCGGGCAGGCGCAGGGCATCCTTGGTCGTGGTGATGCAGACCGCATCAGCGCGGGCCGCCCGCTCCAACAGCTGCTCGATTTCGCTCCGGCGATAGCGATGATGATCCGCGAACCGCTCGCGGCCGACGAGCTCGGCACCGGCCGCGCTCAAGGTAGCAAACAGTTTGTCGGGGCGGCCCATTCCCGCGAAGGCAAGCCACCGGCGGCCGGCGACCGCCGGCGCCTCCGGGGCCGGCCGGAGCTCGGCCTCGATCCGCGCAAGCGCCGCCGGCAGCAGGCGATCGATGCCGTGGCGATCGGCGCCGATCCGGATCACCGCCTGCGCCCGTGCGAGACCGTCTGCGATGCTCTCGCGCAGCGGGCCCGCGGGCAGCAGGCGGCGGTTGCCGAAGCCGTAGCCGCCATCGACGACGACGAACGCGAGGTCCGGGGCGAGCCACCGGTGCTGGAAGCCGTCGTCCATGAGCACGCAATCGGCGCCGGCGCGGGCGGCGGCGGCGGCGCCCAGGGCGCGATCGCGGGCGATCCAGGTCGGCGCCACCGCCGCCAGCAGCAGCGCCTCGTCGCCGACCAGGGCGACGTCGTGATGCTCCGGATCGACCCGCAGCGGGCCGGGCGCCCGCCCGCCGTAGCCGCGGCTCAAAAGGTGCGGCCGGCGGCCCCTGGCCAAAAGACGCGCGGCCAACGCCAAGACGGTCGGGGTCTTGCCGGCGCCGCCCACGGTCAGATTGCCGATGCAGATCACCGGCACGGGCGCCCGCCGGGCGCGGACCAGGCGCCCTCGCAGGCGGCCGGCGAGCCCGAACAGGCGCCCGAACGGCTCCAGGAGCTGCGCCGGCAGGCCGTCCTCGGTCCAGAACTCAGGTGCTCGCATCGGCGGGCCCGAGATGCCGCTCGAGCAGCGGGGCGAGGGCCGCGAGGGTGGCGCCGAGCGCGTCGCCTTCGGCTGCGGCCGCCGCCCGGGCGCGCCCGGCCATGGCGGTACGGGCCGCGGGCTCCTCGAGCAGGCTCGCGACCGCGCTCGCGAGCTCGCCGGCATCGCCGACCTGCCGGGCGCCGCCCGCCGCGACCAGGCGCGCCGCCGGCCCGGCGAAGTTCGCCATGTGCGGCCCGAACAGCACCGGGCAGCCGAGCCGCGCGGGCTCCAGCGGGTTCTGGCCGCCGCCGGGGGCGATCAGCGACTTGCCGACCAGGGCGACCGGCGCCAGCCGATAGAGCAGGCCGAGCTCGCCCAGGGTGTCGGCGAGATAGAGGGCGCAGCCGGCATCGGGAGCTTGCCCGAGCGCGCGCCTCGCGACCGCGACCCCCTGGCTCTGCAGCCATCCCGCGAGCGCCGCGCCGCGCCCGGGATGGCGTGGCGCTACGATCGTGAGCAATCCCGGCAGCCGGCGCGCGAGGCGGCGATGGGCCTCGAGCAGGAGCGCGTCCTCGCTCGGATGGGTGCTGGCGGCAAGCCAGACCCCGCGTCCGCGGAGCTTGTCCCCGAGCTCGGCCAGGGCGGCCGCGGGTGCCGGCAGGGGCGGGGCGGCGCCCTTGAGGTTGCCGGTGGCCTGGACCGGCCCGGCGCCCAGCGCCTGCAGGCGGTCGCGATCGGGAGCGCTCTGTGCCAGACAGAGCTCGAAGCCGCCCAGCAGGTCGGCCGCCGCCCCGGGCAGGCGACCCCAGCGGCGCGCCGAGCGCGCCGACATGCGGCCGTTGATCAGCGCCATCGCGACCCCCTGGCGCCGGCTCTCGAGGATCAGGTTCGGCCAGAGCTCGGATTCGACCAGCAGCAGGAGCCCGGGCCGCCAATGGTCGAGAAAGCGCTGCCAGGCGGCCGGCCGATCGACCGGTGCGAACTGGTGGCGCGCCCGCGCCGGCAGGCGCTCGGCCATCAGGCGCGCCGAGGTCACGGTGCCGGTGGTGACCAGGACCTCGAGGCCCGCGCGGGCGGCCAGGAGCGCGTCCAGCAGGGGCAGGACGGCCAGCGCCTCGCCGACGCTCGCCCCATGCAGCCAGAGCAGCGGTCCGGCCGGCCGCGGCCGGCTCGCTCGGCCGCGCCGCTCGGCGAGCCGGGCCGGATCCTCCTTGCTGAGCCGCGCCCGACGCTTGAGGGCGACCTCGAACAGGGGCCCGCCCAGCCTGGTCGCCAGGCGATAGAGGGCGAGCGCGTTCACGCGGCGGGCTCCACCGGCGGCAGGCCGAGCGCGCGGTCGGCCGCACGGGTAAGCTCGGTCAGGCGCTGCTCAAGCAGGCGCCGCCCGGCCTCCGGATCGCCGTCCGGGCCGAGCTCGAGCGGCGCGCCGAACGCGAGCACGCCGCGCGCGAACGGCAGCGCCAGCGCGAAGCGGTCCCAGCTGGCGAGCAGGCGCTGGTTCGAGGCCGCGAAGGTGATCGGCACGATCGGCACGCCGGTCTGCATCGCGAGGCGCACCACGCCGGGCTTGGCGCGCATCCGCGGGCCGCGCGGGCCGTCGGGCGTGAACACGGGGATCTGGCCGCGCTCGATCACCCGCCTGGCGGCCCGCAGCAGGCTCACCCGGCCGGCCTTGGTCGAGCCGAACACGGTCTCGATGCCGAGCCGCGCGGTCGCGCGCGCCATCAGGCGGCCGTCCTGGTGGTCGGAGCTCACGACGTAGGGCTGCAGCGGCGTCGTGACCGCAAGCTCGCGCAGCAGCGCCCGCCAGGCGGCGGCGATCAGCAGCATGCGGCCGTGCCAGAAGGCGCCGATGAACGGCCGCCGGTCGCGGACCAGGCGCGCGGTCGCGGGATCGCAGCAAAGCTCGAAGCGCCCGGTGCGGTGGACCAGCCGGATGTAGCCAGCGACCAGGGTCGCGAGCGCCGCCTGGGCGGCGCGCCGGTCCTGCCAGCGCGGGCGGCGCCGCGCCATGGCTCAGGCCTGGAGCCGGCCGACCACCTCGACCGGCAGGGCCGCCGCCGCCCCCTGGTCGGCGAACTGCCGCTCGTACAGCTGGGCATAGCTGCCGCCGCGGGCCAGCAGCGCGTGATGGGTCCCGGTCTCGACCACCCGGCCCTGCTCGACCACGGCGATCAGGTCGGCGCCGATCACGGTCGAGAGACGATGCGCGATCACGACCGTGGTGCGGCCGCGCATCAGGCGGCGCAGCGCCGTCTGGACGATCCGCTCGGCCTCGCTGTCGAGCGCCGAGGTCGCCTCGTCGAGGAGCAGGATCGGCGCGTCCTTGAGCATCGCGCGCGCGATGCCGAGCCGCTGCCGCTGGCCGCCCGAGAGCGAGTAGCCGCTGGGCCCGATCTCGGTGTCGTAGCCCCGCGGCAGGGCCGTGATGAACTCGTGCGCGGCCGCGTCCTCGGCGGCGGCCGCGACCGCCTCGAGGCTGGCGTCCGGGCGGCCGAAGGCGATGTTGTCGCGCACGCTGCCGGCGAACAGGTCGACGTCCTGGCTGACCAGCGCGATCGCCCCGCGCAGGCTGGCGAGCGACAGCGCGCGCACGTCCTGGCCGTCGATCAGGACGGCGCCCTGGTCGACGTCGTAAAAGCGCAGGATCAGGTTCAGCATGGTCGACTTGCCGGCCCCCGACGGGCCGACCAGGGCCACCGAGAGGCCGGCCGGGATCACGAGGTCGAGGCCGCGCAGCGCCGGCCGGTTCGGCCGGTAGCCGAAGCGGACGCCGGCGAACCGGATCTCGCCGCGATCGACCGCGAGCGGCCGGGCGCCCGGGTGCTCGCGCACCGTCGGCTGGCGATCGAGGAGGGCGTAGATCCGCTCGGCGGCGGCGAGGCCCACCTGGAGCTGGGTGTGCAGGTTGGCCAAGGTCTTGAGCGGCCGGTAGGTGAACAGGAGGGCTGCGATGAACGAGAAGAAGGCGCCGGGCGTGGTGTGCCCGGCCAGCACCTGTGAGCCGCCGTAGAGGACGACCACCGCGACCGCGCAGCCGCCGACCACCTCCATGACCGGCGAGTTGATGGCATTGACGCGCGCGGCCTTGAAGTTGAGGTCGAACAGCTCCTCGATCAGGGCGCCGATGCGCTTGGATTCGTCGGCCTCGCGGTGGTCGGCCTTGACCTGGCGGACGCCGAGGAAGGTCTGGTCGAGGCGACCGGTCAGCTTGGCCATGTGGGTCTGGGTCTGGCGCGACACCTTGCGCATCCGGCGGCTGAGGCGCTGGATCGGCCAGATCGCGAGCGGGCAGCCGAGCAGCGCGATGCCGGCCAGCTGCCAGTCCTGGTGGATCATCAGCGCGACCAGCCCGAGCATGGTCAAAAAGTCGCGCACGACCGTGGTCAGGGCCGTTGTGACCGCCAGGCGCAGCTGCTGCGTGTCGTAGGTGAGGCGCGAGATCACGTGGCCCGGCCCGCGCGCGATCAGATAGCCGAGGTCGGCATGGATCAGATGGTCGAACAGGCGCTGCTGCAGATCGGCGATCACCCGCTGGCCGATCCTGGCCATCAGCACGGCCTGGCCATAGCCCGAGATGCCTTTGAGGAGCGCGAGGGTGAGGATCGCGAGGGGGATCAGCAGCAGCACGACCCGATCCTGCGCCACGAACACGTGATCCAGGATCGGCTGCATGATCCAGGCCTGGCCGGCGGTGGCGCCGGCGTAGCAGGCCATGGCCAGCCCCGCGCAGATCAGCCAGGGGACCTGCGGTCGGACGTGGTCGCGCAGCAGCCGGCCGAGCGGACCTTCGGTGAGGTCGCGGACCAGAGCGGGCCGGCGGAACGTCGAAGCCCGCCTGTCGGATGTCGCCCCCGGGTCGGGCGATGCCTGCAGAGGCTCAGCCGCGACCGTTGGCCTGGCCATGGCCGGGACCAGAGGCGGCGCGCGGCCGGAAGCGCCAGACCGTGGCCGGCGGCAGGTTGCGCACCACGAACTTGACCAGCCGCGCCTCGACGCCGAGCTTCTTGGCCGGGATGGGCACTACCGGCGAGTAGGAGTACTGCAGCAGGCAGCCGCCGGGGCCGAGGGCCGCGAAGCTCTGCTCGATGATCGCGCGCTGGAAGTCGAGCGGCATGGTGACCATCGGGATGCCGGAGATCACCGTGCCGACCTCCTCGACGCCTTGCTGGCGCAGGATGTCGACCAGACGGGTCGCATCGCCGTTGATCACCCGCACCTTCGGGAAGCGCTCCCGCAGATACTCGAACAGCGGCCGATCGAGCTCGATCATCATCAGCGCTTCGGGCGGCAGGCCCGAGTCCATCAGGCCCTGCGAGATCGCGCCGGTGCCGGCGCCGAGCTCGACGATCACTTGGCCCGGGCGCCAGGCGATCTCCCGGCTGACCGCGCGCGCCAGCGCCCGCGACGACGGGATGACCGCGCCCATCGACTTGGGCGAGCGCAGCCACTGCCGAAAGAACAGCTCGACTTCCTTGGTCTGGCCGTTGACCTCACTCATGCGCTATCCCCCGCGGACGCCCGAGCTGTTGGTTCCCGTGGCGTCATCGGACCCGCCGATCGAGCATGGGCAAGGTCAGGTCCGAATGCCGCCCACACATAGTCACGCGGTCGGCGTCAAGCGGACGCAACCCGACCATGATCGCGAATGTCTCAGAGTTCGGTCGACTCGCCAAGCCGTTCGGGATCATCAGTGGTCGGCGACCATAACGACGAGCGCCGGTCTTGGCAATCGCCGCCCGCATGCCGCCTCAGCGCCAGTACTCGGCGACCCAGGCCGCCGGCCGCAGGCTCTTGCGCGGCTCGGGCCAGATGCCGCGCGCCGCGTCCGGCGGCTTGGGGTGGCCGTGGAACACGACGATCCTGGCGCCGTCCGGGATCGCGGCCGGCCGCAGCCGCCGGAACAGGCGACCCGGCAGGCAGTCGTGCTTGAAGCTCCGGCACCAGGACGCCGGCCAGAAGGTGAGCTCAGGCACCGAACGCGACAGGAAGGTCTGCGAGTTCGGATAGGTGCGGACGATCTCGGCGGGCTCGGCGCGCAGGCGTGCGAAGACGTCCTGATGGGCGCCCGCCCAGTAGCGATAGACCGAGGAATTGCCGATCCCGCGGCCCGGCTGGGTCCAGTTCTCGATGATGCAGAACTCGCCCGGATAGGCGAAGAAACAGTCGATGTTGTCGATGATCACAAGATCGAGGTCCAAGAACAGCACCGCTCCGTCCAGGTCCTGCAGCTCGGGCGCGAAGCAGCTGAGCTTGCGCCAGGGCGACCGCTCCCACTCGGGCGCCAGCAGCAGCCCCGGCAGGGGTCGGCATTCGACCTCGGGCCGGATGCCTTCCCGGTCGTCGGTCAGACAGATAAAGCGGTGGGCTACGGTAAGGTTCCGCGCCACCATGCTGTAGAGGGTGTTGACGTAGTCAGCGCCGTAGCGGCGCCCCCACTTCATGCACAGGACGGTTGCCATCAGCGGACGGTCGCGATCGGCCCGGCCGCTCCTCAGGCGGCGTCGGCCTGGCTCGGGTCGAGCGCGGCCAGCGTGCGGATCGCGACCGCGAACATCGCAAGGTCGGCGCCCGCCTGGTTGTCGAGCTCGATCAACAGCCGCTGCCAGCGGCCGAAGCCCGTGACCTCGCTCTCGAGCCACCTCGCGACCGCCTCCTCGAGAGCTTCGGGGCCGGCCTCGGCGTGCGGCCGCACGAGATCGCTGTCGAAGGCCTGGATGGTCAGCCGGCGATGCTGGTCGACCAGGTCCTCGTACAGCCCGGCGAGGGCCACCCGCTCCCAGTGGTTGCGCGGGCTGGTGCGCTCCAGGCGATCGCGCAGCCGGCCGAGACGGAGGCCGCCATCGAGCGCGAAATAGGTCCTGCCCGCGGTCACCACGTCGGTGCCAACGACATCGGCGACCGTGACCGCTTCGCAGGCCGGGAAGAGGTAGGGGAGCGCCGCGAGGCGCCAGGCCGAGTCCGCCTCGATGCCGCGGCCGCCATGCTCGCTCACCGCCTGCGCCAGGCGCTGCCGGTCGGGCGCCGCCAGCACCTGGTCGAGCTTGTCGAGCAGGCTCGTGATGCCGGCGCTGAAGCGCTCGACCGAGGCCTTGACGTCGATCGGCGCCGGCAGGTTGCGCAGGAACCACTGCGTGCCGCGGACCAGCGCGAGCCGCGCCTCGCCCAGCAGCGCCATCAGCTGCGGCGCCGCGATCCGGCCGGCCAGCAGCTCGAGCTGTCCGAGCAGCGGCACGAGGTCGTAGGTGTCGCGGGCGACGATGTAGGCGCGCCCGATCGAGGTGATCGAGCGCCCGGTCTGCTCCCCGAGCTCGCTCACGAACTCGCCGAGCCCGCGATTGACCACGCTGTTCGCGACCAGGGTCGCGATGATCTCCCGGCGTAGCCGGTGCTGGGCGATCTGCGGCCGGAAGCGCTTGCGCAACGGGCGCGGGAAATACTTGACCAGATCCTGGAGCAGATAGGGATCGTCGGGCAGCTCGGCGGCCACCAGCTCGTCGTAGAGCGCCATCTTGGCGTAGGCCAGCAGCACCGCGACCTCGGGCCGGAACAGCCCCTGCCCCGCCTGCCGGCGGCGGCCGAGGGTCTCTTCGTCGGGCAGGACCTCGAGCTCGCGATTGAGCCGGCCGCTCGCCTCCAGGCGGCGCATGAAGGCGGCCTGGCTGTCGAGGAGCTCGGCCGGCCGCGTTTCGGCGAGCGAGATCGCCTGGACCTGGAGGATGTTGTTGCGCAGGACGAGGCCCGCGACCTCGTCGGTCATCTCGGCCAGCAGCCGGTCGCGCTGCTTCATGGTCAGATCGCCCTGGTCGACCACGGCGCCGAGCAGGATCTTGATGTTGACCTCGTGATCGGAGCAGTCGACGCCCGCCGAGTTGTCGATGAAGTCGGTGTTGATCCGGCCGCCCTTCTGGGCAAAGGCGATCCGCGCCTTCTGGGTCAGGCCGAGATTGCCGCCCTCGCCGATCACCTTGCAGCGCAGCTGCTCGGCGTCGACCCGGACGCCGTCGTTGGCGCGATCGAAGGCATCCGCGTGGCGCTCTGCGGCAGCCTTGACGTAGGTGCCGATGCCGCCGTTCCAGAACAGGTCGACCGGCGCCAGCAGAATCGCCCGGATCAGCTCCTGCGGCGTGAAGTCCTCGGCCTCGAGGGCGAGCGCGCGCCGCGCTTCGGGCGACGGCTTGATCGATTTGGCGGTCCGCGGCCAGACGCCGCCGCCCGGGCTCAGGCGGCTGCGGTCGTAGTCGTCCCAGCTCGAGCGCGGCAGCTCGAACAGCCGCCGGCGCTCGGCGAAGCTGGAGCCCGGATCGGGGTCCGGATCGATGAAGACGTGGCGGTGATCGAAGGCCGCGAGCAGCCGGATCTGCTCCGAGAGCAGCATGCCGTTGCCGAACACGTCGCCCGACATGTCGCCGATCCCGATCACCGTGAAGGGCTCGGTCTGGCAGTCGCGGCCGATCTCGAGGAAGTGCCGCTTGACCGACTCCCATGCGCCGCGCGCCGTGATCCCCATGCCCTTGTGGTCGTAGCCGGCCGAGCCGCCGGACGCGAAGGCATCGCCCAGCCAGTGGCCGTACTCGATGCTGATCGCGTTGGCGATGTCCGAGAAGGTCGCGGTCCCCTTGTCGGCGGCGACCACCAGATAGGGATCGTCGTCGTCATAGCGGACCACCCGCGGCCGCATGACGACATGGCCGCCGACGCGGTTGTCGGTGATGTCGAGCATGCCCCGCATCAAGGTCTGGTAGCAGGCGATGACCTCGGCCTGCAGC
This sequence comes from uncultured Alphaproteobacteria bacterium, assembly GCA_963798075.1. Taxonomy (GTDB): domain Bacteria; phylum Pseudomonadota; class Alphaproteobacteria; order Geminicoccales; family Geminicoccaceae; genus DATAOG01. Next base: position 291,813 of record CAWCRU010000006.1, on the reverse strand, counting down.
GCGGCGCGATCGCCGCCCCTGGGCGGCCGCTTGACCACGAAGCCGCCCTTGGCGCCGACCGGCACGATGACCCCGTTCTTGACCATCTGCGCCTTCATCAGGCCCAAAACCTCGGTCCGGAAGTCCTCGCGCCGGTCCGACCAGCGGATGCCGCCGCGCGCGACCTTGCCGCCGCGCAGATGGACGCCCTCGGTCCGCGGCGCATAGACGAAGATCTCGTAGGCCGGGCGCGGCAGCGGCAGGTCCGGCACCAGCGCGGGGTCGATCTTGAACGACAGATAGGGCTTGTGCGGCGCGCCCTCGGGCCCGGGCTGATAGAAGTTGGTGCGCAGGGTCGCCAGGATCAGGCGCATGAAGCGCCGCAGGATCCGGTCCTCATCGAGGTTGACGACGCCGTCGAGGCCGCTGCGGAACTCGGCCTCGAGGCTGGCCAGCAGCGCCTGGCGGTCGCCGGCCAGGTCGGGATCGAAGCGCGCCTCGAACAGCTCGGGCAGGCGGCGCGCGAGCTCGAGATTGTGGACCAGAGTCTGCTCCATGTACGCCTGGCTGAACGGGATCCCGATCTGCAGCAGGTATTTGCAGTAGGTGCGCAGGACCATGACCTGGCGCCAGTTGAGCCCGGCCTGCAGGACCAGCTGATTGAAGCCGTCGTTCTCCGCTTCGCCGCGCCAGACCCGCAGGAAGGCGTCCTGGAAGTCCGGCCCGACCTGGTCAGGGTCGAGCTCGCCGACCCGGATCGGCTCGACCGAGAAATTGTGCAGCCAGAAGGTGGTGCCGGCGGCCGTGGTGATCTCGTAGGGCTGCTCCTGGATCACGCGCAGGCCCATGTTCTCGAGCACCGGCAGGACGTCGGACAAGGCGATTGCCTGGCCGGCGCGCACGAGCTTCAGACAGAGCTCGCCCATGTCCTGCTCGAGCGGCCGGTAGAGCGACATCGCGAGCTCGATCTCGCCCTTGGCCAGGCGGTCGATGCGGTCGATGTCGGGCACCGCCGCGCGCGCCGGCACCTGCTCCTGATAGCCCGCCGGGATCGCCTCGCCGTAGGCGCGGGCGAGGCGATTGCCCTCCTCTTCGCCATGGGCGTCGGTCAGGGCCTCGGACAGCACGTCGCTCCAGGAGCGGGACGCCTCGATCAGGCGCGCCTCGATCTCGCCGCGATCGATGGCGGCCGGGATGCCGTCCGGGGTCCGGACGATGAACTGGATGCGCGCCAGGATCGATTCCGAGACCTGCGCCTGGAACTCGACCTCGGTGCCGTTCAGCGCGTCGAGCAGGATGTCCTGAAATTTGCGCCGGATCTCGGTGTTGTAGCGCTCGCGCGGCACGTAGATCATGCAGGCGACGAAGCGCGCGAAGGCGTCGCGGCGCAGGAACAGGCGCAGCGACTGGCGCTCGTGCAGGTGCAGGATCTCCTGGACGGTCTCGAACAGATCGTCGTCGCTGGTCTGGAACAGCTCGTCGCGCGGATAGGTGTCGAGGATGTTGACCAGCGCCTTGCCGGAATGGCCGGTCGGCGCCAGGGCCGCGCGCTTGACCATCCGCTCGACCTTGTGCCGGAGCAGCGGGATCTCGCGCGGGTTGCGATTGTAGGCGGCCGAGGTGAACAGGCCGAGGAAGCGGTGCTCGCCCAAAACCTTGCCCTTGGCGTCGAACCGGCGCACGCCGACGTAGTCGAGGTAGACCGGCCGGTGCACGGTCGAGCGGGTGCTGGCCTTGGTGATCACGAGCGGCAGCGCGGCGCGCGCCCGGGTGCGCAGCTCCGGCGGCAGGCTCGCAAAGCTGCGCGAGGTCTGGCTGCCGGTCCGCTGGCGCTTGAGCAGGCCGAGCGCCGAGGTCTCGACGCGCTTGAGCTGGTCGCCCGCCTTGTCGCGGATCAGGTCGTAGCAGCCGTAGCCGAGGAAGGTGAAGTGGTTGTCGGCGATCCAGCGCAGGAACGCCTCGGCTTCCGCGAGGTCGCTCGCTTCGAGCACCGCAGCGCCGCGCTGCAGCTCCTCGATCGCGACCTCGACCTTGGCGATGATCGGGCGCCAGTCCTCGACCGCGACCCGGACGTCGGCGAGCGCGTTCTCGATGTCGGCCCGGATCGCCTCGATGCGCTCGGGATCGCTCTGCCGGTCGACCTCGAAATGCATGTAGGATTCGAGGCGGACGTCGCCGCCGTCGGCCGCGTCCTTGTCGAGCACCGCCTGGAGCACGCCGTCGGAGTCGCGCACGACCGGCATCACGGGGTGGATCGTGATGTGGATCAGGAGGCCCAGCCGGTTCAGCGCCATGCTCACCGAATCGACCAGGAACGGCATGTCGTCGGTGACCACCTCGACCACGGTATGGGTCGACTGCCAGCCGTGCTGCTCGATCTGCGGGTTATAGACCCGGACCAGCGCCTGGCCGGCCTCGCGGTGCTCGCCCAGACGCAGATGCGAGAGCGCGGCACCGTAGACGTCGAGCGGGTCGCGCTCGAGCAGATCGACGGGGGCTACGGCGCGGTAGTAGTCGCGCACGAAGGCCTCGGCGCGCTCCGCCGGCCCGTCGGTGAACTTGTCGTGCAGCCGGTCGACGACCCGCTCGAGCAGATCCGACTTCTTGTCCTGCAACCGGGTTGCCATGGGACCGCCCTCCGCCCCGCGCCCTGACCTTGGCAGTTAAGCACAGAGCGGGCGGCTGATACAGGTCGATCCTCGATCGAGGATGAACCGGGTGGCCGCCGCCCACGCCGTGGAGCGAGCCTCGCAGGGAAATGTGACAGTCGGGCTTTGTGAAGGGTCGCGCGGCCGCTGGCCGGAGGGCTCAGGCGGCGAAGCGCTCCAGGCTCGCGCGCGCCCGCGCCCGATGCTTGGGCTGGAGGTGGCGGCCGACGGCGGCCAGCGCGGCTGCGAGCACCGAGGCGTCGTCGGTGAAGCCGATGCCGGCGAGAAAGTCCGGCACCACGTCGAGCGGCAGGACGAAGTAGGCGAGCGCGCCGCACAGCACGGCCCGCACGTAGGCGGGCGTGTCGCGATCGAGGGCGCAGTAGTAGCCCGCCACGAGGTCCTCGGCGAACGGGATCTGCGCCAGCACGCGCCGGACTTTGGTCCAGAAGCGGCGGGCGTCGGGCGGCCGGTAGGCGACCGGCAGCTGGGCAAGGGGCATCGTGCGCGTGCTGTCCATGACCTCAAGATTTGGGCATCCGGGCCCCGCCTGGCAAGCCTTGCGGGCTTGCCGCAGCGGCGCCCGATCGGCTAGGCAGGGCGCAGCGGCGGAACCGGGAGGCGGGCATGCGGATCGAGGGCCAGGCAGCGATCGTCACGGGCGGCGCCTCGGGCCTCGGCCTCGCCACGGCCGGGCTGCTGGCCGCTGCCGGCGCCAAGGTGGCGCTCCTCGACCGCGACGCCGCCGGGGTCGCCGCCGCCGCCGGCCGGCTGGGCGGGCAGGGGATCGCCTGCGACGTCGCCGATGCGAGCAGCGCCGAGCAGGCGGTCGCGGCCGCGAGGAGCGCGCATGGCCCGGCCCGGATCCTCGTCAACTGCGCCGGCATCGCGCCGCCGGCGCGGATCGTCGGCCGCAGCGGCCCCATGCCGCTTGCCGACTTCGCGCGCGTGATCGAGGTCAATCTGATCGGCAGCTTCAACCTGCTCCGCCTCGCGGCGGCCGACATGGCGGCGCTCGAGCCGGATCAGGACGGCGAGCGCGGGGTGATCGTCAATACCGCCTCGGTTGCCGCCTTCGAGGGCCAGATCGGCCAGGCGGCCTATGCCGCGTCCAAGGGCGGGATCGCGGCGCTGACCTTGCCGGCGGCGCGCGAGCTTGCCCGCTTCGGCATCCGCGTCATGACGATCGCGCCCGGGATCTTCGAGACGCCGATGCTGAAGGGCCTGCCGGAGGCGGTCCAGCAGGCGCTGGCCGAGGCCGTGCCGTTCCCCAAGCGCCTCGGCCGGCCCGAGGAATACGCGGCGCTGGTGCGCCACATCCTCGACAATCCGATGCTGAACGGCGAGGTCATCCGCCTCGACGGCGCGATCCGCATGGCACCCCAGTAGGGCACCCCAGCAGGGCGCCGCAGCAGGCGCTCACGCCCGGGCGCAGGCGTTCATCGCCTTGGCGAGCTGGACGTCGCGCTCGGTGACGCCGCCCGCGTCGTGGGTGCAAAGGGTGACCTGGACGGTCTTGTGCGCGTTGAACCATTCGGGATGGTGGTTCATCTTCTCGGCCTGGAGGGCCACCCGGGTCATGAAGCCGAAGGCCGTGTTGAAGTCTTTGAAGGTGAAGGTCTTGCCGATCGCGTCGCGGCCGGCCACGTCCTGCCAGCCGTCGAGCTCGGCGATCGCCTGCTCGCGGGCGATGCCGGTGAGCTTTTCGCAGGTCGCCGTCATGGTCGATCTCCCTCCCTGCTGCCTGGGATAGACGATGGGCCCGGCCTCCGGTTCCGACAAGGTGGGCGGCCCGCCGCCTTCGGCCGCCGATCTCCAGCGCCTCGGCCAGGCGGTGCTGGCGGAGCTGCCGGCGCCGTTTTGCAGCCACATCGCGGGCGTGGTCGTCCGGGTCCAGGATTTTCCCGACGACGAGACCCTGCGCGAGATGGAGCTCGAGAGCCCGTTCGACCTGCTCGGCCTCTATTGTGGCGTGCCGGTCGGCCACGGCTCGGGTTTCGATGCGCCGCGCCAGGACGTCGACATGATCTTCCTCTACCGGCGGCCGCTGCTCGACTACTGGTGCGAGACCGAGGAGCCGCTGGCCGACATCGTCAAGAACACCCTGATCCACGAGATCGGCCACCACTTCGGCTTTTCCGACGACGACATGGACCAGATCGAGTTCGGCGAGGATTGAGGACGAGCGCTTGCGCACATTGCATGGTACATGATGCCGGAAGCGGGAAAACGGGTTCCCGTTGCCTTCTACCGCTCCGGCTCCGGAAGGGAGCTGGTTAGAGAATGGCTGAAACGCTTGCCGGAGGAGGACAGAAAGATCGTCGGGGACGACCTGCGCACCCTCGAGTTCGGCTGGCCTCTCGGCATGCCGCTCTGCCGCTCCATCAGCTCCCGAAGAGGGCTCTGGGAGTTGCGCAGCAACCTGACGAGCAATCGGATCGCGCGATTGCTGTTCTGCATCGCCGGAGGCCGCTTGGTCGTGCTCCACGGCTTCATCAAGAAGTCCCGGAAGACGCCAGACACGGAACTCGATCTCGCGGTCAGCCGAATGAAGGAAGTCCTGCGATGAGCAACCCGCACATCGGATCGAGCCTCGAAGACTTTCTCGCCGAAGAGGGGCGCCTCGAAGAAGCCACGCAGGTCGCCGCCAAGCGGGTTCTGATCTGGCAACTGGAAGAGGCGCTTAAAGAAGCAGGACTCAGCAAATCCGCGCTCGCAGCGCGTATGGGGACGAGCCGCACTCAGGTCGACCGGTTGCTCGATCCCGCCAACGACCGGGTCACGCTCCACAGCCTGCATCGTGTCGCGTCCTGTGTCGGTCGGCGGCTCAGGGTCGAGCTCGAATAGCTTACCCGCGTGCCACCAGCAGCCGCGGCGAGTACGGTTCGCTGTACAGCTCCTTGATCAGATCGGCGCGGTGGCGGAGCAGGGTGCGCTGGTTGATCGTGCCCTTGTCGGTCACCTCGCGGGCGTCCTCGAGCGGCACGAGCTTGAGCAGGATGCCCGGGGGCCGGCAGGCTGGCTGGAGAAGTGCCGGCGCAGCCGCTCCAGCACCAGAGCGAACGGTCCCAGGCGAAGCTCGCGGATGGGGAAGGACATGGCCTCCGGCGCTGCCGCCGGTCGGCTTGGCCGCGCTCAGCCGCCGGCGTCGAGGAAGCGCTCGCCGCGCTCGAGGAGCAACGGCACGACCAGGTCCTCCTCGTCGTCGAGGTGGCGGCAGAGCGCCCGGCCGAGCTCGGCCTGGGCGTCACGGAAGCGTTCCAGCGCGGCGCGAAAATGCGACGGCCCGGCGCCGTCCTGCGCCAGCACGCGGTTGGCGATCTCGACGATGCCGGCCAATGCCGCGTGCAGCGCGTCGTGGTCGCGCCCGAGCACTTCGAAGCCCGCGGCAAGCCGCGGCTCCGCCCGCCGGAAGAGGGGAAAGTAGTGGACGTCCTCGACCTGGTGGTGCTCCTCGAGCTGCCAGAGGAAGCCTTGCAGATGGCGGGCGAGCCAGGGCTTGAGGGCCGCCGCCTCGATCGGCTGCGCGAGTGCCGCCTCGCTGCCGGCCCGCAGGGTCGCGTCCAGCCGGCGGAACATCTGGTGGCGCTGCAGCCAGAAGCGCGCCACCTGGCCGAGGTCGGGACGCGCCGCCCAGCTCGCGCGCGGGTGCCGGCGGGCGAGAAAGCGCAGCTCCTCGCCGAGGGCCGGCCGCGGTTCGCCGCCCGCGTCGAGCAGGCCGCCGCGCTCCAGGCTCAGCCGACGTGCTCGCCGAAGAAGGCGAGCGTGCGCTCGCGCGCGAGGCGGGCGCTCTCGGCGTCATAGGACTGGCGCTGGTCGCAGTTGAAGCCGTGACCGGCCGGGTAGATGAAGACCGGGATCTCCGGATGGGCCGCCTGGACGCGGCGCACGCCCTCGAGCGGGATCGACTGGTCCTGATCGCCGAAATGCAGCTGGACCGGGCAGTTGGGCTGCTCCTTGGCGAGGTCGGCGACGCCGCCGCCATAGTAGCCGACCGCGGCCGCGAAGCTCTTCGAGCGGGTCGCGCAGACCCAGGCGACGGTGCCGCCCCAGCAATAGCCGACGACCCCGATCCTGCCCGCGCCGGCCACCTCCTTGGCCGCCGCTTCCATGTCGGCGAGCGCGTTCTCGAGCGAGATCGGCTCTCTGCAGCGCCCGCCCTCGCGCGATGTCGTCGCTGGTGTAGCCGAGCTGGACGTCGCGCTCGACCCGGTCGAAAAGCGCCGGCGCGACCGCGAGGTAGCCCTGGCGGGCGTAGTCGTCGCAGACCGCCCTGATGTGGCTGTTGACGCCGAAGATCTCCTGCGCGACGACCACCGCACCCCGCGCCGCACCGGCGGGATCGGCCCGATAGATACCGAGCTCGTGGCCATCCGCAGCCTTGCCTCGAACCATCTTGCCCAACGCTTTTTCTCCCTCTCTCTTGCAGTGCCGGACCGGCGCACCGGCAACTGGCGCCGGCCGCCCGGGGAAGCTGCCCCGCCGGCGATCTGCGGTCAACCGCGAGCCCCCTGCTGCCCGGCCCCGCCGGCGCAGCGCCCGGCGCGCGAGGGTCAGGCCGCGAGGTCGAGGGCGCCCTCGGTCGCGAGGCGGGCATCGGCGATCGCCTGGCGCAGACGCGCGATCTCGGCGGCGCCGAGCTTCATGAGCGGCGGCCGGACCACCGCCCGCTCGAGCCGCCCGAGCAGGACCAGCGCCTCCTTCATGCGGTTGTGCATATCCAGGAACGGCGGCGCGTAGAACGCCTGGACCAGCGGATAGATGCGCTCGTCGATCGCCTGCGCGCGCGCCAGGTCCTTGGCCTGGACCGCCTCGAACAGCGCGACCTGGAGATCGGCGATCACGCTGCCGGCGCCGGACAACAGGCCGCCGCAGCCCATCACGAGCGAGCTCATGAGCCAGCTCGAATGGGTCGAGAGCACGGTCACCGGCCGCGCCAGGCCCTGCAGCGTCCGGATGTGGCGCTCGTGCAGCATGGGATCGTTGCACCAGTCCTTGATCGCCCGGATCTGCGGCACCTCGTCGAGCAGCCGCAGAAGGGTCTCGAACGGATAGCCGAGGCCGGACGCCATCGGATACTGAAACAGGATGACCGGCAGATCGCAGGCATCGGCGATCATCTTGAAATGGGCGAGCGCCATCTCCGGCCGCAGCTGCCCGCCCATGGCCATCGGGCCCGGCGGGAACACCAGGAGGCAGGATGCGCCGCCGCGGGCGGCCATCTTCGCCAGCCGCGCGGCATGGTGGCTGCCGTCGGCATAGATGCCGTTCACCACCGGCACCCGGTCGCCGACCGCGTCCATGGTGAGATCCAGCACCCGCGCCTGCTCGGCGTCGCTGCAGGAGGCGGCCTCGGAGGCGTGCGCATTGACGGTGATCGCGCTGATCCCCGCGACCTCGACCACGTCCAGAAGGTGCTTGCGGTAGCCGCGCTCGTCGATCGCGAAGTCGTCGAACATCGGCAGCAGGCAGGCCGGGATCACGCCTTGGGGCCGGTCGTCCTCGAACCGTGGCATGGCCGTGCTCCTCCTGGCGACGGGTTCTTGGGGCAAATCTAGGGGGCGAGCCGGCGCCTGACAAGCGAACCGCCTCATCCGACCGCCCCCGCTCGACCGCCCCCGCTTGACCGCCGACCGGCGCGCTGCCTAGGTTGCCCGATCGGCGGGGCGAGGGAGGGCAAAGCCTGTGCTGGTCCGGATGCGGGTCGTCAGCTTCTGCCACTACCTGCAGGGGCCGGCGGCGGCGCAGTATCTTGGCGACATGGGGGCCGACGTGATCAAGGTCGAGCCCACGCTGGGTGCCTACGAGCGCCACTGGTCGGGGGCGAACGCGTTCGTCGATGGCGTCAGCGCCTTCTATCTCGCGGCCAACCGCAACAAGCGCTCGCTCGCGGTCGACCTCAAGCACCCGGACGGCAGGGCGGTGGCGCTGCGCCTGCTCGCGGACGCCGACGTCGTCATGGAAAACTTCCGGCCGGGCGTGATGGACCGGCTGGGCCTCGGCTACGAGGCGGTGCGAGCCCGGCATCCCGAGATCATCTACGCGTCGGCTACCGGCTATGGCCCGAGCGGCCCCATGGCCGGCCGGCCGGGCCAGGATCTGTTGATCCAGGCGCTGAGCGGCCTGATCGCCGCGACCGGCAACGAACGTCCGACCGCGATCGGCTTTGCCGCCGCCGATCAGCATGGCGCGGCGCTGCTCGCGATGGGCATCCTTGGCGCCTATGTCCGCCGCCTGCAGACGGGCTCCGGCACGCGGGTCGACGCGAGCCTCCTGAACGCCGGCCTCGATCTGCAGACCGAGCCGCTGACCCTCTATTTCAGCGGTGGCGCCTCCGCCGACGCCTTCCGGCGCAATCCCAATCTCGCGACCTGGTATCACGAGGCGCCCTACGGCGTTTACCGGATCGCCGACGGCTTTGTGGCCGTGTCCCTGAACGATCCGCAAAAGCTCGCGCAGGCGCTGGCCAGCGAGCGGCTGCGGCGCCCTGGCCGCGCTCGACCGCTACGAGGAGCGCGACCGCTACGCCGAGGCGCTGGCCCTGGAACTGGCGCCGCGCCGCTACGACGACCTGGTGCCGGGTCTCGAGGCGCAGGCGATCTGGTACGCGCGGGTGCAAAGCTACGACGAGCTGCCGGACGACCCGCAGATCCGCCACAATCAGGTCTTTCGCGAGGTGCCGGTCGGCCGCGGCACGGCGACGCTCGTCAATCATCCGCTGCGCTACGACGGCCAGGTGCCGGCGCTCCGGCGCCTGGCGCTCCGGCTCGGCGAGGACACGCGCGCCGTGCTCGAGGAGCTGGGCTACGGGGCCGGCGAGATCGACGATCTGATCGCGCACCAGGTGGTGGTGGCGCCAGAGGCGGAGGCTTCGGGATGAGCGGGTTCCACGTCGCGATCGGCGACCAGGTGCGCTTTGCCAAGACGGTCGGCGAGAGCGACGTCTACCTGTTCGCGGGCATCACCGGCGATTTTTCCGCCAACCACGTCAACGAGGCCGCCATGCAGGGCTCGGCCTACGGCCGCCGGATCGCCCACGGCGCCCTCCTGATCGGCTTCATGTCGACCGCCTCGACCTTGATGATCGAGCAGGCGGGCGGCGTGCCGGCGGACGCGACCCCGGTCTCGCTCGGCTACGACCGCATCCGTTTTCTGGCGCCCGTCTTCATCGGCGACACGATCACCGTGACCTACAAGATCGCCGAGATCGACCCCGTCCGCCGCCGCGCGCGCGCCGGGATCGAGGTCAAAAACCAGGACGGCACCCTGGTCGCGATCGCCCAGCACATCCTGAAATGGGTCCCGAACCCGATCCCGCCCGAGGCGTGACCCAGACCCGGCGGCGGACGCGAGGCTGGAGCGGGTGAAGGGAATTCGAACCCTCGACACGAAGCTTGGGAAGCTTCTGCTCTACCACTGAGCTACACCCGCCCGCGCCGCTCATCTGTAGCGCCGCGCCGCCGCCGGGCAAGTGCCGCGCGCGCGGGGCGCCGCCCGCCGACCGGGTTGACGCGCGCCCCAAAGCCCCCTAGCTAAGCCCTTGGGGGCGCATAGCTCAGGTGGTAGAGCAGCTGACTCTTAATCAGCGGGTCCAAGGTTCGAGTCCTTGTGCGCCCACCAATCAGCCGAGATGGTTGTCGGCGCGCATCCGCAGCCCTGCGACCAATCCGGAGCAGCCCTTCAGCGGCCTCCCAAAGACCGACGACCTCAGAGCGGCCCATAGATCGGCTTGTGTTTGGTGTAGCCGCCGTCGATGGTCAGGACTTCGCCCACGCACCAGCATTGGTTCGACCAGAAGTACATGGTGGCCGCGGCGATATGGGAGGGATCGGTCAGGCCGCCGATGGGCATGCTGTCCTCGACCGCCTGCAGGCGGCCCGCGCCGATCTCGTTCTGGGCGGCCATGGGGCCGCGCAGCGGGGAGGGGGCGAGGCCGTTCAGGACCAGGCCGTGCGCTTCGAGGAAGTAGCGGGCCTGCAGGGTCAAAAGGTTGAGGAGACCGCCTTTGGACATCTCGTAGGCGGCGCTCGCGCGGCCCTCCGAGCCGACGGTGGCCGATGTCGAGAGGATGATGACGGCGTGGGCGCGGGGCGCGAAGGCGCCGGCGCGGATGCCTTGCTTGAGGACATTGTGCGCGCCCCAGAGATTGACCTCGCAGGCGCCGAGGACGTCCTCCTTGCTGAGCTCCTCGGGCGGGGTCAGCGGCCTGGGCGAGATGCCGGCGGTGTGTTGGAGATAGCGGATCCTGCCGTGGCGCGCGAAGAGGGCGGCGACGGCGTCTTCACTCGTGATATCGACGGTTTCCGCAACGACCTCGAGGGACGGGACTGGCGGCCGCGATCGAGCGCGCGAAGTCGGCAAGGGCCCTGACGTTCGCCTGCGACGTTGATCGCGGCCGCGGCGTCGACGAGAACGAGCCTGGCAGCGCCCAGCCACTCGCCGACGTGGCTCGCGAGGTATTGACCCATGAGACCCACGCCCACGATCATGACGTTGGGGTTCTGATCGTATGAAAGTGCAGCCATGCGCCCAGGCGCTCCCTTTGCCACCTGCCGTCCTTTGTGCCCGAACCGGCTATCCCGGCTCAGAGCGCCAGATACTCGCGGCGGATCTCCTCGTTCGCGAGCACCTCGTCCGGCTTGCCGGTGAACACGATCGCACCGTCGTCGAGGATCGCGCAGCGATCCGCGATGCGCAACGCCGCGATCGCATTCTGCTCGACCAGGATCACGGTGATGCCGGTCTGCTTGACCTCGACCAGGATCTGCTCGATCTCGCGCACGATCTGCGGCGCCAGGCCCTCGTAGGGCTCGTCCAGGAGCAACAGGTCGAGGTGGCGGGCGAGCGCGCGCGCGATCGCCAGCATCTGCTGCTCGCCGCCGGACAGCGTCACGCCCTCCTGCCGGCGGCGCTCGCCGAGCCGCGGGAAGTGGCCGTAGATGCGCTCGAGCGTCCAGCCGGGCTCCTTGGCGATCTGGGCGAGCACGAGGTTCTCCTCGACCGTGAGGCCGGGGATGATGCGGCGGTCCTCGGGCACCAGCGATATGCCCATGCGCGCCGCCTGATGCGTCGGGACCCCATGCAGCGGCCGACCCCGCAGGTAGATCTCGCCGCGCTTGAGCTCCGGCTGCTGGGCGCGCGCGATGGTGCGCAAGGTCGAGGTCTTGCCGGCGCCGTTGCGGCCGAGCAGCGCCAGGATCTCGTTCGGCTCGACGGTCAGGGAGACGCCGTGCACGACGTAGCTCTCGCCGTAGTAGGCGTGCAGGTCGCGGCAGTCGAGCAGCGCGCTCGCGGCCACCGCACTCATGCCTGCGCCCCGCCGAGATAGGCTTCCTGGACCGCGTCGTTGGCGCGGATCTCCTCCGGCCGGCCGTCGGCGATCACGCGGCCCTGATGGAGGACGGTGATCCGCGAGGACAGGCTGAAGACGACGTCCATGTCGTGCTCGATGATGACCTTGGTGACGCCGGTCGCCGAGATCTTGCGCAACAGCTCGGCGGTCGAATGGGTTTCGCTGTGCGACATGCCGGCGGTCGGCTCGTCGAGCAGCAGCAGCCGCGGCCGGTGCGCGAGGCAGATCGCGAGCTCGAGCCGCCGCTTGTCCCCGCGCGAGAGATGACGCGCCTGGGTCTCGCGCAGGCGCTCCAGGCCGACGCTGGCGAGCGCCTCGGCGGCCTGGTCGCGGACCGCGCTCCGCTTGCGCGGATGCTCGAGCAGGTTCGCACGGAAACTGCCGTCGCGTGCGGCCAGCGCTGCGATCATGACGTTGTCGAGCAGGCTCAGCTCGGGGAAGATCTCGGGCGTCTGGAAGACCCGCGCGATGCCCAGCTGGTTGATCGCGAACGGCGGCCGCCCGATCAACGAGGTGCCGTCGAACACGACCGCACCCTCGTCCGGCCGCAGGCTGCCGGTCAGCACGTTCAAAAGCGTGCTCTTGCCGGCCCCGTTGGGGCCGATGATGCTGTGGATGCTGCCCTCCTCGACCGCGAGGTCGACCTGATCGAGCGCGCGCAGCCCGCTGAAGCGCTTGCTGACGCCGGCGACTTCGAGGAGCGCCATGGTCCGGTCCCCGGCCCTAGCGGGAGCGCTCTTGCGCGAGCGTGCGCGCCGCCGCGCGGCCTTCCGCCGGCTGAAGCTCGTCCGGCCCGCGGCGGGAGCCGCCCAGCCAGTGCAGGATGCGGCGCGCGCCCTCCATGATGCCGCCCGGCAGGAAGATCACGAAGCCCATGAAGATCAAGCCCTCGATCAGCAGCCACTGCTCGGTCGAGGCCGACAGCACGTTCTCGAGGTAGAGCACGACGCCCGCCCCGATCATCGGCCCGAAGAGGGTGCCGAGGCCGCCGATCACCGACATCATGACCACCTCGCCCGAGGTCACCCAGTGCAGGCTCTCGGTCGGCACGTAGGTCTCGTAGAGGACGTAGAGGGTGCCCGCGAGGCCGGCGTAGACGCCGCTGATCGCGAACGCCGTGACCTTGTAGCGGTAGACGTCGATGCCGGTCGAACGCAGGCGGGTCTCGTTCGACTTGATCGCGCGCAGCATGAGCCCGAAGGGCGAGCGGGCGATCCGCCTTGCGACGTAGAGGGCGATCAGCGCGCAGACGCTGACCAGGTAATGGATCGCGGCCCCCTTGAGCGGCACGCCCGCGAGCACGGGCGTCGGGATCGCGGTCAGGCCGTTGTCGCCGCCGGTCCAGTCCTGCAGAGGAGCCAGCGCCGCGTAGTAGAACATCTGGGCGAACGCGAGCGTCAGCACGGCGAAGTAGATGCCGTGGCGGCGCAGCGTCAGGTAACCGAGCACGACCGCGACCAGCGAGGCCGCGAGCGTGCCGACGCCCATCGCGACCAGGGCGCTGTCGGTGAAGTGCAGGAGCGTGTAGCCCGCGCAGTAGGCGCCGAGGCCCCAGAAGGCGGCATGGCCGAACGACAGATAGCCCGTGAAGCCGACCAGGAGATCGAAGCCGAGCGCGAAGATGCCCCAGATGATGATCCGGGACGCGAGCTCACGGTAGCCGCCGATCGCATCCAGGATCCAGGGCAGCGCCAGCAGCACGGCCGCGACCACCACCATCAGCGCTCCCTCGCGCCAGGGCCCGTCGGTGGCGAGCAGCCGCCTCATTCCATCACTCCGCGGACGCCGAGCAGACCGCGCGGGCGCCAGAGCAGGATCACCGCGGCGACGATATAGACGATCACCTGGCCGATCGGCGGGTAGACCAGGACGGCGAGGCTCACGGCTTGCCCCATCAGCAGGCCAGCCAGGATCGCGCCCGGCAGGCTGCCCATGCCGCCGATCACCACGACCAGGAACGAGGGCACCAGCATGGCCATGCCGACCTCCGGGTTGACGGCCGTGGTGGGCCCGCCGATCACGCCGGCAAAGCCCGCGAGCAGCGCCCCGAAGCCGAACACGAAGGTGAAGCGGTTGGTGACGTTGATGCCGAGGAAGCGCAGCATCTCCGGGTCGCGCATGCCGGCGCGGATCACGAGGCCGAAGCGGGTGAAGCGCAGGAACAGCCAGAGTGCCACGACGATCGCGAGCGTGAGGCCGACGATGATCAGCCGCCAGGGCGGATAGTAGCCGATGCCGATGTTCATCGGGATGAGCGCCCAGGACGGCGGCGGGAACGGCTTGGTGGTGCCGCCGAAGGCCCAGCGCATCGATTCCTGGATCACGAGTGCGAGGCCGAAGGTGACCAGGATCTGGTCGGTCGCCGGCCGCCGGTAGAAGAACTGGATCAGGCCGCGCTCGAGCACGACGCCGAGCATGAACAGCGCGAGCGGCACGACCAGGAAGGCGACCCAGTAGCCGGTCGCCTCGGAGATCAGCCAGCCGAGGTAGGCGCCGATCATGAAGAGCGCGCCGTGGGCGAAGTTGGCGACCCCGAGGGTGCCGAAGATCAGGGTCAGGCCGAGCGCGATCAGGACGTAGATCGCGCCGATCTGCAGACCGGTCAGGACCTGCAGCGCCAGACTGCCGATGGTCATCCGTCTCTCCGGCGGACGCCCGCCACGGCCTGGATCCGTGGCGGGCGATGCTCACGCGCCGTCAGGGTCTGCTCACGCCTCGGGGATATAGGGTCCGAGCTCGCCCGGGAACTGGTCGCACGGGTAGCCGATATTCTCCCGCGGCACCCGCTCGACGATCTCGAGCAGGTCGTACTTGTCCTTCATCTGGCTCGGGCCCTTGCCGCGCACGACCAGGATCTCGTGGAACGCCTGGTGGTCGCAGGCGCGGTAGACGGTCTTGCCCGGACCGATGCCCTCGATCTCGAAGTCCTCGAGCGACTTGATGACCTCAGGCGGGTAGAAGGTGCCGGCGCGCTCGACCGCATTGCCGTAGAGCAGGGTCTGGACGTAGGCGGTCTCCGCCGCCTGCGAGGGCGGCGCCTGATACGCATCCTGGAACGCCTTGACGAACACCTTCGAGCCGTCGTCGTCCAGCGCCGGGTGCCAGTTGGTGGTGCCGAGGATGCCCTCGATGTTCTCGGCACCGGCACCCTGGGCCATGAGCCGGCTGTAGAGCGGCACCACGACCTGCATCTGCTTGCCGCCAACTTCCTTGTCGCGCATGCCGAAGCGCACCGCCTGGGTCAGCGAGTTGACCATGTCCTGGCCGTAGTGGTTCAAGCACCAGCACGTCGGCATCGCTGTTCAGCACCGCGGTCAGGAACTGGCTGTAGTCGGTCGTGCCGAGCGGCGTCATGATGTTGTTGACGGTCGTCCAGCCTTCCTTCTCGGTGAACTCCTTCATCGACTCGTATTGGGTGTGGCCCCAGGTGTAGTCGGCGGTGAGGTGGAAGGTCCGGCGGTCCTTGCCGTATTGCTTGGCCAGGATCGGCGCCAGCGCCTGGCCCGACATATAGGCGTTGAAGAAGTGGCGGAATCCGTAGCGCCTGCGGTCCTTGCCGGTGGTGTCGTTGGAGTGGGTGAGCGCGCACATGAAGATCACGCCCTTCTCCTGGGCGAGGTACTGCTCGGCGACCGCGATGGCGCTGCTGGAGCCGCCGCTGAACATGATGACGCCGTCGCGCTCGATCATCCGCCGGGCGCTGGCACGAGCGGGATCCGGCTTGGTCTCGGTGTCGCCGGTCACGTACTTGACCTTCATGCCAAGCAGCCCGTTGCCCTTGAGTCGCTGAGGGCTTGAGCGTCTCGAGCATGCCGCCGCCCTCGTTCAGGTGCTTGACGGCGAGCTTGAACGCGCGCAGTTCGTCCGCGCCCTCGTCGGCATAGGAGCCGGTCTGCGGCACGTTGAAGCCGAACACGACCTCCGAGCCCTTGATCGGGAAGTTGCCGATCGGCTGCTGGTCCGCGGCGTAGGCCCCGCGCACGAAGTGCCAGGGTGCCCGCCCGCCCAGGCCCAACGCGCCGATCCCGGCGCCCGCACCTGCCGCGGTCTGGACAAATCGGCGGCGGCTGATCCAGCCTTTATCGTCGGTTGCGGTTGGAATGATCCTTCGACATCCTCGCATCTCCCGGTGCTTGCTGAATTTTCAGGCGAGTTCGGTATGCTAGCAGCCCCGGCCCGGCGCCGGAATGTGACTTTGGTTTAGTGACGGCGCTTGCGGGCACGATCGGTGGCTCCGCATAATGCGTCTCGAGGGCAGCGAGGCGGAGCCCGCAGGGGCCGGCGAACAAAGATGGAGCGCCAGCGCATCGTGGTCGCGGATGATCATCCGCTGTTCCGCGACGCTTTGCGCGTGGCCATCGGCGAAGCGTTGCCGCAGGCCCAGGTGGTCGAGGCGGGCGCGCTCGAGGACGTCGAGGCAGCGTTGGCGGCCGGCCCGGAGACCGATCTGGTCCTGCTCGATCTCAACATGCCGGGGATGCGGGGGTTCTCCGGGCTCGTGCTGCTGCGCGCGCAGTTCCCGAGCACGCCGGTGGCGGTGATCTCGGCCAACGAGGAGGCAGCCGTGGTGCGGCGCGCGATCGAGTTCGGCGCCGCCGGCTACATCACCAAGGCGGCCGCCCAGGGCGAGATCCGGGCGGCGCTGCAGGCCCTGCTGGCGGGCGAGACGTGGCTGCCGCCCGGCATCGAGCTCGGCGGCGAGGCGGCTGGCCCGGACGCGGCGCTGGCGGCCCTCCTCGCCAGGCTGACGCCGCAGCAGGTGCGCGTGCTGATGATGCTGAACGAGGGCTGGCCCAACAAGCAGATCGCGCACGCGCTCGAGGTTTCCGAGGGCACCGTCAAGGCGCATGTCTCGGCGATCCTGCAGAAGCTGCAGGTGGACAGCCGTACCCAGGCCGTGATCCTGGCGGCGCGTCTGGCCGCGGACGCCAATGCCCCGCAGGCGCAGATCCTGCGCGCCGCCGCCGGGGCGAAGCCGCCCGTCTGAGCTCGGCTACTCCGCAGCCTGCCGCGTCGCGAGCGCCCGCTGCATGAGCGCGCGCAGCGCCGCGGGCTTGATCGGCTTGTTCAGCACCGGCAGGCCGCGCGCGTGGGCGAGCGCCTTCAGCTCCTCCGACCTGTCGGCGGTGATCAGGATCCCCGGCAGGTCGGCGCCGAAGCGGCGGCGGACCGCCTCGATGCAGGCGATGCCGTCGGCGCCGCCATCCAGGTGATAGTCGGCGATCACGAGGTCGGGCGCGCGCGGGTCGCGCTCGAGCAGGACCTGCATGTCGGCCAGTCCGGCCGCCGTGCGCACGCTGCAGGACCAGTTGACGAGCAACGCCCGCATGCCGTCCAGGATGCTCTTCTGGTTGTCGATGCAGAGCACGGCGGCGCGCTCGGGTGCCAGCATCGGCGGCACCGCCACCGGCGCCACGACCGGGCTCACCGGTGCGAGGCTGCGCGGCAGCTGCACGGTGAAGCCCGTGCCGCGGCCCGGCTCGGAGCGCAGGTGGACCGGGTGGTCGAGGATCCGGCTGATCCGCTCGACGATCGAAAGGCCGAGGCCCAGACCGTGGTCGGCGTCCGGGCCGGCCGCGAACCGCTGGAACTCCTTGAACGCGAGCGCCTGCTGCTCCTTCGGGATCCCGGTCCCGGTGTCCAGCACCTGAATGCGGACGTGGGCGCCTGCCCGGCGCGCGCCCATCAGCACTGTGCCCTGCCGCGTGTAGCGGATGGCGTTGGCAAGCAGGTTCTGCAGGACCCGGTGCAGGAGCCGCCAGTCGCTCTCGACCGAGAGCGTGCAGGGCACGATGCGCAGGCGCAGTCCGCGCCGCTCGGCTGCCGGCGCGAACTCGACCCCAAGCGCTGCGAACAGCTCGTCGAGCCGGAAGCTGCGCCGCTCGGGGATGAGCGCGCCCGCGTCGAGCTTGGAGATGTCGAGGAGGGCGCCGAGCAGCTCCTCGACCGAGGCGAGCGACGTATCGATCTTGCCGACCAGCTCGCCGTCGACGGCAGACGGGCCGCCCTCGCGGGTGCGTCGTTCGAGCAGGCTCGAAACGTAGAGCCGGGCGGCATTCAGCGGCTGCAGCAGGTCGTGGCTGGCGGCGGCCAAAAAGCGCGTCTTGTCGAGATTGGCCTCCTCCGCCGCCGCCTTGGCACCCGCGAGCTCGGCCGTGCGCGCGCGCACGCGCTGCTCGAGCGTCTCGTTGGCCGCGGCCAGCGCCGCTGCGCTGCGAACCCGCTCGGTGATGTCGGACCAGGTCGTGACGTAGCCGCCGCCGGGCATGGCGCTGGTGCGGATCTCGAGGACCGCGCCTGCGCTCCGCCGCCGCTCGATCGCGCCATCCAGACTGCGGATGAAGCGGTCGAGCTCGAAGCGCTACCAGGTCTTCGACCTTGCCGGGCCCGTTCTCGCCGCGCTGGGCGCTGAAGCGCAGGATCGTCTGCAGCGGCACGCCGGCCTGGCCGAAGTCGGCCGGCAGGTCGAGCAGGTCGAGAAAGCGCCGGTTCCAGCAGACCAGGCGCAGGTCCTTGTCGAACACGCTGATGCCCTGGGCGACGTTCTCGACGGTCGCCTCGAGCAGGTCGCGGTTGTACTGGATCGCGGCGGTGGCGTCGTCGAGCAGCCGGAGCGCGCTGCCGGCAAGGGCGCTGCGCCGCTCGAGCGCCAGCGCCAGCACCAGGCGCGCCGAGGCGGCGCCGATGGCACTCGCCAGCAGGCGCTCGGTGTGGCGCACGAGGTGCAGGTCGGCATCGGCCGCCGACGCCAGCGTCCCGGCCCGCTCGGCCGCGAACGCCTCGAACGAGCGCCGCGCCCGCTCGGCGCCGAGGTAGCGCGCGGCCACCGCCTGCAGCTCGCCGACCTCGACCGAGCCGCCCCACAGACCCGAGGCGGCGTGGCTCTCGCGCCGGTCGGGGTCGATGAAGGCGGAGGCCTGCAGGCGCTCGATCGGCTTCGGCACGCTCATCAGCGAGACCGCGACGTAGGCCAGCAGGTTGGCGAGCAAGCTCCAGAACACGCCGTGGGTCAGCGGGTCGAAGTGGAGCCCGAACAGATGCTGCGGCCGGAGCCAGCCGATGCCGGACGGGCCGGACTCCAGCAGCGTCATCGGCAGCCAGCCGGACTGCACGAACGACGGCAGAAGGAGCGTGTAGGCCCAGACCAGGAAGCCAAGGGTGACGCCTGCGAGCGCGCCCGTCCGGGTGGCGTCGCGCCAGATCAGGCCGCCCAGGAACGCCGGCGCGAACTGGGCGACCGCAGCGAAGCTCAGGAGCCCGATCGAGGCCAGCGCGAAGGCGTCGCCGACCATGCGATAGTAGAGGTAGGCGAGCAGCATGAAGGCCACGATCGCGAGCCTGCGGATCCGCAGGATGAGGCTCGCCATGTCGGTGAGGTCCGCAAGGCCGAGCCGGCGGCCGCGCAAAAAGATCGGCATGATGAGGTCGTTGCTGACCATGTTGCTGACCGCGACCGAGGCGACGATCACCATGCCGGTGGCGGCCGACAGGCCGCCGATGAAGGCGAGCAGGGTCAATAGCTCCTGGCCGCCGGCCATGGGCAGGGCGAGCACGAACATGTCGCCGTCGACAGCACCACCCTGGAACCGGACCAGACCCGCGATCGCGATCGGCACGACGAACAGGTTGATCGTCACGAGGTAGGCCGGGAACAGCCAGGCCGCTTTGCGGATGTCCGCCTCGTCGGCGTTCTCGACGACCGCCACGTGGAACTGACGCGGCAAGCAGAGGATCACGAACAGCGCCAGGAGGGTCATGGTGACCCAGCTGGTGCCGTCGACCCCGCCCGCGAACAGGCGGTGCAGCTCCGGGTCCGTGGCGACCTTGGCGGCGAGCTCGCTAATCCCTCCGAAGGCGCCCCAGGTGACGAAGACGCCGACCGCCAGGAACGCGATCAGCTTGACCACCGATTCGAATGCGATCGCGAGGATCATGCCCTCGTGGTGCTCGGTCGCGTCGATCTGGCGGGTGCCGAACAGGATCGCGAACAGGGCAAGGATCAGGGATGCGATCAGCGCGGTGTCGCTCCACGGCGGCAGGCTCGCGGTCGGCGAGGGCATGACGATGGCCGGGTATTGGAGCAGCACCCGGAAGCTCGTCGAGACCGCCTTCAGCTGGAGGGCTATGTAGGGAAGCGTGCCGAGCACGGCGATGACGGTGATGGTGGCGGCCACGATCTGGCTCTTGCCGTAGCGCGCGGCGACGAAATCGGCGATCGAGGTGATGTTCTGGGCCTTCGAGATGCGGACGATCCGGCGCAGCAGCGGCCAGCCGAGCGCGAACACCAGCATCGGGCCGAGGTAGATCGGAAGGAAGCTGTAGCCCGCCTTCGAGGCGAGGCCCACGCTGCCGTAGAAGGTCCAGGACGTGCAGTAGACCGCGAGCGAGAGGGCGTAGACGATGGGCTTGCCCTGCGAGCGGCCGCGCCGGCGCGCGCGCTGATCGCCCCAGTACGCGATCGCGAACAGGAAGCCGACATAGGCCAGCGAAAAGGCCAGCACGGCCCAGGGCCGGATCATGACCGCCGAGCTTGCCATGGCCGCTCGGGGCGAAGCAACGGCAAAGCTCTTCTCGACCCGGACCCCGCGGGCCCGGAAGCGATCCGGAGGCGGACGCGAGGAGCCCCGTGAGGATGCCAAAGGGCCCGTCCGCCGGCAGCGCTCGCGGATTGCGACCTGCCGGGCTGCACCCCGGGGATCGTTCGCCACTTCATGGCGACGATGGTAGGGCGCGCGAAGCCGCCGGCGCCGAAGGAGCAGCGCGACGTCTGGCTGGCCATGACGAGAAACGCACCGCCGAGGCCTGCGAGGCGTTTGACCCGGAGTCTTTACCGGTTGGCGCCTTCGCGCCGTTCGTGCGACCTACTCCTCAAAGCGACCCGTGGGGTTGCGATCGCGGTCGTATCGTCTCGTGAGCGGAAACGGCGGCAACCAGGACTCGCGACGGACGATCCAGCTTTCGTAGGTCGGCGTCAGTTGGTCGGGGGCATCCAGGGCTCCTAAGTTCACCTCGATTTCGTCTGCGCTGCGCCCGAAAACGGTCGAGCCGCAGCGGGGACAGAAAAACCGGCCGGCGTAGTCGCGTGTTTCGCCATCGATCGTCACCGCATCTTGAGGGAAGACCGCGGAAGCGTGAAAAAGGGCCCCATGATGCTTGCGGCAGTCGAGACAATGACAAAGGCCGACCCGGTATGGGCGGCCCGACGCCACGATTTGGACATTGCCGCACAGGCAACCGCCGGTGAATCGGTCCATGCTGCGTCTCCTCTAAACTGAAAGGACCTACGCCGCCTCTTCGGCCGCCGGGCCCGCGACGTGCAGGGCGACGTCTGCCGCCTGCAGCATCTCCGCCATCGCCGACGACGGCGGCCGGTCGGTGAACAGCGCGTCGATCTGGTTGATGTGCCCGAGCCGGACCATCGCACTGCGTCCGAACTTGGTGTGGTCGGCAACCAGGAAGATCCGGCGCGAGTTCGCCATGATCGCCTGGGCGACGCGCACCTCGCGATAGTCGAAGTCGAGCAGCGCGCCGTCATGATCGATGCCGCTGATGCCGATGATGCCGATGTCGGCCTTGAACTGACCGATCAGATCGATCGTGGGCTCGCCGATGATGCCGCGATCGCGCGCGCGCACGAGGCCGCCCGCGACGATGACCCGGAAATCCGGGTTGTGGCTGAGGATCAGCGCGACGTTCAGGTTGTTGGTCACAACCGAGAGCGCCCGGTGGTCGAGCAGCGCCTTGGCGGCTTCCTCGGTGGTTGTCCCGATGTTGATGAACAACGACGCGTGGTTCGGCACGTGCTGCGCGACCAGGCGCGCGATCCTCTGCTTCTCGGCCAGGCACAAAACCTGGCGGGTCGGATAGGCCAGGTTCTCGACGCTCGACGCGAGGCCGGCGCCGCCATGGAAGCGCTGCAGGGCGCCGGCGGCGCACAGCGCGTTGATGTCGCGCCGGATGGTCTGCGGTGTGACCTGGAACTGCTGGGCGAGCGCGTCGATGGCGGCGAAGCCCTGCCGGCGCACGACCTCGACGATCTCGCGCCGGCGGACGGCATGGGCGGCAGGGGCGGCGTGGGCCGCATGGGCCGCAGGGGCGGCGCCGGCGCTGCCAAAAGGCTCGGGCATGCGACGGAGACTAGCAGGGCCACAATCGGGAGGAAAGTTCGTTTTTCGAATTGGAACACAGCGTCCGCTCGGATTTTCACTTGCGAAAGCAACCTGGCTGTGCCACCCCTGCGCCTCCAGGGGCCCTGACGGGGGGCGCGGATTTGCGCTTGGCGACGGATCAACCGTTCGACCTGCTGGTCATCGGTGGCGGGGTCAATGGCACGGGCATCGCGCGCGACGCCGCCGGCCGCGGCCTTGCCGTCCTGCTGTGCGAGCAGGACGACCTCGCGAGCCAGACCTCCTCGGCCAGCAGCAAGCTGATCCACGGCGGCCTGCGCTACCTCGAGCACTACGAGTTCCGCCTGGTGCGCGAGGCGCTGCGCGAGCGCGAGGTCCTGCTGCGGGCGGCGCCCCACATCATCTGGCCGCTGCGCTTCATCCTGCCGCACAGCGCCGAGCAGCGCCCGGCCTGGCTGATCCGGCTCGGCCTGTTGCTTTACGATCATTTGGGCGGCCGGCAGCGGCTGCCGGGCTCGCGCGCCCTCGACCTGCGCGGCGATCCGGCGGGCGCGCCGCTCAAGGACGCCTACCGCAAGGCGTTCGCCTACGCCGACTGCTGGGTCGAGGATGCGCGCCTCGTGGTCCTCAACGCGATGGACGCCGCCGAGCGCGGCGCCGAGATCCTGACCCGCCACCGCTGCACCGGGGCGCAGCGCGAGGGCGGGCTGTGGCAGGCCACCCTGCGGCCGGCCGCAGCCGGGCCCGAACGCGTGGTGCGCGCCCGCTGCCTGATCAACGCCACCGGCCCCTGGGTCTCGCGCTTTCTGACCGACGATCTGCGGCTGCCGGCGCTCAACCGGGTCCGCCTGGTCAAGGGCAGCCACATCGTGGTGCCGAAGCTGTACGACCATGACGACCCCTACATCCTCCAGCACGTCGATCGCCGCGTGATCTTCGTGATCCCGTACGAGCAGGATTACACGCTGATCGGCACGACCGATCTCGACTACGCGGGCGATCCCGCCGAGGTCGCGATCGCGGACGCCGAGATCGACTATCTGTGCGAGGCGGTGAGCCGCTACTTCGTGGCACCGCTGACGCCGGCGCAGGTATGCTGGCAATATTCGGGCGTCCGGCCGCTCTACGACGACACCACGAGCGACGTCTCGGCGGTGACCCGCGACTACGTCTTCGACCTCGCGCGACCGGACGCCGGGGCGCCGCTGCTCTCGGTGTTCGGCGGCAAGATCACGACCTCGCGCCGGCTCGCCGAGCACGCGCTCGACAAGCTGCGACCGGTCATGCGGTTCGCGGCCGGCGCCTGGACGGGCGGGGCTCCGTTGCCGGGCGGCGACATGCCGGATGCCGACTTCGACGCGTTTCTTGCCGGCGTGCGGCGCGAGCATCCGTGGCTGCCGGCCGGGCTCGCCCGCCGCTATGCCCGCGCCTACGGCACGCGGATCGAGCGCGTCCTCGGCGGCGCCAGGGATCCCTTGGGGCTGGGCGAGCCCTTGGGCGACGGTCTCTACGAGGCCGAGGTGGACTATTTGGTCCGCAACGAGTGGGCCATGACGGAAGAGGACATCCTCTGGCGCCGTTCCAAGCTCGGTCTGCACGTCGGCGAGCAGACCGCGGCCCGCCTTCGCGCCTGGCTCGGCCGCACCGGCGAGCCCGCGCGGGCGGGGACGAAAGCGCGGGCGCGCTCCGGCGTGCAGGCGTGCTAGTGGCGAAATCGCGAGCAACCAAAAGGAGACCACGCAGATGGGCAAAAGGGGGACCACGCAGATGGGAGAGACTCGAATGAGAATGAAGCTCATGGCCGCCACGGCCGCGCTGGCGGTACTGGCTTTTGCCAGTCCCGGCCATGCCGGCACGGCTGAGGCCCAGAAGTGGGTGGACAACGAATTCCAGCCTTCGACGCTCTCCAAGGACGAGCAGATGAAGGAGATGGAGTGGTTCATCAAGGCTGCCGAACCGTTCAAAGGCTACGAGATCAACGTGCTGTCGGAGGATATTCCGACCCACCATTACGAGGCCGAGGTCCTCGCCAAGGCGTTCGAAGAAATCACCGGGATCAAGGTCAATCACCAGATCCTCGGCGAAGGCGAGGTCGTGCAGGCGGTGCAGACGCAGATGCAGACCAACCGCAACCTGTACGACGGCTACATCAACGATTCGGACCTGATCGGCACCCACTCGCGTCTGCAAAGCGCGGTGAACCTGACCGACTGGATGGCGGGCGAGGGCAAGGACGTCACCGATCCGATGCTCGATGTCGACGACTTCATCGGCAAGTCCTTCACCACCGGCCCGGACGGTAAGCTGTGGCAGCTCACCGACCAGCAGTTCGCCAATCTCTATTGGTTCCGCAAGGACTGGTTCGACCGGCCCGAGATCAAAGACAAGTTCAAGGCCAAGTACGGCTACGAGCTGGGCGTCCCGGTCAACTGGTCGGCGTACGAGGACATCGCCGACTTCTTCACCAACGACGTGAAGGAGATCGACGGCGTGCGCGTCTACGGCCACATGGACTACGGCAAGCGGGCCCCCGACCTCGGCTGGCGGATGACCGATGCGTGGCTGTCGATGGCCGGCGAAGCCGACGTCGGCATCCCCAACGGTCGCCCCGTCGACGAGTGGGGCATCCGCATGGAGAAGGACTCCTGCAATCCGGTCGGCGCCTCGGTGTCGCGCGGTGGCGGCACCAACAGCCCGGCGGCGGTCTATGCGGTCGCCAAGTGGGACGAGTGGCTGCGCAAATACGCGCCGCCGGGGGCGGCCGACCTCGACTTCTACCAGTCGCTGCCGGCGCTCGCCCAAGGCAACGTCGCCCAGCAGATCTTCTGGTACTCGGCGTTCACGGCCAACATGGTGGCGCCCAAGAGCGCCGGCAACAATACCGTCGACGACGACGGCGTGCCGCTCTGGCGGATGGCGCCGTCGCCGCACGGTCCCTACTGGAAGGAGGGTGCGCAGCGCGGCTATCAGGACGCCGGCTCGTGGACCCTGTTCAACTCCACCCCGGTCGATCGCCGCAAGGCCGCCTGGCTCTACGCCCAGTTCGTCGTCTCCAAGACGGTCGACGTCAAGAAGAGCCAGGTCGGTCTGACCTTCATCCGCGACAGCACGGTTCGCGACAAGTCGTTCACCGAGCGCGCGCCCAAGCTCGGCGGTCTGATCGAGTTCTATCGTTCGCCGGACCGCGTCGCCTGGACGCCGACCGGCGTCAACGTGCCCGACTATCCGAAGCTCGCCCAGCTCTTCTGGGAGAACATCGGCGACGTCAACTCCGGCACCTTCACGCCGCAGCAGGCGCTCGACCGCCTGGCCGAGCAGATGGACCAGGTCATGGCCCGCATGCAGGCGGTGGACGAGAAGAGCAACGTCTATCACGGCTGCGGCCCGCGCCTGAATCCGGAGAGCGATCCCTCGAAGTGGCTCAGCACCGAGCACGCCCCCTGGGCCAAGCTCGCCAACGAGAAGCCGCAGGGCGAGACGATCGCCTACGACGAGCTGATCAAGCGCTGGACCGAGCACCAGTAGACAGTGCGGCAGTAGGGTGAGTATCTCCCGGAGCGGGCCAAGGCCACGCTCCGGGAGAGTTTCATGACCAGTCTGGTCTCTGACAAAAAAGCTAGAGAGCAAGAACCCGCGGCGGCGCCATGTCTTTGGAACTGAGAAAAGTGACCAAGCGCGTCGGCGCCGACGTGCACATTCACGAGACCGACCTCATCCTGGAAAAGGGCTCCTTCAATACGCTGTTGGGTCCGACGCTCTCGGGCAAGACGACGCTGATGCAGCTGATGGCCGGACTGGAGCGGCCGACGTCGGGCGAGCTTCTGTTCGACGGCAGGAACGTGGTCGGCGTGCCCGTGCAGAAACGCAACGTGGCCATGGTCTACCAGCAGTTCATCAACTACCCGAACATGACCGTGTTCGAGAACATCGCATCGCCGCTGCGGGTCGCCGGACTGCCGAAGCGGGAGGTCGAGACGCGCGTCCAGGAGACGGCCGAGCTCCTGCGCCTGACGCCGATGCTCAAGCGCCTGCCGAGCGAGCTCTCGGGCGGCCAGCAGCAGCGCACTGCGATCGCCCGGGCGCTGGTCAAGGATTCGGACCTGATCCTGCTCGATGAGCCGCTGGCCAATCTCGATTACAAGTTGCGCGAGGACCTGCGCGAGGAGTTGCCGAGGCTGTTCGCCGGCCGCGACCGCATCGTCGTCTATGCGGCGACCGAGCCGACCGAGGCGCTCCTGTTCGGCGGCAACACCGCGACCCTGTTCGAGGGCCGCGTCACCCAGTTCGGCCCGACCGGGGAGCTCTATCGCAGGCCGCGCGACCTCACGACGGCGAAGGTGTTCTCGGATCCGCCGATCAACACCGCGCCGGTGACCAAGCGCGGCAGCGAGATCCTGATCGGCGGCACGATCAGGCTGCCCGCCGGCCGCGCCGCCGCGGCGATCGCGGATGGCGAGTACACGATCGGCATCCGGCCGCATCACATCCTGGCCCAGAGCGAGGGCGACGGTGCCGCCGTCGAGGGCCGGGTCCTGGTCGCGGAGCTCAGCGGCTCGGAGAGCGTCATCCACTTCGACCTCAACGGCCGCACCTGGGTGTCGCAGTCGCCCGGCATCCATCCGTTCGAGGTCGGCTCGCTGGCGCGGCTCCACGTCGACGTCGACAAGAGCTTCTTCTTCGATGACGCCGGCCGCCTCGTCGCCGGGGGTCCGTGATGGCGAGCATCCGGCTGGACGGCGTCCGCCACAGCTATGTTGCCGACCCGAAAGAGGCGGCGGACTGGGCGCTCAAGCGCTTGACGCTCGACCTTGCCGATGGCGGCGCCTATGCGCTCCTCGGGCCGTCGGGCTGCGGCAAGACGACCCTGCTCAACCTCACCTCGGGCCTGCTGAGGCCGACTGAAGGTACGATCCTGTTCGACGGCCTGGATATCACCGACGCGACGCCCGAGGCGCGCAACATCGCGCAGGTGTTCCAGTTTCCGGTGATCTACGACACGATGACGGTCTACAACAATCTCGCCTTCCCGCTCCGCAACCGTGGCATCGGCGAGGCCGACGTCGCGCGGCGGGTGCGGGAGATCGCGGGCATGCTCGAGCTCGAAGGCATGCTGGGCAAGCGGGCGGCGGGGCTTTCGGCCGACGGCAAGCAGAAGATTTCGCTCGGTCGCGGGCTCGTGCGCTCGGACGTCAACGTGATCATGTTCGACGAGCCGCTGACGGTGATCGACCCGCATCTCAAATGGGAGCTGCGCTCGAAGCTCAAGGAGCTCCACCACCGCATACGCCGCACCATGATCTACGTCACCCACGACCAGACCGAGGCGCTGACGTTCGCCGACCAGGTCGTGGTGATGAAGGACGGCGAGATCGTGCAGATCGGGACGCCGGTCGAGCTGTTCGAGCGGCCGCAGCACACGTTCGTCGGCCACTTCATCGGCTCGCCGGGCATGAACATCCTGCCGTGCGAGATCACGGGCGGCCGGGCGCTGTTCGGCGGCGCCGAGGTCGAGGCGGCGAACGCCGGCCTGTGGCGCGGCAACGGCGCGAGCCTCGAGATCGGCGTCAGGCCGGAGTTCGTGGCCTTCGCCGCGAGCGGGATTCCGGTCGAGGTCGTGAAGGTGCTCGACGCCGGGCGCCAGCGCATCGTCGAGACCCGCCACGCCGGCTGCGTGATCCGGCTGCTGGTGCCGGAAAATCAGCCGGTCCCGCAAGGCGCCGCGCATCTCCGCTTCCGCCCCGATCACACCCAGGTCTACGCCGACGGCTGGATCGTCAAGTGAGGCGGCCATGAAGAAGACCGTCTCCAACAAGGGCTGGCTGTTCGTCCTGCCGGTCGTCTTGCTGGTCGGTTTCAACGCGATCATCCCGCTGATGACGGTCGTCAACTATTCGGTGCAGGAATCCTTCGGCGCCAACGAGTTCTTCTGGTCGGGGATGCGCTGGTTCGAGGAAATGCTGCATTCGGAGCGCTTCCACGGGGCGCTCTTGCGCCAGCTCCTGTTCACCGCGATCGTGCTCGTGATCGAGATACCGCTCGGGCTGGTGATCGCGCTCGCCATGCCGCGCAAGGGGCCTTGGGTGTCGGTGTGCCTCGTGCTGATGGCTTTGCCTCTGCTGATTCCCTGGAACGTCGTCGGCGCGATGTGGAACATCATGGCGCTGCCCGAGATCGGCCTTCTCGGCCGCTCGATCCGGGCGCTCGGCATCGACTTCAACTACACGCGCGAGCCGCTCGCCGCCTGGTTCACGATCGTGCTCATGGACGTCTGGCACTGGACGTCGCTGGTGGCGCTTTTGTGCTACGCCGGGCTGGTCTCGATCCCCGATGCCTACTACCAGGCCGCCAAGATCGACGCGGCGCGGCCGTGGGCGGTCTTCCGCTATATCCAGCTGCCCAAGCTGAAATACGTGCTGACCATCGCGATTCTGCTGCGCTTCATGGACTCGTTCATGATCTACACGGAAGTCGTGGTGGTGACCGGCGGCGGACCCGGCAGCTCGACGACTTTCCTCTCGATCGACCTCGTCAAGACGGCGCTCGGCCAGTTCGACCTCGGTCCGGCGGCCGCCATGTCCCTGATCTACTTTTTGATCACGCTGCTCCTGAGCTGGATCTTCTACACGCTGATGATGCGCAACGAGGCGAGGTGACGATGCGCGCCCGTTCTCTGATCCCGATCGTCTACATCGTCTTTTTGATGCTGCCGATCTATTGGCTGCTGAACATGTCGTTCAAGACCACGAACGAGATCCTCGGCAGCTTTACGCTGTGGCCGCGCAGTTTCACCCTCGCGAGCTACCGGGTCATCTTCACCGACCCGTCCTGGTACAACGGCTACATCGCCTCCCTCGAATACGCCGTGATCAACACGGTGCTGTCGGTGGCGGCCGCTTTGCCGGCGGCCTATGCCTTCTCGCGCTACCGTTTCCTCGGCGACAAGCACCTGTTCTTCTGGCTGCTGACCAACCGCATGGCGCCGCCGGCGGTGTTCGCGCTGCCTTTCTACCAGCTCTATTCGGCGGTCGGCCTGTTCGACACGCCCTGGGCCGTGGCGCTCGCCCACACGCTGTTCAACGTGCCGCTGGCGGTCTGGATCCTCGAAGGCTTCATGTCGGGGGTGCCGAAGGAGCTCGACGAGACCGCCTATGTCGACGGCTATTCGTTCTGGCGTTTCTTCATCAGGATCTTCATGCCGACGATCGCCGCCGGGATTGGCGTCGCCTGCTTCTTCTGCTTCATGTTCTCGTGGGTCGAGCTCCTGCTGGCCAAGACGCTGACCTCGGTCGCGGCCAAGCCGATCGCGGCCGTGATGACCAAGACGGCCAGCACGTCGGGCTATCAGCTCGGGCTCCTGGCCGCCGCCGGTTCGCTGACGCTGATCCCGGGCGCCGTCGTCATCTACTTCGTGCGCGACTACATCGCCAAGGGCTTCGCCCTCGGCCGCGTCTAGGCCAACGTCGAGCACCGGCAGAAGGACCTGCGATGGACCTCACCTGGATGGCCTGGACCTGGCCCACCGCCGCGTTCTTCGCCACGATCGCCCTGCTGCTCGGCGCCATGACGGTCTGGCAGCTCTACGCGCCCTCGGGCGAGCGCCAGGGCCTGCTGCCGATCGTGACCACGCCGGGCGACCGCCTGTTCATCGGCCTTTTGGGCAGCGCCTACATCCATCTCGCATGGGTCGGGCTCAGCGATCTGTCGCTCTGGTTCGCGCTCGCGATCTCGATCGTCTGGATGCTGCTGGTCATGCGCTTCGGCTGACCGGCGCGCGCGAGCTAGCCGGCAAAGCGCGGCTCGGGGACGCCGCGGGTGCCGAGGCCCGTGATCGCGAACAGCGAGCCCCGCAGCACCGGGTCGCCCGGGAAGCGCGGCAGCGGCGGCTTGGCCATCGAGGTGATGTAGAGGACATCGAGGTCCGGCCCGCCGAACATGCAGCTGGTCACCTTCTTGACCGGCATCTCGATCGTGCGATCGACGCGCCCGTCGGGCGCATAGCGCACGACCTTGCCGGCGTAGACGAAG
This sequence comes from uncultured Alphaproteobacteria bacterium, assembly GCA_963798075.1. Classification (GTDB taxonomy): domain Bacteria; phylum Pseudomonadota; class Alphaproteobacteria; order Geminicoccales; family Geminicoccaceae; genus DATAOG01. The sequence continues at coordinate 261,682 of CAWCRU010000006.1, read as the reverse complement.
GCGCTCCACAAGCAGCCCTCGGCATCGACCGTGGCGCCATCGAAGGCGCCTCCCTCCTCGGTCATCCGCGCGAAGGTCCGCTTGTTCGAGATGCGGCCCTTGTCGAGGTCGTAATCGTAGGCCGAGATCTCGCCCGACCAGGTGTCGGTGAAGTAGAAGGTGCCGCCGTCCGGGCTCCAGCAGGGGCCGTTGCTGACGATGATGCCGCCTTCCAGCAGGTGCAGCTTGAGGTCCGGGTCGAGCCGGTAGAGGGCCCCGTTCGGCCCCTCCTCCATGGTGTCCATGGAGCCCGCGACGAAGCGCCCGCGCCGGTCGACCTTGCCATCGTTGATGCGGTTGTTGGGCCGGTCCGGCTCGGGATCGACGATCAGCTCGACCTCGCCGGTCCGGAAATCGAGGAAATGGAAGCCCTGCTGCAAGGAGAGGACGGCCCCACCCTGCCGGCGCAGCGCCATCGAGCCGATCTTCTGCGGCACATCCCAGGAGCGGATCTCGCGGCCGTCCGCGGTGCAGCGAAAGACCCGGCCATCGAAGCTGTCGATCCAATAAAGGCGCTGCTCGTCGACATCCCAAAGGGGCCCCTCGCCGAGCGTGGTCTTGACGTCGACCAGAACCTCGATCCGCATAGCCAATCCTCCCGATCAATTCAACCTTTGAAGCGCGGCTCCGGCAGGCCGCGCACGCCGAGCCCATGGACCGCGAACAGGCCGCCCGCCTCGCGCTCGCGCGGCCGCACCCCCCGGATCGGCCGGCGCATCGAGGTGACATAGAGGATGTCGAGATCGGCGCCGCCGAACATCACGCTGGTCGTGCTCTCGACCGGCATGCCGATGATCCGGTCGATGTCGCCGTCGGGGGCGAAGCGGATCAGGCGCCCGCTGAACACCTCGGCGCTCCAGACGCAGCCCTCCTCGTCGACCGTGGCGCCGTCGGGAAAGCCGCGCAGCGCCTCGAAGTGGGCGAAGATGCGCCGGCCCCCGACCGTGCCGTCGGCCGGCAGGTAATCGTAGGCGTAGATGACGCGCCTGAAGCTGTCGGCGAAGTAGAGCGTGCGGCCGTCCGGGCTCCAGCAGGGGCCGTTGCTCACGATGATGCCATCGTCGAGCCGGGTGATGGAGAGGTCGGGATCGAGGCGGTAGAGCCCGCAGATCCCATCCCGCTCCTCATAGTCCATGGCGCCGGCTAGGAAGCGGCCCTGGCGGTCGACCTTGCCGTCGTTGAGGCGGGTGCGCAGGCGGTCCGCTTCCGGATCGCCGATCGAGGTCACCTCGCCGCTCGCAAGGTCGAGGAAGTGAAAGCCGCTGCGCAGCGCAACCACGGCCCCGCCACGCTCGCGCAGGCACATCGAGCCGATGTGGTCGGGAACGGGCCAGCTCTTTTGCTCCTTGCCCCCCGCATCGCAGCGGCAGACGACCTTGCCGTAGCTGTCGATCCAGTAGAGGCGCTGCTCCAGGACGTCCCAGAGCGGGCCTTCGCCCAGCTCATTGCCGGCATCGATCAGCAGCTCGATCCTCAGCATCTTCTCAGAAGTCCACGCGGTCGCCGCCCTTGAGCGCCAGGATCGCGCGGGCGTCGGCCGCAGACGCGATCTCGATCCCGAGGCCTTCGAGGATCTGGCGGACCTGGCGGACCTGGGCCGCACTGCTCTCGGCGAGCCGGCCGGGCCCGAGCCACAGGCTGTCCTCGAGCCCGACCCGGACGTTGCCGCCCATCGCGGCCGCGATCGCGGCGATCGGCATCTGGTTGCGGCCGGCGCCGAGCACCGACCAGCGGTAGGCGTCGCCGAACAGCCGGTCGGCGGTCCGCTTCATGTGCTGGACGTCGTCGGGATGCGGACCGATGCCGCCCAGGATGCCGAACACGCTCTGCACGAACAGGGGCGGCTGCACCAGCCCGCGCTCGAGGAAGTAGGCGAGATTATAGAGGTGGCCGATGTCGTAGCACTCGAACTCGAAGCGGGTGCCGTTCTCAGCACAGGTGCCGAGCACGTATTCGATGTCCTGGTAGGTGTTGCGGAAGATCAGATCGCGGCTGTTCTCGAGGTGCTGGCGCTCCCAGTCGTGCTTGAACTCCTGGAAGCGGTTCAGCATCGGGAACAGGCCGAAGTTCATCGAGCCCATGTTGAGCGAGGCAAGCTCGGGCTTGAAGGTCGCGGCCGGCAGCACGCGCTCCTCGACCCGCATCCAGGGCGCACCCCCGGTCGTGATGTTGAGGACGCACTCCGAGCGCTGCTTGACCGAGCGCAGGATCGGCGCGAAGGCCTCGGGACGCTGGTCGGGCCGCCCGTCGTCCGGGTTGCGGGCATGGACATGGACGATCGCAGCCCCAGCCTCGGCGGCGCCGACCGCGGCGTCGGCGATCTCTTCGGCCGTGACCGGCAGGTGCGGCGACATCGAGGGGGTGTGGATCGCGCCGGTGACGGCGCAGGTGATGATCGCCTTTTGGGCCTTGGCCATGCTCTTCTCCCGACTGCCTTCCTAGAGCGCGATCACGTGGCCGCAGACGCTGAGTGCCTGGCCCGAGATGTTGCGGCCAAGCGGCGAGCAGAGGAACAGCGCCATGTTGGCGACGTCCTGCGGCGTGACCATGCGGCCGAGTGCCGTCTTCTCGAGATAGCGCTCCTTCATGGCGTCGAAGGCGATGCCGACCTCGGCCGCGCGCGCCTCGATCACGCGGTCCATGCGCGGGCCCTCGACGATGCCCGGCAAAATCGCGTTGACCCGGATGCCGGAGGGCCCTAGCTCGAGCGACAGGCTCTCCGTCATGCCGACGATCGCCCATTTGGTGGCGGCGTAGGGCAGGCGATAGGCGTAGCCGAGCCGGCCGGCGACCGAGGCGATGTTGATGATCGCACCCTCCTCGGCCTGCTTCAGCAGCGGCACGGCCCGGCGCTGGCAGTAGAACTGACCCGAGAGATTGATGTCGACGGTGCGCCGCCAGGCGTCCGGGTCGATCTGCTCGACGGCTGCGGTCGGCCCCGCGATGCCGGCATTGTTGACCAGCAGGTCGAGCCCGCCCAACTCCCGGCGCAAGGCCTCGAAGGCGGCATCGACCTCGGCCTGCACGCCGACGTCGGCGCGCGTCGTCGGGTGGGCCGGATGCGTCTTGCGGTAATCGTCGAGCGCACCGTCATCGACGTCGCAGACCATGACCCGCGCGCCGTGCGCGATGAAGGTGTCCGCGATCACGCGGCCGATGCCGGCGGCGCCGGCGCTGACGAACACCCGAAGGCCCGGCTTGATGCCGGCGATGAGCGGCTCGCTCGCTGTCATCTCTGGGTCTCCTCCGCGCCTCAGTTGGTCCGCTCGCGGAGCGCGATCACGGCCCCGAGCACGACCAGGCCGAACAGGATCGCGCGGGTCGCATAGGGCAGCGTCGTGCCCGCGAGCAGGGTCTGCAAGGCGGTCAGCAAGAGCACGCCGCCGAGAATGCCGAGATAGTGGCCCCGCCCGCCCGTGATCAGCGCGCCGCCCACGACCACGACCGCGATCGAGGGCAGCAGATACTCGTCGCCCATGCCGAGGCTCGCCTGGCCGGAGAAGCCCGCCAGCAGGACGCCGACCAGAGCGGCGCAGAAGCCCGAGAGCGCGTAGACCGCGAGCAGCGTCTTGCCGACCTCGATGCCCGAGAGGCGGGCCGCCCGCAGGCCGTTGCCGATGCCGTAGACGCGGCGGCCGAAGGGGGTGCGCTGGAGCAGGAGGACGGCCGCCGGCACGAACAGCACCATCATCCAGACGACCGGGGTCACGCCGAGCAGGCCGCCGGTCATGAACCAGCGCAGCCCCGGCGAGGCGAAGCCCGCGGGCGTGCCGCCGCTGTAGACCAGCGCCAGGCCCTGCAGGATGCCGTTGGCCGCGAGCGTCATGACGATCGGGGAGAGGCCGAGGAAGACGACGCCGATGCCGTTGACGAGCCCGATCAGCGCGCCGGTCGCGAGCACCAGCGGCAGCGCGTAGAGCAGCGCCCCATCCGAGCCCTTGACCATGCCGGTCAGAAGGATGCCGCAAAGGCCGATCGTCCAGGGCAGCGACAGATCGAGCCCGCCGGTCAGGATCACCGTGCCCTGCCCCAGCGCCAGGATCGCCATGAAGGAGGCGAGCACGATGATGGCATTGTAGTACTTGCCGCTGAAGACGGCGTGACCGGCGACCAGCTGCGTGATCAGGACGACCGCGAGAAAGCAGACGTAGGCCGGCAGCGCGTAGGCCAGCGCCTCGCGGTGGCGGATCCAAAAGGGTGGTGCTGCGGCCTGCTCGCCGGCCGCCGCGGGCACGCCGCCCTCGAGGCGCAGATGGCGTGCCGCGAGGGAGCGCTGGCCGGGAAGGGTCCCGGCGCGCCACGCCTTGAGCCGCGTCCAGCCTTCGCGCAGGTAGTGGACCAGGTTGGAATCACGGCTCAGCGAGGCGGCGAGCACCGCCAGGATCAAGATCGTGCCCTCGGCGACCGTGCTGTAATAGGCCGAGACGTTGAGGACGAGCAGGATATTGACGACGATCATCAAGATGTAGGCGCCGAACACCGAGCCCGCGAGGCCGCCGCGGCCGCCGCCGAGGCGCGTCCCGCCGACCACGACGGCGGCGAAGATCTGGAGCAGCATGGGATTGCCGATCAGGGGGTCGCCGCTGCCGGTCTGGGCGCTGACGAACACGCCGGCCAGCCCATAGAAGGCGCCTGCCATGACGTAGACGGCGAACAGCACGAGGGCCTGGCGGACACCGGCGCCGGCGGCGGCCTCGGGATCGCCGCCGACCGCGTAGATGGCAACGCCGAGACGCGAGTTCTTGACCAGCAGCCAGAGCAGCAGCAGGGCTGCGAGCAGCACCAGCGGCATCGGCAGCAGGCCCTCGATCGCATCGCCGGTCAAAAGGGTCGTAAGGCTGGCGGGGATGAGCCCGCCGGGCTTGTCGAGCACCAGGAGCGTCAGCCCCTGCACGATGAACATCGTCGACAGCGTGACCACGATCGGCTGTAGGCGCAAAAAGGCGACGAAGAAGCCGTTGAAGGCGCCGGTCGCGGCGCCGATGCCGACGCCGGCCGCGCACCACCAAAGGATCGAGGCCGGGGCGTCCTGCATGTTCGAGGCGAGCACGATGTTGACCAGCGAGATGACCGCACCGGCCGAGAGGTCGAAGCCGCCGGAGAGGATCACGAGCGTCTCGCCCATGGCCGCGATCGCGAGCGTCGCACCGCCGCTCGAGAGGAAGCTGATCTCGAAATAGGAGACCGGCCCGGGGCTGATCCAGTCGACGATCAAGAACAGGAGGGCGAAGACGAGGATCGCGATCAGGAGGCCGCGATGGCGGCCGAGGCGCAGGCGCCGTACGGGCCCCTGCGCCGGGCGGGCGATCCCGGAGGCCGCCATCATGAGGCGTGCTCCAGGACCGAGCCGCCGCCGCCCAGCGTCGCGCGCATGATCGCCTCTTCACTGAGGGCCTGCGCCTCGATCTCCTGAACGGCGCGGCCGCCGTACATGATCAGCACGCGGTCGGCGAGGTTCACGAGCTCCGGGATCTCGGTCGAGTAGAAGAGGATCGCGCCGCCGGCGGCCGCGTAGCGTCGCATCAGGACGTAGAACTCGTGCTTGGTGCCGACGTCGATGCCGCGCGTCGGATCGAACAGCAACAGGATCCGGCTCTCGGCCAGCAGCCACTTGGCGATCGCGATCTTCTGCTGATTGCCGCCGGAGAACGCGCCGACGCGGGTCCAGAGCGCGCGTTGATCGACCTGGACCAGATCGAACACGCGGGCGACCGCCCGGCTTTCGGCCGGCCCGTCGACCAGGCCCGCGCGCGTGAAGCGCTCGATGACCGGCAAGGACGCGTTGTGGCGGCCGCTGAGCTTGAGGAACAAAGCCTCGCTCTTGCGGTCCTCGGGCACGAGGCTGATGCCGATCTCGGCCCGCACGGCGTCCTTCGGCGTCACGATGCTGACGGGCTTGCCATCGACCGCGAGCTGGCCCTGATCGAGCTCGACCATGCCAAAGCAGGCAAGGAACAGCTCGAGCTCGCCCATGCCCTGCAACCCGGCGACGCCCAGGATCTCGCCTTGATGCAAGGTGAAGCTCGCCTCCTTGAGGCGGCCGGCGGCCAAGTTCGTCGCGCTCAGCACGGCCGGTCCCGGGCCTGCATCCGCCGGCCGCGGCGGGAAAGTCTGCGCGAGCGAGCGGCCGATGATCATCCGGATCACCTCGTCGTCGTCAACCTCGGCGACGCTTTTGGTCGCGATGTCGCGGCCGTTGCGCAGGACGGTCAGGTGATCGCAGAAGCGGCGGACCTCGGGCAGGCGGTGCGAGATGAAGACGATGGTGACGCCGTCGCTCTTGAGCCCGCTCATGATCGCGCCCAGCCAGTCGATGTCGCGGCCCGACAGGCTTGAGGTCGGCTCGTCGAGCAGGAGGATGCGCGGCTTGCGGAAGACCGCGCGCGCGATCTCGATCCGTTGCTGCAGGGCGAGGTCGAGGTCGCGCACCTCGTCGTACAGATCGACGTCGAGCTCGAGGGCTGCGAAGTGCTCGCGGACGCCCGCCTCCGCCCGCCGCCGCCGGATCAGGCCCAGGCGATTGACCGGCGCGTAGGGCAAGAGCATGTTGTCGAGGACGGTCAGATCCCCGACCAGCGTCATCTCCTGAAAGGCGGTCTGGATGCCGAGCCGGTGCGAGGCGCGCGGGCTTGCGAGCCGCACCGGCTGGCCGAAGATCCGGATCTCGCCGGCATCCGGCTGGATCAGACCCGCGAGCAGCTTGACGATCGTCGACTTGCCGGCGCCGTTCTCGCCGAGCAAGGCATGGATCCGGCCCTCGAAGACGGCGAATGACACGTCGTCCGCGGCGACCGTTGCCCCGAACGCCTTGCGAATGCCCTCGACCGAGATGGCGGCAGTTCCGTCCAGCGCTGCGGGTCCTACCTGAAGGGATCCGTACAAGGGGGGCGACCGGCGCCTGCGACCGGCCGCCCCGGGGCCGGCTGGATCACTTGACCTCGGGCTGGCCGACCAGGGCCCCTTGCAAGCCGATCTCCGGCGTCTGCTCGGAGAAGATCGAGGCGAACCACCCCGGGTTCGGCACGATCGACGGCTGGAACGCGTTGCAACCGGCCTTCATCTCGTCCCAGGTGCCCTCCGCGCAGAGCTTGATCGTGTCGTTGGTCACGATCGGCAGCGGCAGGATGGTCGTCTTGGGCACGCTCTTGCCGTCCAGGATGTCGACGGCGAGCTTGAGCGCGAGGCCACCGGAATAGGGCGGCGAGGCGTAGGAGATGCGCGGCGCGCCGAGCGGGCAGTAGGGGCAGTCCGCGCCCTCGACCTCGGTGCCCTGCGGCAGCATCTGGATCCGGCCACCGTTGGCCCCTTCGCCCGCGCAGGGCAGCAGCTGCTCGGGCTTCTTGCCGGACTCGAGCTGCATGGCGTTGGCGGTATAGCAGCCGACCTGCATCCACAGCCCGCTGATGTCGTCCCAGGAGCGGGTCGCCAGGATCTTCGAGAGCTCGGTGCGGGCGACCGCCTGGCTCCACATGCCGACCGCCTCGGCCACGATCTTGATGTCGGGGTTCTTGGCGAACACCTCCTTGGCGGCCTTGGTCCGCAGCGTGTCGACCGAGGTGCCCGGCACGCCGGTGATCACCACGATGTCCCCCTTGCCGCCCAGCCTCTTGACCAGCCACTCGGCGGTCACCCGGCCGGCTTCCTCCTGGTCGATGTGGGTGTTGTAGGCGCAGGGCTCGGTGATCTCGGCGTCGTAGGCGAACACGACCACCTTCTGATTGCAGGCGTTCTTGACGACGTTGTTGAGCGCGGTCGGCGAAATCGGGAAGGTCACGATCGCATCCGCACCGGCCTGGACCATCGAGTTGATCTGCTGGATCTGGCGTTGCGCGTTGGGGCCGGCGACCTGGATCTGGAGGTCGACCTTGTCCTGGAAATCGGCGTGCGCCGCCATCGCCTTGACCATGTTGGCGGCTTCGGCCTGCCAGTCGTTGCCGATGTAGCTCATCGACAGAAAAATCTTGTACTTCTTGTCCTGGGCATCGACCTGGGTCGCCGCACCGGCAAGCACCGCCAGAGCGACCGACGCCGTCAGCCAGCTGTGGATTCGCATTTGTGGTGGCCTCCCTGCTCAGAGCTCGCCGCCGCCCCGGAAATGGCGGCCGCCCGGTTGCTCCGGGCGTGGCGATTGACCATGCGGTCGTTTTGATCATAGATCACAGATCGACCAGTCAGGCAACCTCGTTGCCGTCGGCGCGCGTCCGCCCGCGAGGAGTTCTTTGGCAGCGACCCGGCCATGGCAACCCTGATGCAAAAGCGCAGCCTGCCGGTGCGGCCGGTCGCCAAGGAGACGGTCCTCGACCAGATCTACCGGCAGATCAGGGAGCTGATTCTCGATGGCGAGATCGAGCCCGGCCAGAGCGTGACGATCCAGAGCCTGGCCGACGCCTTCGGCGTCAGCGCGATGCCGGTGCGCGAGGCGCTGCACCGGCTGACCGCCGAGAAGGCGCTGACCGTGATCGCCGGCCGTTCGGTCGGCATCGCCCCCTTGACCCTCCAGCGCCTGAGGGATTTGCGCCGGGTGCGGCTCGAGGTCGAGGGGCTGGCAGCCGAATGGGCGGCCCCCAACGTCGGCGCCGGCGACATCGAGCGGCTCGACCGGCTGATCGCGCAGATGGCAAAGGCGGCAACCGCCAAGGACCGCAAGCGCTTCGTGCCGGCCAATCGGGACTTCCACTTCACGGTCTATCGGGCCGCGGGCTCGGACACGCTGCTCGCCATCATCGAGTCGCTCTGGCTGCAGATCAGCCCCTACTTCGACCTCCTGCACGCCCACGGCAACTGGCGCACGGCCAACCGATGCCACCAGGAGATGCGCGCGGCGCTGGCGCGGGGCGACGGCCAGGCGGCGCGCGCGGCCTTGCGCGACGACATCGAAGCCGCGGCGGCGGTGCTCCGGGAGCTCCTGTCATCGGACGCCGGGGTCGAACCGCCCGCCCCTTGAAATCCGCGCGTTGCGCGCTTCTCTTAGATGGCGCGCGCGTCCGCCTGGTGGAGCAGGGCGGACCCTCGATCTCTGCATCAGGCTTCGTTCAGAGAACTCCGATGGCGGACAGGCACATCCTCGCGGTCGATGACGATCCCGCGATGCGCGACCTCATTGCAGGCTATCTGAGCGGCCACGGCTTTCGGGTCAGCACGGCCGCGAGCGGCGAAGAGATGGCCCGCGTCATCGCCGAGAACGTCGTCGACCTCATGGTCCTCGATCTGAAGCTCGCGGGCGAAGACGGGCTGCGGCTGGTCAGCGACGTGAGGATGCGCTCCAACCTGCCGATCATCATCATCACGGGCCACCGGCGCGACGAGGTCGACCGCATCGTTGGCCTCGAGCTCGGCGCCGACGACTACCTGACCAAGCCTTTCAACCTGCGCGAGCTGCTGGCGCGGGTGCGCGCGGTCCTGCGGCGGGCGCAGGTGGACCGCGCGCCGCGCCCGGCCGACAGCAAAACGACCAAGTACCGCTTCGCCGGCTGGGAGCTGAACCTGCGCCTGCGGCGGCTGGTCTCGCCGGCCGGAGCTCCGGTCGCGCTCACCAGCGGCGAGTTCAGCCTGCTGACCGCCTTCGTCAGAGCGCCGCAGCGGGTCCTGACCCGCGAGCAACTGCTCGCCGCCACCCGGGTCCACGACGACGTCTACGATCGCAGCGTCGACGTGCAGATCCTCCGTCTGCGCCGCAAGCTCGAGGCCGATCCCAGCGCCCCCGCGCTGATCAGGACGGAGCGGGGTGCGGGCTACGTCTTTTCCGCGCCGGTCGAGGCCTTCTGAGGCTCGGGGCGCGATGGCCGGCCTCGCGAAACGGCTCGGCGTCCTGCTCTGCGTCCTGACGCTTGCCGGCGCGGTGCCACCGGCCGCCGCCGACGAGCCCGCTCCGGCTGCCGCCGACGAGCCGATCGCGCCGGTCCCGACCGCGGTCGACCTCGAGCCGGCCAAGGTGCGGCTCGGCGAGCGGCTGTTTCGCGACGTCCGACTGTCGCGTGACGGCAGCCTCGCCTGCACCTCCTGCCACCGGCTCGACCGGGGCGGCGAGGATGGTCGGTCGCGGTCGTTCGCCGCCTATGGCCAACCGCTCGGTTTCAACGTGCCGACGGTCTTCAATGCCGCCTTGAGCTTCCGGCTCAACTGGCGCGGCAATTTCCGCACCCTCGAGGCGCAGGCCGAGGCGGTGTTGCTCGACCCGCGCCACATGGCCGCGAGCTGGGACGAGCTGATCGCCAGGCTGCGCGTCGATCACGCCTACGACGAGGCCTTTCAGGCGACCTACGGCGGACCGCCGGCGCGACCGCAGGTCCTCGATGCCCTCGCCACCTTCGAGCGTTCCCTGATCACGCCTGGGGCGCCCTTCGACCGCTGGCTGCGCGGCGAACGCGACGCGATCAGCCCGCAGGAGGAGAGCGGCTACGAGCTGTTCGAATCCTACGGCTGCATCGCCTGTCATCAGGGCGTGAACGTCGGCGGCAATCTGTTCCAGCGCTTCGGCATCTTTCATGACCCCTTCGCGGACCGCGAGGTCACCGCTGCCGATCTCGGCCGCTTCACGCTCACCGGCGACCCGAAGGATCGCTTCGTGTTCCGGGTGCCGAGCCTGCGCAACGTCGCCGTCACGGCGCCCTATTTCCACGACGGCAGCGCCGCGACCCTCGAAGAGGCCGTGGCGGAAATGGCAAGGAGCCAGCTCGGCAGGGTGCTCGCTCCGCAGGAGATCGATCTCATCGTCCGCTTCCTGCGCACGCTGACCGGCGAGTATCGCGGTCGCCCGCTGAGCGATCGGGCGGCGGCGCAGCCGTGAGCGACGTGACCGGCAGAATGGCGCTGGTCGTCCTCGGCCTGCTGCTGGTGCTGAGCTATCTGCTTTTGCGCGGCTCGACGCCGGATGCCGCCCAGTACGAGCGGCGCCTGCGGGCGATCGATACGCTGACGCTCAGCCAGGCCGCGCTGCAGCGCGATGTGCTGCGCGCGAGCCAGGGACTGCTGCGCAACTACGATCCCCTGGTCGCGACCGTCACGCGGCTGCGCGGTGTGGCGGCCGAACTCCGCGGCGCGGGCGCGGCGCGCGGCGCGTCGGGCCCGCTCATGGACAGCATTGCCGCGGAGCTCGGCGAGCAGGAGGCGCTGCTCGAAGACTTCAAGTCGGCGCACGCGCTGCTGCAGAACTCGCTGACCTACTTCGGCTATCTGAGCCACGAGCTGGGGACCCCCCCGCGCCCGGCCGGCGAGGCAGCCGCGATGGTGGTGGGCGAGCTTGCCAATCGCATGTTCCGCTTCGTCGGCAGCTCCAGCGATGCGGCCGAGAGGGCCGAGGTCGCCGCATCGCTGGACCAGCTCGCCGCGCTTGCCGTCCCCGCTGCCCTCCAGGACGACATCGCCGCCTTGCGCGCCCATGGCGGCCTGATCCTGCGGACGCTGCCGGCGGTGGACGGAATTCTTGCGCGCCTGCTCCAGACGCCCATATCGGAGCAGGCGCGCGCGCTCCAGGATCTCTTCATCGAGGAGCATCGCCACGCCGAGCGGCTGGCCTGGATCTTTCGCCTGCTCCTCTACCTCGCATCAGTGCTGCTGCTGATCTATCTGAGCTACCTCTACGTGCGGCTGCGCGCCAATGCGCGGACTTTGAGGGCGCGCTCGAATTTCGAGCATCTGATCGCCGGCATCTCGGCGCAGCTGATCGCGACCCCGCTCGAGCGGACGGGCCAGGGCATCCGGCAAGGGATCGCGCAGCTCGGCCGCCATGTGGGCGTGGATCGCGTCTACGTCATCCTCCAGGGCACCGATGACGCCGTCGCGGCCGGGCCGCAGACCTGGTTTCGCGACGGCATCGAGGTCCCCGGCGACTGGCCGCAGGGCGCCCTCGCGATCGAGTTCGAGCTGGCGTCCCACAGGCTACGAGCGGCATGGCTGCATCGACGTTGCGGCCGTTCAGGCGCTGCCGGAGAGCGATGAGAAATCGAAGCTCGAGGAGCGCGGCATCCGCTCCTGGCTCTGTGTTCCGTTGTGGCACGCGGGCGATCGCGTGGGCCTTTTGGGCCTGGATGCGGTCACGGCCGAGAAGCATTGGGCGGATGCCGACATCGCGCTCTTGCGCACGGTCGGCGAGATCTTTGCCAGCGCGCTCGGGCGCGAGCAGGCCGAGCGCGAGAAGCAGATCCTCGAAGCGCGGCTGCGGCATTCCCGGCGCATCGAGGCGCTCGGCACGCTGGCGGGCGGGATCGCGCATGATTTCAACAACATCCTGGGCGCCATGCTCGGCTATGCCGAGATGGCGCTCGGCCGGCTGCGTCGCGACAGCCCGGAATGGCGGCACGTGCAGGAGGTGAGCAAGGCGGGCGAGCGGGCGCGCGACATCGTCGATCGGATCCTGGCCTTCAGCCGCCGTACCGAGCAGCGGCCGCGTCCGGTCCGGATGCGCCCCCTGCTCGAGGAGACCGCCAGCCTGTTGGCAGCATCCTTGCCGCCGTCGGTCACCCTGCAGCTCCGCCTGCCGGACCAGGACGCGATCGTCCTGGGCGAGCCCAGCCGGCTGCAGCAGGTGGCGATGAACCTCTGCAGCAATGCCGCCCAGGCCATGGCGGGGCAGGGCGTCGTCGACGTCGGCCTCGACCTCGTGGCGCTCGATGCGGAGCGGGCGCTCTCCCACGGCGCTCTCGCCGCCGGCCGCTATGTCCGTCTGACCGTGTCCGACAGCGGTCACGGCATGGACGCGGCGACCCTCGAGCGGATCTTCGAGCCTTTCTTCACGACCAAGCGGGTCGGCACCGGCACCGGCCTCGGGCTCGCGATGGTTCACGGCATCGTCACCGATCACGGCGGCGCCATCGATGTCCGCAGCCGGCCGGGGGCCGGCAGCAGCTTCGCGGCCTACTTCCCGCAGGCCGAAGCGCCGCCGGCCGAGGATGACCGCGGCGAGGCGCCGGCACCGCTCGGGCGCGGCCAGACGATCCTGTTCGTCGACGACGAACGGCCGCTCGTCCTGCTCGGCGAGGAGATGCTGGCCGCGATCGGCTACGAGCCGGTCGGCTTCGACAACAGCCGCGCGGCATTGGCGGCATTTCGCGCTGATCCCGATCGCTTCGATCTGGTGTTGACCGACGAAATCATGCCTGAGATGAGCGGCTGCGAGCTCGCGATCGCGTTGCACCGGATCCGCCCGGACCTGCCGATCATCCTGACCGGCTATAGCGGCCACCTCGGCTCGCAGCGCCTGCAGGCCGCGGGCGTTCGCGACGTGCTCAACAAGCCGCTGCGCTCGGCGCCGATGTCGTTCTGCCTCGCGCGCCATCTCTCGCGCCAGAGCAGGACGCCGGGCGACGGCGTGCCGTAAGCGTCCAAGATTTTAGATGTAACCGAACCCCTCCTTCTGAAATCGCCCCGCGACCCCGTCCCCCCATCGTGCGTCCATGGCCCGCGCGCCTCATCAAGGCCTGCATCAAAATTTGCCGGCGAGCTGAGGTCCGGGCTTCGATTACAAATGAAATCATTTTTCGCGGCACTGACATGAAGCTGAAAAGAGGCGACGGCAGGCTGCCGACGGTCAGACGCGCGGCACGGCCCGGGGCGGGCGACAGCCGGCCACATCGATGGAGAATATTATGGCCAGCGCACCCCTCAGCCGCCAAGCCGACTTCGAGACCGCGGCCGCCGCCGTCCGGCCGTGGTCGCTGTGGGCCTGGGCCGCCGGCGGCGCAGCGCGGGTCGCCCGCGTGATTGCGGAGGAGGCCCGCGCCCGCCGCGACAGGCGCGCGCTGATGGCCATGAGCGATCAGATGCTCAAGGACATCGGCCTCACGCGCGGCGGGATCGGCGACGCGCTCCGCAACGGCAGAGACTGACGCATCCGGGGGCGGCGAGGACGCAGGCCTCGTCGCGGACTGAACATCGGCGGCGCGGGTCAAGGCTCCGGCCGCCCTCTGACGGAGCGATCTCATGGTCCAGAAGACCGGCACCGACGGCGCCGACATCCTGGTCGGCAGCGACGGCGACGACCTCTTGCAAGGCCTGGGCGGCGACGACCAGCTCACCGGCGGCAGGGGCGCCGACGTGCTGAGCGGCGGCGCCGGCAACGACACCGCCCTCTACGACAACGCGGCCGGGGGCGTGATAGCGTCCCTGATGGACCACAAGGGGAGCGGCGGCGAAGCCTTCGGCGACGACCTGATCGACATCGAGAACCTCAGCGGCTCGGCCTTCAACGACCTGCTCATCGGCGACGACGGCGCCAACGTCCTGCGCGGCCACGGCGGCGACGACGCGCTCAATGGCGGGGGCGGCAACGATGTGCTCGTCGGCGGCACCGGCGACGACTTTCTCCAAGGCGGGGTTGGCGCCGACCAGATCGATGGCGGCGACGGCATCGACACGATCACCTTCCAATTCTCGGCCACGGGCGTCGGCGTCGATCTCGGCCGCAACACCGGCTTCCTGGGCGACGCCTTTGGCGACAGCTACAGCCGGGTCGAGAACGTCGAGGGGTCGTCCTTCGCCGACGAGATCCGTGGCGACGACGGCGCCAATACCCTCCACGGCAGTCTCGGCGACGACGTGCTGTTCGGCGGCGGCGGCGAGAACAGCGTCTTTGGCGACGACGGCGACGACCTGCTCGTCGGCGGCCCCGGCACCGACCATCTCGACGGCGGCAGGGACATCGACACGCTGTCCTATGCCTCGTCGCCGCTGCCCGTAGTCGTCCTGCTCAACGGCAACCACGTCGCCGGCGGCGATGCCGAAGGCGACACGATCACGGGCTTCGAGAACGTCATCGGCTCGGTCCAAGGCGATACGATCGGCGGCGACGCCGGCGCCAACCGTCTGTTCGGCGGCGACGGCGACGATCTCGTCTCCGGCTTCGGAGGCGATGACGTCATCGCGGGTGGCCCCGGGGCCGACAACCTGCAGGGCGGCGATGGCATCGACACGCTCGACTATAGCGAGTCCCAGGCGGCGGTCGCGGTGAACCTCGCCACCGGCGCGGTCTCCGGCGGCGATGCCGAAGGCGACAGGATCTCTGGTTTCGAGAACGTCATCGGCTCGGCGCTGGGCGACGTCCTGCGGGGCGACGGCGGCGCCAACGGCCTCTCGGGCGGTGCCGGCGACGACTTGTTGGTCGGTGGTCTCGGCAACGACGAGCTCACCGGCGGCCAGGGCGCCGACGCGCTGCATGGCGGCGCCGGGACCGATACCGCCGGCTACGACGGCGCGGCCCAGGGCGTGAGCGTCGACCTGCTCAACCACCGCGGTCTCGGCGGCGACGCCTCGGGCGACAGCTACGTCAGCATCGAGAACGTCAGCGGCTCGGCGTTCAACGACCTCATCGTCGGCGACGATGGCGCCAACGTTCTGCGCGGCAACGATGGCGCCGATACGCTCATCGGCCATGGCGGCGACGATGTGCTGATCGGCGGCAACGGCGACGACCTGCTCGCAGGCGGCCCCGGCAACGACCAGCTCGACGGCGGCGCCGGCATCGACACGGCCGACTATTCAGCGTCGGCCAGCAGCGTCGTGGTCGCGCTCTTCATCAACGAGGGCGTCGGCGGCGAGGCGTTCGGCGACCGCTACGTCAACATCGAGAACATCGACGGCTCGGCCCTCCAGGATACGATTTTCGGCAGCGACGGCGCCAATGTCCTGCATGGCAATGGCGGCAACGACACGCTCGCCGGCTCGGGCGGCGACGACACGATCTTCGGCGACGCGGGCAACGACTCGCTCGAGGGCGGCGCCGGGGCCGACCATCTGGACGGCGGCGACGGCATCGACCTGCTCAACTACCAGGGATCGCCGCAGGGCGTCTTGGTGAACCTCGCCACCGGCCAGGTCTCGGGCGGCGCCGCGACCGGCGATACGATCGCGGGCTTCGAGAACGTCCTGGGCTCGATCAACGCCGATACGCTGACGGGCGACGCCGGCGCCAACCGTCTGGTCGGCAACGACGGCAACGACGTCATCAAGGGCCAGGGCGGCAACGACTCGATCGCGGGGGGCATCGGGGCCGACGACCTCCAGGGCGGCGACGGCATCGACACGCTCGACTACGACGGCGGTACGGCGGTCTCCGTCGACCTCGCGACCGGTGCGGTTTCGGGTGGCCACGCCGAGGGCGACAGGATCAGCGGCTTCGAGAACGTCAACGGTTCGATCGAGGGCGACCATCTGCGCGGCGATGCCGGCGCCAACAGCCTGTTCGGCAACGGCGGCAACGACTTTTTGTTCGGCGGTCTCGGTCGCGACGAGCTGACCGGCGGCCTCGGCGCCGACCATTTCGCGTTCTTCAGCACGACCGAGAGCGGCAAGACGGCCGCGACCCGGGACGTGATCCACGACTTCCACCACGCCCAGGGCGACCGCCTCGTGCTGGGGATCGACGGTGATGCCGGCAGGCCCGGCTTCCAGAGCCTGAGCTTCATCGGCAGCAGGGGCTTCACCGCCCCCGGGCAGGTGCGCGCCTTCTTCGAGGGCAACCATACCGTGATCGAGGTCAACACGCACGGCAGCCATGGCGCCGAGATGCAGATCCAGCTCGACCACCACGTCAACCTCACCCGCGCCGACTTCATGTTCGACGCCTGATGGCCGGAAGGCAGCGCGCGGGGCGCGACCGCTGCCGGCGACGCCGTCCGAGGAAGGAGTTCGTGGCATGGCAACGACCGGCGGCGCCTCGCGCACCGGCGCCGGCCCCTGGCAGACGGCGACCGGCGGGCTGCGGCGCGGGCTCACGGCGGCGCTTTTGTTCAGCTTCGCGCTGAACCTTTTGATGCTGGCCGTGCCGCTCTACAGCCAGCAGCTGTTCGGCCGCGTGCTCGGCAGCGGCAGCGTCGAGACGCTGATCCTGCTCAGCCTGATCACGGGCGTCGCGCTGATCGCGCTCGGCCTGTTCGAGATGGTGCGCACGAGCCTGCTCGCCCGGGCCGCCGCGGGCTTCGAGCAGGCGCTGGCGCGTCCCCTGGTGGAGGCGGCCGCCCGCCACGACGGCATGGCCAGCGCGGGTCTGCGCGAGCTGGGGCAGCTGCGCGCCACGCTCACAGGCCCCGCCGCGACGGCCCTGTTCGATGCGCCCTGGCTGCCGATCGCCCTGGTGGTCGTCTGGATGCTGCACCCGACGCTCGGCTGGTTCACCGTCGCGAGCGCCGTGGCGCTCGGCCTGTTCGCGCTCCTGAACGACCTCTTGACCCGGCGCGCCTACGGGCTGGCCGGTCGGGCGCAGCTGGACGCGGTGGCGCTCGCCGATGCGCTCGCGCGCAAGAGCGAGGCGGTGCGGGCCATGGCCATGGTCGACGCCATGGCCTCGCGGATCTGCCGGCTCCATGGCGCCTCGCTCGCCGCCCAGCAGGGCGCGGTCGAGCGCGGCGGCGTCGTCATCGGCCTGACCCGCGCCGTCCGGCTCGCGGTCCAGGCGGGCGTCATGGGCCTCGGTGCCTGGCTCGTGCTCGAGAAAGAGCTCACCCCCGGCGCCATGCTCGCCGCTTCGATCCTGGTCAGCAGGGCGCTGGCGCCGGTCGAGCAGCTGGTCGGCGCCTGGCGGACGGTGGTCAACGCCCGCGAGAGCTGGGCGCGGCTGCACGAGCTGCTGGCGGCCGCCGGTGGCTCGGCGGACCGGCTCGACCTGCCGGCACCCCAAGGCCGCCTCGCGGTCGAGAATGCGGCTGTCTGCGGGGCCGGGGGCCAGGTGCTGCTGCAGGGCCTGAGCTTCGCGCTCGAGCCCGGCGAGTGCCTGGCCGTCGTCGGCCCCTCGGGCGCCGGCAAGAGCACGCTCTGCCGCCTGCTCGCGGGCGTGATCGCGCCCGACCAGGGAGCGGTCCGCCTCGATGCCGCCCGGCTCGCTGAGTATCAAGACGCGATCCTCGGGCGCCACCTCGGCTACCTGCCGCAGGAGGCGATGCTGTTCGCCGGCACGGTCGCCGAGAACATCGCCCGCATGGCGGCCGCGGTCGACGGCGGCGCGGTCGTGCGCGCTGCCCAGCTCGCCGGCGCCCACGAGATGATCCTGCGGCTGCCGCAGGGCTACGAGACCCGGCTCGCCGACGGCGGGGCGCCGCTCTCGGGCGGCCAGCGCCAGCGGATCGGCCTCGCGCGGGCCGTCCATGGCGAGCCCCGCCTGGTCGTGCTCGACGAGCCCAACGCCCATCTCGACGCCGAGGGCGAGGCGGCGCTCACCGCGACCCTCGAGCGCCTGAGGGCAGCCGGCACCACCACGATCATGGTGACGCATCGGCCGCAGGTGTTGCGCTGCGCCGACCGGATGCTCGTGCTCGACCACGGCCGCCTCGCCCGCTTCGGCCCCCGCGACGCCATCCTGCAGGCGCTCCTGCGGCCCGCGCACGCGGCTTGAGCGCCAAAGCTCCTTTTTGGAAACCCGATGCACGAGGCTTTTGCTGACACCGGTCCGCGGACCTCGCTGCGTCCGCCGCTGCTCGCCGGCACCGCGGTGGCGCTCGCCTTCTTCGCGGGCTTCGGCGGCTGGGCCGCGACCGCACCGCTCGAGGGCGCGGCCGTGGCAGCGGCGCAGGTCACGCCCGCGGGCAGCCGCAAGACCGTGCAGCACCTCGAGGCCGGCATCGTCCGCCGCATTCTGGTCGAGGACGGCAGCCGGGTGGCCGCGGGCGAGCCCCTGGTCCAGCTTGACGACACCCGGGCGCGCGCCGAGCACGACGCCCTGCTCGCCGAGTGGCGCGCCCTCAAGGCCAGCGAGGCGCGGCTCCTGGCCGAGCAGGAGGGGAGCGATGCGCCGCAGTTTCCGGCGGAGCTGCGCGCAGCCGCCGGCGGCGACCCGGCGCTGGCGCGACTGCTGACGGGCGAGAGCGATCGTCTGCACACGCGTCGTGCGGCCCTTCGCGACCAGCAGGCGGTGCTGGCGGAGCGGATCACGGAGGCGCAGGCCGAGATCGCCGGCCTTAAGGTCCAGATCGCGAGCGGCGGCCGCGAGCTTGGCCTGATCGAGGAGGAGATCGCGATCGTGCGCCAGATGCTGGGCAAGGGGCTGGCGCTCAAGTCGCGGCTGCTCGCCCTCGAGCGCTCGCAGGCCGAGATCGATGGCACGATCGGCAGCGAAAGCGCCGCGATCGCGCGCGCCGGCCAGGAGATCGCCGAGTTGCGCCAGCGCAGCCAGAGCGTCGCCAGCACGCAGGCCGAGGAGGTCGCGGGCGACCTCGCCGAGGCGCGCAGGAGCCTCGCCGGCCTCGAGGAAAAGCTGCGCGCCGCCGCCGACGAGCTCGCCCGCACGGTCGTCGTGGCGCCGGTCGACGGCACCGTCGTCAACGTCAGGATCAAGACCCCGGGCGGCGTGATCGGCGCCGGCGAGGCGCTGATGGACCTCGTGCCGGCCGCGGCCGAGCTGCTGCTCGAAGCGCGCGTCGCACCGGTCGACATCGACGAGGTCCACCCCGGCCTCGCGGCCCAGGTGCACCTCTTGGCCTATCAGAGCCGAAACCTGCCGCGCATCATGGGCAGCGTGCGCGAGGTCTCCGCCGACCGGCTCGAGGACCCCACCAGCCATCAAGCCTATTATCTGGCCGAGGTCGCGGTCGACCGCGCGAGCCTGCCCGCCGGCATCACGCTGACCGCCGGCATGCCGGCCGACGTCATGATCGTGACCGGCGAGCGCACGCTCCTGCAGTACCTGCTGCGCCCGATCACCGACACGCTGCGGCGCGGGCTGCACGAGAGCTAGGCCGGTTCTGCGGCCGGGCCGGGATGCCTCGCGCCGGTCGCGGTGGCAGCGCCAGGCCAATGCTTTCCGTTACGGCTGCAATCATTTTCTCTCTGCCCTGACACGAAGCTGAAAAAAGGCGGCACCAGATTGCCAAGAGGACGAGCGCGGCGACGGCCCGGACCGGGCGGTCGCCAGGACGCCAATGGAGAAGGACTATGGCAAGCGTGCCGATCATCTACCAAGCTGATTTCGAGACCGGGACGGCCCATGCCTACAGGGCGGTCCGGCCGAGGTCTTTGTGGGCCTGGTTCGCCGCCATCGCGGCGCGGGCCAGCCAATTCGTCGCGCAGGAAGCCCGCATCCGGCGCGACACGCGCGAGCTGATGGCCATGAGCGATGAGATGCTCAACGACATCGGCCTCACGCGCGCCGAGGTCGGCGGCGTGGTGCGCTACGGCAGAGACGAATGAGGCGGGGCCGTCAGGCCGTGACGCGGATCGTGGTCGCGAGCAGGTCCTCGCGGGCGGCGGCGCGGCCGACCAGGATCTCGATGACGCCGGCATCGAGGCGGGGGGCCAGCTCGGGGCCGAGATAGGCGAGGTCGGCGGCGGCGAGCCGGAAGGCGACGCGGCCGCACGCGCCGGGCTCGAGCGTGATCTTGGCCATACCCTTGAGCTCGAGCAGCGGGCGGGCGACGGCCGCGACCGGATCGTGGACGAACAGCAGCAGGGTCTCCTCGCCGGCGACGGGGCCCTCGTTGGCGACCTCGAGCTCGATCGTGAGATCGCCGTCCGGGGGGAGCTCGGTCGGGTCGGCGGTAGGTTGCCGAGCGTGAAGCTGGTGTAGGAGAGGCCGTGGCCGAACGGGAACCGGGGCTCGATCGGGAGGTCGAGGTATTTGGCCGAGTAGTGCACGGCGGGATCGGCCGGGCGGCCGGTCGGGCGGCGGGCGTGGAAGATCGGGATCTGGCCGATGTCGACCGGCCAGGAGACCGGCAGGCGGCCGCTCGGGTTGCGGCGGCCGGCGAGCACGTCGGCCACCGCATGGCCGGCCTCGCTGCCGAGGAACCAGGTCGCGAGCACGGCGTCCGCGCGCTCGAACAGCCAGGGGACCATCAGCGGGCGGCCCGAGGACAGGAGCGCTATCACGGGCTTGCCGAGTTGGAAAACGGCTTCGGCGAGCTCGCGCTGGCGGCCGGGCAGGTCGGGGCGCGCCCGGCTCGCGGCCTCGCCGCTCATGGCCCTGGCCTCGCCCAGGCACAGCACGATCACCTCGGCGGCGCGCGCGAGCTCGAGGGCGGCTGCGAGGTCGGCGGGCGAATCGGCCTCGATCTCGACGCCCCGGGCATGATCGATCCGGCTCGCGGGCAGGCCCGCGCGCAGGCCTTCGAGCAGCGACACCATGTCCTCGGCCCGGCCGGCCATCGACCAGGGGCCCAGCATTTCCGCCGGCGCGTCCGCGAGCGGGCCCAGCACCGCGAGGCGGTGGCCGTCGGCGAGCGGCAGGACACCGTCGCGGTTGGTGAGCAGCACGATCGAGCGGCGCGCGGCGGCGCGCGCGAGCGAGCGGTGGGCGGCCTCCTGTGCCGCGCTCAGGCCATCGCCGCCGCCCCGCCGGTAGGGATCGTCGAACAGGCCGAGCGCTGCCTTCAGCTCGAGGATCCGGCGCACCGCGGCGTCGATCGCGGCCAGCTCGACGAGGCCGCGCTCGAGGGCCGTGGGCAGGCCCTGGGCATAGGCGTTGCCCATCAGGTCGATGTCGACGCCCGCGCGCAAGGCCAGTGCCGAGGCCTCGGCGAGGTCGGCGGCGACGCCGTGGACCAGGAGCTCGGCGATCGCGCCGTAGTCGCTGACCATGACGCCCTCGAAGCCCCAGTCGTCGCGCACCAGACCGGACAGGATCGGGGCGTTGGCGGTCATGGGCACGCCGGCGAGATCGGTGAAGGCCGGCATGATCGCCGCGACGCCAGCCTCGAGCGCGCACTTGAACGGCGGCAGGTAGACCTCGTGGAGCGTGCGCTCGGAGATTTCGACCGAGGCGTACTCGCGGCCGGCCATGACCGCGCCATAGGCCGCCAGATGCTTGGCGGTCGCCGCGAGGTTTTGCCCGGATTTCAGGTCCTGGCCCTGGAGACCCCGGATCTTGGCCTCGGCAAACCGGGACGCGAGCCAGGGGTCCTCGCCGGGGCTTTCGGCGATCCGGCCCCAGCGCGGGTCGCGCGCCACGTCCAGCATCGGCGCGAAGGTGAGCGAGAGCCCGTCGGCCGCTCCCTCGAGGGCTGCGGCGCGCGCGGTTTTTTCCCATAGGCCCGGATCGAAGGCGGCGGCCTCGGCGAGCGGGATCGGGAAAACCGTCCGGTGGCCGTGGATCAGGTCGAACGTGAACAGCAGCGGAATGCCGAGCCGGGTCTCCTCGAGCGCCAGCCGCTGCGCCTCGCGGACCCCCTCCCTACCCCACAGGTTGACGACCGCGCCGACCCGCCCGGCCCGGATCGCGGCCAGATGGTCGAGCGGCCCCTCGGGCCCGGTCACCGCCTGGCCCGCGGAGACGAGCGTCATCTGGCCGAGCTTCTCCTCGAGCGTAAGCTCGGCGAGCAGATCCTCGATCCGGGCTAGGGTCATGGCTTCGTTCTCGATCGGCGCCGCGCCGAAGATAGCCGGCGCGCGCCCGGCTCGCCAGAGGCGTGCGCGCCGATCCGCGGGACGCGCCCGGCGCGCCGCACTCGGGGATGCCGGCCCGCAGCTTCGGGCGCTTGCCTCGCCTTCCGAATTGCCCCAACATCGGACGCGGGCGAGGACCGTCCGAAACGACAATTAACAGCGGCAAGCGCCGTTCCTTCAGGGAGTGCTCACAAATGAACCTCAGCAAGCTTCTGCTCGCTTCGGCGGCAGTCCTCGTCGTCGGGCTCGCGGGCGGACTCGCAACGGCCCAGGCCCAGCAGCGCGAGCTCAGCTTCGGCTACGACCAGCCCAAGACCACCGGCTACGGCTTCGCGGGCGATCTGTTCGAGAAGACGATCGCCGACCTTTCCGGCGGCACCCTGAAGATCAACCAGTTCCCCGGCGCCCAGCTCGGCCAGGAGCCGGCGATGCTCGAGAAGATGCGCGCGGGCGACATCGACTTCATCATCACGTCCTCGGCCAACGCCGCGACCGTGTCGCCGCAGCTGGGCGTTATGTCGCTGCACTACCTGTTCACCGGCGAGGACCAGCTGGTCAAGGCGGTCACCTCGCCCGAGCTCAACGGCGCGGTCAAGCAGCTGGTCGACGATACGGTCCAGGGCGCCCACGTGCTGGCCGTCATCACGCTCGGCCTGCGCAACATCTACTCCAAGCAGGAGGTCCACAGCGTCGACGACCTCAACGGCAAGAAGGTCCGCGTCCAGGCGACCAAGACCGAGGACACGTTCTTCCCGGCCTACGGCGCCCAGCCGGTGCACATGCCGTTCGGCGAGGTCTATACCTCCTTGCAGACCGGCGTCGTCGACATGGCCGAGAACGGCGTCAACGTCTACCTCTCCAACAAGCACTACGAGGTGGCGCCGATCATGTCGTTCACCCAGCACGAGGCCAACAACAACCTGATCTGGGTCAGCGACAAGACCTGGCAGAGCCTGACGGACGAGCAGAAGGGCTGGGTCGAGCAGGCGGCGGCCGAGGTCGGCAAGCAGGAGCCGCCCTACGCGCTCGAGCTCGAGGCGAAGTCGGCGACCAAGCTCGAAGAGATCGGCGTCAAGCTCGTCAAGGACGTCGACAAGTCGGGCTTCATCGCGGCCGCGACCCCGATCCAGGACCAGCTCGCCAAGGAGCTGGGGCCGCAGGCGGTCGACATCGTGGGCATCATCCGCGGCATCAAATAGGCGTCCGCACGGACGCCGGGTGACGGGGCGGGCATGCGGCGCGGCGCGCCCCGTCACCGCCCCTTGCCGGGCGCGGGCCCTCGATGAGCGACCGTCGCCAGCTCGTCCTCGATCTCGACCGCCATCTCAAGTGGCGCGCGTTCGACCGGCTCGAGGCGCTGCTGATGGTGCTCTGCGGCATCATGATCGCCGGCTTCTCGATCTGCGTCATCCTCGACATCCTGACCCGCAGCCTGCGCAGCCCCTGGCTCTGGCTGCAGGAGGTGACCTCGGCCTTCTTCATCTACGGCAGCTTCCTCGGCATGGCGGTCGCGACCCGGCGCGCCGATCACCTGATGCTCTCGGCGATCAGCGAATTGATGAGCGGCCGCTACCGCTTCGTGGTCGAGATCTTCAACCGCCTGGTGATCCTGGCCTGCGGCCTGTGCATGGTGGGCTTCGGCTGGCGCAACTTCCTGCACGGCTTCGGCAGCTATCGCATGCCGTCCTTAACCCCGCTCGCCTGGTGGTATCTCGCGATCCCGATCGCCGGCGCCTTCATCTGCCTGTTCGCGTTCGAGCAGCTGGTCAACGGCTGGCGCAACGGCTTTCCGGTCCGCGAGCGCCGGGTCGAGGAGAAAGAGCACATCCTTTAGAGCAGCGCTGACGCCGGCTCAACCGGGCGATGAGCGCGAACGGGTCGCCCGGGTCCTCGGGCATTGCGGCCGGTCACTCGGCCGCGGCTTGATAGGCCTCGATCGGCGGGCAGGCGCAGACCAGGTGGCGGTCGCCGTAGACGTTGTCGACCCGGCCGACCGGCGGCCAGTACTTGGCCTCGAGCTGGCCCGGCGCCGGGAAGAAGGCCGCCTGCCTGGCATAGGGATGCGGCCAGTCGCCGAGCAGGCGATCGGCGGTATGGGGCGCGTTCTTGAGCAGGTTGTCCTCGGCATCGGCCGCCCCCTGCTCGATCGCCCTGATCTCCTCGCGAATCCCGATCATGGCCGCGCAGAACCGGTCGAGCTCGCCCTTGGCCTCGCTCTCGGTCGGCTCGATCATCAGCGTCTCCGGCACCGGAAAGGACATGGTCGGGGCGTGGAAGCCGTAGTCGATCAGCCGCTTGGCGACGTCCTCGACGCTGACGCCGGTCGCCTGCTTGAGCGGCCGCAGGTCGATGATGCACTCGTGCGCGACCAGACCGTGCTTGCCGCTGTAGAGGATCGGGTAGTGGGGTGCGAGGCGCCTGGCGATGTAGTTGGCGTTCAAGATCGCGACCTCGGTCGCGCGGGTGAGGCCCGGCCCGCCCATCATCGCGATGTAGGCCCAGGAGATCGGCAGGATCGACGCCGAGCCCCAGGGTGCCGCCGAGACCTCGGCGGCCGGGGACCCGCCGGCCGCGGCCGGGTTGACGCCGGCGACCACGGCGTGGCCCGGCAGGAAGGGCGCCAGATGCGCCTTGACCCCGATCGGGCCCATGCCCGGGCCGCCGCCGCCGTGCGGGATGCAGAAGGTCTTGTGCAGATTGAGATGGGCGACGTCGGCGCCGATCTCGGCCGGCCGGCAGATCCCGACCAGGGCGTTCAGGTTGGCCCCGTCCAGATAGACCTGGCCGCCGGCGGCGTGGACGATCGCGGCGATCTCGCGGATCCCTTCCTCGAAGACGCCATGGGTCGAGGGATAGGTGATCATGAGGGCGGCGAGGCGATCCTGGTGCTGCTTTGCCTTGGCCTTGAGGTCGCCCAGATCGACGTTGCCCTGATCGTCGCAGCCGACGACCACGACCGCGAGGCCGGCCATGATGGCGCTCGCCGGATTGGTGCCGTGGGCGGATGCCGGGATCAGGCAGACGTCGCGCTCGCCCTGACCCTTTGCGCGATGGTAGTGCCGGATCGCGAGCAGGCCCGCGTACTCGCCCTGGCTGCCGGCGTTGGGCTGGAGCGAGATCGCATCGAAGCCCGTGATCTCGCGCAGCATCGCCTCGAGCTCGTCGAACAGCTGCCGGTAGCCCGCCGTCTGGTCGGCGGGCGCGAACGGATGCAGGCCGCCGAACTCCGGCCAGGTCACCGGGATCATCTCGGCGGTCGCGTTGAGCTTCATCGTGCAGGAGCCGAGGGGGATCATGCAGCGGTCGAGCGCCAGGTCCTTGCCCTGCAGCCGTCGCAGATAGCGCAGCATCAAGGTCTCGCTGTGGTGGAGCTCGAACACGGGGTGGGTCAGAAAGGCGCTCTGCCGGCGGAGCGGCTCGGGCAGGCAGGGCTCGAGGCTGCGGTCCAGCTGCTCGATGTCGAGCGCCGCCGCGTCGCCGCCGAACACCGACCAGAGGGTCAGCAGATCGGCGCGCGCCGTGGTCTCGTCCAACGCGATCCCGAGGTGATCGGCATCGACCAGCCGCAGATTGATGCCCGCCGCCTTCGCGGCCGCGGCGATCGCCCGGGCGCGACCCCGGACCCGGACGGTCAGCGTATCGAAGAACTCCCCGGTCACGACCTCGACGCCGGACCGCCGCAGGCCCTCGGCCAGGCCGGCGGCGAGCCGGTGCACCCGTTGGGCGATCCGGGTCAGCCCGCCGCGGCCATGATACACGGCGTACATGGCGGCCATGACCGCGAGCAGGACCTGGGCCGTGCAGATGTTGCTGGTCGCCTTCTCGCGCCGGATGTGCTGCTCGCGGGTCTGGAGCGCCATGCGCAGCGCGGGCCGCCCCTCACCGTCGAGTGAGACCCCGATCAGGCGGCCGGGCATCGCCCGCTTGTAGGCGTCTTTGGTGGCGAAGAACGCAGCGTGCGGGCCACCATAGCCCATCGGGACGCCGAAGCGCTGGGCGCTGCCGATCGCGACGTCGGCGCCGAGCTCGCCCGGCGGCGTCAGCAGCACGAGGCTGAGCAGATCGGTCGCCATGATCGCGAGCGCCGAGCGCTCGTGCAGCCAGCCGATCACCGGCCGGAAATCGCGGACGGCACCGCTCGAGCCCGGATAGTGGAGCAGGGCCCCGAACACCTCCCGGCCGTCCAGGTCGGCGAATGGATCGCCGACCACGATCTGCCAGCCGAAGCCCTCGGCGCGGGTGCGCAGCACGGCCAGCGTCTGCGGGTGGCAGTCGGCATCGACGAAGAACGCCTGGGCGCCATTCCGGCTGACCCGCTTGGCCATCGCCATGGCCTCGGCGGCCGCGGTCGCCTCGTCGAGCAGGGAGGCGTTGGCGAGCTCGAGGCCGCAGAGGTCGGCGGTCATCTGCTGGAAGGTCAGCAGCGCCTCGAGCCGGCCCTGACTGACCTCGGCCTGATAGGGCGTGTAGGCGGTGTACCAGCCGGGGTTTTCCAGGACGTTGCGCTGGATCACGGCCGGAGTGAGGGTGCCGTAGTAGCCCATGCCGATCATCGAGGTCAGGACGCGGTTCTGCCCGGCCATGCGGCGCAGCGCCGCCAGGGCCTCGACCTCGGTTTTGACTGGCGGCAGGTCGAGCGGCCGAGCGGTACGGGCCGCGCGCGGCGTCGCCTGGGCGATCAGGTCGTCCAGGGAGGCAGCCCCTACCGCCTCGAGCATCGCGCC
Organism: uncultured Alphaproteobacteria bacterium; assembly: GCA_963798075.1. Lineage (GTDB taxonomy): Bacteria > Pseudomonadota > Alphaproteobacteria > Geminicoccales > Geminicoccaceae > DATAOG01. The sequence goes on along the minus strand of CAWCRU010000006.1, from coordinate 234,620 downwards.
GATCTCGTGGTCGTCCGGGCCGATGTGGCGGCGGACGAACTCGTCCTTGGCCTCGAGGTCGGTCATTGACAGGGTGCTCTCGGACATGCTGCTCCCTCGTGCCGGCGGCTCGCTCAAGCCAGACCAGCGACCAGTTCCCGGTAGGCGTCGGCGTCCATGAGCTCATCGAGCTCGCCGGCATCGGCGATGCTGAGCTTGCAGAACCAGCCGCTGCTCTCGGCGCCGCGGTTGACCAGTGCGGGATCGTCGCTCACGGCCTGGTTGACCTCGACGACCCCGCCGCTGATCGGCGCGTAGACGTCGCTCGCGGCCTTGACGCTCTCGACCACCGCGAGCGCCTCATGGCGCGCGACCTGCTTGCCGACCGGCGGCAGCTCGACGAAGACTACGTCCCCCAGCTGCTCCTGGGCGTGGTCGCTGATCCCGATCGTGGCGATCTCGCCCTCGATGCGGACCCACTCGTGGTCCTTGGTGTAGCGGGTATCGGACATCGCATTGGCCTCCGTCAGCGCTGGTAGCGGTGGGCGATGAACGGCAGCTTAACGACGCGGGCCGGGTGCGACCGGTCGCGGATCGCGAGCTGCAGCGCGGCATCGGGCGCAGCGTTCGCGCTCGAGACGTAGGCGAGCGCGATCGGACCGCCGATGGTCGGCCCGAAGCCGCCGCTCGTGACCCGGCCGATCGGCCGGCCGTCGGCATCTTGGACCAGGGTGCCCTCGCGGGCGGGCGCGCGGCCTTCGGGGCGCAGCCCGACCAGCTTGCGTTGGGCGCCTGCGGCGAGCTGCTCGAGGATGACGGCGGCGCCCGGAAAGCCGCCTTCGACGCGGCGGCGCTTGGGGATCGTCCAGGCGAGCCCGGCCTCGATCGGGCTGGTCGTCGGCGACAGCTCGTGGCCATAGAGGCAAAGGCCGGCCTCCAGGCGCAGCGAATCGCGGGCTCCGAGGCCAGCTGGCGCCACCTCCGGCTGGTCGAGCAGGCGGCGTGCCAGGGCCTCGCCTGCGGCGGCATCGAGTGAGATCTCGAAGCCGTCCTCGCCGGTGTAGCCCGAGCGTGCGACCCGGCAGGCGATGCCCGCGACCGGCATCGCCGCGGTTTCCATGAACGCGAGCCCGGCCGCGGCCGGCGCGAGGCGGCTCATGACGGCGGCCGCCGCCGGCCCCTGGAGGGCGAGGAGGGCCCGCCCGGCCAGCTCCTCGACCGCGCAGGCGGGCTCGAGGCCCGCGCGCATATGGGCGAGGTCGGACTCCCGGCAGCCGGCATTGACGACCACGAACAGGCCGTCCTCGACCCGGCCGACGATCAGATCGTCGAGCACGCCGCCCGCATCGTTGGTGAAGACCGTATAGCGCAGCCGGCCGCCTGCGAGCCCGGTCACGTCCGCCGGCACCAGGCGCTCGAACGCCCGGGCGGCGTCCTCGCCGCGGACCAGCACCTGACCCATGTGCGAGACGTCGAACAGGGCGGCGGCGCTGCGGCAGTGGCGATGCTCGGCCATGATGCCGGTCGGATACTGCACGGGCAGCATCCAGCCCGCAAACTCGACCATGCGGCCGCCGAGCTCGACGTGCAGGGCGTAGAGCGGCGTGCGTCTGGCCGGGGTGGCGGCGCCGTCGGCAGGTGAGCTCAAGCTCGGGACCTCCATGGGGCTGCGCGCCGGCCAAGCCGGCAACCTTCAGCCCCCTCTGTCCCCGAACCTGAGAGACTTGGCGCCGCCCGGCAGCGATCCGAGCAGCACCTTACCCCTTCGGTGGAGCGCCGGGCCATCTCGATGCCACGGCACCCGCTCTCCAGAGCGCCATCCCCCCGCGGTCCGTTGGCCTGAGAGTTTCCGGGGCGGTTGCTCCTTCGGCGCCGTCGCCGGCCGCAGGTGCGGCTGGCACGGGCTCTCCCGCGGGGCTCAGCTGGCGATGTCGGGCCAGACTACTCCGGGCAGCAGGGAGGTCAAGCAAAGGTCGAGCCCCTGCCCGTTCGGCGGGCTCAGCGCAGCAGCGGCTGCAGACGCTGGTCGAGCTCGGCCTCGTCGAGCTGGAAGCCGAGCAGCAGGTTGTAGCCCGCAGCCTGCTCTGGGGTGACCGACGGCAGCCGCAGGGTCAGCTGCTCGGCGACCCCGGCGAGGTCCTCGTCCTTCACGAACACGATCTCGGAATCGAACACCTGCTTGGACAGGATCTGACGGTCGGGGCCCATGGTCGCGACGAAATAGGTCAGTTGCACCGGATCGCCCGTGGCGGCCGGACCATGCTGGGCGATCAGGTCGAGCGCCACGTCGACGTCGACCCCCTTGTCATCGTAGCGGCAGGTGCTCTGGAGATGACTGAGGACGGCCAGATAGCGGAGCGCCTGCGGATTGCGATCGCTGCCCGGGCGATAGCTCGCGGTGCGTTCGGCGCCTTGCAGGAGCAGGGCGGCCGGACACACCGGCGCCGCCGGCGGCGGCGTGCTCGACGCGCAGGCCGCGAGCAGCAGCGCCGCGAGGCCGGCAGCCGCTCTGCAGACGCCGCGCACCAGCAGCGCTGCGCCAGCGCGTGGCCGTCGTCTCACCGCCGCTCCCGGCTGCCGTCGCAGGACGGTCCGCCCCCCATCGCCAGATCGCTTCCCTTCCGCAGCACCCGTCGGCGCCGAGACCGCGCCCAGCTAACCCCAGTCCTGCGAGCGCGGCAAGGCCGAATGAAGGCGAGGGCCGGATGCGAAGGGCCGGATGGCGGCATTTTCGGAAATCATTGCTCAAAGCCCACGAGGCCGCCTAAAGTCGCGGTCATCGTCCCATGACCCAGTCCCGATCGCACTTCGAGTTGGGGGCGCCGAGCCGGATCCCGCCGGCGATGGCGGCGCTCGATCTTGGCACCAACAACTGTCGATTGTTGGTGGCGCGGCCGCACGCCGCGAGTTTCGAGATCGTCGACAGCTTCTCGCGGATCGTCCGGCTCGGCGAGGCGGTGGCGCGGACCGGACGGCTCAGCGAGCGGGCGATCGCGCGCACGATCGCGGCCCTGCGGGTCTGCGCCCGGATCGTCGCCCGCCACGAGGTCCGCCAGATCCGCTGCGTCGCGACCGAAGCTTGCCGGCGGGCGCAGAACGGCGTCGAGTTCCTGGCGCGGGTCAAGCGGGTCACGGGCCTCACTTTCGAGATCCTGCCCCATGAGGACGAGGCGCGGCTCGCCCTGTTGGGCTGCCTGCCGCTGATCGATCCCGCGGCCGAGCACGTGCTCCTGGTCGACATCGGGGGCGGCAGCACCGAGCTTTTGTGGCTCGATCGCAGCCAGGAGGGCGGCCAAGCCGTGGTGCGCTGCAGCCACTCGCTGGCGGTCGGTGTGGTCGCGCTGTCCGAGGCGTTCGCCGCCGAGCCCGACCCGGCGGCCTTCGAGGTCATGGTCCGTCAGGTCCAGAGCCTGCTCGCGCCGATCGAGGCAAGGCACGGCCTGCGCCGCCATCTTGCCAGCGGCCGCAGTCAGATGCTCGGGACCTCCGGCACGGTCACCACGCTCGCCGCCCTGCATCTCGACCTCGCCCGCTACGATCGCCGGCAGATCGACGGGCTGAGCCTCGAGGCCGCGGCGATCGCGGCTGTCTCGGCGCGCCTCAGAGGCATGAGCAACGCCGAGCGCGCGGCACATCCCTGCATCGGACCGGGTCGCGCCGATCTGGTGGTCGCCGGCTGCGCGATCCTGGAAGCGGTCCGGCGCAGCTGGCCGACCGACCAGCTGCGGGTCGCCGATCGGGGCCTGCGCGAAGGCATGCTGCAGCGGCTGATGGGCCGCTCGCTGGCGCGGGCCCTGAGCGGCCCGGGCGCCACCGTCGCCCGGTCGACACCGGTGCTGCCGGTGACGGCGAGCGTGCCGCCGCTGGGCTCAACCGCCGTCTGAGGGGCCGATGCCCGAGCCGCGCGCGACCAAAGTTCGCCTGCGCTCGAGCAAGGGTCGCCGGGCGAGCTCGAGCCGCTGGCTCGAGCGCCACATCAACGACCGCTTCGTGCAGAGCGCGCGCGCGGCCGGCTATCGCTCGCGGGCGGCCTACAAACTGCTCGAGATCGATGCCCGCTTCGAGCTCCTGCGCCCCGGCCGCCGGGTCGTCGATCTGGGCAGCGCGCCCGGCGGCTGGGCGCAGGTCGCACGCGCCCGGGGCTGCCCCGTGATCGGCGTCGATCTGCAGGCGATCGAGCCGATCGAGGGCGCCACCCTGCTCCAGGGCGACATCTTCGATCCGGCGACGATCGCACGGCTTGCCGCCCTCGCCGGCGGTCCGGTCGAGCTCGTGCTGAGCGATCTCGCGGCCTCGGCGACCGGCCAGCGCACGGTCGATCGCCTGCGCGCCGATGCGCTCGCCGAGGCCGTGCTGAGCGTGCTGCCGGAGCTCCTGGCGCCGGGCGGCGCTGCCGTCCTCAAGCTGCTGCGCGGCGCCGAGGCCGGGATCGTCGCCGCCGGCCGCCGCCAGTTCGCGCGCGCGCGGCTGGTCCGGCCGACCGCCAGCCGGACCGGGTCCTCGGAGATCTACCTGGTCGGCTCGGGCTATCGGGCGGCGCCGCCGTGATCGCCGCCCCTTCGGCCGAGAGCCCGGCCCCGACCCCCGGCTCAGCTTCCCGGCCCAGACCCCCGGCCCAGAACCCCGGCCCAGACCGCCCGGCTCAGATCACGGCCCAGATCCCCGGCTCAGCCCCCCGGCTAGGCCGCGGGCGGCGAGACGCTCTCATCCGCCCTGATCGCCCGAGCCTGGTCAGCTTGCTCCCCGGGCGATCCCGCAGGCGCCGGCAGATCGGCAACCCTGCAGCCGTCGCCGCCGGCCGTGGCGACCTCGAACATGGCGCCATCGGCCGCATCGACGAGCCCGGCCAGGGCGCGGCCGTGGATCGGGTAGAGGGCGATCCCGACGCTCGTGGTCAAGAAGACGTCGGTGCCGTCGATCCGGAAGGCAGCCGCCATCGCGGCGCGCAGCTTGAGGCGAGAATGCTGGCGTCCTGAGCCGGGGCCATCGCCTCGAGCAGCGCGCTGAAGCCGTGCTGCCGAAAACGCGCCAAGGTGTCGGACTTGCGGAAGTTGGCCTGCAACCGTCTGGCGACCGCCCGCAGCAGCCGGTCGCCGAACGCGCCGCCCATCTGCTCGACCACGTTCAGGTAATGGTCGAGCTCGATCGACAACAGCGCCAGATAGCGGCCCTGGCGATCGGCGCGCGCGGCGGCGCGCTCGAAGCGCTCCTCGAGCAGCAGGCGGTTGCCGAGCCCGGTCAACTCGTCCTGGCGCGCATGTCGAAGCCGCCGCTGCTCCTGGCGCTTGCGCTCGATCGAGGTGCGGATCGCGCGCTGCATGACGACGGGCGTGACCAGGCTCTTGGGCAGAACTCCTGCGCGCCGCCGCGAATCGCTTCGCAGGCGAACATCAGGTCCTCGTCGCCGAAGCCGCTGTAGACGACGATCGGCACGTCCGGCGCCCGCTCGTGGACGCCGTCGAGGGTGGCGAGCCCGCTCGAATCCGGCAGCATCAGGTCGAGCAGCACGGCATCGAAGCGGTGCTGGCTCAGCTGCTGGGCGGCCTCGCTCAGACGCTCCACATGGGTCAACTCGAACTCGCCGTCGGCGCCGAGCAGCTTGGCCGCCATGCGGGCGTCGACCGGATTGTCCTCGACCAGCAGGACCTTGATCACCGCATCCGTCATCAGCTCGATCCCGTCCTCGGCGCGGCCCGGGCTCGGCGCGTCCCGGACGCTCGCCGGAAGCGCATGTCCGGCGCGGGGAACTCAACCCCTACGTCTGCGCCACCATGCGACCGGATCGTTAACAAAGGCTTAACCACGAAGCTGGACCACGAACCCCGGCCGCGGCACCGCGCTTGTCGCTCACGACGCCAGCCGCTAGCCTGAGGGTCGCAGCCCTCGGAGCAGCGACATGGACATGGCGGGCGCGGCCCTGGTGGTGAGCGAGTTGCACAAGAGCTTCGGGGCGCTCGAGGTTCTCAAGGGCGTCTCGCTGAGCGCGCTCAACGGCGACGTGATCGCGATGATCGGCTCGTCGGGCTCGGGCAAGAGCACGCTGCTCCGCTGCATCAACCTGCTCGAGACTCCGGACGCGGGCGAGGTCCATGTCGGCGGCGAGCTGATCCGGATGACCCGTGGCCGCCACGGCGCCCGGCCCGCCGACGCGAGGCAGGTCGACCGGATCCGCACCCGGCTCGGCATGGTGTTCCAGAGCTTCAATCTCTGGTCGCACATGACCGTGCTCCAGAACCTGATCGAGGCGCCGGTGCACGTCCTCAAGCAGCCCAAGGCCGAAGCCGTCGCCCGCGCCGAGGCCCTGCTCGCCAAGGTCGGCATCGCCGACAAGCGCAATCACTATCCCTCCCACCTCTCGGGCGGCCAGCAGCAGCGGGCCGCGATCGCCCGCGCGCTCGCCATGGAGCCGCAGGTGATGCTGTTCGACGAGCCGACCTCCGCGCTCGACCCGGAGCTGGTGGGCGAAGTCCTCAAGGTCATGCGCGATCTCGCCGAGGAGGGCCGCACGATGCTGATCGTGACCCACGAGATCGGCTTCGCGCGCGAGGTCTCGAGCCGGACGGTTTTCCTCCACCAAGGCCGGATCGAGGAGGAGGGCCCGCCGAAGGAGCTGTTCGGCAATCCGCGCTCGGAGCGCCTGCGCCAGTTCCTCGCCAGCCACCTGTGAGTGCATCCAAACCCATCCGTTCGCCGTAGCTACCGGAGCCGCAGCCGGACTGCGGCTTTGGGGGCGGTGCCCAGGCACCGCCGGCAACGGAGGGAAGAGGATGACTGAGAATGCGACCCTGCGGCGCGCGCTGCTCGCGGCGACGCTCCTGCTTGGGGCGAGCGCGCTCGGCGCGCGCGCTGAGGTCATGGTCGGCGGCCAGCCGATGCTGCCGGAAAAGACGATCGTCGACAATGCGGTCAACTCGGCCGACCACACGACGCTGGTCGCCGCCGTCAAGGCCGCGGGCCTCGTCGACACGCTCGAGGGCCAGGGCCCGTTCACCGTGTTCGCGCCGGTCAACCGCGCCTTTGCGGCGCTGCCGCCGGGCACGGTCGATAGCCTGCTGAAGCCCGAGAACCGTGCCGCCCTGACCGGCATCCTCACCTACCACGTGGTCCCCGGCCGGCTCGATTCGAAGGATCTGCGCGGGCGGGTCGCGGCCGGCGGCGGCATGGCCGAGCTCGCGACCGTCAACGGCGAGCCGCTGACCGTCATGGCCAACGGCCCCAGCAACCTCGTGGTCGAGGACGCGCAAGGCGGCATCGCCACGATCTCGACCTACGACGTCTACCAGTCGAACGGGGTCATCCACGTCATCGACCGGGTGCTCCTGCCCAAATGACCGCCGCGCCGGCCTTCAGCCGAAGGCCAGGGGAGCCGGCACCAAACGAGGACAGATCGATGCGCATTCGTGATCACCACCGTTTGCATCTGGCGCTCGCCGGGGTCGCGCTCGCGGCGCTCGCGGCCGCCAGCGCCTGCGCGCCCGCCGACCATCAGGCCGGCATGGGCACCGCCATGGCGAGCGACGCTCACGTGCAGATGGCCTCGATGCCGAACGTCATGGTCGGCGGCCAGCCGATGCTGCCGGGCAAGACCATCGTGGGCAACGCGGTCAACTCGGCCGACCACACGACGCTGGTCGCAGCCGTCAAGGCCGCGGGCCTCGTCGACACCCTCGAGGGTCCTGGCCCCTTCACCGTGTTCGCGCCCGTCAACGGCGCCTTCGCGGCGTTGCCGCCCGGCACGCTCGACAGTCTGCTGAAGCCCGAGAACCGGGCCACGCTGACCGCCATCCTGACCTACCACGTGGTCCCCGGGCGGCTGGACTCGGCGGCGCTGCGCGAGCAAGTCGCGGCCGGCGGCGGCATGACCCGCCTCAAGACGGTCAACGGCGAGACCCTCACGGTCAAGGCCAACGGCCCGAGCAACCTCGTGCTCGAGGACGAGCGCGGCGACATCGCCACCATTTCGACCTATGACGTCTATCAGTCGAACGGCGTGATCCACGTCATCGACGACGTGCTGCTGCCGAGCTGAGCGGCGGGCGCGGCCGCCCCCGATCGGCGGTCGGGGGCGGCCGGTGTCTGGCGCCCTTGCCGATCCTCTGGTATGCCTGCGCCCGATGCGACAGAAGTCCGGCCCTGGCGGAGGCTCACCGTCGAGCATGTCGACCGACCAAGCCGGGTCCTCCCCCCTGAGCGGTCTCCTGGCGGCCGTCGCGGCGCGCGACCAGCGGGCTTTCGGCGAGCTCTACGCGGCGAGCAGCGCCAAGCTGTTCGGCGTGATCCTGCGCATCCTGCGCGATCGCGAGCAGGCGAGCGAGGTGCTGCAGGAGGTCTATCTGCGGATCTGGCAGCACGCCGGCGACTACCGTCCGGACAGGGGAGCGCCGATGACCTGGATGATCGCGATCGCGCGCAACCGGGCGCTCGACCGGCGGCGCGGCCAGCGGCCCGAGCTGCCCCTCGACGACATCGAGGAGATCGAGGATCCCGACGCCAACCTCGCGACCCTGCTCGATGCCGGCGGCGCCCGGGCGCGGACGCTGCGCCACTGCCTGGGCGAGCTCGAGGGCCGCCAGCGCCAGAGCGTGCTGCTCGCCTATGCCGAGGGCTATACCCATGCCGAGCTGGCGCACCGGCTCGAGTGCCCGCTCGGCACCGCCAAGAGCCTGGTCCGGCGTGGGCTGCTGCGGCTCAAGGAATGCCTCGAGCGATGACCGACGAGCTCGGCGACAGCGAAGCTCTGGCAGCCGAGTACGTGCTCGGCACGCTCGAGCCCGCGGCCCGCGCCGCGGTCCAGCAGAGGCTGCAGAGCGACCGCGAGCTCGCCCGGCTGGTCGACCTCTGGCAGCAGCGCCTGGCGCCGCTCGCCGCGGTGATCCCACCGGTCGAGCCGCCGCCCGCGGCCTGGCTCGGAATCGCGCAGGCGCTGGCCGCCGAGGCGAACCCGGCACCGGCGGCCGTGCGCCGGGTGCGGGTCAGGCGCCATGGCCTCTTGTCCAGCCTCACCTTCTGGCGCCGGTGCAGCTTCGCCGCGGCCGCCCTCGCCGCGGTCCTGGCCCTCTATATCGCGGGGGTCGCTTTTCGCCAGCCGGCCTCGCCGGCAGCCCGCTACGTGGCAGTGCTCGACCGCGGCGAAGCGAGTCCGGCGCTGATCGTGACCGTCGAGCCGACCGGCGGCCACGTCATCGTCCGGCCGCTCGCGATCGCCGCCGCCGAGGACCACGACCTCGAGCTCTGGCTGATCACCGGCGGCAGCCAGCAGCCGCGCTCGCTGGGCCTGCTCGACCCGCAGCAGGAGACCACTCTCGAGCTGCCGACCCAGGTCAAGGCGGCGGTCCGGCCGAGCGCCGCGCTGGCGGTCAGCCTCGAACCGCGGGGCGGCTCGCCGACCGGCCAGCCGACCGGCCCGGTGCTCTACCAGGGCCCCCTGCTGGCGCTCGGCGACTGAGGCCGCAGCCCGGTGATCGGACCGCTTCCCGCCCCCGCAGCAGCTCCTTACCTTGGGCAGGTCGCACCCGCCGTCTGATCGATCGCCCGCCCTCAGATCACGCCGGCCTGCCGCAGCGCCGCGATCCGGTCCGGGTCGTAGCCGGCTTCGGCCAGGACCGCGTCGGTATGCTCGCCGAGCCCGGGCGCCGGCCGGCGCAGGCGCGCGGGCGTCGCGTCGAGCTTGACCGGAAAGCCCGTCATGCGCACCCGGCCGTGGCCCGGATGCTCGGCCTCGAGGACCATCTCCTGGGCCAGCACCTGCGGGTCGGCGAACACGTCCGCAAGATCCATGACCCGGCCGCAGGGCACGCCCGCCCGGTTCAGGCGCAAGATCCAGTCCGCGACCGTGCGGGCCGCGATCTTGGCGTTGACGATCGCCCGCAGGCGCTCGCGATGGGCGATCCGGGCGGCATTGGTCGCGAAGTCGGGATCGCTCAGCAGGTCGGCCAGACCCAGTTCCTGGAGCAGGCGCTCGACGATCGCGGGCGTGCTGGGCGCGATCGCGACGTCGCCGTCGGCGGCGTGGAACAGCCCGTAGGGATAGACCACCGGATGGTCGTTGCCGGTGCGCTCGGGCAATTCGCCGGTCGCAAGGTAGGCCGCCGAGAAATAGGCCATCATGCTGATCAGCCCGTTGGTGAGCGCCGCTTCGACCCGCTGGCCGCCCGGCGTCGTGCCGCGCTCGCGGGCGAGCAGAGCCGAGACCACGCCGAAGGCCGCGTAGAGCCCGGCGACCAGATCGCTGATCGGCGGCCCGGCGCGCAGCGGCTCGCCGCCGGCGCTGCCGTTGACGCTCATGAAGCCGCTCATCGCCTGGGCGATGAAGTCGAAGGCGGGGCGGTCGGCATAGGGGCCGACGCTGCCGTAGCCGTTGATGCTGGCCACGACCAGGTCCGGATTGAGCGCCCGCAGCCGGTCCGGGGCAAACCCCATCCGGGCGAGCACGCCGGGCCGGAAGTTCTCGACCAGCACATGGGCTCTTCGCAGCAGATCGGCCAGCACCCGCTTGCCCTCGTCCTGGTAGAGGTCGAGCGTGATCGACATCTTGTTGCGATTGAACTGCGCGAAGTACCAGCTGAGGCCGTCCTTGATCGCCCCCTGGCCGCGCACCGGATCGCCGCGCCCGCGCTGCTCGACCTTGATCACCTCGGCGCCGAGATCGGCCAGCAGCTGGGTGCAGAACGGCCCCGCAAGGATGCGGGTGAGGTCGAGGACCTTGGTGCCGGAGAGCGGCAAGGGGCTCAGCCGACCGCGGTCTCGACGTTCCCCAAAGGATGCAGCTTGAGCCTGGGCCCGGCCTTCATGACCTGCCCGGGCAGGCTGCGCCCGATCACCTGCTCGACGTGGCGCGCGGCCGTGATCAGCTTCTCGAGGTCGATGCCGGTCTCGATGCCCATCTCGTGGAGCATGTAGACCAGGTCCTCGGTGCAGATGTTGCCGGTCGCCCCGGCGGCAAACGGGCAGCCGCCGAGCCCCGCGAACGAGGATTCGAACACATCGATGCCCTCGGCGAGGCCGGCCATGACGTTGACGAGGCCGATGCCGCGGGTGTTGTGGAAATGCAGCGCCACCGGCAGCTCCGGCACCTGCTGCTTGAGGTAGCGGCACCGTTCGACGACCAGCGCCGGCGTCGCCATGCCGGTGGTATCGCCGAGGCCGACGCCGCGCATGCCCAGGTCGCGAAAGCGCCGGGCGATGGCTCCCACCTGCTCGACGGGCACGTCGCCCTCGAAGGGGCAGCCGAACGCGGTCGCGATCGCGCCCTCGACCGGGATGCCGGCATCGCCCGCGATCCGCACGACGTCCTCGAAGCCCTTGAGCGAGTCCTCGACCGAGCGGTTGACGTTCTTCTGGTTGTGGCTCTCGGACGCCGACACGAACACCCGGATCTCGTCGACGCCGGCCTCGGCGGCGCGCTCGGCCCCTTTGGCGTTCGGCACCAGGGCGGCAAAGCGCGCGCCTTTGGAGCGGTCGATGCCCTTCAGCACCTCGGCCGCATCGGCCAGCTGCGGCACCGCGCGCGGCGAGACGAAGGACGAATATTCCATGAGCTTGATGCCGGCGTCGACCAGCTCGTCGATCAGGGCGATCTTGGTCTCGGTCGGGATGAACGCGGGCTCGATCTGCCAGCCGTCGCGCGGCCCGACCTCGGTCACGGTCACTTTCCTGTGGTCCGGCATGGGCGGTCTCCGGTCAGTAGCGCCAGTGCGGGGGCTCGGCGCCGGCGATGGGCGAGCGCAAGGTCGCGATCCGGTCTGCGAACAGCGAGCCGAGGCAGACCGTCCTGAGGTCCGGGCCGCCGAAGGCGACGCTCGCGAGATTGCCGAGCGGGCGTTCGCGGCCGGCGTCGATGTCGGCGCGCGTGAGCCGGCCTTCTTGATAGCTCTGCTCGACCCGCGCCACCATTTCGGGGTCGCCGTCCTCCAGGATCACGTGCTGGCTGCCGTCCCGCGCGATCCGCAGCAGCCGATTGCTGACCACGCTCGCGATCCAGATGCCGCCTTCGGCGTCGAACTCGAGGCCGTCCGGGAAGGTGCCGCAGCCGAACTCGGCGACCGTCTGCCGCGGTCCTAGGCTGCCATCGTCGCGGACCGGAAAGCGGCTGAGCCGCCGCGCCATCGTCTCGTTGACATAGAGGAAGCGGCCGGACGGGTCGAGCTTGTTCTCGTTGGCAAAGCCCAGGCCCTCGGCCACGATCTTGATGCCGCGCCGATCCTTGAGGACGATGTAGCCGTCGGCCAGATCGCGCCGGAACGCCCGCTCGCGCGGCACCTCGCGCGTGCTCACCGAGACGAAGAGGCGAAGCCTGCCGCTCCCATGGTCGGCGTTGACGAAGTTGGTCGCCGGCAGGCGCATGCCGTCGGCCTCGAGCACCTCGGGCACCAGGCTGCCGTCCGGCAGCATGCGCCAGGCGCCGCCGTCGGGGCCGAGATTGGCGATCGCGAAGCTCCGGTCCGGCAACAGGGAAAAGCCGTTCGGCAGGAAGCGATCGAGGCCCTTAGCACGGATCAGTTCCTGCGCCCCGTCGGTGCCTATCCGGGTGATGCCGCCGCGCCGGTCGGAGACGAACAGCTCGCCGGCCGCCGTGGCCAGGACGCACTCCGGCCGGGCGAGGTCGCGACCTCGGTACTCGAGCTCGGACAGGGCGATCGGCAAGGTCTGCACTGGGTCACCGCAACGCCTGGCCTGCCGGCCCGATGATCCACCCTCGCGCCCGCTCGGGCAAGGCCGCCTCCGCTCGCTAGCGCCGGCGCGGCGGCGCGCCGAGAATCTGCTGCAGGGCGCGACGGACCTCGGGCACCGCGCCCGTCACGAAACCGAGCACGGCCGCGATCACGGTCGCCTGCTGCGGATGGCCCCGGACCCAGCCCAGCGCCTCCGCCAGCCCGGGATCGAGGGGCGCCGCGCCGGTTGCCGGCAGGTCCAGCGGCGGCAGCGGCCGGCTCAGGCGCCAGGCGGTCAGGCAGACCGACGCCGCGAGCACGAAGATGAAGCCCGCGGTGGCCAGGCTCGCCCAGGCCGGGTGCAGCACGGTCAGGAGCGCCAGGCGCAGGGCCCCGATCAGCTCGATAAAGGCCGCAATCGCGAGCGCGGTCGCGACCACCAGGAGGGCGAACGAGAGCGCGAGGCGGGCGATGCTGAACCGCGGCAGCCCGAGCAGGGCGGCAAGATCGGCCAGCCTGGGCAACGGCTCAGCGGCGGTCGAACAGGCGGCCGAGCACGAGCCCGATCGCAAACGCCATGGCGATGCTCGTGAACGGTCGCTCCTCGATCTGGTCGCCGACCGCGCGGGCCGCGTCGCGGCCGCCGCTTTGGATGTCGCCGGCCACGCGCTCGACCCGCCGGCGCAGCGCATCGATCTCGGTTTCGGCCCGGTTGCTGGTCTTGGTCTTCAAGGTCCCGAGGAGCTGCCCGAGGTCGCCTCGCAGCGCGTCGAGGTCGTCGCGCAGCGCCTCGACATCCTTCTTCAGGTCGGGCTCGTCGGTGGCGGCAGACTTGGCGGTGGCCATGCTGGTCTCCTCTCGGGACTGGGGGTCATCGTTTCGCGAAAGCGAATCTTTTTCAACTGCTTGTATCGAGCGGATGGCGGCCGCCGACCGCCGACAACGTCCGGCACCGGCCAACGGTTCCAAGGCGGCCGCGCTTGACGACCGGGCGGGGCTTCCCGGACAAACGGTGTCGAGCATCGAACCGAGGGAGCTTTGCGATGTCGAGGCCCGGCCGGATCGCAGCGCTCGTGCTCGCGCTCTGCCTCGGGCTCCCGCCCGGCGCCGCGCTGGCCGAGCCACGGACGAAGATCCGGATCGCGACCGAGGGTGCCTATCCGCCCTGGAACTTCACCGACGACGCGGGCGCGCTGATCGGCTTCGAGGTCGACCTCGCGCACGACCTCTGCCGGCGGCTGGGCGTGACCTGCGAGCTGGTGGCGAGGGATTGGGACGGCCTCATCGAAGGGCTCGAGGCCGGCGACTACGATGCGATCATGGACGGCCTCGCGATCACCGCCGCGCGCGCGCAGAAGATCCAGTTCTCGACGAGCTACGCCCAGACGCCTTCGGCCTTCGCGGCGCGCCGGGCGAGCCCGCTCGCCAGCCTGACGGGCAAGGGCGAGCGGCTCGATCTGGGCCAGCTCGATGCCGGCGGGCAGGCGGCACTCGACGCGCTGACGGAGGCCCTGGCGGGCAAGACGGTCGGCGTCGAGGTGGCGAGCCCGGCCGCGGGCTTCCTCCACGCTTTCATGGGCGACACGGTCGAAATCCAAAGCTACGTCAGCCTCGAGAGCCTGGATGCCGACCTCGAGGCCGGGCGGATCGATCTGGCGCTCGCCTCGCTCAGCCACTGGCAGCCGCTGCTCGGCACGGAAAGCCACGAGAGTCTCACGCTGATTGGTCCCGGCCTGACCGGCGGGCCGTTCGGCCCCGGGGTCGGCGTCGGCATCCGGCAGGCGAACGATGATCTGGTGGCGCTCTTCGATCGGGCGATCGAGGCCGCCAAGGCGGACGGCACGATCGCCAGGCTGGCGCGGCAGTGGTTCGGCTACGACGTCTCGTCGTGAACCGCGCGCGGCGCCGCGGGGCGAACCCGGGTCGCCGGCGCCCTTCACCCGTTGCGGTCGGCGCGCGGACGCGGCCTCAGGAAGCCTTGGCCTTCGCCTTTGAGGCTCGCTTGACAGGTGCGGGTTTGCTCGCCCGCTTGGCCGCGGCGGCCTCTTTGGCGTGGCTGAGCTTGGCCGCCCGCCGCGCCGCGAGCTCAGCCTCGATCGCCGGCATCAGGGCGGCAGCCGCCGCTTGCTGCGACTTGGTGCCGATGCGCTCCAAGCGCTCGGCGTTCTCATGCAAGATACCGAGCGCGGCGTCTTCCATGGCAGGCAGTCTCGCGGCGTCCATCCAAGCTCATCCCTAGCTCATCTGTTGCAAATCCGTACCGTCGGGCGACGGCGCCGGCCTGGCCAAGCACGCAGCCAGAACCGCTACCGCCCCACCTTCGCGCCACCTCATGAAACCAGGGCGCCCGTCCGCTGCTCGAGGCGCAGACCGGTCCGAATCGAACTCGACCAAGTCTTATATGGTGCCGCCGGGGTCCGATTGCCACCGCCGGCAGTCCCGCCCGCCGCTGCGCGTGAGCCCGGGGCTTGATTGGGCGGCTGCCCATCCGCATCTATGCCCGAGGGCGCCACGTCGCCCCGTTCCTCGCGAGCGCGCAAAGCAGGCCTCGGCCGATCCGAGCCGGCCGCTGCATCCCGAGACCATGACCCAGAGAGGCTGCCTCGGCTGCGCGCGGGATGGCCTGAACCGACCAGCGCCGGTCGCATGCCGGCGCGCGGCCATTCTTGAAAGCGACTGCCAGGTGACTTCTTTTGCCGAGCTCGGGCTCATCGAGCCCCTTCAGCGCGCCGTCCGCGCCGAGAACTACGCCACGCCCACCCCGATCCAGGCCCAGGCGATCCCCCATCTGCTCGAGGGCCGCGACCTTTTGGGTTGCGCCCAGACCGGCACCGGCAAGACCGCTGCCTTCGCGCTGCCGATCCTGCAGCGTCTCGCGGCCGAGCCGCGCCGCGCCGGGCCCAAGGCCTGCCGGGTCCTGGTGCTGACTCCGACCCGCGAGCTCGCGGCCCAGATCGAGGCGAGCTTTGCGGCCTACGGCCGCCATCTGCCCCTGCGCCGCGCCGTGGTCTTCGGCGGCGTCGGCCAGACCCCGCAGGTCCACGCGCTGGCGCGCGGCGTCGACATCCTGGTCGCCACGCCCGGCCGCCTGCTCGACCTGATGGGCCAGGGCTGCCTGCGTCTCGACCGGCTCGAGATCTTCGTGCTCGACGAGGCCGACCGGATGCTCGACATGGGCTTCATCCACGACGTCGAGCGGGTGATCCGGGCCCTGCCCGCCCGACGCCAGTCGCTGTTCTTCTCGGCCACGATCCCGCCCGAGATCGTGAAGCTCGCGGCCGGCATCCTCACCGATCCGGTCACGGTCGGCGTGCGGCCGGCGGTCTCGACCGCCGATCGGATCGAGCAGCGCGTCATGTTCGTCGACAAGGCCGACAAGCGGCCGCTGCTCGGCCAGGTGCTCAAGGACGCCGCGATCGACCGCGTGCTCGTCTTCACGCGCACCAAGCACGGCGCCGACCGGGTCGTGAAGCAGCTGGCCCAGGGCGGCGTCGCGGCCGATGCGATCCACGGCAACAAGTCGCAGGGCGCGCGCACGCGTGCGCTCGAGCGCTTCCGCACCGGCGCCGGCCGCGTCCTGGTGGCGACCGACATCGCGGCCCGCGGGATCGATGTCGACGGCATCACGCATGTCATCAACTACGACCTGCCGAACGTGCCGGAGAGCTACGTCCACCGGATCGGCCGGACCGCGCGCGCCGGCCGCAGCGGGATCGCGATCTCGTTCTGCGATGCCGAGGAGCGCGCTTTTCTGCGCGACATCGAGGCGCTGATCAAGGTCCGCATCCCCGTCGTCGATCACCCCTGGCAGCCGGCGGCGGGTGCGCCCATGGCGCCGGCGCCGCAGCGGCCGAGCCCGACGCGCGGCAACGGCGGCCGACCGGCGGGCGCCGCCCTCCGGGTCACCCGGCCGGCCGCAGAAACTCGAAGCGGGCCGCGCCGTAACGGCGCTCCCGCTCGAGGACGTAGCCAGCGGGCAGGGTGAGGCTCTCCTTGGCGGCGAGCTCGACGACGACGCCAGCGCCGGATGCGAGCCAGCCGCCCGCGAGGGCAGCCAGCGCCGGGCCGGCGAGCTCGGAGCGATAGGGCGGGTCGAGAAAGACCAGATCGAACGCCTGACGCGCCGGGCTCAGCCGGGTGGCATCGCGCTCGACGACCTGGACATGGTCCGGCGCGCCGAGACGGGCGAGGTTCGCGGCCGCCAGCGCCAGCGACTGGCGGTCGTTGTCCACGAGCCAGACCTCGGCCGCGCCGCGCGAGGCGGCCTCGAGGCCCACGGCACCCGTGCCGCAGAACAGGTCCAAAAAGCGCGCCCCGCGGACCGGCGGTTGGCCATGCTCCAGAATCGCGAACAGTGCCTCGCGCGCCCGGTCGCTGGTCGGCCGGATCGCCCGCGCTGCGCGGCCTGCGGTGTCCGCAGGCGTCAGCAGCTTCCGGCTACGCCAGCTGCCGGCAATGATCCGCATGGCAGAGCCTGGCCCGGGGCCGCGGGCGTCAGCGGGCGGTCGCGAGCGCGACCGAAGGCCTCGCACCACCCTCCCAGGTGAAGCGCCAGGTCGATCGCAGGCGAACGTTGCCCACCAGGGCGGGCCGGAGACAGACCAGGTTGGTGCCATCCGCGTCGCGCGCGCTCGGGTAGACGATCCCGACCGCGTCCTTCGCCAGCAGATCGGCCGCGAGCGCCTGCGACTCGAGGTAGCTGTCCGGCCGAAGGCAGCCCTCGACGTCCGGGTCGGCCCGGAGGTCGTGAAACTCGGCGTGGAAGTCGGCCAGGTAATCGTCATAGGTCACCTGGTCCTCGAAGCAGTCGATCTCGGCCAGCGCCACGGTCTTGTGAAAGATCACCTCGGCCTTTGCGGTCTCGAGCCCGAAGCTCGCGTACCAGGCGCCGCGGTCGGGTCCGTTGAAGCGGCCGCCTTCGGGATGGGCGTGGCAGAATGCGGCGTTGATCACGCGATAGTGCGGCACGCCGAACACCAGCTCGTCGACGCCGATGCCAGGCAGCCGATCCGCCTCCGCCAGCAGGCGCTCATTGGTTGCGCCCTCGAGCTCGAAGGTGGCGCGCAGATGGGCGTCATCGTCGGCGATGCCGACCAGCACGCTTTCGCCGCCCGGGCGGTATTTCGAAGCGATCAGTCGATGGGCGTCCGACTGGTCGACCTGGGTGAGGCGCGGCGTCCTCACGCGCCGCCCCGGCGGGCATCGAGCAGGCGCCGGACCACCTGCATCGCGGGCGCGCCGCCCTGGATCATGTAGTCGAGCGGCCGGCGGCCGCCGAAGATCCGGTTGCGGTTGGGCATCCGCACCCAGCGATCGGCGAGCGCCTCGGCGTGCAGGATGTTCAGGTCCTTGAAGATGCCGATCAGATACGAGACCCGGACCAGCTTGTCCTGATCGAGGGTGCGGTCCGGGTTGCGCTTGTAGTCGTAGAGGGTGCTCGCCGCGATCCCGCCGAGCAGCTGGCGCGCGTCGCGATCGGGAATCGCCCACCGCGCCATGAGGTTGAAGAAGGCGCGCAACGCCGCGCCGCTGAGCCGCGCACGCTCCGCCTTCGACGACAGATCGGCAAGCGGCGCCGCCGGATGGCGCGTCGCTGGATAGCGAAGATGGGCGGTCGCCACCGTAACCCTCCTCCGATTTCGTACTCATATGGATCCGAAATCGGAGTCGTGCAAGACCCCAATGCGCGCATCAGCGGATGTGCAGTCGAAGGGTCGGCGACAGCACCACCCGGTCGGCCTCGGCGACGATGCGGGCGCCGTGGTCGCGCGCGGGCGACGGTGAGGTCCTAGCGGGTCTGCAGTTCAGCCAGAAACGGGCGCTGGGGCCGAGATGGCGGTGGAGCGCCGGATGGCGTTTCAGGCGGGGGCGGCCTCGACGAGGCTTACCGGCGCCTGCGTCGGCAGGATGCGCTCCAGCCGGAGCCCCGCCGCGGCAAGCAGTGCGCCGAACTCGCCGCCCGTGCGCTCGCGCCCCCCGGTCCGCACCATCATGTTCAGGTCGCTGAGCATCTGGGACTGGACCGCCGAAGTGGGCTCGACCCTCTCGGGCGGCACGCGCTCGACCAGCATGAGGTGCGCGCGCGCCCCCATCGCGCGGCGGCAGTTGCCGAGGATGGCGGTCGCGCGCGCGTCGTCCCAGTCGTGGATCACCCTCGAGAGGACGTAGAGGTCGCCACCCGCGGGCACCCCCTCGAACATGTCCCCGCCCACGACCTCACAGCGGTCGGCGACGTCCGCCTCGGCGAGGAGCTGCGGCGCACCTTCCACGACCGAAGGCAGATCGAAGAGGGTGCCCTTCAGTTCCGGGTTGGCGCGCAGGAGGGCCGCCATCAGGCGCCCCTGGCCGCCGCCCACGTCCACGACCCGGCCGACGCCGGAGAGGTCGCAGGCCGCCGCCACCGCGGCTCCGACAGTGGCCGAAAGCACGGTCATGCCCGCATTGAAGACCGCTCCCAGTCTCGGATCGGCAGCGTAGCGGGCGAACGCGTCTTCGGCGCCGAACAGGTGCCTGGCCGCGGTCTCGCCGGTTCGAACGCAATGCTCGAGATCGCCCCAGGTGAGCCAGAAATCCTCATCGCCATACATCAGGACCAGGGCGCGGACGGAGCCAGGCACGTCGCCGCGCAGGCACCCGCCAAGGCGCCCGAGCGCGAACCGGCCGTCGCCGCCTTCCGCGAGCACGCCGAGCGCCGCCAGCGCACGCAGCAGGCGGCGGAGCGAGGATCCGTCTGCGCCCGTGGCGGCGGCAAGGTCCGCGGCCGACTTCGGCCCGTCGGCCAGCAGATCCGGCACTCCGAGCTTGGTAGCGACGTAGGTCGCCCGCGATGCCTGATAGGCGGTCGCCAGCCGCAGCACCTCGGCCGCGGGCGCCGGGTCGGCGGGCTCCGTGGAGCGGGTTTCTGTCATCGCGGCGACCCCCAGGCGCGCTCGTCACCGCAATCGGCTGCGGGCCGCAACGCAACTCTTCCGGCGCAGCCATCCTACCAGATGAAAAGCGTGCGGTAAGCGTGCCATGGGGATGGCTGGCATGGGGATGGCTGGTCTGCCGCAGCGATGTCGCCTCGGGCACGAGACGCGCCGCTTCCGTCGCCGGCGCGCGAGGACGGCGCGGGGGCGTGCGATTGATTTTGGACGAATCGGCGGTTAGCGGGCAGATCTCGCCATCAACTTGGAAGCGGGGGCGAGGCGGCGGCCGTCTCGTGTCCGTTCAGTATGGGCGGGGCAAGGCGGCGCTGCCGACTTAGAACAGGCGGCCCTGGACGGAGGCGAAGGTGCGGCGGTGGTGGCGGCAGGGGCCGAGGCGCCAGAGGGCGTCGCGGTGCTCCAGGGTGGCATAGCCGACGTTGGTCTCCCAGCCGTAGCCGGGATAGCGGCCGGCGAGGCGGTGCATCAGGCGGTCGCGGGTCACTTTGGCCACGATCGAGGCGGCGCTGATCGAGGGGATCAGGGCGTCGCCGTCGATGATGGCCTCCGCCGGGCAAGGGAGGTCGGGGGCGCGGTTGCCGTCGATCAGGGCGAGGTCGGGCAGATGGCCGAGAGCGACCAGGCGGAGCACGGCGCGGCGCATGGCGAGCAGGCTCGCCTGCAGGATGTTGAGCCGGTCGATCTCGGCGACCGAGGCGGCGCCGATCCCGATCCGCGCCCGGCCGCGCAGGACCAGCGCCAGCTGCTCGCGGACCGGCGCCGCCAGGATCTTGGAATCGGCAAGGCCATCCACCGGCTCGAGCAGGATCACGGCCGCCGCCACGACCGGGCCCGCGAGCGGCCCGCGGCCGACCTCGTCGACGCCTGCGACCAGCCTTGCCCCGAGCGGCGCCGACCGCGGCATCGTCAGAACCGGTCCGGCGGGCTCGGATCGGTCCCGAGGGCGCCGGTCGTCGGGGCGGCCGCAGCGGCCGCGAGCAGCGCGCCGCCCTCGACCAGAGTCTCCTTGCGCCGGCGCAGGCCGCGGGCCTCCTCGCGCACCAGCCGGGTCAACAGGCTCGCGAGCCGCCGCCGCGGCCGCCTGCCCCAGCCTTGCAGCCCGCGCGCGAGCTCGAGCCACATCGGGCTCAGGATCATAGTCAGCGCGATCACCGCGACCACGACGCGCTCGGCCTCCTCGTGAATGACGCCGCTCGCGACCCCGGTTGCCGCCAGCACGAACGCGAACTCGCCGACCTGGGCGAGCGCGAAGCCCGCGAGCACGGCGCCCCGCCAGGGGAGGCCGACCGCGCGCAGGGCCAAAAGGTTGATCGCGCTGTTGAGCAAAAAGACGAGGCTCACCAGCAGCAGCACCGTGCCGAGGTTGCCCCACACGAAGGTCAGATCGACGAGCAGGCCCACCGACAGGAAGAACGTCATCAAGAGAAGGCTGTGGACCGGGTCCATGGCGCGCTGCATCACCGCCCGCTCGGTGGTGTTGCCGACGTACAGACCGGCCAGGAAGGCGCCGAGGCCGGCGGACAATTCGAGCGCGCTGCTGAGCGCGGCACCGATCACGCACAGCGCGAGCGCGCCGATCGGCGCCAGATCGGGGTGACGCACCCAGAGGTGGCGAAAGGGCAGGTGGGTCCGCTCGCGTCGGTTCAAGAACCAGATCAGGGCGATCAAGGCGACCACGGCGAGCCCGATCTTGAAGAGCACCGAGGCGACGTCGATGCCGCTCCCGCCCGCCATGCCGGCGATGATGATCAGCATCAGCACCACCGCCAGATCCTGGGCGATCAGGACGCCGACCGCGCAGCGCCCGGCCTCGCTGCGCAGCTCGCCGATGTCCTTGAGAATGTGGATGGCGACCGCCGTGCTGCTCAGCGCCAGGACGAAGCCGTAGAGGATCGCGCGCTGGACCCGCCACTCGAACAAGTGGGCCAGGACCAGCATCAGCGACAGGCTGATCATGATCTGCAGCGCCGTGGCGCCCAGGGCGATCTTGTAGATGCTCGTGAAGGCGCGCAGCGACAGGTGGGTCCCGACCACGAACAGCAGCACCAGGACACCGAGCTCGGCGAAGCCCTCGATGCTCGCCCGATCGGTGATCAGGCCGAGGCCCGAGGGCCCGAGCACCGCGCCGGCGACGATGTAGCCGATCAGCGGCGGCTGGCGCAGCCCGGCGAGCAGCAGGCCGCCGGCCAGCGCGCCGACCAGCAGCAGCGCGACGGGGACCAGGTGGAGATGCTCGGCCATCGCGCGAGCGTAGTAGCATGCGATTGAGGCAGGCTTAAGAGGCGGTTGCGCATTTAACGAAGAGTTGCAGCGATCTTGCTGGGTCACAATCAAGCGGACCAGGGGCGCCGGGAGGCTCCGCATGGGCGGCCCACGCGCGCCGGTCAGGACGGGCTCGGCGGCGACGCGCCGGCGAGCTGCGGCCAGCCGGCTGCCGGAACGATCCGACCCACGATCCGGCCGGCGTGATTGCGCAGCGTCGGGAGCGCCACCTCGTCGAGCGCGGCGCGCTGTTCGGGGCCGAGGGCGCCCAGGGCCTCGAGCAGAGCGAGCAACGCGACCGGTGCGGCGCGGCTGCCGCCATCTTCGACCTTGAGCGCGAGGCCAAGCCCGGGCCCCGGCAGCGCGGCGCCATAGACCCCCTCGGCGCCGGTCTTGACGACGATCCCGGGCACTGCGGTCATGATCGCCGTGCACGCCCGGCCCGAGCCTGCGACCAGCTGCGGATGGGCGGTCATCGCCGCGCAGATCTCGCGACAGGCGGCGCGCCGGCCGGGACCCAGCTGCGCCGGGTCGGCAAGGCGCGCCATGGCGGTCGCGAGCTCGCGAAGGGTCAAGGGGTAGGTCGGCAGGCCGCAGCCGTCGAGCGCCGGCGCCGGCAGGGCAGCCGCTCCCGCCATCTGGGCCAGGGCCGCCGCGACCCGGCGCTGCACCGGATGGTCCGCGTGGCTGTAGCCGGCGAGCGGCGCGCCGAGGTGGCGGGCGGTCGCCAGCATCGCGGTATGCTTGCCGGAGCAGTTGTTGTGGACCGGCTCGGGAGCTCTGCCGGCGGCCACGAGGCGCTCGGCGGAGGGTCCGTGCAGCGGCGGATGGGCGCCGCATTCGAGGTTCGCCTGGTCGAGGTCGAGGCGTGCCAGCCAGCGCCGGACCGCCTCGACGTGCAGCGCCTCGCCACCGTGGGAGGCGCAGGCCAGGGCGAGCTCCGCCGGGCCGACCGCAAAGCGCGCGGCCGCGCCGCTTTCCAAAAGGACCAGCGCTTGCAGGGGTTTGACGGCCGAACGGGGAAAGATCGCCCGGTCGGGATCGCCGCCCTCATGCCGCCGCCGGCCGCCGGCGTCGGCGACCGCATAGCTGACCCGATGCCGGCTCTCGACACGATCGCCGCGCAGCACCAGGATGGCGACCGGAGCGGGGTTCAGTTCGGGCGCGCTCATCGCCGGCGGTCCGCTCGCCAAGGACCCACGGCGACGGTTCGCGCCAGCGTCGCCCCGACCCGTCGATCTGTGGCATAGATGATCGAGCTCGAGCCCCCGGGGCGGGTTGGCAACGGAGACGCAGGATGCACAGGACGGCGTGGCTTGGCGTGGCCGCCCTGAATGCCGTGATCGCAATCCTTGCCGGCCTGGTCGCCGCGTTCGTGGTCTTCCATAGCCCCGAGATCAACCCCAATCTGTTGATGGCGGTCGGCGCCAGCCTGCAGATGAGCCACGCGCTCGCGATCATGGGGCTGTCCGCGCTCGGCTGGCCGCGCGACAATGTCGCCTGGCTGTTCTTCTACGGCATCCTCTTGTCCTCCGGCAGCCTCTACATGCGGGCGCTCGGGGCGGGGCCGTACGTGCTCGGCCTCGGTGCCCTGGGCGCGCTCCTGCTGATGGCCGGCTGGCTGGCGCTGGCCTGGTCGGCGCTGACCCATTCCAAGGCCTGAGCACCACTGCCGGCCGCGCGGCGCGGCCAAATCTTGCCGACACGTTAACGGCTCTCCAACGCTGGCCCGCTACAGTAGGGAAGAGTGCGCGCGCCGCGACGCCCCTTCGAGCGCGGGACCGCGAGCGACGCATGCCAGGTTCCGCCAGGGGAACGCCATGCGCGCGTGCGGATCGCGGCCTGCGGCTGCATCGAGCCGGCCGCCGGCAGGACGACTGATCGTGGCCGCCGGCGCCGCGGGCGCCCTGTTCGCAGCGCCGGTCGCGCTCGATCGATACCCGATGGCGTTCGCCTGGCAGGTCGCGGCCGCCAGCGACGGCGGCGCTGCCGGCAGCGACGGCGGCGGCAACGATAATGGCAACCGGGACAATCGCAACCGGAACGACGTCTCTCAGGATCGCGGGCATGGTCGACCGGAGGCCGACGGCGGCGGCTGGGCCTACGGCTCCGACCGGCAGGACGAGCACATCGAGCACGCCAATCAGCGCTACGATGCCGCCCTCGGCCATGCCGATGCGCCCGGGCACCGTCCAAGGGGCGACGACGACCGGGTCGCGCATCGCTTCTCCGCGCACGAGACCGTCGAGTTGATCGAGCGCGGCTGGCGCCCGCGCCAGGTCGGCGACGACGGCTTCAGGAACCACGGCGAGCGGGTGCGGACGATGGTCGAGCTGGCCAGGCGGCTCGGCTACGACGCCAAGGTCGGCGCCCTGCAGGCGAATTTCGGCACGCCCTACGAGAACGGCATTGCCCGGATCGAGACGGTTCTCGAGGCGGCCCGAGCGGATCTCGCGGCGGGCGAGGATCGGGCAGCGGCGCGGATCGCCGCGCTCGAGGCGCGGCTCAAAACGGCGATCGCCGCCGCCAAGCCCGGCAACGGCGCCAATCGGGACTGGGCGCGCGCCGATCTCGACGTCAACGGCGATCGCGTGGTCGACCGCCGCGACCTCGAGGCGCTCGGCAGCGCGCCGGATGACCGCAACCCGTCCGCGACGGCCCCGGGCTGAACGGCGCCCCCCGACGTCGTGAGCCCCGGGAGTTCGCCCATGCCCTCACGTCGGCTTCTTTCACCGCTCGGGGTCGCGCTGCTGCTGGCCGCCTGCGCCGGTCTGACCGGCGGCGATCCCGACCTCTACCAGCGCCTGACCGATCAGGCCGTCGCGTTCGCGGCCGGACTGCTCCAGGCGACTCTCGAGATCGCGCCCGACGGCGCGACGCGCAGCTGGCGGAACCACGCTACCGGCCATCGCGGCTCGATCACGCCGACCCGCACCTACCTCAGCGCCGCCGGCCACTTCTGCCGCGACTATCGAGAAGAGGTGATCCTCGCGGAGCAGAGCGGGCGGTTCTATCACGCCGCCTGCCGCGACGACGATACTGCCGCCTGGATCTGGCTCTGAGCCGAGCCCCGGCACCGGTAGCGGGCGAGCCGCCTGCGATCACCGGCTCGAGCGCATCGGGGCGGCTCGGCGGCTGGGCTACGCCAGTGGACGGGTCCGCGCGCCTTGCCGCCGGGGGCGGCCGAGCCGCAAGCAGAAGACCGGGACTTCGCGCTCCGGCCTTGAGGTTTCGTTAACCTTTGGCGCGCATCCGGTGCTCGATGGTCCATGCGATCCTGGGAATCCGTGCGCCGCCGGCCAGGCCCGGGCCTGGATTGGCACGGACCACGCGCCATGGACCACCGCCACAAACCGCCCGGACGAGGGTCAGTGAGGGTGGAGGAGGTAAGCATTCGGCTGATGCGGACCTCGCGATCGCGACATCTTCTCCAGAACTGCGCCCGGCGGCGCTCAGGCCCGACCGATCGAGGGCACCGGCGAAGCCATCGACGGTCAACCGTGGCCCGGTGCGGGTGCCGGAGGTCGACTCTTTTCTGTGGCGGTACAAGCGCCCGGGCGGCGACGGGGTCGAGGATTGGCCGTGGGGCGACCCTGGCGGCTGGGGGTGGGCCGCTATCGGTCGAGGTCGGCCCAGTCGCGGGGGCCCTGCTCTGCGATGATGCGCCGGAGATATTGGCCGTACTCGGTCTTCTCGAGGGGGGCTGCGAGGCGCTTGAGTTGGGCGGCGTCGATGTAGTTCAGTCGGTAGGCGATCTCTTCGGGGCAGGCGATCTGCAGGCCCTGGCGTTGCTGGATGGTGCGCACGAACTCGGCCGCCTGGAGCAGGCTGTCGTGGGTCCCGGCATCGAACCAGGCGTAGCCCCGGCCCATGCGCTCGACGCGCAGGCGGTCCTGCTCGAGGTAGCGCTGGTTGACGTCGGTGATCTCAAGCTCGCCGCGCCGGGACGGCTTGATCGAGGCCGCGATGTCGACCACCTGGTTGTCGTAGAAGTAGAGGCCCGTGACGGCGTAGTTGGACCTGGGCCTGGCCGGCTTCTCCTCGAGCGAGATCGCATGCCCGGCGGCGTCGAACTCGATCACGCCGTAGCGCTCGGGATCACTGACCTGATAGCCGAAGACGGTGGCACCGACCGCCTGGGAAGCGGCGCGCTTGAGGTCCTCGCGGATGTAGTGGCCGAAGAAGATGTTGTCGCCCAGCACCAGGGCGCAGTGGTCGTCCGCGATGAAGTCGCGGCCGATCAGGAACGCCTGCGCCAGCCCCTCGGGCTTGGGCTGGGCCGCGTAGCTGATGCGCAGGCCCCATTGCTCGCCGGCGTTCAAGAGGCGCGCGAAGGCCGGCTGGTCCTCGGGCGTCGTGATCACCAGGATGTCGCGGATGCCGGCCAGCATCAGGGTGGTGAGCGGGAAATAGATCAGCGGCTTGTCGTAGACCGGCAGCAGCTGCTTGCACACGGCGCGGGTCACCGGATGCAGCCGCGTCCCCGAGCCGCCGGCCAGAATGATGCCTTTCCACATGGTTCCAAGGTTCCCCAAGGCAGGAGGTTCAACCTAGGACAGGCGCCAGCGCGCGACGATCAAATTTGCGATATGGCCGCTGCCGACCACGTGATCGCCCGCAGCTTCTCCGTCACGTCCTCGACGCCAGGAGTGTCCCAGATCTGATCTCGCAGAAGAAACCTGTGGCTGTTCGTGTGGCTGACGAACGCGCTGCAACCCACAACGACCGCGTGCGGAATCAGCGCCGCCCGCTGGATGCCGTAGTCTGCCGAAAACAGCACGGCGGCCAGGACATCGAAGTGGCCACCGCCGAGGTCGCGAATGGCCGAGAGTTGCCGCGATCCGTTGTGCCGCGTCAACCGGCGGCCCTTGATTTGGTATCGAGTGCCGTCCGGCGCGATGGCGTCTACGTTGGCGCTGGAGTTACCGGCCTGTTTCCAGCCGAAAGCCTTACAGAAGAGGTACTCCGCAAGGTCGCCGGTGGGACTATTGGCACTGCGCGTGATCCCGCGCAGCCGAAGTTCGTCCATGATCCGGGCATGCAACGCCAGTAACCCCGGCGGCGTCAGTCGCGTCAAATCCCGCTGTGCGTACGGTTCCACCGGCCGCGGCGTCTCAGAACGATGCAAGAGCGACGCCTTGAATAGTGCCATACCACCAATTCTCTTCTAGAGATTGATGTTGACGATGCCGCCGTGGAGCTCGACGTCCTTGATGATCTGATGCCACTTGGTCAGCGTCTGATACCATTCGAGCGTGATCGTCTCGGTGGTCTTGTCGACCGCGCCGGCTTCCAGCTTCTCGTAGATCTCGAGGGCGCCGTCGCGCGCGGTGAACCTGGCCTTCCAGCCGAGCGCCTCGACCTTGTCGAATGAGACCTGGTAGGAGCGGTTGTCGACGTCGCCGTACCAGTCGATCTTGACCGGCTTGGGCAGGACCTTGCAGACGGTCTCGGCGAGCGGTCCGAGCTGGTAGTTGTTGGCGGCCGAGCCGATGTTGAAGAGCTGGCCGCTGACCTTGGCGCCGGGTGCCTTGAGCATGAAGATCTGGGCGCTCGCGGTATCGCGCACGTGCACCATCGGCCGCCACTGGCTGCCATCGCGCATCAGCGGCAGAACGCCGGTCTTCCAGGCGCCGTAGGTCATGCCGTTGATCGCGAGATCGAAGCGCATGCGCGGGCTGTAGCCGTAGACCGTGGCCTGCCGGAGCACGACGACGCAAAAGCTGTCGTCGGCCAGCGGCAGCACGCCGTGCTCGGCCATCTCGTTGGCTTTGGCGTAGGTCGTGAGCGGGTTGGTCGGGTGCTCCTCGGTGCAGATCACGCCCGGCTCCTGGAAGCCGTAGATGCTGCAGGACGACGGCAGCACGTAGCGCTTGCAGCCCGCCGCCTTGGCGAGCATCGCGCAGTGCACGCGGGATTCGTGGTTGATCTGGTAGGTCGCATCCTGGAACAGCTCGCCGCTCGGGTCGTTGGAGATCGCGACCAGGTCGATGACGTGGTCGACGCCCTCGAAATAAGCGGCTTCCAGGCGCCGGCTGTCGGCTTTGATCAGCTCCAGCTGCTCGTGCTCGGGCAGCAAGGTGCGGCCGAAGAAGAAGCGGTCGAGCGCCCGCACCTTGTAGCCCTGGGCGAGCAGCATCGGCACCAGGGAGGTCCCGATATAGCCGCCGGCGCCGGTCACGAGAACGCGCTCCATGCCGTTGTCCTTCCTCATTGCACGATCAGGCCTCATCGCAGGATCACGGATAGCTGAAGACCGCCGGCAGGTCGCGGAACCAGGGCAGGTTGCGGTCCTTGTCCGACAGCACCAGTTGAGCGGCCGCGATCGGCCAGGCGATCGCGAGATCGGGGTCGTCGAAGCGCACGCCGAGGTCGCGGTTGGGGGCGTAGTAGGCGTCGACCTTATAGGTGATCTCGGTGTCCGGGACCATGGTCAAGGTGGCATGCGCGAAGCCCTTGGGGCAGAAGATCTGATTGCCGGCGGCGGCCGACAGCTCGACCAGCACATGCTCGCCGAAGGTCGGCGAACCGAGCCGGCAATCGACCGCGACGTCGACCACCGCACCGCGCAGCACGCGCAGGAGCTTGGTCTGGGTCGCGGGCGGGCGCTGGAAGTGCAGCCCGCGCAGGGTGCCGCGCTGGGCCGAGAAGGAATGGTTGTCCTGGACGAACTCGACGTCGATGCCGGCCTCGGCGAGCGCCTGCCGGTTGTACACCTCGGAGAAGAAGCCGCGGTGGTCGCCGTAGCGGGCCGGCGTGATCACCTTCACGTCCGGGATCGCGGTCGCCTGGATGTCCATCGGATCTCGCTGGCTGGTGGCAAGGGCGCGGCCGCGCGGCCGGCGCGGCTCAGCGGGCGAGCGCCCGCTCGGGCTCGAGGACGCGGCGCTCGATCGCCTGCCAGGCGGCGAGCGCCTCGGTCTCGGGCAGCTCGACGTCGGCCATGACCAGGAGCTGACCCGGCTCGACGCGCCGCCGGACGTGCATCCGGCTGGCAAGACAGATCGGCACGTGGCCCGGCCGGTCGGCGATGTTGACGCAGGTGCCGCGCATATCGAAGCTGCCGCAGCCGCGCTCGATGACCTCGCCGGGCTTGAGCGCGCGCTTGGCGATGGTCGCGACGCTGACCCGCGGCAAAGCCCGGTTGTTGAGCAGCGGCCGACGCTCGCGCACGACCCGCTCGATGGTCTTGAACACTTCGAGGTGGACCAGGCAGTAGTCCTTGATCAGGACGTAGTAGGGCCCGTCGCCGAGCTTGAAGTTGCGCAAAGGCGTCGCCTGGCGCTCGTCGTGGCGGGCGACGATGAACACGCCGTGCGGCAGGCCGCGATCCAGGATGTACTCGCTGATCGGATGGCCGAGCCGGTCGGCGGCGGCGCCGAGCTCGACCGCCGCGACCTTGAGATCCCTGGTCTCGAGGCCGATCAGGTCCTCCTTGGCGATCCCGGCGCCCTGGCCGTTGGCGACCAGGCACTGCTCGATCTGGACCTTGGTGCCGTCGGTGAACGAGGTCACCATCTCGATCGAGTAGTCCTGGCGCTCGGCCCAGTAGCGCATCTCGTCCGGGCTCGGGTTGCGGTTCAAAAAGGCCTTCATGTTGCCATAGACGAGCGGGGTGAAGCCGGTCGCGACCGCGTCCTCGGCGAGGGCTGCGAGGCAGCCGGGCTGGTCGCCCTCGGCCTCGCTGAGGAGGCCGCGCTCGACGAAGTGCGAGCCGATCGTGGCGTGGAACTCGGCGTTCAGGGTCACGACCGGGCGGCCGGCATCGAGCACGCGGCCGATCGTGCCGGCGGCATAGAAGGCATCGCCCGTGCATTCGAAGACCACGTCGCTGGCGGCGATCAGGGCGTCGAGCGAATCGGTCAGGGCGTCCGCGCGCGGGAAGTCCGGGCAGCGGTCCAGCGGCCGGCGGGTCAGCACGCTCGCCAGGCGGTAACCGGGGCGGCGTTCCAGCTCGTAGGTGAAGTGGCGGGCGACGAAGCCGGTGCCGATCACCCCGACGTTGATCTTTGCCTGGGCCTGAACCTCGGCCTGGTTGGTCATTGGATCTGGCTCTTCGAGCTGTCGGGCCGCTGCACGGGGAGTTGTCCAGCCTCAGGCGCGGCGCCGGCGCCTCGCGGCAGCGCCCTTATGCCACTCATCCCTTGCCGGATGGTAAACCAGAGGGCGGGCAAGCGACAATCCCAAGGCCGCGGCCAGGATCCGCCAACCCGGCGGTCGACCGGCGAGGAACCGGGCGGCGGCTTGGCGCAGGGCCCTAGTTCGACGCCTGCAGCTGCTTCAGGAGCTCGGCGAGAGTAGCCTTGGCCTTGCCCGGGTAGCGGGCGCCCTCGACCGCCTTGAGATTGACCGAGGGATCGCCGACCGCGATCAGCCCCATCATGCCGAGGCCGAAATGCGGCGTGCACTTGTAGGCGTAGAGGCCGGGAACGGTGAGCGTCACCGAGACGTCCTGGCTGAGCTTGCCGCTCCAGGTCTCGCCGCCTTCGGGGACGACGAGCGAAGTGCTGTTGTGGCCCTTGTCGGTGGCAACGAAGTGGATCGTGTCGCCGGGATCGGCGCGGGTGATCGGCGGCTGGAACCAGTTGACCTGGCCCTCGGGGCCCTTGGAGAGCATCTGAACCTCGTGCTCGGCGGCCTTGGCCGGCGCGCTCGCCAGCACCGCCACGACGCAAGTCAAGACCAGGTGCCTCATCTCCATTTCCCCCCGCGTTTTGCTGCAGCCATGACCGCAGTCATAGGCGCGGGCGGGGCGCGGTCAACCAGCGACCGGTTGTCGCAACGCGCCGAGCGGGCCGGCGAGCAGCGATCTCGAGCTGGGCGTGCGCATGAACGCACCGAGCGGGTGGTCCATGGGGGTCGCTTCTTCGCCGCCGACCCGGCGCCGCGGTTCCGGACCGGCTTAATGCGTATTGCGATACGTCATCGTTAGGGTTAGCAAAGTGCATACTTGCTCTCGACACCAGAGCAATGTACCACAGCAAGCAGCTTGGCGACTTGGTTGAACCGAACGATGACATGGCCGCCGCAGGTCGACGGCAAAGCTGAATCGGGCTGGTGCCAAGACAGAGGGCTCAACAGACCTCGCGGGTGGGTTCGACAACGTGAGAAAGGGGATCATTCCATGCTTCGCTTAGCCATCATCTGCTCGGCGGCCGTGGCCATGCTGGCCTTGTGCGGCCCGCAGCCGAGTCTGGCGCAGGGGGACACGTTGCCGTTGGGCGTGGTCGGCACGGGGCCGGAACGCGTCTGCAGCGTCGTGGTCGACTTCGAACGACAATCCGGTCTTCGAGAAGGGCGATCCGACCGACCCGGTGCGTACCGTGCACACCTTCGACTGCCCCGAGGCGATGGCGCAGCCGATCGCGCAGATCGCCCCCGCGGCGCCGCCGCCGTTGCCCGAGAGCGGCCTCATTCTCTTCGACTTCGACAAGGCCAATCTCAATCCCGAGGCCGAGACGACGCTCAACAACATCATCGCGGACATCAAGGGGCGTGACTTGGGCGGGATCACCGTCGGCGGCCATACCGACACCGCCGGTCCTGCGGACTACAACATGCAGCTGTCGCAGCGCCGGGCGAACACGGTCGCCGCCGAGCTCGTCAAGGCGGGCATCCCGGCCTCGATCATCACCACCGAGGCGTTCGGGCAGACCCATCTCGCGGTGCAGACGCCGGACAACACGCCGTTGCAGGCCAACCGGCGGGCGACGGTCGACTTCCAGCACTGACGTCGTCTCCGCCCGCCCCGGCAAGCCTCGCGGCCGTCGGTGACGGTCTTTCGGAACGGGCGGCCCAGGGCCGCCCGTTCTGCTTTGCGCCCGAGCCTCGGCGCGCTCGAGGCTCGCCCGATCAGCCCTCGAGCAGGCGCCTTGCGATGATCTGGGCCTGGATCTCGGCCGCGCCTTCGAAGATGTTGAGGATGCGGGCGTCGCAGAAGATCCGGCTGATCGGATATTCCTGCGCGTAGCCGTTGCCGCCGTGGATCTGGAGCGCGTTGTCGGCAGCGCTCCAGGCGACCTGGGCCGCGAGCAGCTTGGCCATGCCCGCCTCGAGATCGCAGCGCTGCCCGGCATCCTTCTCGCGCGCCGCGAACAAGGTCAGCTGGCGTGCGACCATGATCTCGACCGCCATCCAGACCAGCTTGTCGGCGACCCGCGGAAAGGCGTAGATCGATTGGCCGAACTGGACCCGGTCGCGGGCATAGGCGAGACCCTCGTCGAACGCGCTCTGGGCAACCCCGACCGCGCGCGCGGCGGTCTGGATTCGGGCCAATTCGAAGGTCGCCATCAGCTGCTTGAAGCCCTGGCCCGGAGCGCCGCCGAGCAGGCCGTCCGCGGGCACCGCGAAGCCGTCGAAGGCCAGCGCGTACTCCTTCATGCCGCGGTAGCCCAGCACCGGGATCTCGCCGCCCGCAAGGCCCGCGACCGGGAACGGCTCGGCGTCACTGCCGCGCGGCTTCTCGGCGAGCAGGATCGAGAGGCCGCGGTAGCCCGGCTGCGCCGGATCGGTGCGGCAAAGGATGGTCATGAGGTCGGCGCGGCCGGCGTGGGTGATCCAGGTCTTGGCGCCATACACGCGGTAATGCCCGCCGTCGAGGACCGCGCGGGTCTGCAGCGCGGCGAGATCGGAGCCGGTGTTGGGCTCGGTGAAGACCGCGGTCGGCAGGATTTCACCCGACGCGATCTTGGGCAGGTAGCGGGCCTTCTGGGCGGGCGTGCCGGCCTGGCCGATCAGCTCGGCCGCGATCTCCGAGCGGGTGCCGAGCGAGCCCACCCCGATGTAGCCGCGCGCGAGCTCCTCGGTAACGACGCACATCGCGGCCTTGCCGAGGCCGAGGCCGCCGTGCTCTTCCGGGATCGTGAGGCCGAACACGCCGAGCTCGGCCACCGCGTCGACCACGGGCTGCGGGATCAGCTCGTCGCGCGCGTGCCAGGCTTGCGCGTACGGCCGCACCTGCTCGTCGGCGAAGCGGCGGAACTGCTCGCGGATCAGCTCGAGCGTGTCGTCGCCGAGGCCCCGTTCGCCGAAGCCGCCGTCCGCGACCAGGACGGCGAGAGCCGCCCGCCGGGCCGCCGTGTTGCCGTCGCGGATCAGCCCGGCGGCCGCGCCCTGCTCGAACCGCTCGATCGCCGTGGCATCCAGGCCGAGCGCGCCGAGGCGCACCGTCTCGCCCTGGCTCATCGGGATGCCGCCCCGGATCCGGGCGAGGTACTCGCCGAAGGCTGTCGCCAGCAGAGCCCGCTCGAGATCGCCGAACGCGCCTGCCGCCTCGAGCCGTTCGGCCCAGCCCTGCAGCTGGCGGAGCGCCTCGAGATAGGTCGCGAGCCAGGCGAGCCCGTGGACCGCGTGCTGCTCGCGCTCGAGCAGCCGGCGGTCGAGCGCGCCCTCGCTGCTCACCAGGGCGCGGACCGCGTCGGTCGCGCGCGCCAGCAGTCCCTCGGCCGCCTCGAGGGCCGCAGCGCTCGCCGCCAGAGAGGGCGTCGGCCGTATGCTCATGCGCGCGGGCTCAGGCCTCGATCGCGTCTTCGAGGGTGCGCAGGCCGGGCCGCTTGGCCTGGACCAGGACAGCCATGTTGCCGGGCTTGTGCTGGTTCTTGCGCATCTTGTCGTGGGCGCGCGGGATGTCGTGCCAGGCGAAGACTTCCGACATGCAGGGGTCGACCTTGCGCGTCACGACCATCTGATTGGCAGCGCTCGCCTGCTTGAGGTTGGCGAAATGGCTGCCCTGCATGCGCTTTTGCCGCATCCAGAGGAAGCGCGCGTCGAGGGTCAGGTTGTAGCCTGAGGTGCCGGCGCAGATCACGACCATGCCGCCGCGCTTGACCACGAACGCCGAGACCGGAAAGGTCGCCTGGCCCGGGTGCTCGAAGACCATGTCGACGTCGTTGCCCTTGCCCGTGATCGCCCAGATCGCCTTGCCGAATTCCCGCACCTTCTTCATGTAGAGGGCGTAGCCCGCGGCATCGTCGATGTCGGGCAGCTGGCCCCAGCACTCGAACTGACTGCGGTTGATCGCCCCCTTGGCGCCGAGCGAAACCGCGAACTCGCGCTTGTCCTCGTCCGAGATGACCGCGATCGCGTTACCGCCCGAGGCGGCAATCACCTGGATCGCCATCGAGCCGAGGCCGCCCGCCCCGCCCCAGACCAACACGTTATCGCCTGGCTTGAGCCCGTGGGGCGGGTGCCCGAACAGCATCCGGTAGGCAGTCGCGAGTGTTAGCACGTAGCAGCCGCTCTCCTCCCAGGTCAGATGCCGCGGCCGCGGCATCAGCTGGCGCGACTGGACGCGGCAGAACTGCGCGAACGAGCCGTCCGGGGTCTCGTAGCCCCAGATCCGCTGCGAGGGCGAGTTCATCGGGTCGCCGCCGTTACATTCCTCGTCGTCGCCGTCGTCCTGGTTGCAGTGCACGACCACTTGGTCGCCGACCTGCCAGCGCTTGACCCGGGCGCCCGCCGCCCAGACGATGCCGGCGGCATCCGAGCCCGCGACGTGGTAGTCGGCCTTGTGCACGTCGAACACCGAGACGGGCTTGCCGAGCGCCGCCCAGATGCCGTTGTAGTTGACGCCCGCGGCCATCACCATGACCAGGACCTCGTCGCTGTCCAGCGTCGGGGTCGGCACGACCTCCTGCTGCATGGCCGTGCCGGGCTCGCCGTGGCGCTCGCGCCGGATCACCCAGGCGTACATGTTCTTGGGCACGTGGCCGAGCGGCGGGATCGTGCCGACTTCGTAGAGGTCCTTGGCGGGCGAACGCGCGGCCAGCGGCGCGGGCGCGGCGTCGCCGCTCAGCGGAATGACCTTGGCGGTGTCGTTCATCAACGCGCCTTTCCGGTTGACGCCGATCGGGTAGACGCCGGCCGGGCCGCTGTCGGCGCCGGCCGAAGTCGCCTCAGCGCCGGCGGCGGCCCGCCCGTTCGAACCGTTGGCCGGCCCCGGCGGGGGCGCGGCGAAGAAGTCCGCGGGCAACAGACTGACACCTTCGCGTTGGGCAATTCTTAACAGCTGCTCCTGCCTTCTGCTCGGGATCGCGCCGCGGCGCACCCAGCCGCTGACCGCGGTCTGCCAGATGCCGAGCAACTCCGCGACCCGTTGCTGCGAACCGAAGCGTTGGATGATCTGCTCGACCGTATTCCTGCTCATCACCATGCCCTCGACTGATCCACACACGTTAGGCGATGAGGTGTTGACTGTCAACACTGAACGGCGTTAGTGTCAACATGCGCGAACCGGTTCCGTTCCAGCTGGGGACCCCGTCATGGCTGCCTTGAAACCTGTTTGCCCGCTCGCGACCGGCCGTGGCTGTTCCGGACCTACGCCGGCCACAGCTCGGCCGCCGAGAGCAATGCGCTCTACCGCGCCAACCTCGCGCGCGGCCAGACCGGGCTGTCGGTCGCCTTCGATCTGCCGACCCAGACCGGCTACGACAGCGACCATCCGCTCGCGGCGGGCGAGGTCGGAAGGGTCGGGGTGCCGATCTCGGCGCTGCCCGACATGGCAACCCTGTTCGAGGCCATCCCGCTCGAGCAGATGAACACCTCGATGACGATCAACGCAACCGCGCCCTGGCTCCTGGCGCTCTACATCGTGATAGCCCAACGCCAGGGTGCGGCGCGCGAAAAGCTCACCGGCACCGTCCAGAACGACCTGATCAAGGAGTATCTCTCGCGCGGCACCTTCATCTTCCCGCCGCGCCCCTCGCTCAAGCTGACCGCGGACGTGATCGCGTTCACCTATCGCGAGATGCCGGCCTGGAACCCGGTCAACGTCTGCTCCTATCACCTGCAGGAGGCGGGTGCGACCCCGGTCCAGGAGCTGGCTTACGCGCTCGCGGCCGCGATCTTGATCCTGGACACGGTCGTGGCCGGCGGCCAGGTGCCAGGGGCCGATCTGCCCAAGGTGGTCGGGCGGATCAGCTTCTTCGTCAACGCCGGGCTGCGCTTCGTCACCGAGCTGTGCAAGCTTCGCGCCTTCGGCGAGCTCTGGGACGAGATCGCGCGCACCCGCTACGGCGTTCTCGACCCGGCGCTGCGCCGCTTCCGCTACGGCGTCCAGGTCAACTCGCTCGGACTGACCGAGCAGCAGCCGGAGAACAACGTCTACCGCATCTTGCTGGAAACGCTGGCAGTGGTGCTCTCCAAGTCGGCACGGGCCCGCGCCGTCCAGCTGCCGGCCTGGAACGAGGCCCTCGGTCTGCCGCGGCCCTGGGACCAGCAATGGAGCCTCCGGATGCAGCAGATCCTGGCCTTCGAGACCGATCTGCTCGAGTACGAGGATCTGTTCGATGGCTCGCCCGTGGTCGCGGCCAAGGTCGGCCAGCTCAAGGCCGAGGCCCTGGCCGAGCTGGAGCGGATCGAGGCCGTGGGCGGGGCGCTGGCCGCGGTCGAATCCGGCTACCTCAAGCAGCGCCTGGTCGAGAGCAACCGGGCCAGGCTCGCCGCGATTGCCGCCGGCGAGCAGAAAGTGGTCGGCGTCAACTGCTTCACCGAGAGCGCGCCCTCGCCGCTCGCGGCCGGTAGCGACGGCGGTTTTCTGGCGGTGGCTGCCGGGGCGGAAGCGGAGCAGATCGAGCGCCTGCGGGCGCACCGTGCCGCTCGCGATCCGCAGGCGGTGGCGGCAGCGCTCGACCAGCTCCGCGCGGCCGCTGCCGAGGGCCGCAACGTCATGGAGCCATCGATCGCCTGTGCCGGGGCGGGGGTCACGACCGGCGAGTGGGCGGGCGTGCTCCGCGAGCTGTTCGGCGACTATCGGGCCCCGACCGGGGTCAGCGGCGCCGGCGCGACGCCCGCCGGCGCGAAGGAATGGCAGGCGCTGCGGGCGCGGGTCGAGGCCCTGGCCCGCAAGAACCGGCGGCGGCCGAAGATGCTGGTCGGCAAGCCCGGGCTCGATGGCCATTCCAACGGCGCCGAGCAGATCGCGGTCGCGGCGCGCGATGCGGGCTTCGAGGTGGTCTATGACGGCATCCGCCTGACGCCCGCCCGGATCGCGGCCGCCGCGCTCGAGGAAGGCGTGCACGTGGTCGGGCTGTCGATCCTCTCGGGCTCGCATCGGGCGCAGGTGGCCGACGTGCTGGCGAGGCTGCGCGCCGAGGGTCTGGGCGGCCTGCCGGTCGTCGTCGGCGGCATCATCCCGCCCGCGGACGCCAAGGCCCTCTTGGCAGACGGCGTGGCCCGCGTCTTCACGCCCAAGGATTTTCAGCTCGCCAAGGTGATGGCCGAGATCGTCTCGATGCTCGAAGAGATCGAACCCGCCGTCCTGCAACCCGCCTGAGCGCTGCTTTCCGTTCTTGCCCCTTGCTCCCGAGCCGGTGGCAGGCTCTGTTAGCACCGTCACCGGCTCGGAAGGTCGCATCGATGGCGCCTGTGCGCACCGCGGTCGTCGGTTGCGGCCATTTCGGCCGCTATCACGCCGAGAAATATGCAGCCCTCGCGGGCGCCGAGCTGGTCGCCGTGGTCGATTGCGAGCTCGGGCGGGCGCAGGACCTCGGGGCACGGCTCGGGGCTCTGGCGCTGAGCGACGCGGGTCAGCTCGCGGGCCGGGTCGATGCCGTCAGCGTCGTGGTGCCGACCCTTGCGCATTTCGCGCTCGCGCGGCAGCTGCTGGACGCCGGCCTGCACGTCCTGCTGGAGAAGCCGATCGCGGCGACGCTCGCGGAGGCGGATGCGCTGATCGCGCTCGCCAAGGCCAGGGCCCGGGTGCTCCAGATCGGTCATCTCGAGCGCTTCAACGCCGCCGTCCTGGCGCTCGCCGATGTCCTCGGCCAGCCGCTGTTCATCGAGTTGCACAGGCTCGCGCCGTTCAAGCCGCGCGGCACCGATGTCGATGTCGTGCTCGACCTGATGATCCACGACATCGACCTGATCCAGCAGCTGGTCGGCCGGCCGCTGGCAGCGGTCGATGCGGTCGGCGTGCCGGTGCTCTCGGCCGAAGACGACATCGCGAACGCCAGGCTGCATTTCGAGGGCGGCTGCGTCGTCAACGTCACGGCCAGCCGCGTGAGCCTCAAAGGCGAGCGCAAGATGCGCCTGTTCCAGAAGGACGCCTACGTCTCGATCGACTTCCAGGCGGGCGAGGCGACGATCGCGCGCAAGGGGTCGGGCGAGATGTTTCCGGGCGTGCCGGACGTCAGGATCGAGCGGCGCCGGTTCGCGGCCAACGACCCCTTGCGGCTCGAGATCGAGGCGTTCCTGGCGGCGGTGCGCGGCGAGCGCGCGGTCGCGGTCTCGGGCGCCGACGGGCGTCTCGCGCTCGCGAGCGCGCTCCGGATCACCCGCGCGCTGCAGCGGCCAGCTTGAGCGAGCCGCCGCAGGCCTTGCCGAGCCCCGATGGCAACGGCTGGCCCGCGATCCAGGCGAGGATGTCGTCCCAGACCACCCGGCGCTCGAGATCGCGCAGCAGGAGATGCCAGCCGTCCGGGTAGACGACCTCGGTGCAGGGATCGGCGGTCAGGCGCTCGAGCATGGCGGCGTGCGCCTGGGGCGGCACCACCTGGTCGCGGGCACCGCCCAGGACCAGGAGCGGCCCCGGCAGGTCGGGCGCCGCCGCGTAGGCCAGGTCCATCAGCCGGACGAGGCCCGCGATCGCATCGACCCGGGTCGCCTTGATGAACAAAGGGTCGGCCGAGAGGGCTCGCAGCGCCTCGAGGTTGTCCGAGGCCCTGACGCCCAGGTTCTCGCCGGTCAGCTTGAGCCCGGGCGCCACGTGGTCGGCGAGCCAGAGCACCGTGCGGTAGAACGGGTTGAGCTGGTCGCCGCCCCAGACCGCGGGCGCGGTCATGATCATGCCGGCGGCATCGAGCGGGACATGGGCGGCGACCGCGGCGATCAGGACGGCAGCCCCCATGCTCTCGCCGAGCAGCCAGACCGGCCGGCCCGGGTGGAGGGTCGCGATGCGCGCGCGCTCGCGCCCGAGATCGGCCACCAGAGTCGGGGTCCCCGGCCAGCGGCCGGCATTCGGGTTGGCGCCGAAGCCGCTCTGGTCGTAGGCATAGACCGCGATGCCGCGGGCGGCCGCATAGTCGCCGAACTCGGTGAAGGCGTTGCCGTAGTCGTTGAAGCCGTGCACCGCCAGGATCACCGCCCGCGGCGGCCGGTCCGGCAGCCACGCCCGGCGCGGCAC
Source organism: uncultured Alphaproteobacteria bacterium (assembly GCA_963798075.1). GTDB lineage: Bacteria > Pseudomonadota > Alphaproteobacteria > Geminicoccales > Geminicoccaceae > DATAOG01. The sequence continues at coordinate 195,684 of CAWCRU010000006.1, read as the reverse complement.
GCTCGGCATCTCGACCACCGCGGGGTCCGAGGTCGTGCTGCACGCCAGCATGCCGAAGCCGACGATCAGGAGTGCTGCCGACCGGAGCGCGGCCGTCGTCATCCGACCGACGTGGCCGGCGCCGGCTCGGGCAGGCCGAGCAGGCTCCAGAGCTCGCCGGGCTGGCGTCCGGACTGCCGAAGCGTGCGCAAGGTGACGGCGCGGTTGCGCTTGGCAAGCCGCAGCCCGGTCGAATCGGCGATCAGATTGTGATGGTAGTAGCGCGGCGTCGGCAGGTCGAGGAGCGCCTGCAGCAGGCGGTGGATGTGGGTGGCGTGAAACAGATCCTCGCCGCGGGTCACGAGCGTCACGGCCTGCAGGGCATCGTCGAGGGTGACCGCGAGATGATAGCTGCCGGGCGCGTCCTTGCGCGCCAGCACCACGTCGCCGAGGGCTTCAGGCCGGGCTTCGATCGGGCCGGCGCGGAGGTCGTGCCAGGTGAGCGGCCCGGTCGCTGCGAGCGCCCGCGCGATGTCGAGGCGGAGCGCGAACGGCTCGCCCGCGGCGATCCGCCGCTGCCGCTCGCGGGCGCTCAGGCTGCGGCAGATGCCGGGATAGAGCGCGTCCCCGGCGACGCCATGCGGGGCCTGGCCGGCGTGGGCGATCTCGGCCCGGATCCGGCGCCGGGTGCAAAAGCAGGGATAGAGCGCGCCCTGCCGGTCGAGCTGATCGAGCGCCTGGTCGTAGAGCGGCATCCGTTCCGACTGGCGCACCGGCAGACCGTCCCAGTCGAGGCCGAGCCAGCTCAGGTCCTCGAGGATGCCCTGCTCGAACTCGGGCCGGCAGCGCGCCCGGTCGATGTCCTCGATCCGCAACAGGAAGCGGCCGCCGGCGGCGCGCGCCGACTCCCAGGCGACCAGCGCGGCGTAGGCGTGGCCGAGGTGGAGATAGCCGGACGGGGTCGGCGCGAAGCGCGTCACCGTCGGCTGATCACCCGGCTCGGGCAACGGCAGGAAGTCGGCGCCTTTGAGCATGGCTGGCGTGGCGTCGGTGCGGACCGGGGTTGGCGAGCGATCGGGCCGCGCGAACATGATCGCGCGCGCGCCGCTTGGCAAGCTATGTATGGTCGCGGGCGCCGACCTGCCAAGGACCGCCGATGACCGCATTGTCCGGACCCCGCGTGCCGCCCCGGCGGCCCGGTCCGCCGCGCCAGCTGGTGGTCCTGCTGCACGGCGTCGGCGCCGACGGCAACGATCTGATCGAGCTCGCCCCCGGCCTCGCCCGCCACCTGCCGGACGCCGCCTTCGTCGCGCCCGACGGGCCCGAGCCCTGCGACATGGCGCCCTTCGGCCGGCAGTGGTTCTCGCTCCGGGACCGGCGCCCGGCGGCGCTGCTGGCGGGGGTCCAGGCGAGCCTGCCGGTGCTGGACGCTTTCCTCGATGCCGAGCTCAAGAACGCCTCGCTCGGCCCGCGCCAGCTCGCTTTGGTCGGTTTCTCGCAAGGCACCATGCTGGCACTCTACGCGATGCTCCGCCGGGCGCCGGCGATCGCGGCCGTGCTCGGCTATTCGGGTGCCTTGCTCGACGCCGGCCGTCCCGCCGCGGAGGTGGTCGGCCGGCCGCCGGTCTTCCTGATCCATGGCGATGCCGACGAGATCGTTCCGGTGCAGGCGTTGCACGCCGCGGTCCAGGGCCTCCAGGCCGCCGCGGTGCCGGTGCAGTGGGCGATCCGCCCCGGCCTCGGGCACGGCATCGACCCCGCGACGATCGAGCATGGCGCGGCCTTCCTGGCCGCGGCCTTCTGCGATGCTTAGAGGTTCTCGATCACGAGGTCGGGAAGCCCGCCCGCCGGGGCGAAGCCGAAGACGCGGCCGTAGAAGGTGAGCTCGGCCAGCAGCACGCGCTGGATCGTCTCGGCCTTGCGAAAGCCGTGCTGCTCGCCCGCAAAGGTCAGATAAGCGACCGGCAGACCTTTACGGCGGAGCGCCTCGACCATCATCTCGCGCCTGATTGGGCGGCACGACCGCGTCCTCGAGGCCCTGGAAGAAGATGATCGGGCAGGACAGGCGGTCCACGTGGCGGATCGGCGAGCGCGCCCGATAGCGGTCGGCAGCCGCCGGCCAGGGCCCGATCAGACGGTCGAGATAGCGGCTCTCGAACTTGTGGGTGTCCCTCGCGAGAGCCTCGAGGTCGCTGACGCCATAGTGGCTGGCGCCGGCCCGGAAGATGTCGTCGAAGGTCAGCGCGCAAAGCGTGGTGAAGCCGCCGGCGCTGCCGCCGGTGATCGCCAGGCGCGCGGCGTCGGCCATACCGCCGGCGACCAGGAAGCGGGCGGCGTTGACGCAGTCCTCGACGTCGACCTCGCCCCAACGGCCGTCCAGGCGCTCGCGGTAGGCCGCGGCCGTAGCCGGTGCTGCCGCCATAGTCGACGTCGCAGACGGCGAAGCCGCGCGACGTCCAGAACTGGGTCGCGAGCTTGAGCTCGCCGGACGTGCTGCCGGTCGGGCCGCCGTGGCTCTTGACGATCAGCGGCGGCAGCTCGGCCGCGGGTGCGGCGACCTCCGGATTGGCCGGCGGATAGTAGAAGGCGTGCGCGCTCTGGTCCGCGGCAGTCGGAAAGTCGATCGCCTGCGGCCGCGCGAGACAGGCGGGATCGACCGGCAGCGTCCCCGCCGTGCGCAGCTCGCGCCCGCCGCCGTCGCCGGCTTCGAGCAGCAGGATGGCCGCCGGTCGATCGGGCGCGCCGGCGCGCAGCAGCGTGCGGCCGCCCGCGATGCTGAGCCCCGAGAGCTCGGTCCAGGGCAGCGGCAGGCGGGTCAGTCGGCCGGTCGCGATCTCGATCCGCCCCAGATGCCAGCGGCCGGCCTCGGTGAAGCAGGCAAGGATGGTCGCCGGCGCCGAGAAATCCATACCAGCGGCCGCCGAAGGTCCAGGCCGGGCCGGCGAATTCGGCAGACATCGGACAGACGGGCTTTTGGCCATCGGCGTCAAAGCGATAGAGGTTCCACCAGCCGCTCTGGTCGGACACGAAATAGAGCTGCCCGTCGGGCGACCAGGCCGGCTGCACGATCGACTCGCGTGGGCCGCCGGCGATCCGTCGGGCGTCGCAGAGCTGGGAATCCTCGCCGATCTCGGCGAGCCAGAGCTCGGTCCCGTCCCAGGGCATGTTCGGGTGGTCCCAGCTGAGCCAGGCGAGCTGCCGGCGGTCCGGGCTGAGGCGGGGCGAGCTGAAGAAGTCGTGGCCGGCGGCCAGCTCGCGGCCGGAGTCGCCCTGCTGGTCGAGCCCGATCGCGACGATACTGTTGACCGCTTCGCCCGAGGCTCTGTGGTCTTCGCGCACGGCGAAGACGCGTCGACCGCCGGGATCGAGCTCGAGATCGGCGTAACGCAGCCGCTGGTCCGAGGCCGGCGTCAGCGGTATCGCAGGGCCCGATGCCGGCAGGCGATGGAGGCGCTGGTCGGCGAAGTCGACCGCGACGACCACGCCGTCCCGGACCGCATAGGCGCCGCCGCCATATTCGTGGACCCGCGTGCGGACGTTGAAGGGCGGCGGCGTCAGGTCGGCGGCCGGCCCGTCCAGGGGCCGTCGCACCAGCACGGTGCGGCCGCCTTCCTCCGGCCGGACCTCGAGCCACCAGGCGACCTCGCGGTCGAGCACTGGCTGCGCCAGTCCGACCTGGGCGGCGGTGACCAGACCGGCCGTGATCGGCGATCGCCAACAGCCATAGCCTGCAACCCTTGGCATGCGTTTCGACTCCTCGCGGGCGGGCGCGGGCAAGACTAGCCACCATGTCGCGGTCGCGCCAGGTATGAGGCACTTTGTTCTTGTTATGTTCCTGGCGCCGGGTTAGCCTTCGGCTATGCCAAGACAGCTTTCGGACAGACAGCTTGCGCCGGGGCCGCGCAAGGGCCGGGGCGCCACCTTCAATCCGAAGGTCCGGTTCGAGAGCAGCCGGCTCGACCCATTCGACGACGGCTGGGGCTCGCTGGCGGAGCTGGACGCCGAGGCGCCGCCGCCGCCGACCGAGGTGCGGCCCGATGCCAGCCGGAGCGTGATCGTCCGCAACACCTCGCCCGACATCCCCTTCGAGCAGTCGATCAATCCCTATCGGGGCTGCGAGCACGGCTGCATCTATTGCTATGCGCGCCCGAGCCACGCCTATCTCGGGCTCTCGCCGGGCCTCGATTTCGAGACCAAGATCTATGCCAAGCTCGATGCCGCGCGGCTGCTCGAGCGCGAGCTGGCCAGGCCCGGCTATCGCTGCCAGCCGATCGCGCTCGGCACCAACACCGACGTCTACCAGCCGCAGGAGCGGCGGCTCAAGATCACGCGGGCGATCCTCGAGGTCCTGGCCCGCTGCCGGCATCCGGTCACGATCGTGACCAAGTCGGCGGCGGTCCTGCGCGATCTCGATCTGCTGGCGCCGATGGCCGCGGACGGCCTCGCTTCGGTCGCGATTTCGGTCACGACGCTCGATGCCGGCCTCGCTCGCACGCTCGAGCCGCGGGCCGCGGCGCCGCACCGTCGCCTGCAAGCCTTGCGCACGGTGAGTGCCGCCGGCGTGCCCACGACCGTCATGGCGGCGCCGATGATCCCGGGCCTGAACGACCACGAGCTCGAGGCGGTGCTCGAGGCGGCCGCGGCGGCCGACGCCTGGCACGCAGGCTACGTGCTGCTGCGCCTGCCGCACGAGCTCAAGGAGCTGTTCGGGGCCTGGCTGGAAGCGCATGCGCCCATGCGGGCCGACCACGTGCTCTCGCTGATCCGCCAGTGCCGCGGCGGCCGGCTCAACGACCCGAAGTTCGGCTCGCGGATGCGCGGCGAGGGCGCCTATGCGGAGCTGGTCGGCAAGCGTTTCGCGCTGGCCAGGCGCCGGTTCGGCCTGGACCGGCCGCGCGTGCCGCTGCGGACCGACCTGTTCGAGCCACCGGTGGCGGACCGCGGGCAGCTCCGCCTGTTCTGATCGGCAGCCTGGCGCGGGCGGGCCGAGCGGCCTTGGGCCGCCTCTCAACAACCGCGCAGATCTCGTGGTTGGTGGGAGCGAAGCGGGCTTGACAATGGCGGTGCTGCGCGCACATTAGAACCAATTGGGACTTCTTTGGTCCTCTTTTGGAGAGGGGCCGCCCTTGATCAGGCTCAGCAAGCTCGCGGACTACGGGATCGTCGTCATGACCCACATGGCGCGGCAGCCGGGGCGGCAGCACAATGCGCCGGAGGTCGCGGCCCAAAGTCACATCCCGCTGCCGATGGTGAGCAAGATCTTGAAAAGTCTGGCGCGCGCGGGTCTGCTGCAGTCGCACCGCGGCGTCAAGGGCGGCTACGGGTTGGCCCGGCCGGCGGCGGCGATCAGCGTCGCCGCGGTGATCTCGGCGCTCGATGGCCCGATCGCGCTCACCGCCTGCATCGAGGATGGGCCGGGCGGCTGCGAGATCGAGGCGCTGTGCCCGGCGCGGGCCAACTGGCAGCGGATCAACGATGCGATCCGGACCGCGCTGGATGGCATTAGCATGGCCGAGATGGCCCAGGCGCTGCCGGCGGTGTTCCGGCCGCCCGCGGTCGGGGTCCAGGGCGTGCCGCCGCCGGAGCCCTTGGGCCGGACCTGAGCCTCGGCCGCCTCGGGGTCGCAGCGACAAGAGACAAGGCCGGACCAAAGACCGGTCCGGATGGGGAGAAGGTGATCGATGGCAGCGACAGCGCTGGAGACGGTCCGCGACTACACGGGCCATGAGTACAAATACGGCTTCGTGACCGACATCGAGTCCGAGCTCGCCCCCAAGGGGCTGAGCGACGAGACCGTTCGCATGATCTCGGCCAAGAAGCGGGAGCCCGGATGGCTGACCGAATGGCGGCTGCAGGCGCTCGCCCGCTGGCAGACGATGGCGGAGCCGAGCTGGGCCAGGGTCAGCTATCCCCCGATCGACTTCCAGGCGATCAGCTACTACGCCGCGCCCAAGGACAAGGGCGAGCGGCCGAAGAGCCTGGCCGAGGTCGATCCCGAGCTGTTGCGCACCTACGAGAAGCTCGGCATCCCGATCAAGGAGCAGGAGATCCTGGCCGGGGTCGCGATGGACTACGTGTTCGACAGCGTCTCGGTCGCGACCACCTTCAAGGCCAAGCTCGGCGAGCTCGGCATCATCTTCTGCTCGATCTCGGAGGCGGTCGAGAATCATCCGGAGCTGGTGCGCCAGTATCTCGGCTCAGTCGTGCCCCAGGGCGATAATTTCTTCGCCGCGCTGAATTCGGCGGTGTTCACCGACGGCTCGTTCGTCTACGTGCCGAAGGGCGTGCGCTGCCCGATGGAGCTCTCGACCTACTTCCGGATCAACGCCGCCGAGACCGGGCAGTTCGAGCGCACCCTGATCATCGCCGATCAGGGCAGCTACGTCAGCTACCTCGAGGGCTGCACAGCACCGCAGCGCGACGAGAACCAGCTGCACGCGGCCGTCGTCGAGCTGATCGCCCTTGACGACGCCCAGATCAAGTACTCGACGGTCCAGAACTGGTACCCCGGCGACCGCGAGGGCCGCGGCGGCATCTATAATTTCGTCACCAAGCGCGGCGCCTGTCGCGGCCGCAACTCGAAGATCTCCTGGACTCAGGTCGAGACCGGCTCGGCGATCACCTGGAAGTACCCGAGCTGCATCCTGCAGGGCGACAATTCGGTCGGCGAGTTCTATTCGGTCGCGCTGACCAACAATCACCAGCAGGCCGACACCGGCACCAAGATGATCCACATCGGCAAGAACACGCGCTCGCGGATCGTCTCCAAGGGCATCTCGGCCGGCCGCGGCAACAATACCTATCGCGGCCTCGTGCGGGTGCTCAAGGGCGCGGCCGGCGCGCGCAATCACACCCAGTGCGACTCGATGCTGATCGGTGACCGCTGCGGCGCCCACACCGTCCCCTACATCGAGGTCAAGAACCGCTCGGCCAAGGTCGAGCATGAGGCGACCACCTCGAAGATCAGCGAGGATCAGCTGTTCTATTGCCGCAGCCGCGGCCTGTCCGACGAGGACGCGGTGGCGCTGATCGTCAACGGCTTTTGCCGGGAGGTGATGCAGGAGCTGCCGATGGAGTTCGCGGTCGAGGCGCAAAAGCTGCTGGCGATCAGCCTCGAGGGCAGCGTCGGCTGAGGCGCAGGGTTCAAGATCGGGACATCTGGTTTGAGGGAGAGCATGCTCAGCATTAAGAAGCTTCGGGTCTCGGTCGACGACCAGGAGATCCTGCGCGGCGTCGACCTGGAGGTGGGCGCCGGCGAAGTCCATGCCATCATGGGGCCGAACGGCTCGGGCAAGAGTACGCTCGCCTACGTGCTCGCGGGCCGCGAGGGCTATGACGTGACCGCCGGCGAGGTGCGCTATCAGGGTCGGGACCTTCTCGAGATGGCGCCCGAGGCGCGCGCCGCCGCCGGGGTGTTCCTTGCCTTCCAATACCCGATCGAGATCCCGGGCGTGGCCAACATGTATTTTTTGCGCACCGCGCTCAATGCGCTCAGGCGGGCGCGGGACGAGCCCGAGATCGACGCCGCGGCGTTCATGAAGCTCATTCGCGACAAGGCGCGGCTGGTCGGGATCAAGTCCGAGCTGCTCAAGCGCGGCGTCAACGTGGGCTTCTCGGGCGGCGAGAAGAAGCGCAACGAGATCCTCCAGATGGCGGTGCTCGAGCCCCGGCTCGCGATCCTGGACGAGACCGATTCGGGGCTCGACATCGATGCGCTGCGGACCGTGGCCGATGGCGTCAACCACTTGCGCGACCCGGCGCGCGCGATGGTCGTGATCACCCACTATCAGCGTCTGCTCGACTACATCGTGCCCGATCGCGTGCACGTGCTGCTGGACGGCCGGATCGTCCGCTCCGGCGGCAAGGAGCTGGCGTTCGAGCTGGAGAAGTCGGGCTATGCCGCATTTGGTGCCCCCGCCCAGGCGGTCGCCTGAGCCCGCGCCGGCGCTGCCGGGGATGACGATGGCGGGGATGAGCGCGCCCTCGGAGCGCTACGCGGCGCTGTTCGAGGCCGCGCGCGCGCGCCTGCCCGGCGCCCGCCATGCGCCGCTGCGCGAGTGGCGGGAGGCGAGCTTCGAGCGCTTTCGCGCGCTGGGCTTCCCCGGGCCCAAGGTCGAGGCCTGGAAGTACACCCCGGTCCGGCCGCTGGTCCGCGAGGAGCACGCGCTCGCTACCGCGGTCGCGGTCCGGCGCGCCGACCTCGCGCCCTATCTGCTGCGGAAGCCGGGCGCGCTCCGCCTGGTATTCGTCAACGGCCGGTTCGCGGCCGGGCTGTCGGACGACCTGTCGGCGCTGCCCGGGCGGCCGGTGCAGACCTTGGCCGCGGCGCTCGAGGAGGGCGAGGTGAGCCCGTTCGAGCTCGGGCTCGAGACGAGCTCGGAGCGCGCCTTCAGCGCTCTGAACGCCGCCTTCGCGGCCGACGGCTGTCTGCTCCGGCTGGCCGACGGCGCCACCTTGCCGGGCCCGGTCCAGCTGCTGCTCGTCAGCCTCGGCGAGGACCGGCCGACCCTGATCAGCCCGCGCAACCTGGTCGTGCTCGGCGCCGGCGCGCGGCTCGACCTGGTCGAGACCCACCTTGCCCTTGGCGGCGATGGCCGGCCGCTGACCAATCTCGTGAACCGGTTCGTGGTCGGCAGGCGCGCCGAGCTCAATCACGACCGCCTGCAGGCCGGCGCGCTCGCGGGCAGCCTGATCGGCAAGACCCACTACCGGATTTCGGCAGACGCGCGTCTGACGCAATCGCTCGCGACTCTCGGCGGCGCTCTGGTGCGCAACGAGATCGAGGCGGTGCTGGACGGCTCGGGCATTGCGCTCGCCCTGAACGGCCTCTACCTGGGCCGCGCCCGCCAGCACATCGACAACGCGATCCAGATCGAGCATGCGCGCCCCGGCAGCACGAGCAACCAGTTCTACAAAGGGGTGCTCGACGATTTCGCGCAGGCGGCGTTCGCCGGCCGGATCGTGGTCCAGCGCGATGCTCAGAAGACCAACGCCTATCAGGTCAACAACAACCTGCTGCTGTCGGCCGACGCCGAGATCGACACCAAGCCCGAGCTCGAGATCTTCGCCGATGATGTCAAATGCTCCCATGGCGCCACCGCCGGGGAGCTCGACGAGCGGGCGCTGTTTTATCTGCGCGCGCGCGGGATCGAGCCGGAAATCGCCCGCAGCCTCCTGACCTACGCCTTCGCGGACGAGGTGCTGGGGCGGTTCCATCAGCCCGCGGTGGCGGCCCAGGCGCGGCGTGAGCTGCTGCGCTGGCTGCCGGGCGGTGCCGACCTGGAGGGGCTGTTGTGAGTGGAGCGATCCTTGCGGCCGCCGACCGGCCCCGGCCCTTCGACGTCGAGCGGGTGCGGCTCGATTTCCCGTGTCTGCAGCAGACCGTGCACGGCCGCCCGCTGGTGTTTCTCGACACCGCGGCGAGCGCCCAGAAGCCGGCCGCGGTGATCGACGAGCTGGCCCGGGTGCTGCGCCAGGACTACGCCAACATCCATCGCGGCGTCTATGCGCTGAGCGAGCGCGCGACCGATCTCCACGAGGCGGGGCGCGCCAAGGTGCAAGGTCTGCTCAATGCGGCCGAGGCGCGCGAGATCGTGTTCACGCGCAACGCGACCGAAGGCATCAACCTGGTCGCTCAGAGTTTCGTCAGACCGCGGGTCAGACCGGGCGACCGGGTCCTGATCACGGCGATGGAGCATCACGCCAACATCGTGCCCTGGCAGCTGCTCCGCGATCAGCTCGGGCTCGAGCTCGTCGTCGCGCCGGTCAACGACGACGGCGAGCTGCTGATGGACGAGTTCGAGGCGAGGCTGTCGCCCGGCACCCTGCTCGTGGCCGCGACCTGGGTGTCGAACGCGCTCGGCACCATCAACCCCGTCCACGAGATCGTCGAGCTCGCCCATCGCCGCGGCATCCCGGTGCTGATCGACGGCGCCCAGGCGGTCCAGCACATGGCGGTCGACGTCCAGGACCTCGACTGCGATTTTCTCGTCTTCTCCGGGCACAAGCTCTACGGGCCCTCGGGCATCGGCGCGCTGTACGGAAAAGCCGATCTGCTGGCGGCGATGCCCCCTTATCAGGGCGGCGGCGAGATGATTTCGTCGGTCAGCTTTGAGCACACGCTGTTCAACGAGATCCCCTACAAGTTCGAGGCCGGCACGCCCGCGATCGAAGCCGCCGCGGCGCTGGGCGTCGCGATCGACTACGTCCAGGCGCTCGGGCTCGACCGGATCGCCGCCCACGAGGCCGAGCTCTTGGCCTACGCCACCCGGGGCCTGCAGCAGGTGCCGGGGCTCAGGATCGTCGGCACGGCGCGCGCGAAGTGCAGCGTGATCTCCTTCGTCATGGACCGGGCGCACCCGCAGGACATCGGCACGCTCCTGGATCTGGACGGCATCGCGGTGCGGACCGGCCAGCATTGCGCCCAGCCGGTGATCGAGCGCCTTGGCCACAGCACGACCGCGCGCGCCTCGCTCGGCCTCTACAACACGCAGGCCGACATCGATGCGCTGGTCGCCAGCCTGCGGCGCATCGCATCGATGTTCTGACCACGGGAGGGCAAGCGATGAGCGACGATTCCGACCTCGATCGCGCCAGCGAATTCCTGTCTGCCGATACGGCAGACAACGCGACCGGGCCGACCGCGGCCGCCGACGCGCTCGGCGAGCAGGTGATCGAGGCGCTGCGAACGGTCTACGACCCGGAGATCCCGGTCAACATCTTCGAGCTCGGCCTCGTCTACAAGGTCGACATCGACGACGCGCAGCGGGTCCACATCGAGATGACGCTCACCTCGCCCGCCTGCCCGGTCGCAGGCACCCTGCCGGACGAGGTCAAGGACAAGGTCGCGGCGGTCGACGGGGTGCAAGGCGCCACCGTCGAGGTGGTCTGGGACCCGCCCTGGCATCCCGGCATGATGACCGAAGAGGCCCAGCTCGAGCTCGGCATGATCTATTAGCCCGCGCCGTCGGACCGTTTTGCCGTTCCGGCAGACGCCGGGGTCTGCCGCATGGCCGTCGGTGTCCGACGAGTCCGCCGGCGCTGTCTGCCAGAGTCAGCTCAGGCGCTTGATCAGGCCGTCCAGCTGATCGAGCGAACCGTAGGCGATCTGCAGCGTGCCGCCGGTTCCCCTGGGTGTCAGACGGACCGGCAGACCGAGGCGGTTCGAGAGGTCGCGCTCGAGCGCCCGGGCGTTCGGATCCCCGGTCGCTGTCGGCAGGCGCCGGCGCTCCGGGCGCTGCACGTCCGCCCGCACCAGGGCCTCGGTCTGCCGCACGTTCAGCCCGCGGCCGACGACCACCTTGGCGAGGGCGACGGGATCCCGGCTCCCGAGCAACGCCCGCGCGTGCCCGGCCGAGAGCTCGCCGCGCTCCAGCAGCGTCCGCGCCTCGGCCGGCAGGCCGAGCAGGCGGAGCAGGTTGGCGATGTGGCTGCGGCTCTTGCCGAGCGCGCTGGCCAGCGCTTCCTGGGTATGCTCGAACTCCTCGATCAGGCGGCGATAGCCTTCCGCTTCCTCGAGCGGCGAGAGGTCCTGGCGCTGGACGTTCTCGAGCAGGGCCACTTCCAGCGCGGCGCGGTCGGAGAGCTCGTGGACGACGACCGGCAGCTCGTGCGCGCCGGCCATCTGGGCGGCGCGCCAGCGGCGCTCGCCGGCGACGATCTCGTAGACGTTGCCGCCGTCCGGCGCCCGGCGCACCAGCAGCGGCTGCATGACCCCGCGATGCCGGATCAATTCGGCGAGCGCTGCCAGGTCGTCTTCGCTGAACCGGCGCCGTGGCTGCAGCGCCGAGGGCCGCAGGAATTCGATCGGCAGCATGTGGGCGCGCTCGGGCGCGGCTGCGGTCAACGCCCCGGCGGTGCCGCCGAGGAGCGCCGAGAGGCCCATGCCGAGGCCGCGCCGGCGGGGCGGGCCGCCGCCCTTGGGCTCGTGGCCGAGCTCGGTCACAGGGCCGCCTCGGCGATCTGCTCGCGGCGCAGCACCTCTCCGGCCAGCTGGACGTAGGCCTGCGACCCGGGACAGCGGAAATCGTAGAGCAGCACCGGCATGCCGTGCGAGGGCGCCTCCGACACCCGGACGTTGCGCGGCACCACGGTGTCGTAAACGCGCTTGCCGAGGAAGCTGCGGACGTCGGTCGCGACCTGCTGGGCGAGGTTGTTGCGGCGATCGAACATCGTCAGCAGCACGCCCTGGACCTCGAGCATCGGGTTGTAGCTGCGCCGCACCCGCTCGACCGTGCGCAGCAGGAGGCTGAGGCCCTCGAGCGCGAAGAACTCGCACTGCAGCGGCACCAGCACGGCGCGCGCGGCGACCAGCGCATTGACCGTCAGCAGCCCGAGCGAGGGCGGGCAGTCGATCAGCACGTAGTCGTAGTCCTTCTCGAGGTTCTCGAGCGCGTCTTTGAGCCGGAACTCGCGGCGCTCCTTCTCGACCAGCTCGAGCTCCGCGGCCGACAGATCGACCACCGCCGGCACGAGCTCGAAGCCCGGGATCTGGGTTCGGACCACCGCCTCGCCGAGCTTCGCCTGGCCGAGCACGACGTCATAGCTGGTCACGGCGCGCGCCGCCTGCTGGATGCCCAGCCCAGTGCTGGCGTTGCCCTGCGGATCGATGTCGATCAACAGGATGCTCTTGCCGCAGGCGGCGAGCGCCGTCCCGAGATTGATCGCGGTGGTGGTCTTGCCGACCCCGCCCTTCTGGTTGGCGATCGCGATCACACGGCCGACCCTTGGTGGCTTGCGGTTGACGATCACGCGCAACGGCCTACTCCCCGAAGCTTGAGCACGATGCCCGACGACGATGACGCACTAGGGAACATTTCGGGCACCATATGCCAGGATTTGCCGGCGTCAATCAATTCACGCGCGAGAGCGCGCCCTTTGAGGAACAGGCAGACGCCGGGCGCCGCCAGGAAGCGTTCCGCGAGCGGCAGCAGGCGGGGCAAGGGTGCCAGCGCGCGCGCCGTGACCACCGCTGCGGGCCAGCCGGTCAGGCGCTCGATGCGCTCGGCGTGGACGGTCACGGCGGCGCCGGTCGCGCGCGCCACCTCCCGTAGAAATTGCACCTTGCGCTGGTCAGCCTCGATCAGCGCGACTTCGGGCACCCCGAGCAGCGCCAGGACCATGCCGGGAAAGCCCGCCCCGCTGCCGAGATCGACGAGCGGGCTGGCGGGGGCCGGAAGGTGGCAGAGCAGCTGCGCCGAATCGAGCATGTGCCGACGCCACGGGTCCGCGAGCGTCGCGGGGCCGACGAGGTTGATCGCCCGCTGCCAGCGCCGCAGCAGCTCCAGGTAGAGCGTCAGCCGCTCGAGTGTTTCACGTGAAACAGCGATGCGCGCGGCGAAGCCTTCCTCGCCCAGCGCCAGCTCCGCCATGGATCAGGCGGCCCGGCGCGCGTGGCGATAGAGGATCGCCAAGGCCGCGGGCGTCATGCCCGGCAGCCGTCCTGCCGCCGCCAGGGTGGCCGGGCGCACCTCGGCGAGGCGGGCGCGGACCTCGCGGCTGAGCCCCGCGATCGCCTCGAGGTCGAGGTCGCGCGGCAGCTCGAACGCCTCCTCGGCCCGGAGCGCCGCGATGTCGGCGGCCTGACGGTCGAGATAGGCGGCATAGCGCGCCTCGATCTCGAGCTGCTCGGCGACATCGGGGCGCAGCTGGCCGAGATCCGGCCAGACCGCCGCCAGCCCGGCGAGGCTGACATTCGGCAGACGCAGCAGCTCGAGGCCGCTGCGTACGACGCCATCGAGCTTGACCTCGAGCCCGGCCCGGCGCGCCGCGGTCGGGCTGAGCCGGAGCTCCCGCAGGCGGGCGAGCGCCGCCGTCAGCGCCGCCTGCTTGGCCGCGAAGGCCTGCCCGCGCCTGGCGCCGACTACGCCGATCGCGAGGCCCTTGGCGGTCAGCCGGCGGTCGGCATTGTCGGCCCGCAGCGTCAGCCGATATTCGGCGCGGGAGGTGAACATGCGGTAGGGCTCGCTCACCCCCTGCGTGGTCAGATCGTCGATCAGCACCCCGATATAGGCATCGGCGCGATCGAGGCTGAATGGCCGCCCCCCGGCCGCCCTCAGGGCGCCGTTGATGCCGGCGATCAGGCCTTGCGCGGCCGCCTCTTCGTAGCCGGTGGTGCCGTTGATCTGACCGGCCAGGAACAGGCGCGGCACGCGCCGCGTCTCGAGGGTCGGCCCGAGCTCGCGCGGATCGACGTGATCGTAGTCGATCGCATAGCCGGGACGCAGCATCACGGCCCGCTCGAGGCCCGGTATCGTGGTCAGCAGGCGGGCCTGCAGCGCGGCCGGGAGCGAGGTCGAGATGCCGTTCGGATAGATCGTCGGGTCGTCGAGCCCCTCCGGTTCGAGAAAGATCTGATGGCGCGCCCGATCGGCGAAGCGCACCACCTTGTCCTCGATCGAGGGGCAGTAGCGCACGCCGGTCGCCTGGATGCGGCCGGCGTACATCGGCGACTGGTCGAGGTTGGCGCGGATCAGGTCGTGGGTGGCCGGGGTGGTCGCGGTGATGGCGCAGTCGAGCTGCGGGTTGCCGATCGTCCCGGTCAGGGTCGAGAGGGCCTCGGCGGGATCGTCGCCGGGCTGGCGCGCCAGACCGTCGAAGTCGATCGTCCGGCCGTCGAGGCGCGGTGGCGTGCCGGTTTTGAGGCGTTTGAGCGCGAAGCCGGCGCGCGCGAGACTTTGCGCCAACCGCACCGCGGGCGGATCCCCGATCCGGCCGGCCGGCCAGCGGCGCAGCCCGAGGTGCACCTCGCCGCGCAGGAAGGTGCCGGTGGTCAACACGACGGCGCCCGCCCGCCAGGCCCGGCCGTCGGCGGCAACCACGCCTTGCGCCTCGCCGCGACCGTCGAGCAGCAGATCGTCGACCGCGCCGGCCGCGATCGTCAGCCCGGCCTGCTCGGCCAGGAGGGCGGCGATCGCCTGGCGATACAGGCGGCGGTCGGCCTGCGCGCGGGGGCCGCGCACGGCCGGTCCCTTGCTCCGATTGAGCACCCGGAACTGGATGCCGGCGCGGTCGATCGCGCGCGCCATGAGGCCGTCCAGAGCGTCGACCTCGCGCACCAGATGGCCGCGGCCGAGCCCGCCGATCGCGGGGTTGCAGGACATGACGCCGATGGTCTCGAGCCTGTGGCTCAGGAGCAGCGTGCGGGCCCCCAGCCGCGCGCTGGCCGCCGCCGCCTCACAGCCCGCGTGGCCGCCGCCGATCACGATGACGTCGTAGCCGGACATGGGCGCAGGTTGTCCAGCACCCGCGCCGGTTCGTCAACGTGTTCGGCGGCGATCGGCCGCAATACCGGCAGCGGGTCTGCCGACATGATCGCCCAATCAGACGCGACCGGGCCCGGGATCGGCGGGCTGAGCCGACCTCGGACCCGATCGCCGCCGGGTCAGAATTCCAGATGCGCCTCGATCATGAAGCTGTGGCTGTGGTAGTTCGAACTCGAGACCGCCGACCCTCGCGACCTTGAAGTTCATGTTCTCGCCATCCTGGTAGGTATAGTCCACCCCGAGCGAGAGCGACTGGGTGACCGAGTAGGCGAGAGTGGGCTTGCTGCCGGCACCGAGATTGAGCCACCCGTCCGACCGATCTTGCGCGTTGCGGCCGGCAACCTGACGCCGCGCTTCCCGCCCGCGCTGCTGACGTTCGATCCGGGCGAGATCGAACTGCAGCGACCCCGGACGGTCCTGCCCGGCCGGAGCCAGGGCCAGGCCGCCGCCGATTTGCAGCTGCACCCCGTGGGCGCTGATCGGGCTCTGACTGAGCGGCGTCCCGACGGCGCCGGCGGTCGGACGGTCGAACCGGTTCTCGGCGTCGGCGACCTTCGCGGCACCCGTGATGACGAGCAGCGTCAATCCGATCACGCGCAGCATGGAATGTCGCCTCCGGCCCGTCGCTCCGACACCACCAATCGTCAGAGCCTCAGCCTAAGGTCACTCCATTAACAAATCTCTAAGTCGCCCCGAATGAACCAGCGGTATCAAATCTAAATTCTCTTACAATTCATGATAGTTAAGCACATGATAACTATTTTATCTGAGTTGTCGAAGTTTAATAGAGAATATGAGGGCGACGGTTCTTGCTTTTACTTGCCAATACAGAACTCGGAAAAGATCAGATCGAGGATGTCGGCGACGGCGACCCGGCCGGTGAGGCGTCCGAGGGCGGCCGCCGCCAGCCGCAGGTCCTCCGCGAGCAACGCCAGCTCGGCGTCGCCCGATGCCTGGCGGAAGCGCTCCAGCGCCTCCAGCGCCGCCCGCAGGGCCGCCCGATGCCGACTGCGGGTGAGGGCCGGGCCGGCGGCGGGCGTGAGGCGGTCGGCCGCCGCGTCGGCGAGCGCCTCGAGCAGGCGATCGAAGCCCGCGCCGGTCCGGCAGGAGAGCGGCAGCGCCGGCCGACCGGCGACCCGCAGCGCCGTCGGCAAGAGCACGAGATCGGCCTTGTTGACGACGCACAAGGCGTCCTCGTCGGCGAGTGCCAAGGTCGCTGCGTCGAGCGCCGGCCAAAGCGCGCCATCGAACAGCAGGAGGCAAAGATCGGCCCTGTTGGCGCGATCTCGCGCCCGGCGCACGCCTTCGGCCTCGATCGCGTCGAGGGGATCGCGCAAGCCTGCGGTATCGAGCAGCGTCACCGGGTAGCCCTCGAGGTCGAGGTGCACCTCGAGCACGTCCCGGGTGGTGCCGGGCAGGGCGGTCACGATCGCGACGTCGCGTCGGGCCAGCCGGTTGACGAGGCTGGACTTGCCGGCATTCGGCGGCCCGAGAACCGCGATCGTGAGCCCCTCGCGCAGCCGTTCGCCCCGCCCTCGGTCGGCCAGATGGGCCGCCATTTCGGCGGCCAGCTGCGCGATCCCCGGGCGGACCACGGCCACGAGGTCCGCCGGCACGTCGGCTTCATCGGCCGCGAAATCAATCGCGGCCTCAAGCCGGGCGAGCGCCTCGAGCAGGCGCTGCCGCCAGTCGTCGTACAGGCGAGCGAGCGCGCCATCGAGCTGGCGCAGGGCCTGGCGCGCCTGCGCCCGGGTCTCGGCGGCGATCAGGTCGGCCAGGCCCTCGGCCGCGGTCAGGTCGAGCCGGCCGTTCAGGAAGGCGCGCCGGCTGAACTCGCCGGGCTCGGCCGCGCGCAGGCCGGGCAGGCTGGCGAGGCCATCGAGCAGGCCTGCCAGCACCGCGCGGCTGCCGTGGACGTGGAGCTCGAGCACGTCCTCGCCGGTGACGCTCGCAGGCGCCGGGAACCAGAGCACGAGGCCGCGGTCCAGGAGCTCCAGGCTTTCGGGATCGCAGAGCCGGCGCAGCGCTGCCCGGCGCGCGGGCGGCGGCGGCCGCCCGGTCAGACGCCGGCAGACGGACGCGCAGGCCGGACCCGAGAGGCGGACGAGCGCGACCGCGGCGCGCCCCGGCGCGCTGGCGAGTGCGAAGATCGTGTCGGGACCCGATGGCATGGCGCCCCCGGCGCGCTTGGCCAACCCCGGGTCCGCTTATATATCGAGGTCACGATGCCACCAACCGGCGGCTCGGCAGACGGAGGCCGTCCCGCTCTGTTCACCAGAGGAGGCCCGGATGTCTGCCCACCACAACCGGCTTGGCGAGGCGACCAGCCCCTATCTTCTCCAGCACCGTGACAATCCGGTCCATTGGCAGCCCTGGGACGCGGCGGCGCTGGCCGCGGCGCGCGCCGAGGACAAGCCGATCCTGCTCTCGATCGGCTATGCCGCCTGCCACTGGTGCCACGTCATGGCCCACGAGAGCTTCGAAAACCCGCAGATCGCCGACCAGATGAACGCCCAGTTCGTCAGCATCAAGGTCGACCGCGAGGAGCGTCCGGATCTCGATCAGATCTATCAGCACGCACTCGCCCTGCTCGGCCAGCATGGCGGCTGGCCGCTCACCATGTTCCTGACCCCGGCCGGCGAGCCATTCTGGGGCGGCACCTATTTTCCACCCGAGGCGCGCCATGGCCGCCCGGGCCTGCCGGAGGTGCTGGACGGCGTCAGCCGGATCTGGCGCAGCGAGCGCGACAAGGTCGTGGGCAACATCGACGCGCTCAAAGAGGCGCTCGCCGGGCTCGCCCGGCCGGCGGCCGGGCCGGCGGTCACCGCGGCCGCCCGCGAGCAGACCGCAAGGCGGCTGGTCCAGGCCTTCGATACCATCCACGGCGGCCTCGGCGGGGCGCCCAAGTTCCCGCAGGCGCCGGTGCTCGATCTGCTCTGGCGGCACGCGCTCGCGACCGGCGATGCGGCGGCCCGCCACGCTGTCCTGCACACGCTCACCAACATCTGCCAGGGCGGCATCTACGATCATCTCGGCGGCGGCTTCGCCCGCTACGCCGTCGACGCCTTCTGGCTGGTGCCGCATTTCGAGAAGATGCTCTACGACAACGCCCAGCTGCTGGGCCTGCTGGCTGACGCCTATGCGGACGGCCAGAACCCTTTGTTCCGGGCGCGGGCCGTGGAGACGGTCGGCTGGCTCGAGCGCGAGATGCTGGTCGAAGACGTCTTCGCGTCCAGCCTCGATGCCGACAGCGAGGGCGAGGAGGGCAGGTACTATGTCTGGGATGCGGCCGAGATCGACCGTCTGCTGGGCGAGGCTGCCCCGCGCTTCCGGCTCGCCTACGGGGTCACCGACGGCGGCAACTGGGAGGGCAGGACGGTCCTCAACCGCCTGCCCCAGCCGGGGCTGCTGAGCGCGGACCAGGAAGCCGGGCTGCGGACGAGCGCCGATCTGCTGCTCGCAGCCCGGGCCGGCCGGGTGCCGCCCGGGCGCGACGACAAGGTCCTGGCCGACTGGAACGGCCTGATGATCGCGGCCCTCGCGCGGGCTGCCGGCGTGTTCGAGCGGCCGGACTGGCTCGAGCGCGCCGAGCGGGCGTTCGGGTTCATCACCGGGACCATGATGACCGGCGACCGGCTGGCGCACAGCTGGCGGGCAGGCCGGATGCTGGGACTGGCCTTCCTCGACGACTATGCCAGCATGGCCGCGGCCGCACTCGCCCTGTTCGAGCATGGTGCGGAGCAGGGCTACCTGCGGCAGGCGGAGCGCTGGATCGAGCGTCTCGATGCCGACTACCTGGACCCCGAGGCGGGCGGCTATTTCCAGGTCCCGGTCGCGGCCAGCGACGTCCTGGTGCGCGCCAAGAACGCTCAGGACGGCCCGACCCCGGCCGCCAACGGCGTGCTGCTCGGGGTGCTGGCCCGGCTGCATCTGTTGACCGGCGAGCGCCGCTATCTCGAGCGCGCCGGGCAGCTGCGGACGGCTTTCGCCGGCGAGGTCGCGCGCAACCCGGCCGCGCACGCGGCCCTCCTGAGCGCCACGCTCTGGCTCGACCAGCCGGTCCAGATGGTGACCATCGGCGCGCTCGCTGATCCGGCTTGCCAGGCGCTTCGCCGGGTCGCCCTGGCAGCGGCGCTGCCGGCCGCGACCCTGCTCAGCCTGCCGCCCGGCCAAGCCCTGCCGGCGGGTCATCCGGCGCTCGGCAAGACCCAGGTCGACGCGCGGCCCACGGTTTATGTCTGCCCTGGTCAGACATGCCGGCTGCCGATCACCGATCCCGCCGAGCTCGCGCGCGCTCTCCAGCCCGCGAGTGTCCGCCAGACTGTCTAGGTGTCAGACATCATCGCCGTTCTGCCCGCCGTTGCGCTTGGCGATTGGCGCCGGCCGCGGTAGCCTGCGTCCGACAGTTTTCTTTTGCGGCGGGAGGCAGACCATGACCGCTGTCGTTCGGGTGCATCAGACGGGCGGACCCGAGGTCCTGAAGGTCGAGGAGGCCGAGGTCGGCGCCCCGGGAGCCGGCCAGGCGTTGATCCGGCAGACAGCCGTCGGACTCAACTTCATCGATGTCTACTTCCGCTCCGGCCTCTACCCGGCGCCGAGTTTGCCGTTCATCGTCGGGCAGGAGGGCGCCGGCGTGGTCGAGGCGGTGGGCGAAGGCGTCAGCGAGGTCCGGGTCGGACAAAGGGTCGCCTATGCCGGACCGCTCGGCGCCTATGCCGAGCGCCGCCTGATCGCGGCCGACCGGCTGGTGGTGGTGCCGGAGGGCATCGCCGACGAGCACGCCGCCGCGATGATGCTCAAGGGCATGACCGCGCACTACCTGTTGCGGCGCACCTTCCGGGTCGAGCCCGGGCAGACCATCCTGTTCCACGCTGCAGCCGGCGGCGTCGGCCTGATCGCCTGCCAATGGGCCAAGCACCTCGGCGCCACCGTGATCGGGACGGTCGGCAGCGCCGAGAAGGCCGAGCTCGCCAAGGCGCACGGCTGCGACCACCCGATCCGCTACGATACCGACGACGTGGTCGCGCGGGTGCGCGAGCTGACCGGCGGCAAGGGCGTGCCGGTGGTCTACGATTCGGTCGGCCAGGCGACCTTCCAGCGCTCGCTCGACTGCCTGGCGCCGCTCGGCATGCTGGTCTGCTTCGGCCAGTCGTCGGGCAAGATCCCGCCGATCGACACCGCGATCCTCGGCCAGAAGGGCTCGCTGTTCCTGACCCGGCCGAGCCTGATGAACTATACCGCCGCGCGCGCCGATCTGGTTCGCGCCGCGAGCGATCTGTTCGCCGTGGTGCTAAGCGGTGCGGTGCAGATCCGGGTCAATCAGCGCTACCCTCTGCGCGACGCCGTCCAGGCCCATCGCGACCTCGAAGGCCGCAAGACCACGGGCTCGACGGTGCTCCTGCCTTGAGCGCTGCCGTCGGTCATGCCATGAGCGAGGATCGCGTCGGAGCGGCAGACGCCGAACCGGCAAAGCCGCGGCGCTCCCGCCGGCACCGCGGCCGTCCGTCGCGCGCCCGCGGTCAGCCCAACTCGTCCGATGAGGCGGTCGCCCGCTGGACGGTCCGCGGGGTGCCGCCGCCGGTCCGCGACATGGCGCTGAGAGCCGCGGCCGCCCGCGGCATGACGGTCGGCGACTGGGTGGCCGAAGCGATCGTCGCCTTGGGCCGCGGCGCCGACAAGCGCGCCGCCGACGGTCCCAGGCTGCCGGCCGTCGACGCGCCGCCCGATCTCGGGCAGATCCTGCGCTCGCTCGACGAACGTCTCAGCCGCCTCGAGGATCGGCGGGCGAGCGGATTCTTCGGCCGCCTGTTCGGCAAGCGATCCTAGCGCCGGCCGCCGCTAGGAGTTCATCGAGTCCCAGAACTCGGAATTGGATCGCGTCACCCGCATCTTGTCGGTCAGGAACTCGATCGCGTCGATCGTCCCCATCGGCGACAGGATCCGCCGCAACACCCACATGCGCGAGAGCGTGGCCCGGTCGACCAGGAGCTCCTCCTTGCGCGTGCCGGACTTGTTGATGTCGATCGCGGGGTACACGCGCTTGTCGGCGAGGCGGCGGTCGAGCTGGATCTCGGAGTTGCCGGTGCCCTTGAACTCCTCGAAGATCACCTCGTCCATGCGCGAGCCGGTGTCGATCAGGGCGGTCGCGATGATGGTCAGGCTGCCGCCGTCCTCGATGTTGCGGGCGGCGCCGAAGAAGCGCTTGGGCCGCTGCAGCGCATTGGCGTCGACGCCGCCGGTCAAGACCTTGCCCGACGACGGCACCACGGTGTTGTAGGCGCGCGCGAGGCGGGTCACCGAATCCAACAGGATCACGACGTCCCGGCCGTGCTCGACCAGGCGCTTGGCCTTCTCGATCACCATCTCCGCGACCTGGACGTGGCGCGAGGCCGGCTCGTCGAAGGTCGAGCTCACGACCTCGCCCTTGACCGTGCGGGCCATGTCGGTGACCTCTTCGGGCCGCTCGTCGATCAGCAGCACGATCAGGTAGACCTCGGGGTGGTTGGCGACGATGCTGTGGGCGATGTTCTGCATCAGCATCGTCTTGCCGGTCCGCGGCTGGGCGACGATCAGGGCGCGCTGGCCCTTGCCGAGGGGTGCCACCAGATCGATCACCCGACAGCTCACGTCCTTGCCCGGCTGATCCTCCACCTCGAGCTTGAGCTTCTGGGTCGGATAGTAGGGCGTCAGGTTGTCGAAGTGGACCCGATGCCGCGCCTTCTCCGGCGGATCGAAGTTGATCGTGTTGACGCGCAGGAGCGCGAAGTAGCGCTCGCCCTCCTTGGGCGCGCGGACCTCGCCGTCGACGAGGTCGCCCGTGCGCAGACCGAACCGCCGGATCTGGCTCGGCGAGACGTAGATGTCGTCGGGGCCGGCCAGGTAGTTGACGTCCGGCGTGCGCAGGAAGCCGAAGCCGTCCTGCAGGATCTCGAGCACGCCTTCGCCGTAGATCGGCACGCCGCTCTCGGCCAGCCGCTTGAGGGTGGCAAACACGAGATCCGGCTTGCGCAGCGTGCTCGCGTTGTCGATGCCGAGCTCTTCGGCGTATTCCAGCAGTTCCGCTGGCGAGCGCCGCTTGAGCTCGGACAGGTTCATGAAGCCGGTCGTCGCGGCTTCCGGATCGGTCACCGAAGGGGGTGGTTCCTGGAGCATTTCGGTCTCGCCAGGCTCGACGTCCTCCTGCTGGAGGAAACGTTCGCGCCCGGCCGCCCGGCCGCCTGCGCCGGCCGTTCGGATCGGCAATGATGGAATTGGGACTGCCCGTCGGATCTGGGCTGCTGCCGTACCTAGCCAATTCAGTCACCTCTGTCAAACCTGAAGCCGGGGCTCATGCTCGCCTCGCCAACCCGGCCCGCTCGGTCGGTTGGCGCCGTCGGACTTAGAACGGCCGAACCACCGCCAGGATCACGATGGCGATGAACAGCACCGTTGGCACCTCGTTGAACCCGCGGAACCAGCGCTCGCTCGCCGGCCGCCGATCGGCTGCGAATGCCTTGACGTAGCGCCCCATCGCGACATGGCTCGCCACCAGCAGCACGACCAGGGCGGTCTTGGCGTGCAGCCAGCCCTCGGTCCACTGCCCCTGGACGATGCCGAGGCTGATTCCGAACAGGAGCGTCGCTATCATCGCCGGGGTGGTGATCCCGCGCAACAGGCGCCGCTCCATGACCTTGTACTTCTCCGAAGCCTCCGAGCCGGGGGCAACCTGGCTGTGATAGACAAACAGCCGGGGCAGATACCACAACCCCGCCATCCAGGCCGTGAAGGCCATGATGTGCAACGCCTTGAGCCATAACGCAAGGCTCGTCATGGCGTCAGCAGCGGCGCGTATCCGGCGCCCCCAGGCCCGCCGCGCCCCCTTGGCCACAACGATGGAAAGGCCACTCGATTTTTCACATAAGCATGCGCCCGCTCGACTTCAACCAGATTTCCGCGCCCGCGGGCGCGCTTCTCAGGAAGCATCGCGATCGGTCCGATCGTCGCCCACGCCCGGCAGCCGGAGCGACTTGACGTGCGCGACCAGCGCCGCGACCGCCGCCGGGTCCGTCTCGGGCAGCACGCCATGCCCGAGATTGAAGATGAACGGACCGCTCGCGAGGTCGCCGACGATCCGCTCCGCCTCCGCGAGCGCGCCGTCGCCGCCTGCCAGCAGGGCGACCGGATCGAGATTGCCCTGCAGGCAGAGCCCCGGCAGTGCCCGGCGCAGCGCCGCCACGGGTGCCGCGGTATCCAGGCTCAACCCATCGACCGGCACCGCGTCGACAAAGCTCTGCAGATGCAGGCCCGCGCCGCGCGCAAAGGCGATGATCGGCACCTCGGGATGCTCGCTCTTGAGGGCGCGCACGATACGCGCCGCCGGCTTCCGGCACCAGCGCTCGAACTCGCTCTCCGGCAGGACGCCAGCCCAGCTGTCGAACAGCTGCAAGACGTCGGCGCCGGCCTCGATCTGCGCCCGCAAATGCTCGATCGTTGCCTCGGTCAACAGGTCGATCAGCGCGGCGAACGTCGCCGGATCGCGGCGCGCGAACGCCCTGGCGGTATAGAATTCCTTGGCGGCCTCACCTTCGACCATGTAGGCCGCAACCGTCCAGGGCGCCCCGGCAAACCCGATCAGCGCCGTCTCCGGTGCGAGTTCCCGCCGCAGCCCGCGGACGGTTTCGTACACGGGCGCGAGCTTGGCTCCGAGAGCGTCCGGACGCAGCCGCGCGATATCGGCGGCGCTGCGCACCGGCTCGAGCTTCGGTCCGACGCCTTCGATGAACGCGACCTTGCACCCGAGCGCATCCGCGATCACCAGAATGTCGGAAAACAGGATCGCCGCATCCATGCCGAAGCGGCGCACCGGCTGCAGGGTGATCTCAAGCGCCAGCTCAGGCGTGTAGCAGAGCTCGAGGAAGTTGTTCGCCCGCGCTCGCAGCGCCCGATATTCGGGCAGGTAGCGCCCGGCCTGGCGCATCAGCCAGACCGGCGGCCGCGGCACCGGACGGCGGGCAAGCGCGGCCAGCACCAGGCTTTGGGCGATCAGCTTGGCCTGTTCCATTTTCTGTCTTTCTCCCGGACAACATACCGTTTCTTAATTCTTTTTATAGAAAGAGGATTTGTAGCAGAGGGTGCTCGTTATGGGGATTGAGCTTTGCTCCCCGAACTATCCACTGCGGCCGGTTTCTCGGCCGCGATGCTCCTGGTGGCGGGATAAGTGCTGGATGGGTGCTCGTGAGGCGGCGCAAACCGGGGCAGCGGCCAGCTGTGAGTGGCGGGGACTGTTTCAGATCGACGCGGCCGGCAGATGCCGTCCGGCACTTAAACACGCGCCGGGACGAGGTGCTGCACAGGGAGTTTTGGTTGGCATCGCTTTCCGGGCCGCGGGTATAAATCCCGGCAGGACGGTTCCGTCCCCAGCTTGCCAACAGCCGGATCGGGGAGAACACCTTGCGCTTGCATCTGCACCTGGTCTCGAACTCGACCGGGGAAACCGTGACCACGGTCGCTCGAGCGGGAGTTTCGCAGTTTGACGGCGTGGTTCCGGTCGAGCACGTCTGGTCGTTCGTGCGCACCCGCGCGCAGGTGGATCAGGTGCTGAGCATGGTCAAAGCCTTGCCGGGGGTCGTGATCTTCACCCTGGTGTCGACCGATCTGCGCCAAGCGCTGCAGGAGGGCTGCCGGGCCCTGAACACGCCGTGCATCGCGATCCTGGATGGCGTTTTCAGCGCTTTGTCCAGCCTGCTCGGGGCCGAGACGCGGCCGCAGATCGGCCGCCAGCATGCCATGGATGCCGGCTACTTCTCGCGCATCGACGCGATGAACTTCATGTTCCGCCACGACGACGGCCAGTGCGCCTGGGAGCTGGAAGAGGCCGACGTGGTTCTGGTCGGGGTCTCGCGATCGTCCAAGACGCCGACCTCGATCTATCTCGCCAATCGCGGCATCAAGATCGCGAACGTCCCGGTGGTGCCCGACTGCCCCCTGCCGGCCGAGCTCGAATCGCTGAGCCACCCGCTGGTGGTCGGTCTGACCATCAGTCCCGAGCCGCTGGTCCAGATCCGGATGAACCGGTTGCGGCAGCTGCGTCTGGAACTCGAAGGGCAGCCCGGAAGCCGGCCGAGCTTCGAGGCCGACTACGCCGAGCTGGAGCGGGTCCGGGCCGAGCTGGTCTACGCGCGGCGCCTGTTCGCCCGCCACGGCTGGCCGGTGATCGACGTGACGAGGCGCTCGGTCGAGGAGACCGCGGCCGCGATCTTTCAGCTCCTGCAGGCGCGCCATCGCTCCGAGATGGCGGCGCCGAGCCCGGGTGCGCCGGCGTCATGAGCCTCGGCCATCCGACCTTCGGCGACACGCGGCGCCGGCGCCGCCACAACCTTTATTGGCGGCTCTTGCGGACGCTGTTCGCGGTCCTCGCCCTGGTGGTCGTCGGGGGCTACGCGTATCAGGTCGGCGGGTCGGCGAACCAGGCGCGCCGCGACAAGATCGAGGCCGATCTGGCGCGCTTTCAGCAGAGCAATCTCGATCTTCGCGACCAGCTGGCCCTGAGCACCCAGCGCTCCAACGAGGCCGACCGGGCGCTCGAGGACCTGCGCCGGCGCTACGCCCTCGACGTGCCCCAGGGCGCGCTCGCGGGCCTGCTGGAGCGGGTCGAGGCGCAGCTCCAGGCCGGGGTCGATCCCGCCCGGCTCGCCTTCCTGATCGATGCCGGCGCGGCCCCGGCAAGCTGCGATGGCCAGCCGCTGACCAAGCGCTTCATGCCGCGGACGCCGGTCAGCACGGGGCCCGTCAGCTTCGTCCGCTTCGACGATCGCATCACGGTGACCGGCACCGGCGAGCCGGCACGCAGCCCCGAGGGCCTGGCCGAGGCCTGGTACGACCCGAGCCTGCCGGTCCGCCTCGAGTTTCGCACCCTGGATGGGGCGGTCACGAAGGTCGAAGGCATCTTGCCGCTGAATTACGCGATGGTGGTCGACGGCCGCGAATATCGCTTCGGCATCGTGGCCGGAGAACGCTGGTCGGTCGAGGTCAGCGCCCAGAGCTGTGCCTTTCCCCAGGACGCCGGCCCCCCGGGCGCGGCTCCCGCCGGCGGCCGCGCCGCCTCCCTGGGCTAGCAGACCGTTGAAAAAGTGGAGCCGGCGTGATCCGTTGGTTGAGCGACGGTGGCGGGGAGAGGCGGATGGCGCTGGGTCGGCAAGGATCGGTTCAGGGGGCGTTGCTGATCGGCTGGCAGGAGGTGCCGAGCGCGCCGGGGCACGTGTTCTACGATCGGCTGAACGCGGTGCTCGATCGGGCCGGGTTTGATCATGCGGTCGAGGATCTCTGCGCGCCGCACTACGCCTCGGGCGTGGGGCGGCCGTCGATCCCGCCCGGGCGCTACTTTCGGATGTTATTCGTCGGTTACTTCGAGGGCCTGGACAGCGAGCGCGGGATCGCCTGGCGCTGCGCCGACAGCCTGTCGTTGCGGCAGTTCCTGAAGCTCGGTCCGAGGGAGGCGGTGCCCGATCACAGCACGCTGTCGCGGTGCCGCAGCCGGCTGGCGCTCGAGGTTCACGACGCGGTATTCGCGCTGGTGCTTGGGCTGCTGGCGGCGCACGGGCTGGTGCGCGGCCGGCGTGTGGGCGTGGATGCCTCGACTATGGAGGCGAACGCGGCCATGCGCGCGATTGTGCGGCGCACCGATGGCAGCGGCTGGCAGGCGATGCTGGGCGAGCTCGCCCGGACCAGCGGGCTGGCGACGCCCAGCGCGGATCAGCTCCGCCAGTTCGATCGGACCCGCCCCGGCAAGCGGGTCTCGAACGCCGACTGGGTCAGCCCGACTGACCCGGAGGCGCGGATCACGCGGCTGAAGGACGGGCGCACCCGCCTGGCCTACAAGCCCGAGCATGGAGTTGATCTGGACAGCGGCGCGATCCTCGCGGCCGTGATCCATCCGGGTGATGCCGGCGACACCCAGACCCTCGAGCCGACCCTCGAGGCCGCAGTCTCGAACCTGGAGGCGCTCGAGCTGGCGCCCGCGCCCGACGCCCCGGCTGAGGTCGTCGCCTACAAGGGCTACCACGCTCGCGAGGTCCTCAAGCGCCTCGAGGACGGGCCCTGGACGACTCGGATCGCCGAGCCCGTCCGCAGGACCGTGCTGCGCTGGCACGGCGATGACGAGGCAAGGCGCGCGGTTTACGCCAACCGCCGACGGCTCTTGTCTGGGGTCGCCCGGGCCGCCCTGGTCCTGCGCGCGGTGCTGTGTGAGCGGGCGTTCGCACACGTCCTGGATCGCGGCGGCCTGCGCCGCACCTGGCTGCGCGGCCGGGAGAACGTCGCCAAGCGCTACCGGGTGCACGTCGCGGCCTTCAATCTCGGCCTGATCATGCGGAAACTGTTCGGCGCCGGCACCCCGAGAGCGGCGGCCGACCTCCGCCTCCTCTGGTTCGTCGCCGAGGATCAGGTCGTGCTCGTGGTGCTCGCCGAGCCAAGCACCCGATCGCCCGGCGCGGCCACGCCCACCGCGGTCGTCACCGTCACCGCCGCGCCCGACGACGACCCTTTATCAACGGGCTGCTAGACCCGCCCGGGTGGCGTCCCGCCGGCGTCTCCCGGCGACTCTCCTGACGCGGCTACGCTTCGACCAACCTCCGGCCGAGATATCTGGCGCGGCCGCGTCGAAATGCAGCTCCCAACATCCAGGAGCCCGGACCCCCAGCAGCGGCCCCCCCTCGGGTCAGCGGTTCATGCGGTTGGCGACCAGGTCGTCGACCACGGCCGGCTCGGCCAGGGTCGAGGTGTCGCCCAGCTGTTCGTGCTCGTTGGCCGCAATCTTCCTGAGGATGCGGCGCATGATCTTGCCCGAGCGGGTCTTGGGCAGGCTCGGCGCCCACTGGATCAGATCGGGGGTCGCGGTCGCGCCGATCTCCTTGCGGACCTGCTGGACGAGCTCTTTGCGCAGGCCTTCGCTCGGCTCGAGGCCGGCCTTGAGCGTGACGTAGCAGTAGATGCCCTGCCCCTTGAGGTCGTGCGGATAGCCGACCACGGCTGCCTCGGCGACCGCGGGATGGGCGACGAGCGCGCTCTCGACCTCGGCGGTGCCGAGGCGATGGCCGGAGACGTTGATCACGTCGTCGACCCGACCGGTGATCCAGTAGTAGCCGTCCTGGTCGCGGCGGGCGCCGTCGCCGGTGAAGTACGCTCCTTTGAACGTGGAGAAATAGGTCTGGATGAAGCGCTGATGGTCGCCGTAGACGGTGCGCATCAGGCCGGGCCAGGCGTCGAGGATGACGAGGTTGCCTTCGGCTGGCCCCTCCAGATGCCTGCCCTCGCCATCCACGATCGCCGGCTGGATGCCGAAGAACGGGCGGGTCGCCGAGCCGGGCTTGAGCGCCGTGGCACCCGGAAGCGGCGTGATCATGATGCCGCCGGTCTCGGTCTGCCACCAGGTGTCGACGATCGGCAGACGGCCGTCGCCCACCACCCGATGGTACCAGAGCCAGGCTTCCGGGTTGATCGGCTCGCCAACCGTGCCGAGCAGCTTCAGGCTCTTGCGCGAAGTCTTGCTGACCGGCTCGTCGCCGTGGCGCATCAGCGCCCGGATCGCAGTCGGCGCGGTATAGAAGATGTTGACCTTGTGCTTGTCGACCACCTCCCAGAAGCGGGACACGCTCGGATAGTTGGGCACGCCCTCGAACATCAGCGTGATCGCGCCGTTGGCGAGCGGCCCGTAGACGATGTAGCTGTGGCCGGTAACCCAGCCGACATCGGCGGTGCACCAGTAGACGTCGCCGTCGTGGTAGTCGAACACGTACTCGTGGGTCAGGGCGACGTAGACCAGATAGCCGCCGGTCGTGTGCAGCACGCCCTTGGGCTTGCCGGTCGAGCCCGAGGTGTAGAGGATGAACAGCGGGTCCTCGGCGCCCATCGGCGCGGGCGGGCAGTCGGCCGCCGCGAGCTCCATCAAGGGCCCGGCGTCGTGATCGCGACCGCCCGTCATCGGCACGGTCATGCCGGTGTGCCGGAACATCAGGACCTTGACGCCCTTGCCGCAGCTTTTCAGCGCCTGATCGGTGTTGGCCTTGAGCGGAACGTTGCGGCCGGCGCGCAGGCCGCCGTCGGTCGTGATCACGAGCTTGCTCTCGCAGTCGTTGATCCGGTCGGCGAGGCTGTCCGGCGAGAAGCCGCCGAACACGACCGAGTGGACGGCTCCGATCCGCGCGCAGGCGAGCATCGCATACGCGGTCTCGGGGATCATCGGCATGTAGATCGTGACCCGGTCGCCCTTCCTGACGCCGAGCTCCTTGAGCACATTGGCGAGCTTGCAGACCTCGCGATGCAGCTCCCGATAGGTGATCTTGCGGTCGATCTTGGGATCGTCGCCCTCCCACAGGATCGCGGTCTGATCGCCGCGGGTCGCGAGATGGCGGTCGATGCAGTTGGCGCTGACGTTGAGCGTACCGTCCTCGAACCAGCGGATGTAGGCGTCGGCCTCGAAATCGACATCCTTGATCTTGCTCGGAAACCGGAGCCAGTCGAGGCGCTTTGCCTGCTCCGCCCAGAAGCCGTTGGGGTCCTCGATCGAGCGCCGGTACATCGCCCGGTACCTGGCGTCGTCGCAGTGGGCGGCCTTCGCGATCGCCTCGGGCACGGGAAAGACGTGGTTGGACATGGCCTCCTCCGATCCGCTACTCGGCCTGCCTGGCGCAGCGCGCCTCCGCCGGGCGGGCGGCCTTTTTCTCACATAGTGGCGCTGTCGACTTAACCGGGCGCGCGTTTGACCATATAGGACGGCGCGGCGGAATTTGGCGAGCGCGCGGCCGCTGCGGGCGGCGGCCGGTCAATCGAAGGGCAGGCCCACGTAGTTCTCGGCGAGCGTCTGGGCGGCGGCGCGCGAGCTCGTGAGATAGTCGAGCTCGGCCAGCTGGATGCGGCTCGCGAAGCCATCCTCGCCCGGGAAGCGGTGCAGCATCGAGGTCATCCATCGGGAGAAGCGCTGCACCTTCCAGACCCGCCGCAGGCAGGCCTCCGAGTAGCCGTCCAGGAGGGTCGTGCGGCCGCTGCGGTAGAACTGCACGAGCGCCAGGGCCAGCCGGCGGACGTCGGCGACGGCCAGATTCATACCCTTGGCGCCGGTCGCCGGCACGATGTGGGCGGCATCGCCCGCGAGGTAGAGGCGGCCGCAGCGCATCGGGGCGGCAACGAAGCTGCGCATCGCGGCGACGTTCTTTTGCAGCACCGGCCCCTCGGTCAGGCGCCAGCCCGGGGTGCCGAGCCGGGTCTGCAGCTCCTGCCAGATCCGCTCGTCCGGCCAGTTGGCGAGGTCCTCGTCGGGATCGCACTGGAGGTAGAGCCGGGTGAGCTCGGGCGAGCGCATGCTATGCAGGGCGAAAGCCTCGGTCGTGGCGGGCGTAGATCACCTCCTGCGACGACGGCGGCGCCTGCGCCAGGATGCCGAGCCAGGCGAACGGATAGACCCGTTCCCAGGCCTCGAGCACGCCTTGGGGGATGCACGCCCGACAGACACCGCGGAAGCCGTCGCAGCCGCCGACGAAATCGCACCTCAACTGCTCGACCGCGTCGCCCTTGCGGAAGCGGATCGTCGGCCGCGGCCCGTCGAGATCGTCGACGCCGACACTTTCGGCCTCGAACTCGATCGCGCCGCCGGCCGCGAGCCGGGCCGCGATCAGGTCCTTGACCACCTCGTGCTGGCCGTAGACCGTGATCGTCTTGCCGCCGGTCAACGCCGCGAGGTCGATCCGGTGGCGTCCGTCGGCGAAGGCGATCTCGATCCCCTCGTGGACGAGGCCCTCGCGCGCGAGGCGGGCGCCGAGCCCGAGCCCGTGCAAAAGCTCGACCGTACCCTGCTCGAGCACGCCCGCCCGGATCCGGGTCTCGACGTACTCGCGGCTGTGGCGCTCGAGCACGACCGAGGAGATGCCGTCTTGCTGCAGGAGGTGGGCCAGCAGCAGGCCCGCGGGGCCGGCGCCGACGATGCCGACTTGAGTGTCCACGATCAGGGCCTCTCTATCCCCGGCAGGAGGCGCCGCGCACGGGCAAAATCCCAGCCCGCCGCTCGGGTTGTCCTGAGGGGTGGTAGCACGGCGGCTTTCATGGCACATCCGCTCTCGCGGGCCCGCGACTCGCTCAAGGAGGGGAGCGTCTTTTGTGACCATGACAGGAGAGTTGACTGCCGCCGCCTATGCCGCCGAAGAGCTGGTCGCGTTTGCCGCCGAGCTGTTGCGCGCCGCCGGCCTGGAGGACGATAAGGCGCAGGTGACAGCCGAGGTGCTGGTCGAGGGCGACCTGCTCGGCCATAGCACCCACGGGCTGGCGCTGGCGGCCCCCTATCTCGAGGCGGTCCTGGAAGGCGGCATGAGCAAAGGCGGCGAGCCAGAGGTTGTCTCCGATCGGGGTGGCGCGCTCTGCTGGGACGGGCGGCGGCTGCCGGGGCCCTGGCTGGTCGTGCGGGCGATCGAGGCAGCGCTCGGACGGCTGCCCGAGCATGGCATCGCCGCGGTTGCAATCCGCGAGAGCCATCACATCGGCTGCCTCGCGGCCTATCTCGAGCGCGCGACCGCAAAGGGCTGCATGATCCTTCTCACCTGCTCCGATCCATCGGAGGCGAGCGTCGCCCCGTTCGGCGGCCTGGGGGCGGTCTTCACCCCCGATCCGATCGCGATCGGGATTCCGACCGCGAGCGATCCGATCCTGATCGACATGAGCGCCTCGATCACCACCAACGGCATGAGCGCGCGGCTGCGCAGCGAGGGTCGGCGCTTTCCCGGGCCCTGGGCGATGACCGCGGCCGGTCAGGCGAGCGACGATCCGAACCTGCTCGTCACGGAGCCGCCCGGCACGCTGCTGCCGACCGGGGGTCTGGACCACGGCCATAAGGGCTACAATCTGGCGCTCGCGATCGAGGCGCTGAGCCAGGGCCTCTCCGGTCACGGCCGGGCCGACCCGCTGACCGACTGGGGCGCCTCGGTCTACGTCCAGGTCATGGACCCGGCGGCCTTCGGCGGCGCCGCCGACTTCGTCCGGCAGACGGGCTTCATCGCGGCCGCCTGCCGGCGCAATCCGCCGGCGCCCGGGTTCCGCTCCGTGCGTCTCCCGGGCGAGCTCAGCCTTGCGCGCAAGCGCCAGGCGCTCGCACAGGGCGTGCGGCTCTACCCCGGGATCATCGAGGGCCTGCGGCTGCTCGCGAAACAGCTGGGGGTTCCTCTGCCCGGGGCGCGGGCTTGAGGCGCGGCTCCCCCGAGCCAGCGGTGGCCGTGCGCGGCAGGCGGATCGAGGCCGGCGCGCCGGCGGTTGCGGCTGCCGGATCAGGGCGCGAGCGTCCGGCGTCGCTCACACGTCCGATCGCCTGCCTCAGTGCGGCCGCCTTCGTCTCGGTCGCGAGCATGCGGGCGGGCGATCCGCTGCTGCCCCAGGTTGCCCACGAGTTCGGCGTCAGCCCGGGCGACGCCTCGGTGATCGCGACCGCCTTCGCGCTGGCCTACGGCCTCTGCCAGCTGGTCTGGGGCGGCCTTGGCGACCGCTTCGGCAAGTATCGCCTGGTCGCGCTGATGAGCTGCGTATCGGCCCTGACCGCGGCCAGCGCCGGCTTCGCCGGCTCGCTCGCGGCGCTCGGCGTCGCGCGCTTTGCCGCCGGCGCCACCGCGGCCGCGATCGTGCCGCTCGGCATGGCCTTCGTCGGCGACCACGTCCCCTACGGCGACCGTCAGGCGGTGCTCGCGCGCTTTCTGACCGGCACGATCATGGGCTTGGTCGGCGGCCAGGTCCTGGGCGGGCTGGTCGGCGAGCTGGTCGGCTGGCGCGCGGTCTTTTTGCTGCTCGGCGGCCTGTTCCTGCTGGTCGGCCTGCTGCTGGTGGTCGAGCTGCGCTCGCCCCGCGTGCCGCGCCCGCTGCTCACCGCCTCGATCAGCCCGACCGCCCTGATCCGGGGCTACGCGCTCCTGTTCGGCCGGCCGTGGGCGCGGGTCATCCTCGGCACGGTGTTCGTCGAGGGCTTCTTGTTCTACGGCGCCTTCACGTTC
Organism: uncultured Alphaproteobacteria bacterium; assembly: GCA_963798075.1. Lineage (GTDB taxonomy): Bacteria > Pseudomonadota > Alphaproteobacteria > Geminicoccales > Geminicoccaceae > DATAOG01. The sequence continues at coordinate 162,446 of CAWCRU010000006.1, read as the reverse complement.
ATCGGCGCTTACCTACGCCTCCGCTTCGGCCTCGACTACGCGCTGGTCGGGTTACTGCTCGGCTGCTTCGGCATCGGCGGTGCGATCTATGCGCTCTCGGTGCGCCGGCTCATGGCCTGGCTCGGCGAGCGCGGCCTGGCGCTCGGCGGCGGCGCCGTCCTGACCCTTGCCTTCCTCGCGATCGCGTCGGGGCCGCTCGTGATCATGGGGCCCGCAATCGCGGTGCTCGGGCTCGGCATGTACATGCTGCACGCGACGCTGCAGACCAACGCGACCCAGATGGCGCCCGAAGCGCGCGGGCTCGCCGTCTCGACCTTTGCCAACGCGCTCTTCCTCGGCCAGGCGGGCGGGGTGTGGCTGGCCGGCGGCGCCGTCGATCGGATCGGTTTCGCGCCGGTCTTCGTCGCCATGGGGGTGGGGCTGATGGCGCTCGGCGCCGGCTTCGCGCGCCTGCTCCGCCTCCGCCCGGCCGGAGCCTGACCGCCTTGCACCGGCGCCGCCACGAACGCCCGTCGGTTGCCGCCTTGACCCGGCGCGATGCCGCAGCGCTGGTCCTCGGCGCCTCGCTCGGGATAGCGGCGCGGCCGGTCGCGGCGGACCCGCCGGCGTTGACCCGGATCGCGTTCGGCTCCTGCGCCCATCAGGACCAGCCGCAGCCGATCTGGGACGCGGTCCTGCGCTGCCGCCCGGACCTGTTCGTCTTCGCCGGCGACAACGTCTATGGCGACCTCAACCCTGGCGCCGGCACTCCGCTCGCCGAGGCTTATGCCAAGGCCGCGAGCATTCCGGGCTATGCGGCGCTCCGAAAGCGCGTCCCGGTGCTCTCGACCTGGGACGATCACGACTACGGCCAGAACGATGCCGGCGGCAACTTTCCGTACCGGGACCGGGCCAAGGAACTTTTCCTCGAGTTCTGGCGCGTGCCCGCGGACGACCCGCGCAGGCGGCGCGAAGGGGTCTACCATGCTTGGATCTTCGGGCCGCAGGGCCGGCGCCTGCAGGTCATCCTGCTCGATACCCGGAGCTTCCGCTCGCCGCTCAGACCGACCGACCAGCCGGGCGCCCCGGGCAAGCAGGACTACCTGCCAGACCCGGACCCGGCCAAGACCATGCTGGGAGCGGCGCAATGGGCCTGGCTCGGCGAGCAGCTGGCAAAGCCTGCGGAGGTTCGCCTGATCGTATCCTCCGTCCAGGTCCTGGCGCTCGGCCACGGCTATGAGCGCTGGGGCAATCTCCCGGGCGAGCGGACGCGCCTGCTCGGGCTGCTCGCCGAGAGCCGCGCAAAGGGCGTGATCCTGCTCTCCGGCGACCGCCACCGGGGCGCCCTCTACCGGCTGGACGGGACGCTGCCCTACCGGCTCTACGAGATCACCTCCTCCGGGCTCAACATGTTTCGCGCCGACGCCCACGAGCCGGGGCCGCTGCGCCTGGGCCCGATGTACGGGGCGGTGAACTTCGGCCGGATCGACATCGACTGGCGGGCGGGCCGGGTCCGACTGTCGGTGCGCGCGCTCACCGGCGAGGCGGTGCGCGCGGTCGAGATCCCGCTCGCCGAGCTGACCGCGCGCTAGGGGCGCCCCGGCGCTGGCCAGCCCGCCGTCCGGTGCCCATATCACGGAGGATGAGGGGATCCGGACGCGAGGACGCGCCATGATCGAGCTCGCCGCGAAGACCTGCACGCCCTGTCGGGGCGGGGTGCCGCCCTTGCCCCGCGATCAGGCCGAGGCCTATCTCGAGCAGGCCCAGGGCTGGCAGCTGCTGGACGACGGCAAGCGGATCGAGCGCCGCTTCAAGCTCGGGAATTTCCGCGCCGCGCTCGGGTTCGTCGACCGCGTCGGCGCGCTCGCCGAAGCCGAGGGCCACCATCCGGACATCAGCTTCGGCTGGGGCTACGCCACGGTCTCGCTCCATACCCATAAGATCAAGGGCCTGCACGAGAACGACTTCATCATGGCGGCCAAGATCAACCAGTTGGCGGCAGCGAGCGAAGCCGCATAGTCCCGGCGCCCGGCGCGAAGCGGGGCTTGACGCGCTCGGCCGCCCGCGTCAGACAGCCTGCCCATGGCGGCCGTTGAAGCCATCGGGATCGTCGGCGCCGGCGCGTGGGGCACGGGCCTTGCCCAGGCCGCGGCCAGGGCCGGGCGGCGGGTGCTGCTGTTCGCGCGCGACCCGGAGGTCGTCCGCTCGATCCGGGCGCAGCGGATCCATCCGCGGCATCTGCGGGAGATGACCCTCGAGCCGGCGATCGAGGCGACCGGTGACCTCGCGCGCCTCGCGGCGGCGGATGCGCTGCTGCTCACGGTGCCAGCGCAGACCCTGCGCGCCGTGACGGGCGCGCTCGGGCCGGGCCGGGCGCCGCTCGTGATCTGCGCCAAAGGGCTCGAGACGACGACCGGCCTCCGGCTGTCCGAGGTCGTCCGCGAGAGCGCTCCGGAACGGCCGGTTGCGGTCCTCTCCGGGCCCAACTTCGCGCGCGAGGTGGCGCTGGGGCTGCCCGCGGCCGCGACGCTCGGCTGCGCCGATGCCGCCCTCGGCCGGGCGCTGGCAGAGGCGCTGAGCGGCGCCAGCTTTCGGGTCTACTGGACCGACGACGTGATCGGGGTCGAGGTCGGGGGTGCCGTCAAGAACGTGCTCGCGATCGCCGCCGGCATCGTTGCCGGGCGCGGCCTCGGCGAGAACGCGCGCGCCGCGCTGATCACCCGGGGCCTGGCCGAGCTCGCCCGCCTCGGCGAGGCGCTGGGCGGCCGGCGCGAGACCCTGATGGGCCTGGCCGGCCTCGGCGATCTGATCCTGAGCGCCTCGAGCCTGACCTCGCGCAACATGGCCTTCGGCCACGCGATCGGCGGCGGTGCCGATCCGCAGGCGCTGCGCGCGCGGCCGGGGCCGCTGGTCGAGGGCGTGTTCACGGCGGCAGCCGTGACCCGCGTCGCCTCGGAGCGGGGCATCGAGCTGCCGATCTGTACTGCGATCGATGCCATCCTTAGCGGCCGTCTCGGGATCGCCGACGCGCTCGAGGCCCTGATGCGCCGGCCGCTCAAGATGGAACGCGGCTGAGACCATCTCTCTGTCGCGCGCCGGTTATCCGCCGGCCGCGCGCGGCGGTCACTTCGCCTGCTCGCTGCGCCAGTCCCATGGCGGGCTGAAGGTGCCGCCCCAGGCGCCGGCGGCGGTGGCTTTGGCCGATGCCTGGTCGGCGAGGTAGACCTTGCCGGCCCGGGGGTCGGCGAGCGCCAGCCCGGCGCGCACCAGATAGCCGCCGAGGTCGATGTCGTCGCGGCCCGTGCAGCGCGCGATGTAGCCGTCCTTGGGCTCGTCGGCGATCACCGTGCAGGCGATCGCCTCACCCTGGACCAGCTCGGCCAGGGCCGCCTTGGCCGCCGTCCCGCAGTGCCACGGCTTGCCCTGCCGATCGAGACAGGTCTGCCCGAGCTCGAAGGCTTCGACCCCGAACAGGCGCATCTTCTGCCCCTCGACCACGAGCGTGTCGCCGTCGATGACCTCGTCCGCGCCGGCCGACCGGCCGCTCGACGCCGCCGCCCCGAGCAGCGCCACGAGCAGCATCAGAGCCAGACGACAGCGGCCAGTTCCCAGGGACATCGCGACCTCGATCGGGTCAGCTTGCTTAGCATCAGACATAGCGCCCCGACCGGCCGGCGGCAAGCGGACGCGCCGAGCCCGCGACGCTACGTCCCGGCCGGCGGCCGAGCGCCCGGGCGCGCGAGGGCCGGCAGCAGGCGGCGGAAGATCATTGCCGAGCTGGCCGCGACCTCGTGGACGAAGGCCGCGAAGTCGAAGCGCGACCGGGCGCCGGCGAGATCGGAGAGCGCCCGGATCTCGAGCCAGGGCACGGACAGGCGCTCGGCGACCTGGGCGAGCGCGCCGCCTTCCATGGCGACCGCCTGGGCCCGGAACTCCCCGTGCAGCCGCGCGCGGGTCGCCTCGCAGTGGATGAACTGATCGCCTGCCAGGATCGTGCCGTAGACCAGCCGGGGCCGCCTGCCCTCGCCGCCCGCCGCGGCCGAGAGCGGCGGCAGCTCCAGCCCCTCGAGCCGGCCGCGTATGCGCTCCAACAGGTCCGCATCGAGGGCGTAGCCGAGCTCGCTGGTGGGGTTGAAGAAGGGCACGTGGCCGGCCTGATAGGGGTGCAGGCGCTCGTTCTCGATCACGCCGCAATCGTGCTGGAGCGCGCGGGTCGCGATCACCACGTCGCCGATCGCGAGCTCGGGATCGAGGCCGCCTGCGACCCCGCTGAACACCAGGACGCCGGCCTCGAAGCGCGCTGCCAGCAGGGTCGCGACGGCGGCGGTGTTGACCTTGCCGATGCCGGCCTCGGCGAGCACCACGGGCAGGCCGTCGAGGCGGCCGAGGTCGAAGGCGAAGGCGCCGACGCTGGTCCGTCGATCGTGGTCGAGGGCTGCGCGCAGCTCGCGCAGCTCCTGCGGGATGGCGCAGATCAGGCCGATCGGCGATGCGTTCGCCATAGGCTTTCCTCCGCTTGGTCGCGAGATCGCCGCCAAGGTTTGCTGTCAGCCGCGCCGGACGCTATTGTTAGCGCGGGTGGACGGGCGGACGCAAAGACCCGGATCGGGGGCGGCCATGGCCAGACAGATCGTCGGCATCGATCACGCCATCATCGGCGTGCGCAACCTGGAGCAGGCGCGCGCCAGCTACGAGCGGCTGGGCTTTCAGGCGACCCCGCGCGGCCGCCACGTCGGCTGGGGCACGGCCAACCACTGCCTGATGTTCGGGAACGACTATCTGGAGCTGCTCAGCGTCGTCGACCCGGCCCAGTTCACCAATGATCTGGACCGCTTCCTGGCCGAGCGGGAAGGCCTGCTGGGCCTCGCCCTGCACAGCACCGACGCCCAAGAGACCCATGCCGCCTGGCAGGCCGCCGGGCTCGCGCCGGCCGAGGTCGCGGCGCTCGGCCGCGAGCTCGAGCAGGGCCTCGAGCTGCGGTTTGCCAATGTCATGCTGGGACCGGCCGCGACCGGCGGGCTGCGCCTGTTCGCCTGCGCGCCGCTGACCCCGGACGCGATGCGCCAGGCGGCGTGGCTCGAGCATCCCAACGGTGCCCGCGGGATCGCCTCGCTGACCGTCGCGGTCGGCGACCCGGATGCTTACTACGAGCCGATGGCGCGCGTGTTCGGCAGCATCTGCCTGACCCAGACCGACGACACGCTGGCGGTCCATACCGGCAACGGCGTGCTGCTGTTCGTCACCCCGGACGATCTCGACATGCTCCACCCCGAGCTCGAGGCGATCGCGACCGATGCCGCCGGCGACGGCGCGCCGATCCTCGCGGCGCTGAGCCTCAGGGCGCGCGATCTGGCGGCGACCGCGACCTGGCTCGACCACCACGACATCGCCTACCGGCGCGATGCCGGCGGCACGATCGGCGTACCGCCCGCGCACACCCACGGCGTCATGCTCGAGTTCGTCGCGGCCTGAGCGGGTCAGAGCGCGCCGAGCTTTGCCAGAACGGCGCGCAGCGCGGCCCGGCCGGCGGCGTCGAGTGCGGGCTGCGGCGGCAGGGGATCGCCGACCGGGAAGCCCTGGAGCTCGAGCCCGCCCTTGATGCAGGCGGCGAGCGCGTATCTCGCGAACAGCTGGTTGAGCCGCCAGAGCTCGCGCTGCAGGACCATCGCGTCGGTCCAGCGCCGGGCCCGGCAGAGCTCGTACAGCCGGACGCTCTGGCGCGGGATCAGGCAGGCGGGCCCGGCCATCCAGCCGTGGCCGCCGAGCAGCATGACGCAGGCCGGGACGTGGGCGGACGCGCTGAAGATGCCGAGCCGGTCGCCGACCAGGTTCATGATCGAGAGCAGGCGGCCGGTGTTGGTCGAGGCGTCCTTGAGGTAGCGGATGTTCGGCACGCTCGCCAGGCGCTCGATCGCGTCGAGAGAGAGGTCGCTGCGCTGGAACTGGGGATTCGTGTAGAGCACGACCGGGCAGGCGACGGCGTCCGCGACCGCCCGGAAATAGGCGACCACGCCGTCGTCCGGCACCGGGAAATAGGCTTCCAGGATCGCGAGGATGCCGGCTGCGCCCAGGCCCTCGAGCTCGGTTGCCTGGCGGACGGCTTCGGCGGTCGTGGTCGCGGCGACGCCGGCTACCACCGGGACCCGGCCGGCGGCCGCCTCGAGCGTGACCTCGACGACGCGCCGCTTCTGCGGCCAGTCCAGATAGGCAAACTCGCCGGTCGAGCCGAGCGGCGTCAGGCCGTGCACGCCGGCTGCGATCAGGTGGTCGCAAAGGCGCGCCAGCACCTCGTCCTTGACCCGCCCCTCGCTGTCCACGGGCGAGACCAGGTACGGAAAGACGCCCTCGAATTGCGTCATGCTCGCCGCCTCCGCCGTCATTGGCCGCGAGGATCGAAGATCGGGGCCGCGGCCGGGTCAAGCCGCGGGGCGGGAATCCGGCCGCGCCGGCACCAGGGAGGGCCCTTGCCGGTCGAGGCGCCCCGCCGCCAGCAGGCGCTCGATCTCGGCCTCGATCAGGGCGCGCAGGCGGGCGCTGATCGCCTGGAAGCCGAGCAGCCGGCCGACCTGGCTCGCGATCTCGCTGCGGGTGGCGCCGTAGTGGGCGCTCGCGACCTCGACGATCGCGGTCCGGATCTCCGCCGGCGGCAGCATCTCGGGCCGGCGCAGGGTCGCCGTCCGGACCTCGGTGCGGTCGCGGATCGCGGTCGCGGCGCCGGCGGTCGCATAGAAGCGCCCGTCGCGGGTGACCCGCTGCTGCCGGACCGCCCGGGCGAGACCTTGCTGGACCGCCTCGACGATCCGCCGGCCGGTCCGCTCGAGGCCACAGAGCCGGGCAACCCGCCTTGCGATCTCGTCGTCGTGGACCGGGCCTTCGACCGCGACGATCTCGGCGACCAGGTCGGCCATGCGCTCAGGCGGCAGGCGATGCGGGTCGAGGGCGCCCGCGAGGTCGATCTCGGCCTCGACGTAGGGCTCGGCGAGCGGGCCGCGATCGGCGGCAGCCGCGGTCGCCGCCTGCTCGCGCGCCACCGCCTGGTCCGCGGCCCGGCCTGCCTCGTCGACGAAGGCGGCCGCCTCCAGGCTCTCGTCGCGCACGGCCCAGCGCTCCCTGGCGTCGGCGAGCGCGGCGGCGACGCGGCCGAGCTCGCCCGCCGGATCGCGCAGCCAGTCGGGGCTCCAGATCCGGTGCAGGATCCAGCCCTGATCCTCCAGCACCTGCTGGCGCAGCCGGTCGCGATCGCGCGCCCAGAGCGCGCTGTGGTAGGCGCTGCCGTCGCACTCGATACCGAGCAGATAGCGCCCCGGGCGCTCGGGGTCGCGCACCGCGAGGTCGACGAAGAAGCCGGCGACGCCGATCTGGCCGTCGACCTGGTGGCCGAGGCCGGCGAGGGCGCGCGCGACCTCCGCCTCGAACGGCGACCCGAAGCCCCGCCCGCTCACCTCGGCGGTCCCGAGCACGCCGGTCGCGGCGTAGTGCAGGAAGGTCTTGAGCACCGCCACGCCGCGGCCGCGGGCGCGGGTGAGGTCGATGTCGTCGGCGGTGATCGAGGCGAACACCTCGAGGCGCTGGCGGGCGCGGGTGATCAGCACATTCAGGCGGCGCTCGCCGCCGTCGTGGTTGAGGGGCCCGAAGCTCATGGCGAAATGGCCGCTCGGATCGCGCCCGTAGCCGACCGAGATCAGGATCACGTCGCGCTCGTCGCCCTGGATGGTCTCGAGGTTCTTGACGAAGAACGGCTCGGGCCGGGCGCCGGCGAAGAAGTCGCGGACTTCGGGCGGCTCGGCGCGCCACAGATGCTCGAGCTGGGCAAGGATCGCGTCGCGCTGGCGCAGCGAGAAGCAGCCGACGCCCAGCGACAGCTCGGGCATGGTCCGGGCGTGCGCGATCACCGCCCGGGCGATCGCCTCGGCTTCGCGCCGGTTGATGCCGCTGCCGCCGCGCTCGAAGCGGCCGTCGGCGACGTGGCGGAAGGCCAGGCCCAGGTGCGCGTGGCTCGCGAACGGGCTCGGCACGATGTGCAGGCGGTCGTCGTAGAACTCGCGGTTGGAGACGGCGATCAGGCTCGGATGGCGCGAGCGATAGTGCCAGCGCAGCATGGCCTGCGCCACGCCGGCGGCGGCGCAGGCGCCAAGGATGCTCTCGAGATCGGCGGTGGGCAGGCCGTCGTCGTCGGCTGTCGGGTCGTCGGGCGGGCGGTCGTCGCCGGCGCCCGCGACCTTGAAGAACGGGCTCGGCGGCAGCTGGCGCTGGTCGCCGACCACGACCATCTGGGCCGCTCTCGCGATCGCGCCGAAGGCGTCGACCGGCTCGACCTGGCTCGCTTCGTCGATCACCAGCAGGTCGAAGCGCACGGCGCCCGGCGTCAGGAACTCGGCGACCGAGAGCGGGCTCATCATGAACACGGGCTTGATCGCCTGCACCGCCGCGCCGGCGCGGGCGAGCAGCTGGCGGATCGGCAGGTGGCGGGTGCGCTTGGCGAACTCGCGCTGCAACAGCCCGAGCTGGCCGATGTCGCCGCCGCGCTTGGGCAGGCGGGCGTGGTGGGCCGCGGCGACCTCGAAGCGCGCGATCTGGATGCGCTCGCGATCGAGCTCCTGGAAGCGCTCGATCAGCTGCTCCTGGTCCGAACCGGCGAAGGCGGCAAGCGCCGGCTCGGCCTCGAGCACCTGGCGCAGCAGCGGCTCGTAGTAGGCCTGATCGAAGGCATCGAGGGCGCGCTCCGGAGCGCAGCCGCCGTGATGGAGCTGGTAGGCGAGCCCGGACAGGCCGAGCGCGGCCGCCTCCCGCTTCCGGGCCGAATAGCCGATCCAGAGCGCAAGCGCGCCCGGCTGCGCGGCCCAGGCGTCGAGGCGCTCGAGGATGCGCGCGAGCGGCAGGGTCGCGATCCGGCCCTCGCCGAACGCCTCGGCCTGATCGAGCTGGAGCCGGGCGGCGAGCGCGGTCCAGCCGCCGTTCACCGCCTCCAGCAGGCGCCGGGCGGGCGTCGCCAGCAGGACCGCGGGCTCGCGGTCGCCGACCTCGACCACAAGGCGCAAAAGATGCGGCAGGAGGGTCCGATCCGGCAAATTGTGGCGCCAGGCCAGGACCGCGCCGAGCTCGCTCCAGTTCGAGTGTTCGCCCTGCCAGAGGCGGCCGAACGCCGTCCGGCCCAGGGCGTCGTCCCGACCGATTCGAGCGCGCGCGGCCTGGATCGAGATCACGCGATCGAGCAAGGCCAGCTGGTCCTGCAGAGCCGCCGGCGGCTCGGCCTTCGCGATGCCGCGCAACATGGCCCGGGCGCGCCGCCAGTCGCCCTTGAACCAGCGCCCCCAGCTGGCGCCATGGGCGGCGAGGTCGCGGCGGGCGGCGGCGAGGTCGGCCGACCAGGCGGCCTCGGTGACCACGCGGCGCAGCTCGTCGCGCGCCCGGCTGAAGGTCTCGCCGGCTTCGATCAAGGCCTCGAGCGCGTCGTCCGGGCGATCCCAGACCTCGGCGCGCAAGGCTTTGCCGTCGGCGCCGGGCGGCAGCTCGGCGAGGCTGCAGCAGGCCTCGATCAGATCGCCGAGCTGGGCCAGCGTCGGCGCGACCGGCCTGATCCCCAGCCATTCCTGCAGCTTGGTCGCCGCTTTGAGCAGCAGCCGCAGCTGCTCGCGCAGGTCCTCGATCGCGCCGGCGATCGCCTGGCGGTCGCCCGGCAGGGCCGCCGGCAGGTCGACGCCGCGCCAGGGGTGCTCGGTGGGCGTGCCGAGCGCGGCGACCCGTTCGGCCAGGCTCTGGACCTGATCGCGGCGTTCGCGCAGCTCGGCCCGGCTCCAGTGGGTCGAGCCCGGCAGCGGGATCGGCGACGGCGGCGGCGCCCGGCCGTACAGCCCGGCCAGCCGGCCGATCGCCTCGAACGGGCTGACGCCGGCGCCGCCGATCGGGCGATGCAGGACCGCCACGTGCCGGTTCAGGCGCCGGCGCGCCCCGGCGAGCTCCGCGAACCGATCGCTCGGATCGTCCTGCCGGGGTGCCCCGAGCTCGAGGGTCCGCTCGAGCTCCTCGAGCAGGCTGCGCTTGTTGGCGCGCCGGCTGTGCAGCTCCTGGCAGAGCTCGCCGAGGCCGATCTGGTCGAGCCGGCGCTTGACCACCTCGAGGGCCGCCATCTTCTCGGCCACGAACAGCACGCTCTTGCCGCCGTGCACCGCGGCCGCGATCAGATTGGCGATGGTCTGCGACTTGCCGGTGCCGGGCGGACCCTGGATGACGAGATTGCGGCCGGCGCGCGCGGCCTCGAGCGCCTGCGTCTGCGAGGCGTCGGCGTCGAGCACATGGAGCTGTTCGCGAGGCGGGAGGCGCTCGTCCAGGGGTCGGTCCTCGGCCGGCGGGTCGGCCTCGCCGCCAAAGCCGTCGGTCAGCAGCGCGTGCAACAGCGGCCGCCTGGCGAGCGGCGTCTCGGCCGGCCAGGTCGTCGGGTCGAGGTCGCGGTACATCAAAAGCTTGGTGAACGAGAACAGACCGAGGACGATGTCGTCGGCGTGCACCCGAAAGCGCTTCTCGGCGGCGACCGCCTCGCCGACCCGCCGGAAATAGGCGGCCGGATCGAGCCGCTCCTCCGGATCGATCGCCGGCAGGGTCAGGGAAAAATCCCGGCGCAGCTTCTCGGCGAGCGACAGGTTGGTGGCGATCTCCTCCTCGGCGAACCAGAGTCGGAAGCGCTCGAGCGCGCTCGAGCGCTCCAGGCGCACAGGGAGCAGGATCAGGGGTGCCGAGCGCGGCTGCTCGACGGTCGCCGCCTCATACCATTCGAGGAAGCCCAGCGCCAGGTAGAGGACGCCGACGCCCCGCTCCTCGTAGTGGCTGCGGGCGTCGTAGTAGAGCCGGAGCAGGCGACCCTGCAGGCGCTCGGCACCGAGCCCGGTCTGCAGCCAGAGGTCCCGGTGCTGGGGCAAAGGCGCCAGGGCGGCGGCCCCGGGCGGCGCCAGGTCCTCGAACAGATCGTCGCTCGCCGCCTCGGCGTCGGGACGGCGATCGTCGGGGCCGGGCTCGGAGCGGGCGCGAAAGCCCAGACCCTTGCCGTCCTCGACCAGGAGGCGGAACAGGCTCTCGCTGCGTTCGCCCTCGATCTCGAGGGTGCTCGCGCGGGCCGCGTGGCGCGGGGCGTTGAGCAGCCGGTTGCGCCCCGAGAGATCGAGGAGCTCCTTGCGCGCCTGCTCCAGTATGCGGTCGACGTCGCTCATCGCATCCGCGCGCTGCCCGTCCCGGTCAACCCATGACCGCCCGGGTTCGCGGTCAACCCCTGGCCTAATGTCGTTCGGAGCCTATACAGCAATGGTCGAGAAAGCACAACAATGGTCGAGAAAGCCAGCGCAACTCTTTGAATCCGGCTCCTGGGCCGGCTCAGGCGCGCTTGGGGACCTCGATCAGATTGGCGACCTCGATCAGATTGCCGTCCGGGTCACGGAGGTAGATCGAGGCCAGCTGGCCGGCGGCACCGGTGCGCGCGACCGGCCCCTCGATCACCGGATAGCCGAGCCCTTCGAGGCGGCGCGCGACGTCGTCCAGCGCCCGGTCGGTGAGCAGGCAGAGATCGGCCGAGCCTGGCGTCGGTCTTTCCGCTTTCGGCTCGAACTAGTGGCGCCAGACGTGGAGGTTGATCTTCTGGGCGCCGAAATGCAGCGCCTGCCGCCCGCGGTCAAACGTCCTAAGCTCCATCCCGAGCCCGTCGACGTAGAACCGCGCGGTCCCGTTCAGATCGCCCACGGTCAGCACCAGATGGTCGAGGCCGGTGATCATCGCCGTGTCCTAGCACAACCCGAGAGGCGGGTTGACACACGTGCGAAAAGGCGCCCCGGCGGGCGCGCCGGGTTCAGCCCTCCGGGGTGTCGGGCGTCAGGGTCACCACGTCGGGCGCGCGCTCCGCGTCGTCGGGGCCGAGGCCGGCGATGAAGCCCGGGATCATGATCAGCGCCACCAGGCCGAGCAGGACGACCAGCGGCGCCATCCGCCGGAAGCGACGGGCCGCCGGCGGGTCGTACGCGAGGGTGCTGCTCAGGGTCATCGATGCGCTCCTTGCCTGCCACCGCCGCAGGGTGGCGCGGCTGATGTGGCACGGTCGGCGCTCAAAATCTGTGAACCAGCTCACTGCGACGCGCTTTTTTTTGGATCCCGTGCCGCCGGATCGACGTCGAGGGCACGGGTCTCCATGCGATCTCTGGACCGGCCGCTTGCCTTGCCGCATGATCAGACAGTGAGCGCGCACCCGATGGGGGACTGGATGGCAACGCTGATTCGGCTGGCCGAGCACGACAATGTCGCGGTCGCGACCGCCAACCTCGCCAAGGGTCAGACGGTCGACGTCGAGGGGGTGCGGCTGGTCACCCGGGATCCGATCCCGTTCGCCCACAAGGTCGCGATCTGGCCGATCGAGGCGGGCGCCCAGGTCTTCAAATACGGCGTGCCGATCGGCCGCGCGAAAGTGGCGATCGCGGCGGGCCAGCACGTGCACGTGCACAACATCAAGAGCGACTACGTCAACAACGAGCTCGACTTCTTCGAGGAAGCGGCGATCGACGAGGAAGCCACGGGAGCGGCATCATGATGCTGGGCTATGAGCGCCAGGACGGGCGCAAGGGCATCCGCAACTACGTGCTGGTCGCCTATCTGGTCGAATGCGCCCACCACGTCGCACGCGCGATCGCAACGCCGTTCGAGGAGGGCGGCGTGCAGCTGATCGGCTTCCCGGGCTGCTACCCGAACGCTTACGCCCAGCGCATGATGGAGGCGTTCTGCACCCACCCGAACGTCGGCGCGGTGCTCGTGATCTCGCTCGGCTGCGAGCAGTTCAACCGGCCGCGCCTGATCGAGCTGGTGCGCGCCTCGGGCCGCCCGTGCGAACTCCTGGTGATCCAAAAGGCCGGCGGCACCCGCTCGACCATCCAGGCCGGGCGCGAATGGGTCAAAGAGGCGCTCGGCGAGATCGCGACCAGCCCCCGCGTTCCGCTCGAGGTCGGAGACCTGATCGTCGCGACCGAATGCGGCGGCTCGGATGCGACCTCGGGCCTCACGGCCAACCCGGCGATCGGGATCGCCTGCGACCATGTGATCGAGGCGGGCGGCACCGCGATCTTCGAGGAGCTGGGGGAATTGTTCGGCTGCGAGGCGCACATGGCTGCGCGCGCGCTGACGCCAGCACTGGGCGACGAGATCAAGCGCGCCATGGCCAAGGCGACCCGTCACTACGCGGCCCTCGATCAGTCGAGCTTCGGCGGCGGCAACATCACGGGCGGGCTCTCGACCATCGAAGAGAAATCGATCGGCGCCTACGCCAAGAGTGGCACCAAGCCGATCGTCGGCATGCTGCGCCCGGGCGTGCTGCCGCCGCGGCCCGGCCTCTATCTCATGGACATGGTGCCGGACGACGTCAGCAAATGGGGCTTTGCCAACATCAACGACAACGCGACGATCGTCGAGCAGATCGCCTGCGGCGCGCAGATCGTGCTCTTCTCCACGGGCCGCGGCTCGGTGGTGGGCTCCGCGATCTCGCCGGTCATCAAGATCTGCGCCAACCCGGAGACCTACCGGCGCCTGTCCGAGGACATGGACGTCAACGCCGGCCGCATCCTCGACGGCCGCGGCACGCTCCAGGAGGTCGGCCGCGAGCTCTTCGACCTGATCCAGTGCATCGCCGCCGGCGACCCGACCAAATCCGAGGCGCTGGGCCACCAGGAGTTCATCCTCGGCTACAAGTCCTTCGAGCCGCTGGGGCCCTCCTGTTTGCCGGTGTGAGGCCGTGATGTCGAAGCCGCCTAACAAGCGCTCGGGGCAACGCCGGGCAGCATGATAGACGCGCAAAATCTGCACCTCATCCGCCTGGAGCCGGTAAGGAACGATGTACGGCGTACCGGCGACAACCAGCTCGCGCGTGCCCGCGATCCGGCCGGGTCGTCCGATGCGAGGCAGCGTCGCGAGCCGCTCGACCGCAGATCTGATCCTCCGGGCGATGCGCGATGCCGTCCTTGGATCGTCTTTGGCGATGTAGACTTGCAGCGCGACCAAATCGCCAAGGGCCTGACGGCGCCAGACGACCCGCACCAATGGCTACCGCCGGGGTTCCGGTGGCGGCAGCTCGTCGTCAGTGCCCCAGCTGTCGAGCCACTCGGCCACGCGCTCGTGCGGGATGCCCGGCTCGCCCCGCTCAGCTTCCTCGATCGCGGCGCTGATGCCTTCGACCTGCCAGCGCTGGACCTCGAGGTATTGCACCAGCGCCTCCTCGGCGAGCTCGGCGCGGGAGCGATGCGTCGTCCCTGCCAGCTCGTCCAAGGACGCGAGCAATTCCGGACGAAGCCGCAACGTCAGTTCAGTCGGCCGCGCCATGATCTATCCCCAACGGAGAATCCTGTTACCGAAGTGTGCGCGCGGCCGCCTTTTGGTTCAAGTCTAGTCCGCGAGCGCGGGTGCCGCCTCCCCTGGATGCGGCGTGGGCTGAGACGCGATTGACGCTCGACCATCAACCGCGGAGCCGTGAGCTCCGCCAACATGAGGGAGGTTTGGATGACGGGTTGGCATGATCGGCTGAGCTGGTTCTTCGGTGTTGGCGTCGGCGCTCTGGCGCTGGCGCTCGCTCTGCCGGTGGCGGCCAAGGACCTCGACAAGGTGACGCTCAGGACCAACTGGCTCTTCTACGGCTCGCACGCGATCTTCTTCCTCGGGATCGATCGCGGCTACTATGCGGACGAGGGCATCGACCTCGTCGTCAAGCAGGGCAACGGCTCGTCCAATGCGGTCCGCCTGGTCGCGAACAAGGACAGCGACTTCGCCTACGGCAGCTCGGCGACCATGATGAACCTCGCCGCTCAGGGCGCACCGGTCGTCTCGGTCGCGGTGATCGATGCCCAGGGCACCGAGGCGGTCCTGGTCCGGCCCGATGCCGGGATCAAGGACATCAAGGACCTCGAGGGCAAGAAGATCATGACCACGGCCGGCGCCGGCGTGAACACCTTCTTTCCGGTGGTGGAGAAGAACGCCGGGCTGGATCCGAGCAAGGTCGAGCTCGTCAACGTCGCCGAGGGCGCCCTGGTCAGCAGCTATCTGCAGAACCTGGCGCCTGCGATCCTGGGCGGCATCGACGACAAGCCGGCCGAGATCGTCGCCAACGGCGGCGCGGAGCCGGTCATTTTCCCCTACAGCGACTATGGCGTCTATCAACCGGGCTACTCGATCGTCGCGAGCAAGGACATGGTCGCGAGCAACCCGGACCTGGTCGGCCGCTTCGTGCGCGCGACGCTCAAGGCGACCCAGGCCGCCAAGGACGACCCGGACGCCGCGATCGCGGCCCTGATCAACTGGTCGGGCTCGGTCGAGGACCAGAAGGATCAGGCGCGGCGCGTTCTCGACGTCACGCTCTCGGTGCTCGCCTCGCCGAACGGCAAGGGCCAGCCGCTCGGCGCCCACGTCGAGCAGGACTGGCAGAGCGCGCTCGATCTTTTGAAGCAGTACAAGGAGCTGCAGACCGACATGGCGGCTTCCGACTTCTACACCAACCAGTTCGTGCCCGGCGCGATGTAGGCCGCTGCCTGTAACGGCGGGGGCGGGTCGCCTGCCGGCCCCCGCTGGCGCCGGCTGAGACTGCCCTGGGCCGATGAGCGTCTCGGTCGAGCTGACGGGCGTCACCAAGGTCTACCAATCGCGGGCGGGGCCGGTGCACGCCTTCGGCCCGGTCGACCTCGCGGTCGAGGAGCAGCGCTTCGTCGCTCTGGTCGGCCCGTCCGGCTGCGGCAAGAGCACGCTGCTCCTGATGATCGCGGGCCTGCTCGCGGGCAGCGCCGGCGAGATCCGGGTCGCGGGCGCGCCCGTGCGCGGGCCGCAGACCCATGTCGGCATCGTGTTCCAGAACCCGGTCCTGGTCGACTGGCGGACCGTGCTCGGCAATGTTTTGCTGCAGATCGACCTGCGCGGCCTCAGGCGGCGGGACTTTCTCGACCGCGCGCATGAGCTGCTCGCCTCGGTCGGGCTTGCCGAGTTCGCGAACCGGCATCCCTACGAGCTGTCCGGCGGCATGCAGCAGCGGACCGCGTTCTGCCGCGCTCTGATCCACGACCCGCCGCTGATCCTGATGGACGAGCCGCTCGGCGCGCTCGACGCCATGACCCGCGAGCAACTGCGCGCCGACCTCGAGCGCCTTTGGATGCAGTCCGGAAAGACCGTGCTCCTGGTCACCCACTCGATCGAGGAGGCGGTCCAGCTTGCCGATGCGGTCGTGGTGATCTCGCCGCGCCCGGGCACGATCGTGCGCGAGATCCGGATCGACCTCCCCCGCCCGCGCACCCTCGAGGTCTGCGAGACCCCCCAATTCCACGCCCACGTCGCCGAAATCCGGCGGATCTTCTTCGGCTATGGTGTCATCTGACGAGCCATGACTGAGACAGGAACCGGCAGCGGGTCCAGGTTCGCAGCCCTCTTCGGCTGGCTCGGGCGGTCCTGGGTTTCGATCGCCTTCGGCGCGGGCTTCTTCCTGCTTTGGGAAGGGATCGTCCAGGGCTTCCAGGTGCCGCGCTATATCATCCCGGCGCCGTCCGCGATCTTCTACCAGTTCTTCCGCAACCTGCCGCGCATCTGGGAGTATACGCTGGTCACCGGCGGCGAGACGCTGGCGGGCTTCGCGGTCGCGATCCTTCTGGGCGTGCCGCTCGCGCTGACCGTCGCGTTCTCGCGCGTCCTCCGGAAGACCTTCTACCCGGCCGCGGTCACCCTCGAGATGGTGCCCAAGATCGCGTTCGCGCCCTTGTTCGTCACCTGGCTGGGCTTCGGCTATCTGCCCAAGGTGATCATCGTTTTTCTGGTCTGTTTCTTCCCGATCCTGCTGAACGGCATCCTCGCGTTCACGTCGCTCACCGAGGACCTCGGGAGGTTCTGTCGCTCGACCGGGGCGGGCGTGCTGCGGACATTCTGGTACGTGCGGCTGCCGGCAGCGCTGCCGCAGCTGTTCGTCGGCATCAAGGGGGCGGCGGTCAACGCCACGGTCGGCGCCACGATCGCCGAGTGGATCGGCGGCGATGCGGGCTTGGGCTACTACATCCAGATCGCGACCGGCGATCTGCGCATGGATCTCGCGTTCGCGATCATCATCATGCTGGCCGCCCTCGGGCTTGCCCTGTTCGGCGCCGTCGTCCTGGTGGAAAAGCTGCTTATTCCCTGGCACATCTCGCAGCGCGCCCCGGTCCCGGGCAGCGGCTGAGCGGCGCCGCTCGGGACGGTCTTGAACCGGCCCGCGGTTCCGAAATCGTCTGGCCTGGCATCGAATTTGCGTTAAGCTGCAACGGCTGGGACGGCGGAGCATGCAGCAGACGCAGACACAGACCCAGGATCTGGTGCGTTGGGAGGCTTACGATCCCGACGGCTACTATTGCGAGTTGCTCGGCCGGGACCGCGGCGCCGACGCCGGCATTGCGCTGATCCGCGAGCGGATCGGGCGCATGAGCCTGGCCGAGCTGCGCCGCCGCGCCGAGCAGGCCGAGCGCGAGCTGTTCAACCTCGGCATCACCTTCACGGTCTATTCCGAGCGCGATGCGATCGATCGCATCCTGCCGTTCGACGTCATCCCGCGCGTGCTGACCGCCGCCGACTGGCGCACGATCGAGACCGGCGTCAAGCAGCGCGTGGCCGCGATCAACCGCTTTCTCTGGGACGTCTACCACGACCAGAAGATCCTCAAGGACGGTGTCGTGCCGGCCGATCTGGTGCTCGGCAATCCCAACTACCGGCGCCAGATGATCGGCCTCGATCTGGCGCACCAGTGCTACGTCCAGATCTGCGGCATCGACATCGTGCGCGACCAGGACGGGCGCTTTTTGGTGCTCGAGGACAATGCGCGCACGCCGTCCGGCGTGTCCTACGTGATCGAGAACCGCTACCTGATGCTGCGCAGCTTCACCGACCTGCTGGCGGGCCTGCGCCTGCGCAAGGTCGACGGCTACGGGCCGAAGCTCAACGAGGCGCTGACGGCGATCGCGCCGCGCGCGGTCATCGACCCGCAGATCGTCCTGTTGTCGCCCGGGGTCTTCAACTCGGCCTATTTCGAGCACGTGTTCCTCGCCCGCGAGCTCGGCGTTGCCCTGGTCGAGGGCCGCGATCTGATCGTCGAGGACGACGATCGCGTGTTCATGAAGACGACCGCCGGCCTCCAGCCGGTCGACGTCATCTATCGCCGGATCGACGACGACTTCCTCGACCCGGAGGCCTTCCGCCCCGACAGCCTGCTCGGCGTGCCCGGGCTGATGCGCGCCTATCGCGCGGGCAAGGTGGCGCTCGCGAACGCGATCGGCACCGGCGTCGCCGACGACAAGGCGATCTACGCCTACATGCCGCGGATCATCCGGTATTACCTCGGCGAGGACGCGATCCTCGCCAACGTCGAGACCAACATCTGCCGCGAGCCCGCGGGCCTGCGCTACACGCTCGAGCATCTGGCCGAGCTGGTGGTCAAGCCGGTCGGGGAATCGGGAGGCTACGGCATCACGGTCGGGCCGCGCGCCTCGCGCGCCGAGCTCGAGGCCTGCCGCGAGCGGCTCGTGGCGCAGCCGGACAACTACATCAGCCAGCCGATGATCCGGCTCTCGGTCGCCCCGACCCTGACGCCATCCGGGATCGCGCCCCGCCACGTCGATCTCAGGCCGTTCGCGGTCACCGGCACCGACACCTGGGTCATGCCGGGCGGCCTGACCCGGGTCGCGCTCCGCGAGGGCTCGCTGATCGTCAACTCCTCCCAGGGCGGGGGCTCGAAGGATACCTGGGTCCTTGGATAGCCTGCTCGCCCGCTTCGCCGAGAACAGCTTTTGGATGGCCCGCTACATGGAGCGGGCCGAGAACCTCGCCCGCATCCTGGACGTCAACGAGACCTTCGCCCAGAACAACGAGGGCGTGAAGGAATGGCTGCCGATCGTCCAGCTGTATTCCGATGCCGAGCGCTTCTTCGAGGCCCACGAGGCGGCGACCGCCGATGCGGTGCTCCATTTCTACGTCCTCGAGCGGAGCAATCCGACCTCGATCGCCGCCATGATCCAGATGGCGCGCGAGAACGCCCGCTCGCTGCGCCACGTGATCAGCACCGAGACCTGGGCGCATCTCAACGTCTTCCACAACCGCCTGCTGACCTTGCGCCCGACCGACCTCGAGCTCTCGAACCTGTCACGCGTATGTGCCCGGATCAAAGAGGACTGCCAGCTCCATACCGGGATCATGGAGGGCACCGGCTACCGCACCCAGAGCTGGTACGCCTATCAGATCGGCAAGCAGATCGAGCGCATGGACCAGGCGACGCGCCTGCTCGACATCAACTACCACCGCCTGCTGCCGGCGGTCGACGAGGCGGGCTCGCCGCTCGATGCCAGCCAGTGGAACGCGCTGCTGCGCTCGGTCGCCGGCTACCACGCGTTTCGCCGCGTCCATCCGCGCGGCATGCAGCCGGCCAAGGTCGCGGAGTTCCTCCTGTTCGACCTCGCGTTCCCGCGCTCGGTGGCGCTCTGCATCCGCGCGATCGACGAGCTGGCGCTCGCCCTTGCCGCGCGCATCGACCAGGACGATCCGCCCTGGGCCATGGGGGCGCTCTCGACCCTGCGCGGGATCGCCCGCGAGACCACGATCGAGGACGTGATGGCGACCGGCCTGCACGAGTTCCTGGACCAGATCCAGGGCCATCTGATCGCGTTCACGGACGAGCTCGGCGACGGCCTGTTCGGCCACCGCTACTGAGCCGGGTGCCGCCACCCCCAGTGTCGCAGCGCCTCAGCATCCGTCACACGACGGTCTACCGCTACCGGCGGCCGGTGACCTTCAACGAGCATCGCGCGATGTTCCGGCCGCGCGACAGCCACGACCTTCGCGTCCTCAACGCGGAGCTGGTGCTGAGCCCGCCCGGCGAGGTGCGCTGGATCCACGACGTGTTTTCGAATTCGATCACGCTCATCACCTTCGCGGAGCCCGCGGCCGAGCTGCGCCTCGAGAGCCTGGTCGAGATCGAGCACTATGGGCTCAGCGACCCCGAGATGATGTTGCGCGAGTACGCCACGAGCTATCCCTTCCGCTACGACAACGATCAGATCGTCGACCTTCTGCCGACCGTGCAGGGCCACTATCCCGACCCCGAGGGCGCGCTCGCGGCCTGGGCGCGCCAGTTTCTCGATGCCGGCGAGACCACCAACACCGAGGCGCTGCTGGTGCGCATCACGCGCGCGATCCAGCGGCAGTTCCGCTACGAGGAGCGGGTGATGCGCGGCACCCGGGCGCCGACCGAGACGCTGCGCCAGGGCAGCGGCACCTGCCGCGATTTCGCGCTGTTCATGATCGAGGCGGTGCGCTCGCTCGGCCTCGCCGCCCGGTTCGTGTCCGGCTATCTGTACGATCCGGCCCAGGATGGCGCCGGCCCCGGCCTGTCCGGCGCCGGCTCGACCCACGCCTGGGTCCAGGTCTATCTGCCGGGCGCCGGCTGGGTCGAGTTCGACCCGACCAACGGTCTGGTCGGCGGCCCCAACCTGATCCGGGTCGGCGTCGCGCGCGATCCCAAGCAGGCGATCCCGCTCGAGGGCAGCTACAACGGCGCCGCCTCGGACTTCCTCGACATGCAGGTCGAGGTCAGGGTCACCGCCGGCCCGCGCCGCTGACGTTGCGGCCCGTGCCCCCTGCCGCGTCGTCGCCAATGCCGGGATCGTCCTGCCGGAGCGCGATGACCGCTACTATATTGCCGATCTCGCCGTGACCTGCGACCAACCGGCCAGTCAGCGGCCGTATCTGCCCGAGCCGCGGCTGATCGTCGAGGTCCTGTCACGCTCGACCGCTGCCCATGATCGAGGCATGAAAGGCGAGGACTATCGGCAGCTGCCGCCAGTTCAGGAAATCCTGTTCGTATCCAGCGAGCAGCGGCGCGTGGCGAGACTTCGACGTGAGGCCGACCATTGGGTGATCGAGGATTTCATCGGCGACGCCTCGGTCCGCCTGGTCAGCGCCGAGACAACCGTCCCGCTCTCGGCGATCTACGCCAACGTCGCCGTCGGCGAGCCGGCGATCGAGCCCGGAGGCTCACCAGGCGCGGGCTGATGGCCTGGGTCGGCGCGTGCTGTCACAGCAGCTTGACCAGAGCTGCCACCAGCGCGATCCCGGCGGCCATCATGGTGCCGAGACGCACGGTCATGCGGTGTTCCGAGTCCTTGATCTCAGCCCTCAGCCTGGCCTCCAGCTCCTTCATCTCGGCCCGGAGCGTGGTGACCAACTCTCCGATCTCCGCGCGGAGGTTGGTGTCGAACTCCCGGATCTCCGCGCGGAGGTTGGTATCGAACTCCCGGATCTCCGCGCGCAGCGCGGCCGTCGCCTCGCCGAGGTCGCGCCGCGTGAGCATGTCCTGGCCCCGGCTCTCGGCCAGCGCGGCGGCAGTGTCCTGGGCCTGCCGGGACGGGAAGCCTGCCGCCTCCAGCTTGCGCGCCAGCGCCAGAGGGTCGAAGAGAACTGCCGCCATGTTCTGGATATGCCGACGGCGGGCCGCGGACGCAAGCTGGCTCGATGTCAGACGTTCAGATAGTTCAGCGCCAGGCCGGGGCGGGGCCAGTCGAGGGCGACCAGGCGGCCGGAGCCGGAAAGCGTGACGTAGGCGGTCCTCAGGTCCGGGCCGCCGAAGCAGATGTTGGTCGTGTGCATGTCCGGCATCGGCAGGTGCTCGATCGATTTGCCGTCGGGCGAGATGATCGTGATGCCGCCGTGGGCGAGCGTCGCGACGCAGATGTTGCCGTTCGCCTCGACGGCCAGGGAGTCGAAGCGTTGATAGATGCCGCCCGGCTGGGCGACCAGGCGGCCGCCGTGGGGCGAGGGCCAGGGCGCCCGCGCGAGCACGCCGGGCTCGAGGATGTCGAACGCCCAGAGCCTTGCGGCCTCGGTCTCGGCGACGTAGAGCGTGCGTCCGTCGGGCGAGAGGCCGATGCCGTTCGGGGTCACCATCGGGAAGGCCACCTCGCGGATCAGCGAGCCGTCGGCCTTGGCATAGAAGACAGCACCATAGTCGAGGTCGCGCTGGCGCCGCTTGCCGAGGTCCGTGAAGTAGAAGCCGCCCTCGGCGTCGAACACGATGTCGTTGGGCCCGCGCAGCTGGACCTCGGGCGTACCTCGGTAGAGCACCCGGACCTCGCCGGTCTTGAGGTCGATGCGCTCGATCCGGCCGCCTGAGTAGTCCCAGGCCTCGACCACCGGGCGCAGGCCGTGGTCCGGATCCTCGACGAACTCGAAGCCGCCGTTGTTGCAGATGTAGCATTGGCCGTCCGGGCCGATCGCGGCGCCGTTCGGGCCGCCGCCCGGGGTCGCCACCACCTGCTTGGTGCCGTCGGGCAGCACGCGCGTGAGGCAGCGGCGCTCGATCTCGACCACCAGCAGCGAGCCGTCGGGCATCGCGACCGGCCCCTCGGGAAACCGCAACCCGGTCGCGACCTCGCGCAGCTCGGCCATGACATTTTCCTCCCCTCGCCGCATTCGAATGGCGGCAGCAGGCTAACAGCGACCCGCATCGAGGGAAAGCGACGGCGGCCGCCTTAACGGAGCTCTAAGGCCGGGCGGGCAAACTCCCGGCTCGAAGTTGCTCTGCGCCGCCGGAGCTATCCCGAAGCCCGGTCGATAGATCCCAGCGCCAGGGGAAGCGACGTGTCCGAAGCGACGCCTTCTGCCGATCCCGCCTTCCATGGCCGGGCGCTCCGGCGCGCCCGGCAAAGCGACCGCGGCCGGCCGGGCGTGCTCGCCTGGCTCGCCGGGCTCACGGTCCACTGCGCCGTCGTTCTGCTGCTCGTGATCTGAATTCGGGCGCCGGGCCCGCTCAAGATCGATCGGGCGCCTCGGAGCCCTGAATGAGGGTCTCGAGCCGCGCCTGCTCGGCGGCGCTCAAGGGCGCGGGTTCGACCCGGCGGCGGCGCAGATGGAGTGCCACGCCGCCGGCGCCGATCACCAGCAGCAGCGCCGGCCCGAACCACAGGCCCCAGGTTGCCGGCTCGACCGGCGGCTTGAGCAGCACGAAATCGCCGTAGCGCGCGGTCAGGAAGGCGACGATCTGCTGATCGCTGTCGCCCGCGACCAGCCGCTCGCGCACCAGCCGGCGCAGATCGTCGGCGAGGTCGGCGTCAGAATCGTCGATCGACTGGTTCTGGCAGACCAGGCAGCGGAGCTGCTTGGAGAGCGCCCGGGCGCGCTGCTCGAGCGCGGGATCGGCCAGCACCTCGTCGGGGGTGGTCGCCGCCCGGGCTACAGGCGCCAGCAGCGCCGCGAGCAGCAGGAGGAGGAGCAGGAGCCCTCGTCTCATCCGTTCAGCTCGGCCAGCATCGGCAACAGCGTCTGGTCGACGTCCTGCGGCATCAGGGGACCCACGAACTTGTGCCGGATGCGGCCCTCGGCATCGATCACGAAGGTCTCCGGGACGCCATAGACCCCCCAGTCGATCGCGACCCGGCCGGTCCGATCGGCGCCGATCCGCCGGAAGGGATCGCCGAGCTCGCCGAGCCAGGCGTCGATCTGGTCCGGCTTGTCCTTGTAGTTGATACCGTAAATCGGGACGCCGCTGTCGGCCAGTCGCAGCAGGATCGGATGCTCGGCGCGACACGGCACGCACCAGGACGCGAACACGTTGACCAGGACCGCCCGACCCTTCAGATCTGCGCTCGAGAGGCCCGGCCGGTCGATGCCCTCGATCGGCGGCAGATCGAACGTGGGCACCGGCCTGCCGATCAGGGCCGAGGGCAGGATGCTCGGGTCGCGCGTCAGGCCGACCGCGAGCCCGATGCCGACGCCTGCGAACACCAGCACCGGGATCAGGTAGAGCAGCCGGCGGAGCGTCATGGCCGCGCCATCTTTGGGATCATCGATCGTCTCCGGGCCTGGCTCCCGCCGCGGCTGCCTGGCCGGTCGCGCCCGCGCGCCAGAGCCCCGCCGCCTTCAAGGCGTCGGCGACCTCGGGCGGCATGTACTTCTCGTCGTGCTTGGCCAGGACTTCGCTGGCGACGAACACGCCATCGCCGTCGATCTGACCCTGGGCGACGATGCCCTGGCCCTCGCGGAAGAGATCGGGCAGCAGCCCGCGGTAGCGCACCTTGACCTCGTGGGCCTGATCGGTCAGCGCGAAGCTCACGGTGCCGTCGGCGCCGGTGCGCTCCACGCTGCCGGGCACGACCAGGCCGCCGAGCCGGAAGCGCTTGCCCGGCTCGATGCGCTTGGTCGCGATCTCGGTCGGCGTCACGAAGAAGGCGATGCTGTCGGAGAACGCGAGCACGACCAGGCCGGTGGCGCCGCCCAGCAGCACCAGCAACGCCGCCACCAGCATCAGCCGCTGCCGCTTGCGCAGACGCATCAGGCGCGCTCGCCGGCCTCGCCGCCGGGATCGGGGGCAAGGCCCGCCGGGTCACGGCGCACCATCGGGCGAACCTGCGGCCGGCCCGCCGGTCGTTGCCGGACCGCCCGGCGCAGGTGCTCGAGCTCCGCCTCGCGTCGGCGCGAGGCCCCCCAGCTCTGCGCCAAAAGGCCGATCAGCACCAGGGCGGCGAAGCCGAACGCGGGCCAGACGAAAGCCGCGTAGCCGCCCATCGCGAAGAAGTCGCCCAACCGTCCGCTCCCCAGGGCCTGCTCGGTGCCACCAGGGCTACCAGATAGCGCGAATCGGCGCCTTTGCCCACCGCCGTCCACTCCGCCTTCACGAGGTCCGGCCTAAGCTTGCCTCGCCCGATCTGGTCGGGCCCGGGCGTTCGGGGTATGAAGCGCGGATGACCTTCGCCGTCCAGATCGATCTGCAGGCAGAGCCGGCACCGCCGGCGCCGCTGCCCGCGCCGGGCGCGCTTGCGCAGGAGATCGACGGTTTGCTGAGCGCGGTCGAGGGTGCCGACCAGGCCGTGCTGCTGCCGCGGCTCAAGGAGTGGCTGGATCGCCATCAGGCGGCTCTGCGCCAACGGTTCGAGGCGGACAACGACGCCGAGGCGGTGGTCTACGGCCGCTGCCGGCTGATCGACGCCTTGCTGCGCGGCCTGCTCGACTTCGCGCATGCGCGGGTCTTCAAGATGGCCAATCCGACCGCGGGCGAGCGCCTCGCGATCGTGGCCGTCGGCGGCTACGGCCGCGGCGAGCTCGCACCCTATTCGGACGTCGATCTTCTGTTCCTGCATCCTTACAAGCGCACCCCGCACATCGAGCAGATGATCGAGTTCTCGCTCTACCGGCTGTGGGATCTGGGCCTCAAGGTCGGCCAGGCGACGCGCTCGGTCGACGACTGCCTGCGCCTTGCCCGCACTGACCTTCAGATCTGCACGAGCCTGCTCGAGGCGCGCTTTTTGTGGGGCGAGCGCGCGGTCTTTGGCACCTTCGCGACCCGCTTCGCCGCCGAGGTCGTCGGGGGCCGCGGCCGGGTCTTCGTCGAGGCCAAGCTCGCCGAGCGCGATGCCCGCCATCAGCGCACCGGGGACAGCCGCTATCTGCTCGAGCCGAACGTCAAGGAGGGCAAGGGCGGGCTCCGTGACCTCCAGACCCTGTTCTGGCTCGGCCGCTTTCTCTACCGGATCGACGATCCGGCCGAGCTCGTCACCTATGGCGTCCTGAACCCGGCGACGCTGCGTCAGTTCGGCAAGGCGCAGCGGTTCTTATGGACCGTGCGCTGCCATCTGCACTACCTGACCCAGCGCCCGGAGGAGCGCCTGACCTTCGATCTCCAGCCCGAGGTCGCGCGCCGCATGGGCTATCGCGAGCGCCGGTCGGCGAGCAGCGTCGAGCGCTTCATGAAGCACTATTACCTGGTCGCCAAGGAGGTCGGCGCGCTGACCCGCATCGTCTGCGCCGCGCTCGAGGAGCAGCATCGGCGCCGGCCGCTCGGGCTCGCCCGGCTCGGCTTCGGCCGCCGGCGGATCGAGGGCATGGTCATCCAGGGCGGGCGGATCATGCCGGCAACCCCCGATCTGTTCGAGCGCGAGCCGCTCGCCATGCTGCAGCTGTTCCACCTCGCCCAGGAGCGCGATCTCGACATTCATCCCGAGGCCTGGCGGGCGGTGACGCAAAGCCTGCGCCGGGTCGACGCCGAGCTGCGCGAGGACCGGGCGGCCAACGAGCTGTTCCTGAAGATGCTGACCTCGCGCAAGGACCCGGCGACCACCTTGCGGCGGATGAACGAGGTCGGCCTGCTCGGACGCTTCCTGCCCGAGTTCGGGCGCGTGGTCGCGCAGATGGAGCACAGCCTCTATCACGTCTACACGATCGACGAGCACACCATTCAGGCGATCGGCGTGCTCCAGCAGATTGAGGCCGGCCTGCTCGAGGGCGAGCTGCCGCTCGCGACCAGCCTGATGCCCAAGGTGTTGTCCCGGACCGAGCTCTACGTGGCGCTTCTGTTCCACGATCTCGGCAAAGGACGCGCGGGCGATCATTCCGAGATCGGCGCCGGCCTGGTGCAGCGGACCGGGCCGCGGCTCGGCCTCAGCGACGAGCAGATCGAGACCGTGAGCTGGCTCGTGCGCCACCACCTGCTGCTCAGCCGGGTCGCCTTCAAGCGTGACATCGACGACCCCAAGACGGTCAGCGACGTGGTCGAGGTCGTGCAGTCGCCCGAGCGCCTTCGCCTGCTGCTGGTGCTGACCGCGGCCGACATTCGCGCGGTCGGGCCGAACGTCTGGAACGGCTGGAAGGGCCAGCTGCTACGGGCGCTCTACCACGAGGCCGACGCGGCGCTGGCTGGCGGCGATGTGAGCGGCCGCCGCCGGGACCGGATCGAGGCCGCCAAGCACGCGCTGGCCGAGGCGCTCGCCGACTGGCCGGCGGCCGAGCGCGAGCGCTTCCTTGCCCGCCACGACCCGCGCTACTGGATCAGCTTCGACGTCGAGACCCAGGTCCGGCACGCCCAGCTGGTGCGCCGGGCCGAGGCCGAGCACAGCCCGCTGGTCCTCGCCTTCCGCATCGACCGCTTCCGCGCCCGCACCGAGGTCGTGCTGTTCGCCGCCGACCACCCGGGCCTGTTCATGAAGGTGGCCGGCGCCTTCGCGCTGAGCGGCGCCTCGATCGTCGACGCCCGGATCTTCACCACCACCGACGGCATGGCGCTCGACAGCTTCGGCATCCAGAATGTCGAGGATCGCGGCGCGGTCGCCGACCTCGCCCGGCTCGAGCGCATCCGGGGTAACGTCGAGCGGGCGCTGGCCGGCGAGATCGCGCTCGACCACACCCTCGCCGGGCGCCGCACCCTGCCCCAGCGCGCCGACGTGTTCGAGGTCGAGCCGCGGGTCCTGATCGACAATGGTGCCAGCCGCACGCATACCGTGCTCGAGCTCAACGGGCGCGACCGCCCAGGGCTGCTCTACGAGGTCGCCAAGACGCTCAAGGACCTCGGCATGGGCATCTCGAGCGCCCACATCAGCACCTATGGCGAGCGGGTGGTCGACGTGTTCTACGTCAAGGACGTGTTCGGGCTGAAGATCACCCAGTCTGCCAAGATCCGGCAAGTCCAGCGCCGGCTGGCGGCCGCGCTGGCGGCCAAGGTGGCGGCCGGGCCGGGCGAGCGGGGATCCGACCGTGACGGCTGAGCCCGCGGTGCAGGCGCGCCCCGCGCCGGGGCGGCTCCTGCATTCGGTCGCGACGGTCGGCTCGATGACGCTGATGTCGCGCGGCTTCGGCTTCCTGCGCGACCTGCTGGTCGCCGACGTGCTCGGCGCCGGGCCGCTTGCGGATGCCTTCTTCGTCGCGTTCAAGTTGCCCAATTTCCTGCGCCGGCTGTTCGCGGAGGGCGCCTTCAACGCCGGCTTCGTGCCGTTGTTCGCGCGCACCCTCGAAGCCGAGGGGCCCAAGGTCGCCAAGGCGTTCGCCGAGCAGGCCCAGGCCGTGCTGATCGGTGTCCTCGTGCCCCTGGTGCTGCTGGCGATTCCGGCGATGCCCTGGCTGATCACGATCTTCACCCCGGGCTTCGAGGCGCCCGATCCGCGCTATGGCGCGGCGGTCGAGCTGTCGCGGATCACCTTCTGCTACATCCTGTTCATCTCGCTGGTGGCGCTGCAGAGCGGCGTGCTCAATTCGCTGAACCTGTTCGGAGCGGCCGCGGCGAGCCCGGTCGTGCTCAATCTGACCATGATCGCCGCCCTCGGCCTGTCGATCACCTGGCTGGGTGCGCCGGCCCACACGCTGGCCTGGAGCGTCGCCGCGGCCGGGGTGCTGCAGTTCCTCTGGCTGCGCCTGTCGCTCTGGCGGGTCGGAATGGCGCTCGCGTTCCGCTGGCCGCGGATCAGCCCCGAGATCCGGCGCCTGTTCGCGCTGATCCTGCCGGGCGCGATCGGTGCCAGCGCCGCTCAGATCAGCGTCCTGATCGACGTCTTTTTCGCCTCGCTGCTGCCCTCGGGCGCGGTCTCCTACCTCTACTACGCCGATCGTCTGAGCCAGCTGCCGCTCGGCGTGATCGGGGTCGCGGTCGGGACCGCCCTCTTGCCGCTGCTCGCCCGCCAGCTGCGCGCTGGCGACGTCGCGGCCGCGCTGAAGAGCCAGAACCTCGCGATCGAGCTCGCGCTGCTGCTGACCCTGCCGGCGGCGCTCGCGCTGATCGTGCTCGCCTGGCCGATCATCCACGTGCTGTTCCAGCACGGTGCCTTCGGGCCCGAGGACACGCTCAAGACCAGCTGGGCGCTGGCCGCCTATGCCGCGGGCCTGCCGGCCTACGTCCTGATCAAGGTCCTCGCACCCGGCTTTTTCGCGCGCGAGGACACCAAGACTCCGGTCAAGGTGGCGCTCGGCTGCCTCGCGGCCAATCTCGTGTTCGTCGTAACCTTGATGTGGCCGCTCGCGCATGTAGGGATCGCGCTCGCGACCGCGCTCTCGGCCTGGCTGAACGCGGGGCTGCTAGCCTGGCTGCTGCGCCGCGACGGCCTCTTGCAGCCGGACGCTCGCCTGAAGCAGCGCCTGCCCCGCATCATCGCTGCCTCGCTCGCCATGGCGGCCGGCCTGTGGCTCCTGCAGGACCTGCTGGCGCCCTTGCGGCCGTCCTTGAGTCTCCCGCTTCTGGTCTTGGCTGGCGGCGCCGGCTTCCTCCTGCTCGCCCGGCTCTCGGGCGCACTCGATCTCGCCGAGCTCAGAAGGATGCGCAGGCGGCGGTCAGGTTGAATTGCTTTTCCGAGATCGTGCCCGCTGCGAGCGCCAGTCGATCACGTCGCTGGCACTCCGATCCGGCGGAAACACGGGATAAAAGACGTGCTCGACCGTGCCGTCATTGATCACCAGGGTGAAGCGCTTCAGGAACGTCATACCGCTCGTCTCGAAAGTGGGCAGCGCCATCGCGCGCGTGAGCTTCAGGTGCTCGTCCGAAAGTAGCGCGAACGGCAGGTGCAGCCGCTGCGCCGCTTCGCGCTGGTAATCGGGGTCCTGGGTCGAGAGACCGAACAGGTGGTCGACGCCCAGCGCCCTCAGTTCCGCGAAGTGGTCGCGGAAGGAGCACGACTGGGGCGTGCACCCGCGCGCGCCCGGGATCAGGTCCCAGCCTTCAGGGTTCGCGACGCCCGGCTTTCCCGTCCGAGGATACGCGTAGACGACGACCCGACCGGGTAGCAGGGACAGGTCGACCGTGGCCCTGTCGGTGGCCCGCAGCGGTACGGATGCCATCCGGGCGCCCACGAGATGGCGGGTTGCCCCGTCATCGAGCGGTGCCGGGATCGTCGACCAATCGGGGGCTTCCACGGTGCTCGTCATCGTCAAACCTCCTGAGTTGGACAGCTCGCGCACGACGCGGCACCTTACAAGGTCGTGCCCCAGTTGCAGATCTTCAAACCGAGCGACCAGCCGCCCGGCGCGGCGCTTGACGTTCGTGCGGCCTTCCTCATAACTCCCGCACATCCGATTCAAAAAGCGAGCGAAGGGCGGACCATGCAAGGGCGGATCTTCTCCGGCGTGCAGCCGAGCGGCAACCTGCACCTCGGCAACTACCTCGGCGCGATCCGCAACTGGGTGGCGCTGCAGCACGAGTTCGAGTGCATCTATTGCATCGTCGATCTGCACGCGATCACGCTGCCGCAGGACCCCAAGCAGCTCGCCGCCCACACCCGCGAGGTGACCGCCGCCTACGTCGCCGCCGGCATCGACCCCGAGCGCTGCGTCGTCTTCGCCCAGAGCCATGTCCCGGCGCATGCCCAGCTCGCCTGGGTGTTCAACTGCATCGCGCCGCTCGGCTGGCTGAACCGGATGACCCAGTTCAAGGAGAAGGCCGGCAAGCACCGCGACCAGGCGCTGGCCGGGCTCTACGTCTACCCGGTGCTGATGGCGGCCGACATCCTGCTTTACCGCGCGACCCACGTGCCGGTCGGCGAGGACCAGAAGCAGCACCTCGAGCTCGCGCGCGACATCGCGGGCGCCTTCAATCGAAAGTACGAGACCGAGTTCTTCCCGCTGCCAGAGCCGCTGATCCTCGGCGAGGCGACCCGCGTGATGAGCCTGCGCGACGGCACCGCCAAGATGAGCAAGTCGGATAGCTCCGACTACTCCCGGATCAACCTCACCGACGATGCCGACGCGATCGCGCGCAAGCTCCGGCGGGCGAAGTCCGACAGCATCATGGGCCTGGCCTACGATCCCGAGGGCCGGCCCGAGGCCGCCAACCTCCTGAACATCTACGCGGCCCTCGCCGACAGCCGCGGGCGGCGGTCGAGGCCCGCTTCGCCGACACGTCGTTTTCCGACTTCAAGGGCGCGCTCGCCGAGCTCGCGGTGGCCAGGCTCGCGCCGATCGCCGACGAGATGCGCCGCCTGCTCGCGGCCCCGGACCACATCGACCAGATCCTGCACCGGGTCGCCGAGCGCGCCGCCGCGATTGCCGAGGACAACCTCGCCCGGACCTACGATCTCGTGGGCTTCCTGCCGCGCAGGACGTGATTTGCCGCGAATCGATCGAAAGGGCGCAACCCGATGGGTCTCAGGCTTCGCTTCAATCTGATCCTGACCGCGGTCTTCGCGCTCGGGCTCCTGATCTCGGGCCTGATCTCCTACAACCTTTTGCAACGGAACGCGCGCGAGGAGGTGGTGCACACCGCCAACCTGATGATCCAGTCGGCGCGGGCGTTTCGCAACTACACCGTGAACGAGATCAAGCCGCTGCTCGCCAATCAGCTGAACGAGACCTTCCTGCCGCAGACCGTGCCCGCCTATGCCGCGACCCAGACGCTTGGGGCGCTGCCCGACGAGTACCACGACTTCTTCTACAAGGAGGCGACCCTCAACCCCACCAATCCGCGCGACCGGGCGGTCGCCTGGGAGGCCGACCTGGTCGAGGACTTCAAGCGCGACCCGGAGCGCGGCGAGCTCAGCGGCATCCGGTCGACGCCGGGCGGCTCCTCCTTGTACATCGCGAGCCCGATCAAGATCACGAGCGAGCCCTGCCTGAGCTGCCACAGCACGCCCGCGGCGGCACCCCCCTCCATGCTGGCTCTGTACGGCAACGCCAACGGCTTCGGCTGGAAGCTCAACGACATCGTCGGCGCCCAGATCGTGTCGGTGCCGATGTCGGTGCCGGAGGGGCGGGCGCTCAGGACCTTCTACACCTTCATGGGATCGCTGTGCGCGCTGTTCCTGGTATTGTACGTGGTGCTCAACCTGGTCCTGACCCGGACCGTGATCAAACCGGTCACCGACCTCTCGGTCGCGGCCGACCGGGTGAGTACCGGCGATTTCGGCGTCGCCGAGTTTCCGGAGGCGCGCCGGGACGAGATCGGCCGGCTCGCGGTCTCCTTCAACCGGATGCGCCGCAGCCTCGAGCAGGCGATCAAGATGATCGAGAGCTGAGGATATCCGCGCATGATCGAATTGGTCGGTCGGACCATCATCTGCAGCATCGTGTTCATCGACATCGTGCGCTACTCCGAGGCGCCCGACTCCCTCCAGCTCGCGATGAAGGCCAAGCTCAATGCGGCGATCGCCGAGGCCGTGGCCGCGCTCGCATCGTCGGAGCGGGTGATCCTCGACACGGGCGACGGCGCCGCGATCTGCTTCCTCGGCGATCCCGAGGACGCCTTGTTCGCCGCCACCGCGATCAACGAGGCGATCCGCAAGGCGACGGGCGAGGCCGCGCAGGAGCTGCGCACCGGCATCAATCTCGGACCGATCAAGCTGGTCACCGACCTCAACGGCCGGACCAACATGGTCGGTGACGGGATCAACGTCGCCCAGCGGATCATGAGCTTCGCCGAGGTCGGCGAGATCCTGGTGTCGCGCTCCTACTACGAGGTCGTGGCGCGGCTCCGGGAAGGCAACGAGCGCCTGTTCCGCTACATGGGCAGCAAGCGCGACAAGCACGTCCGCGAGCATCAGCTCTACGCCTTCGGCCTGGATTCCGGTGTGCCGGCGCACGGCCGGCCGGCGAGCGCCGAGGCCGACGAGCCGGGCGCCGGCGAGCGGCCGGCGAGCGCCGTCCCGCAAGCCTCGCCGCACCGTTGCTGGCGGCGGAGGAGCGCCGCCTGGCGGCCTACATCGGCCCGCTCGCCCGGGTGATCGTGCGGCGCGCGGCCGAGTCCGCGACCTCGGTCGGCGAGCTTTGCCGCGCCATCGCCGAGGTCATCCCGGACGCCGCCGATCGCGCCTCGTTCCTCGCCGCGGCGCCGACCGAGAGCGGGCCCGAGGCGGCGGCGCGGCTCGCCGGCGAGCGGCGCGAGGCAACCCCCGCGGCGGCCCCTCCCGCGGGCCAGCTGGAGCTGAGCGAGGCGGAGCTGAGCGCGGCCGAGCGCCGGCTCGCGCAGTACATCGGGCCGCTCGCCGGCGTCCTGGTCAGGAAGGCCGCCCGGGCGGCCGCCGACCGCCGGGACTTCTACGCCCGGCTCGGCGCCAGCATCGCCAATCCGGCCGACCGCGCCGCCTTCCTGGCGACCGTCCCGGCCTGATGCGGTCCGCTCGCCGGCAAGGGCTGCGGGATTGCCCGCCGCCGGCGGCTGCGATTGAATGATCGGCCCGAGCACCAACATGGTGCGGGAAGCCCGCTTCCCGCCAACCCGGAGTAGCGATGGTCGAGCAGACGCTGAGCGGCAGCGAGCCCGGCAGGCCCCGCCGGCTGCTGCGCTGGATCAAGTTCGGCGGCCTCGGTCTGCTGGTCCTGCTGGCGATCTACTTTCTCGGCGGCGCGATCTGGTTGCATCATATCGACGATGATCTGGATTTCGGGCTCCAGAGCTCGGCGCCCGAGGGCGGCGCCAAAAGCGTGGCGGTGGCGGCCGACCTCATCGACCGCGAGATCAACACCCACCGCTGGGTCGCCAACGATCCGTTCTTCATGCCGGGCAGCCTGCTCGACAACATGCCCAATTTCCAGATGGGCATCATCGCCGCGCTCTCCCGCTTCGCGCTCGAGCTCGGCGATCAGATTGCGCGCACCCGCGGCTCGAGCCAGATCGACCAGGACCTGAACACGGCATCGGGCCTCCTGAAATATCCGGGCACGATCTGGATCTTCGACCTCTCGACCTCGTTCGCGCCGACCGCGAGCTCGGAATCCCAGTATCGGCGGGCGATGCGGGCGCTGAAGGACTATAACCAGAGGCTCGGCCAGGGCCAGGCGGTGTTCGAGACGCGCGCCGACAACCTGCAGGCGACCCTCGACCGGATGACCGCCGACCTCGGCTCGGCGTCCGCCGCGATCGACCGCGACATCACCGAGCGCGCGGGCCTGTGGCCGGACTTCGGCGCCGACGACCTCTTCTACGCCGACAAGGGCCGCCTCTACGCCTATTATCTGCTGCTGCGCGCGCTCGGGATCGATTTCGACAAGGTGATCAAGGAGCGCGACCTGGGCGGCGCCTGGGCGCAGATGCTGGAGAGCTTCCGCGAGGCCGCGACCTTGCAGCCCTGGGTCGTGGTCAATGGCGATCCGGCCAGCCAGTTCCTGCCCAGCCACCTGGCCTCGCAGGGTTTTTTTCTGCTGCGCGCGCGCACCCAGCTTGGGGAGATCAGCAACATCCTGCTCAAATAATCGGCAGCCGGGCAGCGTCTTGGGCGACCTTTCGGGGACCGTCGCGCTTGAACGGCGAGCTGGCTTGGGCCATGTTGGGAAGTTGCGTCCGGGCGATGCCTGAGGGGCTTCGGCGATCGGCTCGATGGTCCCTATCGGCCCTGGCGCAACCAGGAGGCGTTGTGATGTTCATTCAGACCGAGCCGACCCCGAACCCTGCGAGCCTGAAGTTTCTGCCCGGACGCGAGGTCATGGCGCGCGGCGTGCTCGACTTCACCGATCCGGAGCGGACCGAAGGCTCGCCGCTCGCGCGCCGCCTGTTCGAGGTGGACGGCGTGAGCGGGGTTTTCCTCGGCACCGACTTCATCACGGTCACCAAGACCGAGGGGCAGGACTGGTACGTCCTCAAGGCGGCGGTGCTCGGCGCGATCATGGAGCACTATCTGTCCGGCGATCCGGTGATCGCAGCCGACGCCGAGCCCGGCGACGAGGGCAGTGCTGCCCCAGGCGACGACGCCCTGGTTCGCCAGATCCGCGAACTGATCGAGACCCGGGTGCGGCCGGCGGTCGCCCAGGACGGCGGCGACATCACCTTCCGCGGCTTCGAGCGCGGCATAGTCTATCTGCACATGCGCGGCTCCTGCGCCGGCTGCCCGAGCTCCACGATCACGCTCAAGAACGGCATCGAGAACCTCTTGCGCTACTACGTGCCCGAGGTGGTCGAGGTGCGGCCGGTCGCCTGACCCTTGTGATCCGCCGTCGTCGGTCCGGTGTTGCTGCTCGCCCTCGATAGCGCGGACGCGACCTGCTCGGCGGCGGTCTGGGATTGCGCCCGGCCCGCGACGGCGGCGCTGCTCGGGCATCGGACCCTGGCGCCGGGCCGCGGCCAGGCCGACCATCTGATCGCGCTGATCGACGACCTTCTGCGTGCCCTCGGTCTCGACTACCGGGGGCTCGACCTGCTCGCGGTCAACCACGGGCCCGGCAGCTTCACGGGCGTCCGGAGCGCAGTCGCGGCGGCGCGCGGCCTGGCGCTCGCGGCGGGCTTGCCGGTGCTCGCCGTCGGCAGCCTCGAGACGCTGGCGGCGGCCGTGCCGGAGGGCCCGGGGACGTTGCTGGCGGCGCTCGATGCCAGGCGCGGCGAGGTCTACGTCCAGGCCTTCGATCGGCGGCAGCGGCCGCAGGGCGCACCCGCGCTGCGGACCCCGGAGGAGGCGGCCGCCGGGCTCCCGGCCGGGCCGCTGCGCCTGGTCGGCAGCGGCGCCGGGCTGATCCGGGCGCAGCTGCCCGCGGGCCGGCTCGTCCCGATCGTGACCGCCGCCGTGGACGCGCGCTGGGTCGCCAGGCGCGCCGCCCTTCGCCTCGCCAGCGGCGAAAGGCCGCAGGACGGCGGTAAGCTGCATCCGCTTTATCTGCGCTTACCCGATGCTCGTCCACCAATGCCCTTGGTCGCGCCGGCGCGTGCCCAGGCAGTCGAGGCCTGAACGATGCTCGCGCTCAAACGGACCAGCAGCCTCAGCATCAAGACCGTGGGTCCCTTCGATCTCGGCCGGCTCGCCCGGCTGCACCAGAGCTGTTTCGACGATCCCTGGAGCCGCGCCGACCTCGCGCATCTGCTGGCGCTGCCCGGCGGATTCGGTCTGTTGGCGCGGCTGTTCGAGCGCAACCTGGCCGGCCTCGACGGCATGCGCGGGGTCGGGTTCGCGCTGTGCCGGGTGATGCGCGATGAGGGCGAGCTGCTCTCGATCGGCGTCGGCCCCGTCTATCGGCGGCGCGCGATCGGCTCGGCGTTGCTCCAGGAGAGCATGGAGCGCTGCCGGCGCGCCGGGGCCGCGACGATCTTCCTCGAGGTCGCGACCGACAACCGCTCGGCCCAGATGCTCTACCGGTCGTTCGGCTTCGACGAGGTCGGCGAGCGCGAAGGCTACTATCAGCGGCCGGACGGGACGCGGGTCAGCGCCTACACCATGCGCTGCGAGCTGGCGCGCTTCAGCGGCCAGCTCGGCTCCCGCAGCTGGCTCTGAGCGCGGCGCCGGCGCGGCCTCAGCCCGGCGCCGGACCCTTGCGGACCAGCAGCCGATAGACGGTCCCGCCCGGCCCCTCGGGCCGAAGTTCCAGCACATCGTGGCCCTGATCGCGCAAGGTGCGCGGCAGATTCTCGAGCGGCTCGCCCTCCCCGAGGCGAATGCACGCCGTCTCGCCCGCCGCCATGTTCTCCAGCAAGAGCTTGGTCCTGACGAAGGTCAACGGGCAGGTCTCGGCCGAGATGTCCAAGCTGTACTGGGCTTCGCTCACGGTTTCTTGCCTCATCTTGTCACGACAGCCAAAAAGCGCTTGCGCCAGTCAAAACTTGAAATATATTCCCGGGTGCGAATTAACCAGGCCAAGCTCGCAGAGGGCGCAGAACGTTATGACCGAGAAGTTGAGCCAAAACGAGCTCCTCGCGCTCACCACCGAGATAGTGGCGTCGCACGTGTCCAACAACACCGTCGCCGTCTCCGATCTCCCTGAGCTGATCCGGCAGGTCTACGGCAGCCTGACCAACCTCTCGCCGACCCCTGCGCCCGAGCAGCCGGAGAAACCGCTGCCTGCCGTCGCGATCAAGAAGTCCGTCACCCCAGAGTACATCATCTGCCTGGAGGACGGAAAGAAGCTCAAGATGCTCAAGCGGCATCTGAAGACGCGCTACGACATGTCGCCGGAGGAGTACCGCAAGCGCTGGGGGCTGCCCGACGACTACCCGATGGTGGCGCCGAGCTACGCGCAGCAGCGCAGCGCGCTCGCCAAGAAGATAGGCCTCGGCACCAAGCCGCGGCAACGGCAGCGGCGCGGCGCCGCCTGAGCGCGGCAGCGCGCCTGCGGTTGCGCTTTCCTCGACGAGGGGAGCGGGGTCGCTCGATCGTCCAAGAGCCGCTCGCCTACGACGGGCGGCTGCGGGTTGGCGCGTCGCGCAACTCGGGAATTGCGAGCCGCGCGCTTGACGAAGCCCTGTCGGCCCCCCATAAAATTGTCACGGACTGGCGTTAGAGGGACACTTCCGCGAGGCGCAGGAACAAGCTGTCGAACTTGCTGGATCAACCTTATTCGACCCGTGGCGGCCGCTGAGGCGTGGCTAGGAAGCTGTTCGTCAAGACCTACGGCTGCCAGATGAATGTCTACGATTCCGGCCGCATGGCGGACGCGCTGGTGCCCCACGGCTATGCGCTCACCGACCGGGCCGACGACGCCGATCTCGTCATCCTCAACACCTGCCACATCCGCGAGAAGGCCGCCGAGAAGGTCTATTCCGAGCTGGGCCGCCTGCAACGGCTGCGCCACCGGCGGCGGGCGCAGGGCGGCGATCTCTTGATCGGGGTCGCCGGCTGCGTCGCCCAGGCCGAGGGCCAGGCGCTGCTCGAGCGCGCGCCTTACGTCGACCTCGTGGTCGGGCCGCAGGCCTATCACCGGCTGCCCGAGCTCCTGCATCGGCGCGCGCGCAGCCGGAATACCGCGCTCGACACCGATTTTCCGCTCGAGAGCAAGTTCGACCGGCTGCCCGAGGCGCGCGCGGTCGCGCCCGGCGTCTGCGCCTTCGTCACCGTGCAGGAGGGCTGCGACAAGTTCTGCACCTTCTGCGTCGTGCCCTACACCCGCGGCGCCGAGGCCTCGCGGCCGGCAGCCGCGGTCCTGGCCGAGGCCAGGCAGCTGGTCGCGGGCGGCGCCCGCGAGATCACGCTGCTCGGCCAGAACGTCAACGCCTACCGGGGCGCCGGCCCGCAGGGCGAGGTCTTCGATCTTGCCCGCCTGATCCGGGCGCTGGCGGAAATACCGGGCCTCGCGCGCATCCGCTACACGACCTCGCATCCCCGCGACCTCGAGGCGCCGCTGATCGCGGCGCATCGCGAGGTCGCCAAGCTGATGCCGTTTTTGCATCTGCCCGTGCAGTCCGGCTCCGACCGCGTGCTCCAGGCGATGAACCGGCGGCACCGCGT
Source organism: uncultured Alphaproteobacteria bacterium (assembly GCA_963798075.1). Taxonomy (GTDB): domain Bacteria; phylum Pseudomonadota; class Alphaproteobacteria; order Geminicoccales; family Geminicoccaceae; genus DATAOG01. The sequence continues at coordinate 124,593 of CAWCRU010000006.1, read as the reverse complement.
CGACGACTATCGGCAACGGGTCGAGCGGCTGCGCCGGGCGCGGCCGGACATGGCGCTGTCCTCCGACTTCATCGTCGGCTTCCCGGGCGAGACCGAGACCGATTTCCGGGCGACGCTCGCTCTGGTCGAGGAGATCGGCTTTGCCCAGGCGTTCTCGTTCAAGTACAGCCCGCGGCCCGGGACGCCGGCCGCGACCATGCGCGGCCAGGTCAAGGACCAGGTCAAGGCCGAGCGCCTGGCGGTGTTGCAGGAGCTGCTCGCGGAGCAGAGCCGGGCCTTCCAGGCGGCGACGGTCGGCCGCACCCTGCCGGTGCTGCTCGAGCGGCCGGGGCGCCATCCGGGCCAGCTGGTCGGCCGCACGCCCTATCTCCAGGCGGTCCACGTCAGCGCGCCGGGCGCCGGCCCGGGCGATCTGATCGAGGTCAAGATCACTGCCTGCCACGCCTCACAGCCTCGCCGCCCTGCCGCTGCTCACCGAGGAGCCACGAGGTCGCGCCGCATGCGCCTGAAACCGGTCCCGACGCTTACCGTCGACATCGACACCCGGACCCTTCGCTTCGACGACAATCGCCTTTGCGCCCTGCTGTTCGGCCAGCATCACGAGCATCTGGCGCTGATCGAGCAGCAGATCCCGGCGACGCTGGCGGCGCGCGGCAATCTGGTCACGGTCGCCGGCGAGGCAGGCGCGGTCGAGGCGGCGAGCGCGGTCCTGGAGGACCTCTATCGGCGGCTCGAATGCGGCCTGGAGCTCGGCCGCAGCGAGGTCGAGGCGGCGGTGCGCATGGTGCTGCACGGGGCCCGCGAGCCGGTCGGCATTGCGGGCGACGAGCTGCTGATCCGGACCGACAAGCGCCGCGTCACGCCGCGCTCGCCGAACCAGGCGGCCTTCATCCGGGCCATGCAGCGCCACGACCTCGTGTTCGGGATCGGTCCGGCCGGCACCGGCAAGACCTATCTCGCGGTCGCGACCGGGCTGTCGCTGCTCCGGCAGCGCGTGGTCGAGCGCCTGATCCTGTCGCGGCCGGCGGTCGAGGCCGGCGAGCGCCTGGGCTTTTTGCCCGGCGACATGAAGGACAAGGTCGACCCCTATCTGCGGCCGCTCTATGACGCCTTGCAGGATATGCTGCCGGAGGGCAAACTGGGTGCCAAGCTCGAGAGCGCCCAGATCGAGATCGCCCCGCTCGCGTTCATGCGCGGGCGGACATTGGCCAACGCGTTCGTCATCCTCGACGAAGGGCAGAACACCACGCCGAACCAGATGAAGATGTTCCTGACGCGCCTTGGCGAAAATTCGCGCATGGTGGTCACCGGCGATCCGACCCAGGACGATCTGCCGCCGGGAACGATCTCCGGGCTGAACGATGCCGTGGCCAAACTCGACCGGGTCGAGCGGATCGCCGTGATCCGCTTCACCGAGCAGGACATCGTCCGCCACCCGCTGGTCGAGACGATCCTCAACGCCTACCGCACCGGTTCCGAGGCCGGCGCGCCTGCGAGCCGCGGGCTCGACGATGGCTGATCAGCCGACCACCAGTTGTGGCCGCCGGCGCCGCACCGCCGCCGGACCGGCCCGGATCGTTCCCACCTCATGGACAGTGACGGACCCAGTACGGTCGCCGTGACCATCGCCGCGCCGGCCTGGCAGGCCGTCGTCGACGATCCCGAGCAGCTCTGTCGCCAAGCCGTTCGCGCGACCCTCGGCCGTGCGGCGCCGCCCGCCTGGCGCGCGGCCGCCGAGGTCAGCCTGCTGCTGTGCGACGACGCGACCATGCGGGCGCTGAACGCGCGCTACCGCCAGCGCGACCGCGCGACCAACGTGCTCTCCTTCCCGGCCCACGAGCTCGACCCCGACCGGCCGCCGCCGGCGCCCGCGCCGGGCCCCGTCCTGCTCGGCGACATCGCGCTCGCCGCCGAGACGGTGGCCGCCGAGGCCGCGGCGGAGGCCAAGCGACCGGCCGATCATCTCAGCCATCTGGTCGTCCATGGCTGCCTGCACCTGTTGGGCTACGACCACCAGGACGCCGCCGGCGCCGCCCGCATGGAGGAGCTCGAGCGGGTCATCCTGGCCGGGCTCGGGATCTCGGACCCCTACGCCTGCGGCCCCGCCGACGGCGTGCTGGCGGAGGCGGGCGCATGAAGGAGCTGCCCGCCAGTGGCCGCGACAGCCAGGTCTCGCTCCTGCATGGCCTGCTCACGCGGCTGCGCATCCTCGCCAAACGGCGCAACGGCGACGGTCACTCGCTGCGCGAGACCCTGGAAGAGCTGATCGAGGAGCACGAGGAGGAAGGCACCGAGGACCGGACCGAGTTCACCGAGGAGGAGCGGGAGCTGCTGCTCAATGCGCTGAGCTTCGGCGAGCTTCAGGTCTGGGACGTCATGGTGCCGCGCTCCGACATCAAGGCGATCCCGGTGACCGCGGGCCTCACCGAGGTGCTCGCTACCATGCGCGAGGGCATGCACACCCGGCTGCCGGTCTATCGCGAGAACCTCGACGAGGTCATCGGCATGGTCCACATCAAGGACCTGCTGCCCTATTGGGGCGACGGCGCCGACTTCGCGACCGAGCGGATCATGCGCGAGCTGCTGTTCGTGCCGTCCTCGATGCGGGTGCTCGATCTGTTGCTGCAGATGCGCGACACCGGCGTGCACATGGCGATCGTGGTCGACGAGTACGGCGGCACCGACGGCATGGCGACGATCGAGGACCTGGTCGAGGAGATCGTCGGCGAGATCCAGGACGAGCACGACAAGATCCTGCCGGCGCGGCTCATCGAGCTGCCGGATGGCGTCTTCGAGGCCGATGGCCGGGTCGAGGTCGAGGACCTCGAGGCAAGGCTCGGTCTGCAGCTGCTCGAGCCCGAGCGGCGCGAGGACGTCGACACGCTGGCGGGCCTGATCTTCACCCTGCTCGATCGGGTGCCGGCGCGCGGCGAGGTCGTCCGCCACCCGGCCGGGCTCGAGTTCGAGGTCGTGGACGCCGATCCGCGCCGGATCAAGCGCCTGCGCATCCGGCGGGTCGAGCCCGCGGTCGCCGAGCCGGAAGAGGACGGCTGAGCGGCCTGCCGGGGGCGGCTGCCGGCGTGTCCGCGGGCGGCGATGACCCGACCGCCGCCGCGCCGGGCCGGCTTGCAACCGCACTGGCGGCGGCCCGCCGCCGGCCCCGCGCGAGCGCCTTCGGCCTTGGCGCGCTCGCCGCGCTGGCGCTGCCGCCGCTCAACCTTTGGCCCTGTCTTTTGGGCTTTGCCGGCCTGCTGGACCTGCTGCGCCGGGCCAAGGGCGCGCGGCGAGCCTTCCTGCTCGGGTGGTGCTTCGGCTTCGGCCACTGCCTGGTCGGCCTCTATTGGATCGCGATCGCCTTCTTTGCCGACGCCGAACGGTTCGGCCTGCTCGCCCTGCCGGCCGTGGTCCTGCTGTGCGCGGGCCTCGCCTTCTATCCGGCGCTCGCGGCCCTGCTGGCCTCGCCCGCCCGCTGGCGGAGCGGCACGGCCGCGGCGCTTGCCCTGGCGCTCGCCTGGTTGGTGACCGAGTGGCTGCGCGGCCATCTGCCGCTCGGCGGCTTCCCCTGGAACCTGATCGGCTATGCCTTCGCCGGTTCGGCCGTCAGCCAGCTGGCCGCGGTCACCGGCGTCTGGGGCCTGAGCCTGCTCGCGGTGGCGGCCGGCGCGCTGCCGGTGACCCTGCTCGAGCCGGGCGCAGGGGCGCGGTGGCGGCCGGCGGCCGCGGCCGGCCTGATGCTCGCAGCGGCATGGCTTGGCGGCAGCCTGCGCCTTGCGGCTGCGACCGGCGCGTCGGTCGCCGGCGTGCACCTGCGCCTGGTGCAGGGCAACATCGCGCAGCACCACAAGTGGCAGCCCGAGCTGCGCGCCCGCTGGTTCCAGCGCTACCTCGAGCTCTCGGCGCGCCCGGCCGACCCCGCCCCGCCTGCCGGGGTGGCGATCGTGATCTGGCCGGAATCGGCGGCCCCCTATCCGCTCGACCAGGTGCCCGAGGCCCGCCGCCTGATCGCCCAGGTGGTGCCGGCGGGCGGTCTGCTGGTGACCGGCGGCGAGCGCTTCGATCTCGACAGCCAGCCGCCGCGCGCCTGGAACAGCCTGTTCGTGCTCGATGACGGCGGCCGGATCCTGGCGCTCTACGACAAGCGCGCGCTCGTGCCGTTCGGCGAGTTTCTGCCCTTGCGCTCGCTCCTCGGCCGCCTCGGGCTCAAGAAGCTGACCGAGGGCAGCATCGATTTCCAGCCCGGGCCGGGCCTGCAGACGCTGACGCTGCCGGGCGTGCCGCCCTTCAGCCCGTTGATCTGCTACGAGGCGATCTTTCCGGGCGGCGTGGTCGATCCGCGCGCGCGCCCGGCCTGGCTCCTGAACATCACCAACGATGCCTGGTTCGGCCGCAGCTCCGGCCCCTACCAGCACCTCGCCATGGCGCGCCTGCGGGCGATCGAGGAGGGTCTGCCGCTGGTGCGCGTCGCCAACACCGGGGTCTCGGCGGTGGTCGATCCGTGGGGGCGCATCCAGGCGCGCCTCGACCTCGGCACGACCGGGGTGCTCGATGCCGCCTTGCCGGCGCCTTTGCCCGCTCCGCCGCCGTTCGGCCGCTTCGGCCTTCGGTCCGTGGCCCTCCTGGCCGCGCTCGCCGCCCTCGCGATGCTGATCATCGAAAGACGTGCCCGCGCGGGTGCGGAGGGAGTTACCAAAGCCGCAAAACGCGCTACAACGTCTCCTGAGCGTACCCGGAGATGACAGCCGGTCGGGCGGTCGAGGGGCGCCCGGTTCCCGGCTTCGGTTCGCGATGGACGGCGGCGCAGGATGGCGAGCACTCCCAATCCGATCGATATCCATGTCGGCAAGCGGCTGCGGCTGCGGCGCACCCTGCTCGGCATGAGCCAGGAGCGGCTGGGCGAGCTGCTCGGCCTGACCTTCCAGCAGGTCCAAAAATACGAGCGCGGCGCCAATCGGATCGGCTCCTCGCGCCTGTTCGAGCTCGGCCAGATCCTGGACGTGCCGGTGTCGTTCTTCTTCGACGATCTGCCCGAGGCCACGTCCGGTGCTGTGCCCGGCTACCCGCGGCTGGGGCTGGCCGAGGAGGGCGCCACGTTCGAGCACGCCGACGAGGCGCTGCCGCTCGACAAGCGCGAGACCCTCGAGCTGGTGCGGGCCTACTACCGGATCGGCGATCCCGCGGTGCGCAAGCGCCTGTTCGAGCTGGCCAAGGCTCTGGCCAATCTGGCCGAGGAACCGCGCCCGCGCGAGCATTGAGCCGGGCCACCCAGGGGTATGCCCGGAGCGCCAGAGCGCTCTTGACCGCGGCTTGGCAGGTCCGGCACAAAGAGGCTTCCAGAGATCGATGGCGCCGTTGACCGGCTCGCAGCGCGGGTGCGGCGCGCTTGGCTCGGGTGAGAGAGGGACAATGCATGCAGCGCGGTGATTACGTCTTCGCCAGTGAATCCGTGGCCGAGGGCCATCCCGACAAGGTCTGCGACCGGATCTCGGACACCATCGTCGACGCGTATCTGGCGGCCGATCCGACGGCGCGGGTCGCGGCCGAGACGCTGGCCACCACCAACCGCATCGTGATCGCCGGCGAGGTCCGGGGTCCGGCCGAGATCACCTTCGAGCGGATCGAGGAGCTGGCGCGCGGCGCCGTGCGCGACCTCGGCTACGAGCAGGCGGGCTTTCACTGGGCCGACGCCAAGATCGAGATCCTGCTGCACGCTCAGTCCGCGGACATCGCCCAAGGCGTCGACGCGGCCGGCAACAAGGACGAGGGCGCCGGCGACCAGGGCATCATGTTCGGCTTCGCCTGCACCGAGACCAAGGAGCTGATGCCGGCTCCGATCCAGCTCTCGCACACGATCCTGCGCCGCATGGCGGCCGCGCGGCACAAGGGCGAGGCGCCCTATTTCGGCCCCGATGCCAAGAGCCAGGTCAGCCTGCGCTACGCGGACGGCAAGCCGGTCTGCGCGACCTCGGTGGTTGTCTCGACCCAGCACGCGCCCGAGCTGTCCCAGGACGAGGTCCGCGAGCTGGTGCGGCCGTTCGTGCTGGCGACCCTGCCGGACGGCTGGATGTGCCCCGAGACCGACTTTTACGTCAACCCGACCGGCAAATTCGTGATCGGCGGCCCGGACGGCGACGCCGGCCTGACCGGGCGCAAGATCATCGTCGACACCTATGGCGGCGCGGCCCCCCATGGCGGCGGTGCCTTCTCGGGCAAGGACCCGACCAAGGTCGACCGTTCCGCCGCTTACGCCGCCCGCTACCTGGCCAAGAACGTGGTGGCCGCGGGCCTCGCCGAGCGCTGCCTGATCCAGCTGTCCTACGCGATCGGCGTCTCCAAGCCGCTCTCGCTCTACGTCGACGCCCAGTGCACCAACGAGGTCGACACGGTCCGCCTCAGCGCCGTGCTGCAGGAGCTGATGGACCTGTCGCCGCGCGGCATCCGCGAGCACCTCGAGCTGTCGCGGCCGATCTATGCCCGGACCGCCGCCTACGGGCATTTCGGGCGCCGGCCGGAAGCCGACGGCGGCTTCTCCTGGGAACGGACCGACCTGGTCGACGATCTGCGCGCCGCGTTCGCCTGAGGCCGGCCGCCGGCGGTGCGCCGGCGCGACGCGTGCAGCGCCAGATCTACGGCCGCCGCCAGGGTCATCGTCTGCGCCCCGGCAGGCAGCGGCTGCTGGCCGAGCGCCTGCCGCAGCTGCGCCTGAGCCTGCCCGAGGCCGGGCCGCTCGAGCCCGCGCAGCTGTTCCCGGGCCGCGAGCGCCTCTGGCTCGAGATCGGCTTCGGCGGCGGCGAGCATCTGGCCGCCCAGGCCGCGGCCCATCCCGAGGTCGGCCTGATCGGCTGCGAGCCCTATCTCGCGGGCGTCGCCCGGCTGCTCGCGGTGACGGAGCGGGAGGGCCTGGACAATCTGCGCGTGGTCGTCGACGACGCCCGCCTGGTGCTTCGCGCCCTGCCGGATGCCTGCCTCGAGCGCATCTTCGTCCTGTTCCCCGACCCCTGGCCCAAGACCCGCCACCACAAGCGGCGGATCGTCAATCCGGCGACCGCGGCCGAGTTTGCCCGGGTGCTGGCTGCGGCCGGCGAGCTGCGGCTCGCGACCGACGACATGGACTACGCGCGCGCCATGCTGCTGGCGCTCGCCACCCGGCCGGAGCTGGTCTGGCAGGCCGCGCGGCCCGCCGACTGGCGGCAGCGGCCGGCCGACTGGCCGGCGACCCGCTACGAGCGAAAAGCCCTCGCCGCCGGCCGCGGCTGCATCTATCTGCGCTACCGCCGGTGCGCCGAGCCCGCGAGCAAAAGGCCTTGAAGCCTGGTTTTGTTAGGCGCATATAAAGGCCAATCAATCGCCTGAACCGCAAGCGGATGGTGGGCCCCGGCCCACTTTTTTATTGGTGTGGATGCCATCCAGCAGATCACGGAGGTGATCGAACCGACGGTACGCGAGCTCGGCTTCGAGCTCGTGCGCGTTCTGCTGACCGGCGGCCAGCGGCCGACCGTCCAGGTGATGGTCGAGCCCCTCGGCCGCGAGCCGATGACCGTCGACCACTGCGCGAGGATCAGCCACGCCATCTCGGCGCATCTGGACGTTGCCGACCCGATCGCCGGGACCTACCGTCTGGAGGTGAGCTCGCCCGGGATCGACCGGCCGCTGGTCCGGCGCGCCGATTTCGAGCGCTTCGCGGGCTTCGAGGCGCGGCTCGAGACGGTCGTGCCGATCGATGGCCGGCGGCGCTTCCGCGGTCGGCTGGCAGGCGTGATCGACGACGATGTCTGCCTGCGGCTGCCCGAGGGCGAGCGCCGCATCCCTTACGGCGCTGTCAAGAAGGCCAAGCTGGTGCTGACCGACGATCTGCTCGCGGCGGCCCAGGCCGAGCGAAGGAGTTAGGAGCCGTGGTCGAACATGGCATGGAGACGGCGCCCGGGCTGGGCCGCCTGGAGCTGATCCGGATCGCCGAGAGCGTGGCCCACGAGAAGGGCATCGGCATCGACGACGTGATCATCGCCATGGAGCAGGCCATCCAGACCGCGGCCCGGCGTAAATACGGCCAGGAGCATCAGATCGTCGCCGAGATCGATCGCAAGACCGGCGACATCGGCCTCTACCGGGAGCTCGAGGTCTGCGAGGAGATCGAGGAGCCCGCGACCCAGATCGCGCTGGCCGAGGCCCTCGGACGCAATCCGGCGGCGCGGATCGGCGACCACATCCTCGAGGAGCTGCCGCCGATCGACCTCGGCCGGATCGCCGCCCAGAGCGCCAAGCAGGTCGTGGTCCAGAAGATCCGCGAGGCCGAGCGCGAGCGCCAGTACAGCGAGTACAAGGACCGGATCGGCGAGATCGTGGTCGGCGAGGTCAAGCGCACCGAGTACGGCAACGTGTTGGTCGATCTCGGCCGCGCCGAGGCGATCATGCGCCGCGACGACATGCAGCCGCGCGAGACCTTCCGCAACAAGGACCGCGTGCGCGCCTACGTCTACGACGTCCGCCCGGAGGCGCGCGGGCCCCAGATCTTCCTCTCGCGCACCCATCCGCAGTTCATGGCCAAGCTGTTCGCGCAGGAGGTGCCGGAGATCTACGACGGCATCATCGAGATCAAGGCGGTCGCCCGCGACCCGGGCTCGCGCGCCAAGATCGCGGTGGTCTCCAAGGACAGCAGCATCGACCCGGTCGGCGCCTGCGTCGGCATGCGCGGCTCGCGCGTCCAGGCCGTGGTCAACGAGCTCTCGGGCGAGAAGATCGACATCATCCCGTGGTCCTCGGACCCGGCGACCTTCGTGGTCAATGCGCTCGCCCCGGCCGAGGTCAGCAAGGTCGTGCTCGACGAGGACAGCCGCCGGATCGAGGTGATCGTGCCGGATGCGCAGCTGTCGCTCGCGATCGGCAGGCGGGGCCAGAACGTGCGCCTGGCCTCGCAGCTGACCGGCTGGGACATCGACATCGTCACCGAGACCGAGGATGCCGAGCGCCGCACCCGCGAGTTCAAGTCGCTGACCGAGTATTTCGTCGAGGCGCTCAACGTCGAGGAGGTGATCGCCCAGCTGCTGGTCACCGAGGGCTTCACCAAGGTCGAGGAGCTGGTCTACGTCGAGCTCGACGAGCTGGCTTCGATCCAGGGCTTCGACGAGAACATCGCCCTGGCGCTGCGCGAGCGCGCTCAGACCTGGCTGGCCGAGCAGGAGGCAGCGCTGCGGCAGGAGGCGGCGGAGCTGGGTCTCGCGCAGGACCTGCTCGGCTTCGAGGCGCTCAACCTCGACGCCATCGTGGCGCTCGGGCGCAAGGGCATCACGTCGCTCGACGACCTGGCCGATCTGGCGGCCGACGAGCTGATCGAGCTTTTGCCCGACGCCGGGCTCACCGAGGCCGAGGCGGGCGAGCTGATCATGGCCGCCCGGGCGCATTGGTTCGGCGACGCGAACGACCCCGCCGGGGCGGAGCCTGCAGGCGACGCCGAGGCGAGCGAGACCGAGCCGGCGCAGGCCGAGGACGAGGTCAGCGCCGCGGCTGCCGACTCCGAGGCGGCGGGCGCGCCGGGCGGCGTCGAGCGCCATGCCTGAGGCCGGGCCGGTGCGGGAGCCGCGAGATGGCCGAGGCGGTGGATGGCAGCATGCGCCGGTGCCTGGTGACCCGGGAGGTCCGGGCGCCGGACCGGCTCATTCGCTTCGTCCTCGATCCCGAGGGTCGCGTGCAGCCGGATCTGGACGCCCGCCTGCCCGGGCGCGGTATGTGGTTGAGCGCGGATCGGAATGTGGTAAAGAAGGCCGTCGCCGGAAACCTCTTCGCGCGGGCGGCGCGGGCGCCGGCGGGCGTGGCGACGGATCTCGCCGAGCAGGTCGAGCGCTTGTTGGCGCGGCGAACCCTCGCCACATTGGGATTGGCGCGACGCGCCGGCCAGGTCGCCCTGGGCTTCGAGCAGGTGCGCCCATGGCTGCGCTCGCAAGCGGCGGCGGTGCTGGTAGCGGCGCGTGACGGTGCGGCGGACGGACGCCGCAAGCTGCGCCAGCTGGCGCCGGATCTGCCACTGATCGTGGCTTTCTCGAGCACCGAGCTGGGCGCGGCTCTGGGACGCGAGAGTTTGGTGCACGTCGCCGTCGCACCGGGGGGCTTGGCGCGGCGGCTGCTGCAGGATGCGGAGCGGCTAGCGGGGTTCCGGCCGGACGTGATGGTGCCGGCAGGGGCCGTTGGCCCGTCAGAGGCGATCGAGCCGAGGGATACGACCGGATCACGATGACCGACACCAAAGAGCAGGATGCAACGGCGCGCATCGCGCTGGCCCGGCCAGGCGGCCGGCTCGAGCTGAAGAAGACTGTGGACAGCGGTGTGGTCCGGCAGAGCTTCTCGCACGGCCGCAGCAAGGCGGTTGCGGTCGAGGTCAAGCGCAAGCGCAATCTCAAGCCTGCGGGCGTGGTGCGGCCGAGCGGGGGCGTGGCCGGCGGCGTGCCGCTGCGGCCCGCGGAGGCGCCGGCGAGCGCCCGGCCGGCGACCGACGCTGGGCGCGGCCAGACCCGCCGACCGGTGGTCCTGAAGCCGCTCACCGAGGAGGAGAAGACCGCGCGGGTCCGCGCCCTGGTCGATTCCAAGAAGGTCGAGGAGGAGGCGCGCCAGCGGGCCGAGGAGAATTCCCGGCGCCTGGCCGACGAGCAGGCGCGCCGGCACGCCGAGGAGGATGCCGCGCTCAAGCGCCAGGCCGAGGAGGAGGCGCGCAAGAAGGGCGAGGAGGAGGCGCGCCGGAAGGCCGAGGAGGCCGCCTCGCGTCTGCTCGCCAAGGAAGATCAGGAACGCCATCGGCGCCCGAGCGAGACCGGCGTCGCGGCGGCCCCCGAGGCCGCGGCCGGGCTCGAGCCGACGCCGGCCGCGAGGCCCCCCGCGGATGCGGCGCGGCCGGCGATCAAGGGCAAGCCCAAGTCCGCCAAGGGCGAGGACCGCACCGACAAGGGCGAGGCCAAGCGCGCGGCGATCCGGCGCGGCGAGGCGCCCCGCGGCCGGCTGGTCCTGGACAGCGACAGCGAGGTGGTCGAGCGCCGCGGGCCGTCGCTCGCAGCCTTGCGCCGCCATCGCGAGCGCGAGAAGCGGCAGCAGCAGCTCCTGGACGCCGGTCCGTTCGTCCGCGAGATCGTCCTGCCCGAGACCATCACCGTGTCCGAGCTTGCCAACCGCATGGCGGTGCGCGGCGCCGACGTCGTCAAGCAGCTCATGAAGATGGGGGTCATGGCGACCATCAATCAGACCCTCGACCCCGACACCGCGGAGCTGCTGGTCGCCGAGTTCGGCCATCAGGCCAAGCGGGTCAGCGAGGCCGACGTCGAGATCGGCCTCGAGGGCATCGAGGACCGCCCCGAGGATCTGCGGCCGCGGGCGCCCGTGGTCACGGTCATGGGCCACGTCGACCACGGCAAGACCTCGCTTTTGGATGCGCTCCGCCATGCCGACGTGGCGGCGCACGAGGCGGGCGGCATCACCCAGCACATCGGCGCCTATCAGGTCGATCTCGGAAGCGGCCAGCCGGTCACCTTCATCGACACGCCCGGCCACGCCGCGTTCACCGAGATGCGGGCGCGCGGCGCCAAGGTCACCGACATCGTGGTCCTCGTGGTCGCCGCCGACGACGGCGTCATGCCGCAGACCGTCGAGGCGATCGCGCACGCGCGCGCCGCCAAGGTGCCGATCGTGGTCGCGATCAACAAGATCGATCGGCCCGACGCCAATCCCGACAGGGTCAAGCAGGAACTGCTCAACCACGAGCTGGTGACCGAGGAGTTCGGCGGCGACGTGCTCAGCGTCCCGGTCAGCGCCGTGCAACGGACCAACCTCGACAAGCTGATCGAGACCATTCAGCTGCAGGCCGAGATTCTCGATCTCAAGGCCAATCCCAATCGGCCGGCGCAGGGCACGGTGATCGAAGCCAAGCTCGACCGCGGCCGCGGCGTGGTCGCGACGGTGCTGATCGAGCGGGGCACGCTCAAGGTCGGCGACATCATCGTCTGCGGCGGCCAGTGGGGCCGGGTGCGGGCGCTGGTCAACGATCGCGGCCAGAACGTCGAGCAGGCCGGACCCGCGGTGCCGGTCGAGGTCCTCGGCCTCGATGGCGTCCCCGACGCGGGTGATCCGCTGGTCGTGGTCGACAACGAGCGGCGCGGGCGCGAGATCACCGAGTACCGGCAGCGCAAGAAGCGCACCCAGAGCGGTGCGACCGCGCCGCGCAGCTCGGTCGAGGAAATGTTCAGCCAGCTCGCGAGCGGCGAGGCGAAGGAATTGCCGGTCGTGATCAAGTCGGATGTGCACGGCTCGATGGAGGCGATCGTGGCCGGGCTGCAGCGGCTCGGCACCGACGAGGTGTCGGTGCGCGTGCTGCATGCCGGCGTCGGCGCGATCACCGAATCCGACATCACGCTGGCGCTGGCCTCCAAGGCCTGGGTGCTCGGCTTCAACGTCCGGGCCAACGCCCAGGCGCGCGAGCTGGCCAAGCGCGACGGGGTCGAGATCCGCTACCACTCCATCATCTACGAGCTGCTCGACGAGGCCAAGGCGGCGCTGTCCGGCATGCTGACGCCGACCGCGCGCGAGACCACGCTCGGCCACGCCGAGGTCCGCGAGGTGTTCTCGATCACCAAGGTCGGCAAGATCGCCGGCTGCCGGGTGATCGACGGCCTGATCCGGCGCACGGCGCGGGTCCGGCTGCTGCGCGACGACATCGTGATCCACGACGGCGCGCTGGGCTCGCTCAAGCGCTTCAAGGATGACGTGCGCGAGGTCCGGGAGGGCTTCGAGTGCGGCATCGGCATCGACAACTACAACGATCTGCGCGAGGGCGACGTGATCGAGGCGTACGAGATTGAGCAAGTCGCTCGCACGCTTTGAGCCCGCGCGCCGCCGGGAGCCCGCCCCGGCCGCCGATCGGAGGAGGATCAGCATGGCTCGCCGCCGCCGGCCGGCCGGGGCCGGACAGAGCCAGCGCCAGCTGCGCGTCGGCGAGGGGCTGCGGCACGCGCTGGCCGAGCTGTTGCTGCGCGGCGAGATCCACGAGCCGGTGATCGCCGCGTCCCGGCTCACGATCTCCGAGGTGCGGATGACGCCGGATCTGCGCCATGCGGTGGTGTTCGTGACCGAGCTTGGCGGTGAGCTGCGCGCCGAGCTCGCCCAGGCGCTGGCGCGGGTGGCGCCGCGTCTGCGCGGCGAGGTGGCAAGGCGCCTGCGCCTCAGATACGCCCCCGAGCTCAGCTTCCAGGCCGATACCTCGTTTCGCGAGGCAGCCCGGATCGAGGCCCTGCTGGCCGAGGAGCGCTCGATCCTCGCCCGGCGGCGGGAGGACGACGATGGGCCGGGCTAGGCGCCAGGGTCGAAGGGTCAACGGCTGGTTGTGTCTCGACAAGCCAGCCGGCATGACCTCGACCGAGGCGGTCGCCCGCGTGCGGCGCCTCACCCAGGCGCTCAAGGTCGGCCATGGCGGCACCCTCGATCCGCTCGCGACCGGGGTTCTGCCGGTGGCGCTCGGCGAGGCGACCAAGACCGTCGCCTATGTCATGGACGGCCAGAAGCGCTATTGCTTTACCGCCCGCTGGGGCGAGGCGCGCAGCACCGACGACGCCGAAGGCGAGATCCTGGAAACCCGCCCCGGGCGGCCCGAGACGGCCGCAATCGAAGCGGCGCTCGAGGGGTTCATCGGCACGCAGGAGCAGGTGCCGCCCCGGTTCGCCGCGGTCAAGGTCGCGGGCGAGCGGGCCTATGATCTCGCGCGCCGCGGGGAGGTGGTCGAGCTGGCCGCGCGCACGGTCGAGATCGAGCATCTGGTCCTGCTCGCGCGGCCCGATCCCGACCACGCGACCTTCGAGCTGGTCTGTGGCCGCGGCACCTATGTCCGGGCGCTGATCCGCGATCTCGGCGAGCAGCTCGGCTGTCTCGGCCACGTGGTCGCCCTGCGCCGGCTGCAGGCGGGGCCGTTCCGGGCTGAAGCCGCGATTACGCTGGCGACCCTCGAGCGCCTCGTGGCCGACGACGCGCTGGCGCAGGCGCTGCTGCCGGTGAGCGCGGCGTTGGGCGATCTGCCGGCGCTGGCGCTGACCGAGCCGCAGGCGCATCGCCTGTGCGCCGGGCAGACGATCCGGGTGGCGCCTGGCCTGATCGTCGGCAAGGCCGAGGACGACGCCACCGTGCGCGCCATGGCCGCCGGTCAGATCGTGGCGCTCGCCCGTCTGCAGGGCGGCGAGCTCAGCCCGGTCCGCGTCTTCCATCTCTGAGCCCCAATCGTTGAACCCCAAGGCAAAGTAGACCCACGATGTCGATCACCCAGGAACGCAAGCAGGACCTGATCGGGGAGTACGCCCTCAAGGCCGGCGACACCGGCTCGCCGGAAGTCCAGGTGGCGGTGCTGACCGAGCGGATCACCAACCTCACCGAGCATCTCAAGATGCACAAGAAGGACTTCGCGTCGCGGCGCGGGCTGCTGATGATGGTCGGCCAGCGCCGGCGACTGCTCGACTATGTCCGCCGCAAGGAGCAAAGCCGCTACCAGACCCTGATCGAGCGGCTGGGCTTGCGCAGATAGGGTCCAACCACGTTTTCGAGGCAGCCTCGCCGGCGCGACCAGCGACCGGGCGGGCCGCCATTCACGCGGGTCCGGCGTCATCCGGACAGGTCGGCCGTCTTTGGGCGCCCGGCCTAGGCTGTGGAAAGGCACAGACATCCATGTTCGAAATCACCCGAAAAGAGATCACCTGGGGCGGTCGTCCCCTGGTCCTGGAGACCGGCCGTCTCGCCCGTCAGGCCGACGGCGCGGTGCTCGCCAGCTACGGCGAGACCACCGTTTTGTGCACCGCCGTGGCGGCGCGCCAGGTCAAGCCCGGGCAGGACTTCTTTCCGCTCACGGTCAACTACCAGGAGAAGACCTTCGCCGCCGGCAAGATCCCGGGCGGCTTCTTCAAGCGCGAGGGCCGGCCGGCCGAGAAGGAGACCCTGACCTCGCGCCTGATCGACCGGCCGATCCGGCCCTTGTTCCCGGACGGCTTTCGCAACGAGACCCAGATCATCTGCACGGTCCTGGCGCATGACCAGGAGAACGACCCCGACATCGTCGCGATGATCGGCGCGAGCGCGGCGCTCACGCTGTCGGGCATCCCGTTTCTCGGACCGATCGCGGGGGCCCGCGTCGGCTACCGCAACGGCGAGTTCGTGCTCAACCCGACCCTCAAGCAGCTCGAGGACAGCGAGCTCGATCTCGTGGTCGCCGGGACGCAGGACGCGGTCATGATGGTCGAATCCGAGGCCAAGGAGCTCTCCGAGGAGACCATGCTCGGCGCGGTGCTGTTCGGTCAGGCTGAGTTCCAGCCGGTGATCGATCTGATCATCGCGCTCGCCGAGACCTGCGCCAAGGAGCCCTGGGAGCTCTCCCAGATCGACGATCAGAGCGAGCTCTATGCCAGGCTGAAGGCCGAGTTCGAGGGGCCGGTCCGGGCTGCCTATGCCGAGCCCTCGAAACAGGCCCGGCACGAGCTGATCGAGGCGGCCAAGGCCAGGGCCGTCGAGGCGCTGGGCGGCGAGGACGGTGCGCTCGCGCCGGCGGTCCAGGGGCAGTTCAAGAAGCTCGAGAAGGCGATCGTGCGGACCGCGATCCTGGATACCAGCCGGCGCATCGACGGCCGCGACACCGCGACCGTGCGCCCGATCGAGGCCCAGGTCAGCGTCCTGCCTCGGGTCCACGGCAGCGCTCTGTTCACGCGCGGCGAGACCCAGGCGCTCGTGGTCGCGACGCTTGGCACGGGCCAGGACGAGCAGATCATCGACGCGCTCGCGGGCGACTATCGCGAGCACTTCCTGCTGCACTACAATTTCCCGCCCTACTCGGTCGGCGAGGCGAGCATGATGCGCTCGCCCGGCCGGCGCGAGATCGGCCACGGCAAGCTCGCCTGGCGCGCGATCCGGCCGCTGCTGCCCGCGCGCGAGAGCTTCCCTTACACGATCCGGCTGGTCTCGGAGATCACCGAGTCCAACGGCTCCAGCTCGATGGCGACGGTCTGCGGCAGCTCGCTCGCGCTGATGGACGCAGGCGTCCCGATCGCCCGGCCGATCGCCGGCATCGCCATGGGCCTGATCAAGGAAGGCGAGCGCTTCTCGGTCCTGTCCGACATCCTGGGCGACGAGGACCATCTCGGCGACATGGACTTCAAGGTCGCAGGCACCGAGCAGGGCGTGACCTCGCTGCAGATGGACATCAAGATCGCCGGCATCACGCGCGAGATCATGCAGACCGCGCTGACCCAGGCCAGGGCCGGGCGGCTGCACATCCTGGCCGAGATGGCCAAGGGGATCACGGGCGTGCGCGAGGAGATGCGCGAGACCGTGCCGCGGATCAGCGTGATCCATATCCCGCAGGACAAGATAGGTGCCGTGATCGGCCCGGGCGGCAAGGTGATCCGCGAGATCTGCGAGACCACCAAGGCCAAGATCGACATCGAGGACGACGGCACGGTCAAGATCGCCTCGAGCGACATGGCGGCGAGCCAGCAGGCGATCGACTGGATCCGCGGCCTGACCAGCGAGCCGGAGATCGGCGTGGTCTATACCGGCAAGGTGGTCCGCGTCGTCGACTTCGGCGCCTTCGTCAACTTCCTGGGCTCGCAGGACGGGCTCTGCCACATCTCCGAGCTCAAGAACGAGCGGGTCGGCAAGGTGACCGACGTGGTCAACGAGGGCGACACCGTCAAGGTCAAGGTCCTCAGCATCGACGACCGCGGCAAGGTCAAGCTCAGCATGCGCGGGATCGATCAGGAGACCGGCGAGGAGACCCCGGTCGAGCCGCGGCCGCCGCGGCCGCCGCGGCCGTTCATCGAGGGCGAGGGCCAGGGCGACCGGCAGCGCCGGGATCGGGGGCCGCGGCGGCATCGCCACGCCGGCTGAGCCGCGGGCGGCGTTCGGCCGCGCCGGATGCCAGGACCGGATGCCAGGAAATGAGTCCGGCACCTTGTGCTCGGCGCGGTCGACGCATACATCTGCGGGGCCTGACCTTGGGTGAAGTCGCGCGTCCGCCTGGGCGGCTGCGCGGCCATGATTCGAACCCGGCGTGCGCCGCGATGGCCCGCCGGCGGGAGAGGCTATGTGATTGCGCTCAAGCCCCTGGTGCTGTCCGGTCGTGAGGTCTGGCCCCTGGTCGAAGGCGGCAAGGGCATCTCGATCTCCAACGGCCTGAGCAGCGGGGCCTGGGCGGCAACCGGCGGCATCGGCACCTTCTCGGGCGTCAACGGCGACTACTTCGACGAGCTCGGCCGGCTGGTGCCGCTGGTCTACCGCGGCCGCACCCGGCTCGAGCGCCACGAGGAGCTGATCACCTACTCGATCAACGCCGCGATCAGCCAGGCGCGGATCGCCCACGACGTGCGCGGCAGCGAAGGCCGCCTGCACATGAACGTGCTCTGGGAGATGGCGGCCTGCGAGCGTGTCCTGCACGGCGTGCTGGAGGGTGCGCGTGGTCTGGTCCACGGCATCACCTGCGGTGCCGGCATGCCCTACCGCCTGGCCGAGATCGCGGCGAAATACAACGTCTACTACTACCCGATCGTGTCGTCGGCGCGCGCCTTCCGGGCGCTCTGGAAGCGGGCCTATCACCGGGTCTCCGAGTGGCTGGGCGGGGTCGTGTACGAGGATCCGTGGCGGGCGGGGGGCCACAACGGCCTGTCCAACTCCGAGGACCCGGCGACCCCGGAGGCTCCCTATCCGCGGGTCCGGCAGCTGCGCGAGGAGATGCGCGATGTCGGCCTCGACGAGACCGCGATCATCATGGCGGGCGGCGTCTGGCATCTGCGCGAATGGCAGAACTGGCTCGACAATACCGAGCTCGGTCCGGTCGGCTTCCAGTTCGGGACCCGGCCACTCCTGACCCGCGAGAGCCCGATCTCCGATGCCTGGAAGCGCCGCCTGCTCGAACTCGATGAAGGCGACGTCCTGCTGCATCGCTTCAGTCCGACCGGGTTCTACTCATCGGCGGTCCGGAATGACTTCCTGAGCGAGCTGGAGGGGCGCTCGCTCCGACAGATCGCGTTCGCCGTCGAGCCGGATGGCGAGCGCGGCCTGACCGAGCCGCTGGCCTTCGGCACCCGTGGCCGCTGGCTCTACGTGCGCCCGCAGGACATGGAGCGGGTCCGGGTCTGGATCGCCGAGGGCTACGGCCAGGCGATGAAGACGCCGGACGACACCCTGATCTACGTCAGTCCCGAGAAGGCGATCGAGATCCGGCGCGATCAGACCAACTGCATGGGCTGCCTGTCCGCCTGCAAGTTCAGCAACTGGGCCTGCAACGAGGGCCATGCCACGGGCAAGCCGCCCGATCCGCGATCGTTCTGCATCCAAAAGACGCTCCACGAGATCGCGCATGGCGCCGAGGTCCGCACGCAGCTCATGTTTTCCGGTCACAACGTCTACAAATTCCGGCAGGATCCGTTCTATTCCAACGGCTTCATCCCTACGGTCCGGCAGCTGGTCGACCGCATCGCGACCGGTGACTGAGCGCCTCCCTTGACAAGCGGGGTAAAACGGGACCATTTAAGTACGGATTCGGTGCCGCCGGCTCGAAAGCTCGTGCGACGGTGGCGCCCGGGCTGAGGAGTGCGCCCGGCGACGGCTGCGAAGGGTGGCAGGAGAGTGCAGACGATGCGAACCTATTCCGGCGTGCTGGACCGGCTGAAAGCGGCGGGTCTGCGGCCGACCCGCCAGCGCCTGGCGCTCGCCAAGCTATTGCTCGAAGGCGGCCCGCGCCACGTCACTGCGGAGGAGCTGTTCCACGAAGCCCGCAACGCGGGCATCCCGATCTCGCTCGCGACCGTGTACAACACGTTGCATCAGTTCACCTCGGTCGGGCTGCTGCGCGAGGTCGTGGTCGACATGGGCCAGAGCTACTTCGACACCAACATCTCGCACCATCACCACTTCTTCGACGAGGCGACGCGGCAGCTGACCGACATCGCCGCGCAGGAGATCGAGATCAACCGGCTGCCGAGCCCGCCGCCTGGGTCTTCGATCGACCGGGTCGAGGTGATCGTCCGTCTGCGCCGGGACCTCTAGCCGCCGCAGGGATCGTCTAGCGAACGATCTCGCCGGGCCGCGTTCCCCAGAACTCGTCGCGCTGCAGCCAGCCGCGGCGGCCCTCGATTTCGACCCGGCACCAGTTCTCCTCGCAATCGAACAGACGGCCGATCACCCCTGGCTCGGCGCGCAGGACCACGCGCGAGTCGAGACTCGGCGTGCGTCGCAGCTCACGGACCTCGCCGATCACCATGATCGTGCGGCGGCTGGACAGCAGGCTCGAGTGGATCCAGCCCTCGGCGCCGTCGGAGTCGCGGATCTTGCGCCAGGTGTCGAACTCGGCGGTGATCTCGACCGGCAGATCCTTGCGCGCGAACACCCAGTTGATCGGATATTGCTTGCCCGGACCGAAGCGGACATTGACCCGGTCGTTGGCGAGCGACACGAACCGGGGCACGGGCAGACCGGTGCTGCGGCCGGCCTGCGACCAAGCCGGCGGGCCGCCCAACACCCACAGCGCGAGGCCGATCACGCCCATGAGCCGGCGCCAGCCGGAGCGTCGTGCGGTCATCGATTGCGCGTCCCTTCCCTGTCGTCGCCTCCAGGGTTAGCCCGCCCCGAGGCGCGCCTGCAAGCGCGCTTTGCGGCGCTGCCGGTTGCCGCTTCAGGTGAGCGGCCAGTTCTGCTAGGCATGGCGGCGGCATCGACCCGGCCCGTGGGCGGAGGCAGCGCGATGGTGCGGAGAAAGCCACTGGTCGTCGTCACCCGCAAGTTGCCCGAGGTGATCGAGACCCGGATGATGGAGCTGTTCGACACACGGCTCAACGAGAGCGACACGCCCTGGACCAAAGCCGAGCTGATCGAGGCGGTCCAGGCCGCGGAGATCCTGGTCCCGACGGTGACCGATCGGATCACCAGCAGCGTGCTCGCGCATGCCAACCCGAACCTCCGCCTGATCGCCAACTATGGCACCGGCGTCGACCACATCGACGTCGAGGCCGCCTATGCCCGCGGCATTGCCGTCACCAACACGCCGGGCGTCCTGACTGAGGACACCGCCGACATGACCATGGCCCTGATCCTCGCGGTGGCGCGCCGCCTGGTCGAGGGCGAGAGGCTCGCCCGCTCCGGCGAGTGGGGCGGCTGGCGCCCGACCTCGATGCTCGGCCACCGGATCACCGGCAAGCGCCTCGGCATCCTCGGCATGGGCCGGATCGGGAGCGCGGTCGCGCGCCGGGCGCGTGGCTTCGGCCTCGCGATCCACTATCACAACCGGCGGCGTTTGCCCGACGCGCTCGAGAACGAGCTCGAGGCGACCCATTGGGAGAGCCTCGATCAGATGATCGCCCGGATGGACATCATCAGCGTCAACTGCCCGCATACGCCTGCGACCTTCCATCTGCTGTCGGCGCGCCGCCTCAAGCTGATGCGGCAGGATGCGATCATCGTCAACACCTCGCGCGGCGAGGTCATCGACGAGGCCGCCCTGGCGCGCATGCTGCGCAACAAGGAGATCGCCGGCGCCGGCCTCGACGTGTTCGAGCACGAACCGGCGATCAATCCGAAGCTGCGCGAGCTCGACAACGTCGTGCTCCTGCCGCACATGGGATCGGCGACCATCGAGGGGCGGATCGACATGGGCGAGAAGGTCGTGATCAACATCAAGACCTTCGTCGACGGCCACCGCCCGCCCGACCGCGTCCTGCCGAGCATGCTCTAGCTGCGGTTCCCACGAGGGTCGTTCATCCCGGAGGGCCAGTCAGGCTGCGACCTGCCACAAGTCGCAGGTCTGGGCGGCAGATCACCCGGATGAACATGCACAACAATGCGCGTTTGACGCCGCAAGGTCGACCCCTGCCGGTGCAGCGGATCTTGGAACAGGGTTGGCCGGTCGGATCGGCGGCCGGCGCGGCGGGACTGTCGGAGCGCCAGGCTTACCGCTGGCTCGCGCGCCAACGGGCCGGCGGCAGGGGGCCCTGGTCGACCGGAGTTCGGCGTCGAGGCATTGTCGACACCGGGTGCCGGCCGCGTGCGTGGCTGAGATCGAGCGCCGGCGGCGCCAGCGCCTGAGCGGCCCGGCGATCGCGCGCCAGCCGGGCATGCCGGTCCCGACGCTCGGCGGCATCTTGCGCCGTCTCGGGCTCGGCAAGCTGGCCGCGCTCGATCCGAGGTCGGCGGCCTGCCACGTCACCGCACGCGCGAGCGGCTGGACCCGGATCGGCGGCTTCCGTTTCGGCGATCACGGCCCTGCGGGGGCCGGGCACGAAGATCGGCGCGCCATCAGCAGGGGCTCAAAGATCCTGCATCTGGTCGCCAGCATCCTGACCATGATCGCGCTGGTCTCGATCACCCTGCTGGTCATCCGAGAGCGTCACCGGCAGCGATCGGCGGGAACTGCATGCGCTCGCCGACGATTCCCGGCCGGAGCGGGCGCCGGCAGGAAGGCGCCCGGTGTGGTCGCCGATGGCGATCGATCGAGCCATGCGCCTCGGTTGGTCGACGGCGAGCTGGCAGGCATTTTTGATCGTTGGCGTGGCCGGGGCGGCGGGGTCGCCGGGCTCGATGGCGGGGGAGAATCGGGAGGCGAGGTCGACGGCGCCATCGAGGGTCTGGGCTGGGGATGGGCGTCGCGCGCACGAACCCCGTGGCATCTTCGCCGCAGCTGCGCCGGTGCTGGGGCTCAGCTGTGCGCCGTCTCGGCGCTCGCGCTCTGCCGGATCGTCCACTCGACCAGGCGCCTGGTCGCCTTGCCGAAGGCCTCGTCGAACGCCCGCACGATCGCCGGCATGGACGTGTCCTCGGCCTGCACCACGAACTCGTCGGAGGTGGTGCCGAGCGAGATGCGCCGCGGCAGGCGCACGAGGCGCGCCTGCAGGCGGACGCGGATTTTGGGAGCCCCGGCGCCGTCGTACTCGGCCTGAAATTCCCGGATGTGGATCAGGAGCGCGTATTCGGCGCGGACGCCCACCACGCCGCGGCCGAGCACGTCGATCTTGCCGGCGTTGTCCAGTGACTCGAGCAGCAGGCTCTGGACCATGATGGGGACGACGTCGATCCAGCTCGCGTGCGCGTAGTATTCGAGCGTCGTGGGCGTCGGCCGGAGCGCAATCCGGGCGTTGCTCAAGCCCGCGGTCGCCGTCGGCACCTCGACATTGAGCCTCGCGTCGACCTCCGGCAGATCGTCGGCGAAGGTGCTCTTCGGGGTCAGCTCATAGAGCCGGGGCGGATCGGGGCTGGCGAGGTCGAGGGCGGCGGCGCAGGCTCCGAGCGCCAGACACCCGGCCACGACCAGCGCCCGACCAGGCGACGACGGCTTCATTGGGTTTCGAATCCCTTGCTGCTGCGGCCGATCAAAAAGCCGGCCGGGTCGCGCTCGAACTCCTTGGTGATGCGGCTGAGGGCCGCGATCAGCTGGCGGGTCTCGCCGGCCAACTGGCTGAAATCATAGAGGCCGGTATTGGCAAAATCATCCAGAGGTTGATCCACGGTTCCGATCAGGCTGTCGAACCGGTCCGCGGCGCCGCCGACCTTGGCGGCCGCGCCGCGCACCTCGCCGAGAGCAGCCGCCAAATCGCCGCTCAGCACCTCGACCCGCTGATCGACATGCCCGGTCAGCTGGCGAAGATCGCCCATCAATGCCTTCATCGCCGTGGACATCCCCTCGACCTCACGGGTCGCGTCGGTGGCACCGGCCAGCAGCGCGTCGACCTGGCCGGTGTGCTTGGCGAGCGCGGCGGTGAAGGTCTCGAGATGACGCAGCGTGCCGGCGACCGCGTCGAGGTTTCCGTCCTCGAACAGCCGGGTCAGGCGCTCGGCCAAGGCGACCGCGCGCCCCAGCAGCTCGGGCGTCGACTCGAACACCCGCTCCATGGCCGACCGGCGCGACGGGATCCGCGGCGGCGGCTGGGCGCTCGGATCGAGCCGGGCGCTCGCCTGGCTGCCGCCCGCGAGCTGCACATAGGCGATCCCGGTGATGCCCTGCATCTCGAGGGTCGCGATCGTGTCCGCCTTGATCGGCGTGCGCCGGTCGATCTCGACCGCGACCAGCACCGTCTCGACGTCAGCGGGATCAATCCGAATGTCGGCGACCCGGCCGACCGGAATGCCGCGGTAGAGGACCGGGCTGCCCTCCTGCAGGCCGCTGACCGTGCCGGTGAAGGCGATCTGGTAGCGCGCTTCCAGGCGGTCGCCATCCGTTTTGACCAGCCAGACGCTGAACCCGGCCAAGCCGGCGATCAAGGCGAGGACGACGGTGCCGACGAGCAGATAGCTGGCACGAATCTCCATCTAGGCCTCCCGAGCGATCGACCGCGCGGCGGCGCGCCCGCGCGGCCCGTGGAAATAGGCCCGCAGCCATGGATGATCCAGGTTGTACAGCGCGTCCAAAGTACCAATCATTGCGCGCTTGTCGACCAGCGCTGCCACCCGATCGCAGATCGCGAGCAGGGAATCCAGATCGTGGGTCACCATGACCACGGTCAGGCCGAGGCTCCGTTGCAGGCCCGAGATCAGCCGGTCGAAGTCGGCCGCACCGATCGGATCGAGACCGGCGGTCGGCTCGTCGAGGAAAAGGATCTCCGGGTCGAGCGCCAGAGCGCGGGCGAGCCCGGCCCGCTTGCGCATGCCGCCGGACAGCTCGGCCGGATATTTGTGGCAGGCTTCGACCGGCAGGCCGACCAGCGCGAGCTTCAGCCCCGCGATCTGATCGAGCAACCCGGCCGGCAGCTGCAAGCGCTCGCGCAACGGCGTCTGGATGTTCTGGCCGACGGTCAAGGAGCTGAACAGCGCCCCGTCCTGGAACAGCACCCCCTGGCGCGCCTGCAGCGCCCGACGGGCGGCATCGCTTAGCCGCTCGAGCTCCTGACCGAGCACCTCGATGCGCCCGCCCTGGGGTCGCTGCAGACCCAAAAGGGTGCGCAGCAGCACCGACTTGCCGGTCCCCGAGCCGCCGACGATACCAAACACCTCACCGCGCCGGACCTCGAGGTCGAGGTCGTCGTAAATCACCTGCGTGCCGAAGCGGGTGCGCAGGTTGCGGACGCGGATGGCGGCTGGCTCGGTCAAAGCGGTCACACGCGCAGGTAAGAGAACAGGATCGAGAACATCGCATCGAAGACGATCACCAGAAAGATGCCGACGACCACCGAGCGCGTCGTCATCCGTCCGACGCTCTCGGCGCTGCCGCTGACGCTCAGGCCCTCGTAGCAGCCGACTATCGCGATCACGAAAGCGAACACCGGCGCCTTGCAGACGCCGACCAGAAAGGTCTGCAAGGTGATCGCCTTGCCCAGCTGATTGAGGAACTGAGCGGGCGCGATGCCGAGCGAGGCGGCGCACATCAGGCCGCCGCCAAGCAGGGCCAGGACGTCGGCGAAGAACGCGAGCAGCGGCAGGGCGATCATCAGCGCCAGCACCCGCGGCAGGACCAGGACCTCGATCGGGTCGAGCCCGAGGGCGCGCAGCGCATCGACCTCCTGGTTGACCTTCATCGTGCCGATCTGCGCCGTGAATGCGCTCCCTGAGCGGCCCGCGACCACGATCGCGGTCAGAAGGATCGCGATCTCGCGCAGGATCGAGATGCCGAGCAGGTTGACCGTGAAGATCTCGGCGCCGAACCGGCGAAGCTGGTCCGCCCCCTGGTAGGCCATCACCACGCCGATCAGGAAGGCGATCAGGCCCACGATCGGCAGCGCGTCGAGGCAGGTCTTCTCGAGGTGGTGGGTCAGCGAGGTCAGCCGCAGCCGCGTCGGCTGCACCAGGATCCGGGCGAGGGTCAGCACCATCCGGCCGTAGAACGACAACAGCCGGGCCGCCTCGGCGCCGGCCGAGAGCGTGTCGCGGCCGAGCTCGGCCAGCACGCGGACGAAGGGATTGACCTCGGCGGCCCGGGCCGGGGCCTGCGGCTCGAGCCTGCGGATGTCGGCAACCAGCGCCGTATGGCCGGCGCGCAGCCCGGCCAGATCGACCCGCCAGCCGAGGCTCTGCAGGTTGCGCTCGAGCCGGTAGAGCAGCCACGCGCCCGCGGTGTCCAGGGCGTCGAGCGCGCCGCCATCGATGCAGGCCTCGCCGGGGTCGCCGCCGGCGGCCACCAGGACGGTCTGACGCGCCGCATCGAGCCGCGCCAGCCCCTCGAGGGTCCAGGCGCCGCCCGCCTCGATCCGCAGGCGATCGCGCTCGCGCGCGCCGGTCAGCCAGCCCGCCGCCGTCACCATGGATCGCGCCGCCCGGCGACCCCGCCGGTGGCCGCGCGCCGGACCAGGCGCCGGGCCGCCGGCCGCGGGCTGCCCGCGGCCGGCCGCAGCGACCGGCGGCGGCTCAGGTCGGGCGACCGCCGAGCTGGCGACGGAGCTCCTTGATCCGCTCTTTCGTGGTTTCGAGGTGGGGATTGATCGCGACCGCCGCCTCGAAGCTGCGCAAGGCGGCCGCGGGCTCGTCGATGGCGTCGTAGATCAGACCGAGCCCGGACAGGGCGCCGAAATGACGCGGCTCCAGCTCGAGCGTCCGCTTGATGTCGAGCACCGAAGCCGGATAGTTGCCCATCAGATAGTACACGGTCGCGCGCTTGTTCCAGCCCTCGGCGAAGTCCGGAACCGCCGCGACCAGGCGATCGAAGCGCTCGAGCGCCACCTGATATTGGCCGGCCGCCATCGCGACCACGCCCTCCTGGAGCAGCTGGCCGACCTCTGCGTCGTCGGACTCGCCCCAGATCTGCCAGATGCGCTGCTCGATCCCCTCGGCCTCGGGCGCGCTCGAGGTGGTCTGGAGACGAGCGAACAGAGATGCCAGGCGGGCATCCCGCTGGTCCGCGTGCAGCGCTCCGGGCGCCATGCCGGCCTGCGCCAGCCAGACCGCCGCCAGCAGTGCAAACAGCCTCCGAGACATCGGCCGTGGCCCTCAAGGGTTGCCACTGCCGGCGACTATGCGCCAAAGCGGCGCGGGCGCCAATCCCGCGGGCGATCATGCCGGCCCGCCGCGCTCGCGAGTGCTCACGCCGACCTGCGACGCAGCTTGGCCAGCTCGACCGCGGCCCGCAGCTCGAGATCGTCGAGCAACGCATCGAGCTTGGGATCCTCGACCGCCGGGCGCAGGCCGTCGAGCAACCCGGCCAGGCGGTGCAATGTGCCCTCGGGGACCCAGCCCTCGACCAGACCGAGCTGCAGTTCGCGGAGCTCGGCCAGCAGGCTGTGGCCGTGGCGGACGGCGCGCCGGCGCTGGTCGGAGGGATCGGGCACCTCCTGGGCGGCGAGCACGCCCTCGAGGGCCGCGAGCGGCTTGCTCGGAGCCACGCCCGAGCTCGCCAACGGCCTGGTGCCGACGTGCTCGGCAAAAGGCGCCGCCGCGTGATCGCCGCCACGGCCCGAGACCTTGCGCCGCTGGCTCGGCCCGGCGGTGGGCCCGGAACCCGTAATCTTCATCGCTGCCTCGCGCCGCCATGTTCAGCCATCCCCGGCCGCGGCCCGCGCGCCCGCGCGTCCCGGCCCGGCACCGCGCATCACCATCCTGACCGCCGGCGGACCGGCGGGCGGTCGACCCTGGGGCTTGGCGGGCCCGACACTGCTCCGGTGATGGTTAACGCTCGGTTAGCTGCACGCCTGCGCGATGACATTCAATGGCAGCCGCGGCCGCCCGCGAGCCGTTACTCGCCGGCAAGACTTGCCGGGCGCCTGGCAAGCTTTGCCGGACCGGGCCCGCCGCCGAGGGCCGTCACCTTGAGGAATCCGGCCAGGATCAGCGCTTTCGGGCGCTTGGCACGGTGCTCGCTAAGGGACTGCCCCAGAGGAACCGCCGGCATGGAACGAGCCCTGCACCTTCTCCACCAGATCGCGGCTGCCGGCCAGCGGGCGCCCCGCGTCCTGCTCGCGATCCTGCTGTTGACCGCGGCCTTCGGGTCGCCGGCCGGGGCGAGCTCGCGAATCAAGGACATCAGCGATTTCGAGGGCGTCCGCGACAACCTGCTGGTGGGCTACGGCCTCGTCGTCGGCCTCAATGGCACCGGCAACTCGCTCCGCAACTCGGCCTTCACCGCCGGCAGCCTGGAGGCGATGCTGGAGCGTCTCGGCGTCGCCACCCGCGGCCAGGATCTCAAGACCAAGAACGTCGCCGCGGTCATGGTCACCGCGACCCTGCTGCCGTTCGCCCGCCAGGGCTCGCATCTGGACGTCTCGGTGAGCGCGCTGGGCGATGCCAAGTCGCTGGAAGGCGGCACTCTGCTGGTCACGCCCTTGTACGGCGCCGATGGCGAGATCTATGCAGTCAGCCAAGGTCAGCTCGCGATCGGCGGTTTCGTCGCCCAGGGCGCTGCCGAGAGCGTGACCAAGGGGGTGCCGACCTCGGCCCGGATCGCTGCCGGCGGCATCATCGAGCGCGAGGTAGATTTCGAGCTCGACCAGCTCAAGCGCGTCCGCCTGGCCTTGCGCAACCCCGACTTCACGACCTCGGCGCGGATCGCGCGCGCGATCAACGATCACTTCCACGCTCCGGTCGCGCAGGCGATCGACCCGGCGACCGTGAACCTCAGCATACCGGCGGTCTACCAGGGCCGGACCGCTGCGCTGCTGACCGAGGTCGAGCAGCTCGCGGTCGAGCCCGACCAGCCGGCCCGGGTCCTGATCGACGAGCAGTCCGGCATCATCGTCATGGGCGACAACGTCCGGATCTCTCAGGTCGCGGTCGCCCAGGGCAACCTCACCGTGCGGGTGACCGAGACACCGCAGGTCTCGCAGCCCAATCCGCTCGCCGAAGGCGACACGGTGGTGGTGCCGCGGACCAGCGTCCAGGTCGACGAGGGCGCCAACCGCAACATGGTGGTCCTGCAGGCCGGCGTGAGCCTTCAGGACCTGGTCGCCGGCCTCAACGCGCTCGGCGTCGGACCCCGCGACCTGATCGGCATTCTGCAGGCGATCAAGGCGGCCGGCGCCTTGCAGGCCGAGATCGTGGTGATGTGATGACCCAGGCGATTTTGAGCCCCGCGCCGGCCGCCGCCGGGCCGGCAACCGGCGCCGGCAAGCCCGCAAGCGTCGAGGCGCTGCGCGGCATCGCGCAGGAGTTCGAGGCGGTCTTCCTGGCGCAGGTGCTGGCCAAGATCAACCAGGGCGTGGGGGGCGATCCGGGCGCTGGCGAGACCGCCGACCAGGGGCTGTTTCACGACATGTTCAACGATGAGGTGGCCAAGTTGATCAGCCGCAGCGGCGGCGTCGGCGTGGCTGATGCCGTGCTGAAGGAGATGCTCAAGGTGCAGGAGGTGGCATGATGGAGCCGCTCGAGCAGGTCACCGTGCTGATGACGCTGATGAAGCGGCTGGCCCAGGTCATGGATCACGAGCGGGCGGTGCTGCGCAGCATGCGGCTCGAGGCGCTGCCCGAGATCCAGGACGAGAAGGAGGCGCTCGCCGAGGCCTACGAGATCGAGCTGTCGCGGCTGCGCTGCAGCCCGGAGGTCCTGGCGTCGCTCGAGCCCTTGATTCGCAGCCACCTGCATGACGCGATGCGCGCCTTCCAGGAATCCGTGACCGCCAATCTCAATGCCCTGCTCGCGGCCCAGTCGGTGGTCGAGAAGGTGCTGCGCAACATCGGCGACAGCCTGGCGCGCAGCGCCGCCGGCTTCACCTACGGCGCGCGCGGCCAGGGTGCGCCCGCCGAGCCCCGCGGCCGGGTGATCGCGGTCGCCTTCGATCGCAAGCTCTAAGGAGCAGACCCTTGAGCCTCACCGCCGCCCTGGCCAGCGCCGTCACCGGGCTCAACGTCGCCCAGCGCGCGCTCGCGGTCACGGCCAACAACGTCGCCAACGCCAACACCGAGGGCTACAGCCGCAAGATCCTGAACCAGCAGGCTCTGGTCATCGGCAACCGCGGCGCCGGGGTCGAGGCGACCGAGATCACGCGCGTCACCGACCAGTTCCTGACCGACGAGGTTCGCCGCCAGAGCGGCGTCGCCGGTCGCAGCGAGGCGCTCCAACGTTACCAGGACCTGCTCCAGGATGCGTTCGGGGCGCCCGGCGACAATCGCGACCTGGCACTCCAGGTCGGCAATCTGCAGGGCGCGCTCGAGGACCTCGCGAACGACCCGGGGATTCCGGCGCTGCAGCTCCAGGTGGTGCACGCCGCCGACGACATGGGCCAGGCGATCGGTGCGCTTGCGGATCAGGTGCAGGTCCTGCGCGGCGATGCCGATCAGACGATCGGGCGGACGGTCGACGCGATCAATGCCGAGCTCCAGGGCATCCACGACCTCAACGTCCAGATCAAGCGCCAGGCGAACCTCGGCGAGACCAGCCCCGACCTGCTCGACCGCCGCGACGCGCTGGTGAGCGAGCTGGCCGATCAGATCGACATCCAAACCGTGGTCCAGGACGGCGACACGCTCGCGATCTATACCGCCGGCGGCGAATCGCTGCTCGATTCGACCGCGAGGGTCGTGGTCTATGATCCGGCGACGCTCGTCACCTCCGAGACGCCGTTCCAACAGATCGCGATCTTCCGCCAGGACCAGCTCGATCGCGCGACCGGCCAGCCGCTCGATCCAAGCGCCGGCATCCAGCTCGTCTCGGGCGGCATCCGCAGCACGCTCAACGCCGAACTCGGCAACGACGCGATCGCCGATGCCGGCCAGCTGATCACGAGCCGGATCCGCGGCGGCCAGCTCGCCGGCCTGCTCGAAGTCCGCGACAGCGTCCTGCCGGCGCTCGACGATCAGCTGCAGGAGCTCGCGGCCGGGCTGCGCTTCGCGCTCAACGCCGCGCACAACGCCGGCAGCCCGGTCCCGCCGCCCGCCGGGCTCACCGGCACCCGCACCGACCTTGCCGACTTTGCAGGCGCTGTCCGCAGCGGCACGGCGACCATCGCGGTGATCGACCGCGCCGACGGCAGCACGCTGCTCGCGTTCCAGCTCGACCTCGGCGCCGCCACCGACGAAGTGGCGCTCGCGGCCCAGATCGACGCCGGCCTCGGCGCCTTCGGCAGCGCCGCGATCGGCGCCGACGGCAATCTCGAGATCACGCTCGCGGACAGCACGCAGGGCCTCGCCGTCGCCGAGGGCGACACATCGATCACGGTCGCCGACGCCGCCGGCCGCGATCGCGACTACGGCTTTGCGCATTATTTCGGCCTCAACGACCTGATGGTCCAGGACGGTGGTCACGCGAGCGATTTCGCCGTGCGCGCCGATCTGAGGGCCGACCCCTCGCTGCTCAGCACGGCGCGGCTCGACGTCTCGACCTCGCCGCTCGCCGCCAGCCTCGGCGGCGCCGGCGACAACCGGGCGGCCCAGGCGCTCGCCCAGGCGCTGAGCGCCGCCCAGCCCGTGATCGCTCGCGGCGGCCTGCCGGCCAAGTCGGTGAGCCTCGTCACCTATGCGGGCGACATCATCGCCCACAGTGCCACGCTTGCCGACAGCGCCCAGCAGGCGGCGACCCGCGAGCGCACTCTGGCGGACGCTCTCGAGCAGCGGGCCGCCGACGCGTCCGGGGTCAACATCGACGAGGAGATGGCGAACCTCGTGCAGCTGCAGCAGGCCTACGCGGCCTCCGCCCGGATGATCGCGGCGACCAGCGATCTGTTCGACGAGCTGCTCGACATGGTGCGCTAGGGAGCTAAGGCCATGCTGACCCGCGTCGGCGATTTCGCCCACCACAAGCTCACGACCCGGCTGCTGCTCGAGGCTCAGACCCGCACGCGCGAGACCCAGATCCAGATCAGCACCGGTAAGGTGAGCGATCGCTTCAGCGGCATCGCGAGCGGTGCCAGCCGGCTGCTCGCGGCCAAGGACACGCTGCAGCGCATCCAGAAGTATCAGAGCAACAACGAGCTCGCCGACCAGCGCCTGTCCCAGATGGACAGCTCGCTGGGCTCTCTCGACGATCTCGGCAACCGGCTTAAGGTTTTGTTGATCCAGCGCCTCAACGATGCCTCGGCGGTTCCCGGAACCCTGACCGCGGAAGCAGAGCAGCTGCTCGACCAGACCGTGGCGGAGCTCAATGTGAGCCTGGCCGGCCAGCATCTGTTCGGCGGCTCGCGCACGGATACGACACCAGTGGTCCTGGATCCCGCATTCAGCGCCTTCGGCTCGCCCGACGACACCTTCTATCGGGGCGACGAGGTCGCGCTCAGCGTGCGTGCCGACGACAACCGCGAGGTGACCTACGGGATGACTGCCGACCAGCCGGGCTTCCAGGAGCTGATCGGCGCGCTGCGGGCGGCGATCGAGGGTGACGGCAGCGACGATCCGACGCTCCTGAACGGCGCGCTCGATCTGCTCAACTCGGCGATGCCCAAGATCTCGGGGTATCGCAGCGAGATCGGCGCGCGCCAGAACGCCCTCGAGCGCATCAACGACGGCCACGCCGACGCCGAGCTCTACGTGCAAAAGCAGGTCAGCGACATCGAGGACGTCGACATGACCGATGCGATCAGCCGCATGACCCAGGATCAGATGGTGGTCGAGAGCTCGCTGGCGACCATCGCCCGGCTCAGCCAGCTGAGCCTCGTCGACTTCCTCCGCTGACCCGGCCTCATCCCTTGCCTAAGGAGCCATCATGAGCCAGCTGGCCGCCATCCTCCCCCACCCGGTCGCCCTGCCGCCGTCGCCGCAGGCCTCGGCGCCGGCCACGATCGCGACCCGCTTCGGCACCGTAGCACTGGACCCCGCGCGGCTGATCACCTTGCCGAGCGGCTTGCTGGGCTTCGCCGATTGCCATCGCTTCGCGCTCGCCGATTTGCCCGATCCCGAGGGGGCGACCAAGCTTTTGCAGTCGGTCGACGAGCCCGAGCTCGCCTTTCTGGTGCTGCCGATCGATCCCGACGCCGGACTGATCGCCAAGAGCGACCTCGAGCTCGCCTGCCGGGCGCTTGGGTGCGCCTGGTCGGCGCTCGCGGTCCTGGGCCTCGTGACCCTGCGCCCGGAAGCCGAGGGCGTGCACGTATCGATCAACCTCAAGGCGCCGCTGCTGATCGACACCGGCCGCCAGATCGGTCGCCAGCACGTGTTCGCCGGCGAGGCCTATCCGCTGCGCTACGACCTGCCCCACGCCCGTGCCGCCTGAGCCCGGCACGGTCCTGGCCCGGCCCGCGCCCCGCGCCCTTTCGACCTCGACCGCGGGCCTCGGCGACCTGCTCGAGGCGCAGCGGCAGCTGCGGGCCGGCCGTCCGGAGCTCGCCGAGCGCAGCTGTCGCCGGCTGCTCAAGACGGCGCCCCAGCACGCCGACGCGCACAATCTGCTGGGCGTCGCTCTCGGCCGGCAGGGCCGGCTCGACGCGGCCGAGCGCCATGCGCGCCGCGCGCTCGAGCTGCGGCCGCGCGAGGCGGGCTTCATCGCCAATTTGGCCGAGCGCCTGCGCCAGCAGAATCGATGCGACGAGGCGATCAACCTCTACCGGCAGGCCCTCGATCTGGCCCCGGATCTGCCGCTGGCGCTCGAAGGCCTGGCGCGGGCGCTCGCGCAGGCGGGTGCGTTCGAAGCTGCGCTCGATGCCGCCTTGCGCGCCTGCCGGGCGACGCCCGAGCTCGCCGCGAGCCATGCGCTGGCGGGCGAGCTGTTGGCGCTGCTGCGCCGCCACGACGAGGCGATTGCAGCGCTGAGCCGCGCCGTCGAGCTCGCGCCGGAGCGCCACGACTGGTGGCAGAACCTCGCCCGGGTGTGCCTGACCGCCTTGCACATCGAAGGCCTCGAGCGGGCCGCGCGCCATCTCCTCGAGCGCGATCCCGACGACGCCGAAGCCAAGGTCCATCTCGCCAACGCGCTGTTCCGCAAGGATGCCTTCGGCGCGGTCCGGGCCCTGCTCGAGACCGTGCCGGCGGCGGGCCTGACCGGCGCCAACGCCAAGAACCTGCTGGGCGTGACCCTCGCGCGCCAGGGGCGGCTCGAGGACGGCCTCGAGGCGCTCGAGCAGGTGGCCGCGCTCGCTCCCGAGGCGAGCGAGCTGCAGATGAACCGGCTCCTGCATCTGAACTACGACCCGGGCCGCTCGCCCGAGCAGCTCAAGCGCGAGCACCTGGCCTGGGCGGAGCGCTTCGCGCGCCCGCTCTACGGCCACCAGATCGGCTGCCCGCAGAGCCCCGATCCCGACCGCCGGCTGCGGGTCGGATACCTCTCGCCCGACCTCAGGCGCCATTCGGTCGCTTATTTCCTGGCGCCTCTGCTCCAGAGTCACGACCGGCAGGGGGTCGAGGCGATCTGCTACGCCTCGGTCGCGCGGCCGGATTCGTTCAGCGACGAGCTGCGCGCCATGGCCGACGGCTGGGTCGACGTCCACGACATCGACGACGCCGCGCTCGCGGCACGCCTGCGGGCCGACCGGATCGACGTCCTGGTCGAGCTCGCCGGCCACACCCGTGAGAGCCGGCTGCTCGCCTGTGCCTACCGCGCGGCACCGGTGCAGATCGGCTACCTCGGCTATCCCAACACGACCGGCGTTGCGACCATCGACTACCGGATGACCGACCACCTGGCCGATCCGGACGGCTTCGACGAGCACTATTGCGAGACCCTGATCCGCCTGCCGCGCTGCTTTCTCGCCTATGCGACGCCGCGCCACGCGCCCGAGGTCGGGCCGCCGCCGGTGCAGCGCAACGGCCACGTCACCTTCGGCTCATTCAACAATCTCGCCAAGATGAACCGCGGCGTGATCGCGCTTTGGGCCGCAATCCTGGCTCAGGTCGATGGTGCCCGCCTGGTCCTGAAATCGGCCGGCAGCGGCGATGCGGAAACCCGGGCCACGCTCGAGGCGGCGTTCGCGGCCCACGGCATCGGGCCCGAGCGGCTCCGCGTCCTGCCTCCCGAGGCGCAGGCGCAGAGCCATCTGGCGCTCTACAACGAGATCGACATCGCGCTCGATCCGTTTCCCTACAACGGCACCACCACCACCTGCGAAGCGCTTTGGATGGGCGTGCCGGTGATCACGCTCGCCGGCGACCGGCACGCCGGCCGGGTGGGCGCCAGCCTGCTCGGCGCGATCGGCTTTCAGGCCGGGATCGCGGCGACGCCAGAGGACTACGTCCTGACCGCGCGCCTGCTGGCGAGCCAGCCGGAGCTGCTCGCGACCGCGCGCCGCAACCTGCGCGCCGATCTCGCCCGCTCGCCGCTCGGCGACCATTCGGGCCACGCCCGGGCGGTCGAGGAGGCCTACCGCGCGGTCTGGCAGATCTGGTGCGCAAGCCGGCGGACGTGAGACCGGCCGGACGGGCGCCCGCTCATTGGCCGAGGCTCTGGGCACAGGTCGGCCCCAGGCACGACACCTGCTCGTAGGGCAGCCCGCTGCGCTGCAGCATTCCCTCGTCCTTGAAGAACACCGAAGTGCAGTTCTTGTATAGGTAAGAGGGAATTCCGCCGAAGAAGTCGATACGGCGCCACCCGTTCCTGCCGAGATGCGTCATGCCCGCCGCGAACGCCCTTCGATCACTGTTGTCGAAGATGATGATGGCGCTCGGATGGGCGTATTCGGCCGCCAGAAGCGCGCATTCGTTGCGCCATTGGCCATCGATGACAACGACATTGAAGCTATGCTTCGGATATTGCTTGATCTGCTCGCTATAGGAGGGCTCTGAGGCGAGGTGGAAGAGCTCGACCTGCGGCGGCAGCGAAGCGCGCACGGTTGCATGCCAGGCCGCGTCGTGCTCGACGCTCACCACGCGGCCGGCCCGGCGCGACCACCAGAGCGTGGACTGGCCGGCACCCCATTCGAACACGTTGGCGTCCGGCGGCGCCACGCGCTCGATGAACTCGATGGCCGGATAGGTGTACCAGGGGATCGGCAGGCCCTTGGCGTCCACGGGCCGGCCGCAGCAGACCGAGTTGAGCCAGCCGGAGGTCATGAAATGATTGGTGCCGGGCGGCAGCAGATTCGAAACCTCTGCCCAGCGCGCCGACAGGACCAGGCTATGGGCGAGCTCGATCCGATGCCGGAACGCGGGTGGTGCGGCTTGCATGGCTTTCGTGAAGCGGGCTGAGGCGGCCGCGAAATCCTGGCGCCGGTACGCATCGATGGCGCCGGCCACCAGCGCCTCCGGGCGTTCCTCGCGGGCGCTGAACTCGTCGGCCGGCGCCGACGCGCTCGGAGCGTAGCGCGCCAGCGCTGCCAGGACCGCGCTCCGACCGAGATCGCGCTCGAGCCAGTCCCGATTGGCAAAGATCACGCGCAGCATGGCCTCGATGTGGCAAAGCGGGTCGGCGCTGGACAAGCCCCGGCCATGCTTGCGGTACGCCATGCCGACGCCGGGCGCGCGCTGCCAGTCCGAAGGGCTGCTCGCCAGCCGGATCTTCAGGTCCCAGTCCTCGTAGAGCGCAAGATCGTGGCGCAGGCCACCCATCTCCTGGAACTTCTGCTTCGTCATCAGCATGTCCCGCGGGATCGGGCCGCGCCGCATCACCATGTAGTTGACGAGATCGTTGCCCCGCAGCGCTGCCAGGCGATCGAAATCGAGGCGTTCCAACAGGGTCCCGTCCTGGTCGACCAGGTTTACATCGGAATAAATGACCGCGTCCGGGTTGGCCGCCTCGAAGACCTTCAGCTCGCTTTCGAGCTTGGTCGGATAGTAGAAATCATCGCCGTCGAGCGTGGTGACGACATCGCCGGCGGCAGCCCGGATCGCGAGATCGCGATTGGCCGCGACGCCAACGTTGGCGTCCCGCAGAATCGGACGAACGGTGGCGTCCTCGGCGGCGAGCGAGCGGATCAGCTCGCGCGACCCATCGCTCGAGCCGTCGTCGGCGACGACGATCTCGGCCGCCCGCCGGGTCTGGCGGCGCAGGCTCTCGAGCGCCTGCCGCAGCCATGGCCCGTTGTTGAACGAGGTCACGATGCAGGAAACCCGCGCAGCCATCCTCGTCCCTCCTCAATCCGGATCAGGTGCCGGATGGCGGTAACCGAGCAGCTCGAGACTTGCCTGGTAATCGGCGTCGGCCGCCAGCGCCGCCAGCAGGTCGGGTGCCGCCGGCCGCCGGGGCACCGGCTGAATCTGACCGCCGCCTCGGCCGCCCGCGACATCGCCGGTCACGAAGGTGTAGTCGCGCCAGCGCTCCATGAAGCCGCGATCGTAGCGCAGCTGCAAGGTCGCGGAGAGCGCGCGCATCGCCCGCTCGGGATCGGCCGTGAAGTCCTCGAAGCGCTGGAAGCCGATGCTGCTCGCGACCTCGGCGAAGCGCCGGTAGCCCGCGAGATAGCCCGCGAGCGTCAGCCGGCCCTGGACCACCGCGAGCTTGCTCAGGCTCAGCCACTGGTCGAGCGGATGGCGCACGGTGCAGACCTGGACGAGCTCGAAGCGCGCCTTCAGCGCCTCGGCGGTCAAGAGACGATGCGCCGGTTTGGCGACGAACGGCACGCCGGTGAAGTCGAGGTGGCTCCAGTCGCGGATCACCAGGCGCTGGCTGCAGTCCTCGGCGCGCCGCCGGATCAGCTCGATCGCGTCGGCGAAGCCGACCCGGCCGCGCGCCTTGAGGTCGTGCAGATCCTGGCTCGACAGCAGGCCGAACCAGCGCTGCGCCTGGATCAGCGGATTGAACTGATTGGTGCCGAGCGGATGGATCTCGCTGAGCAGCACCACGCCCGCCATGCAGCCCAGGCATTTGCTGATCAGGGTCCCGCCCGAGCGCGCCATGTGATGGATCAGGCGCAAGGTCGGGCGCGCCGCGCGGCTCGCGGTGGCACTCGCGGTCGACGGCCGTGTGGCGGCGAGCGAGGGGCTTGTCATGGGCGGCCGGTTCCCTGGCAGATGCAGCGCGCCGCGATCTTGCCGGGCCTCGGTTAACGAGTTGCTACTTCGGCCTGACCCGCGCCCGGCCGGCGCGACACGGCAAGATTGGCC
This sequence comes from uncultured Alphaproteobacteria bacterium, assembly GCA_963798075.1. Classification (GTDB taxonomy): domain Bacteria; phylum Pseudomonadota; class Alphaproteobacteria; order Geminicoccales; family Geminicoccaceae; genus DATAOG01. The sequence continues at coordinate 87,799 of CAWCRU010000006.1, read as the reverse complement.
TAGCGCCGCGCCGCGCCGGCAGATCCTGCCCCCCGGCGCGGTCCGCCCGATTAAGCTTACCGCCCGGGGTTCGGCCGCTAACCTTAACTGGCACGCGTCTTGCAGCCGGCTGGACGGATCGAACGTCCAACCGCCGTCCACCGCCAGGCAAGGACCCGTTGATGCCTTTGAACGTCGTTTCCAACTATGCCGCCAACGTCGCCCATCGCAACCTGCTCAAGACCGACATGCAGGCGAGCTCGTCGCTGGCCAAACTGTCGATCGGCAAGCGCGTGGTCTCGGCCCGCGACGATGCCGCCTCGATGGCGATCGGCTCGCGGATGAACTCCGAGGTCCAGGGCCTCAAGCAGGCGGTGGTCAACGCCGGCCAGGCGAACTCGATGCTCCAGATCGCCGACGGCGCGATGAGCACGGTGTCCGACATCCTGACCCGCATGAAGGTGCTCGCGATCCAGGCCTCGTCCGAGAATCTCGGCGACACCGAGCGCAGCTTCCTCGACGTCGAGTTCCAGGCGCTGGTGAGCGAGGTCAACCGGATCGCCGAGGATACCGATTTCAACGGCGTGCAGCTGCTCGACGGCGAGATCGCGATCGGCGGTGCGGCGGTCGGCAGCAGCGGCAGCTTCGGCACCGCGAACGGCGTCGCCGGCATCAGCGCCCAGGGCGTCGACACCACCGGCGCCTTCACGATCGCCTACGACGGCACCGACACCTTCACCGTCTCCGACGGCACGAACAGCTACACGGGCGCGATCGCGGCGAACGTCCTCGATACCGCCGGCGCGCTGACCCGCTCGACCACGCTGCAGCTGACCAGCACGAGCGGCGGCGGCTCGTTGTCGATCGCCCTCAACACCGCGTTCGACGCCGCCGCCGCGATCACCGCCGGCGCCTTCACGGTCACCAGCACCGGCGACCTCAACCTGAAATTCAAGCTCGGGACCGGCACCGAGGATTTCGACAGCCTGAGCTTCACCCTCGATGCCGTCTCGATCACCGGCCTCGGCATGACCGGCACCGAGTCGATCGACACCGCCGACAACGCCGAAAATGCGATGGAGTCGATCAACATCGCGATCACCAACTTGAACCGGTCGCGCGCCAATGTCGGCGCCGCGCAGAACCGGCTCGAGTTCGCGTCCGACAACCTGTCGATCGCGACCGAGAACGCCGAGGCGGCGCGCAGCACCCTGCTCGATCTCGATCTCGCCGCGGAGATGACCACGTTCACCAGCAAGCAGGTCTTGCTGCAGTCGGGCGTCGCGATGCTCGCCCAGGCCAACCAGCTGCCGGCGAACCTGCTGCGCCTGCTCCAGTAGCCGACGCCGGGCCTCGCCTCCCCCACGACGCCCGGCAAGTTCTGCCGAGCGGCGCCGATCGGCGGCAAATTCTGCCGGGTCGACGCCGCTCGTCGGACCTGCGTTTCGGCCCTAAGCTGTTGATCTTGCTCGTTCCCGCCAAGCTGGCATGCAGCTTGCGTCCTCTGCGCTGGCCCGGTCCTGTTCCGGGCATGCGGCAGGTAGCCGCAGAACCAGACCCGTCCAAGTAGGAGGGACGCCTCGATGCCTCTCAATGTAGTCTCCAACTACGCCGCCGACGTCGCCCATCGCAACCTGCTCAAGACCGACATGCAGGCGAGCTCGTCGCTGGCCAAGCTGTCGATCGGCAAGCGCGTGGTCTCGGCCCGGGACGATGCCGCCTCGATGGCGATCGGCTCGCGCATGAACTCCGAGGTCCAGGGCCTCAAGCAGGCCGTGGTCAACGCCGGCCAGGCGAACTCGATGCTCCAGATCGCCGATGGCGCCATGAGCACCGTGTCCGACATCCTGACCCGGATGAAGGTCCTGGCGATCCAGGCTTCGTCCGAGAACCTCGGCGACACCGAGCGCGGGTTCCTGAACGTCGAGTTCCAGGCGCTGACGAGCGAAGTCGACCGGATCTCCCAGGATACCGACTTCAACGGCATCAAGCTGCTCGGCGGCGAGATCGCGGTCGGCGGTGCGGCGGTCGGCACCAGCGGCAACTTCGGCACCGCGAACGGCGTCGCCGGCCTCAGCGCCCAGGCCGTCGACACCACCGGCACCTTCACCATCGCCTACGACGGCACCGACAGCTTCACGGTCTCGGACGGCACCAATACCTATAGCGGCACGATTGCGGCCGATCTGCTCGACACCAACGGCGCGCTGACCGGCTCGACCACGCTGCAGCTGACGAGCACGACCGGCGGCGGCTCGTTGTCGATCGCGCTCAACACCGCGTTCGACGCCGCCACCGCCGTCACCGCCGGCGCCTTCACGGTCACCGGCACCAGCGAGCTGAGCCTCGGGTTCAAGCTCGGCAGCGGCACCGAGACCTTCGACAGCCTGAGCTTCACCCTCAATGCCGTTTCGATCACGGGCCTCGGCATGACCGGCAGCGAGTCGATCGACACCGCCGCCAACGCCGACAGCGCGCTCGAGGCGGTCAACACTGCCATCACCAACCTGAACTCGTTCCGCGCCAACGTCGGCGCGGCGCAGAACCGGCTCGACTTCGCGTCCGACAATCTGTCGATCGGGATCGAGAACGCCGAGGCGGCGCGGAGCACCCTGCTCGACCTCGATATCGCCTCGGAGATGACCAACTTCACCAGCAAGCAGGTGCTGCTGCAGTCGGGCGTGGCGATGCTCGCCCAGGCGAACCAGCTGCCGGCGACCCTGCTGCGCCTGCTCCAGTAGTCCGGGCAGAGAGGCGTGGGGCTCGTGGCCGCGAGTGTTCCTCGGGCGACGAGCCCCTCCCCCTCTCGGCAGCGGCCGATTGACAAATCGGGAAACCGGGAAGATCGACCATGAACGGGGACCTGTCCATCGCGGCGCAACCGACGCCCTTCGATCTAGCCCCGGGCGTCCGCCGGGCGCTTCCCGGGCCAGCCCACCCGACCACGCGCCAGACTGCCGCCCGGCCGCCTGCCGATGCCGCACCGGCGACGGTCGTGGCTGCGGTCGGCAGGCGGGGCGAGGCCGCCCGCCTCAAGACCTTGCTGACCGATCCGGAAGTCCAGGTCAGCACCCATCTCGACGACACCACCGGCCGCTACGTGCTGCGGGTCCAGAGCCTGGCGACCGGCGAGGTGGTCGAGCAGATCCCGTCGGAAGAGCTGCTGCGGCTCTACAGCACGCTGCGCGAATCGCTGGTCGACGAGCGCGCCTGACCGGGGGCCACGAGACATGGCGACCAATCTCAATCTGAACAGCCTGACCGTCGACCAGAGCGGACGCGCTTCGTTCTCGGGCCTCGGCACCGGCATCGACTTCCAGGGTACGGTCGACAAGATCATCGAGGCCAAGCACGCGCCGATCGATCGGATCGAGCAGCGGATTTCCGGCAACCAGGCCAAGATCGCCGCCCTGCAGGATCTGCGCACCCACGCGCTGGCGCTCAAGACCGCGGTCGACAAGCTGCGCGGCAAGGTCAGCTTCGACGGCAGCACCGACATCTTCCGGGCCAAGCAGGCCTTCGCGACCGCGAGCCGGGCCGACAGTCAGACGCCGTCCGCAGCCGACAGCCTGCTCGGCGTCACCGTCACCAATGCCGCCCAGGCGACCAGCCACAGCGTCCAGGTGCAGCAGATCGCCACCGCGCACAAGGTGGCGAGCGCCAGCATCGCCGCCGGCCTCAACGACCCGCTCGGGCTCGCCGGCAGCTTTCAGATCAACGGCCAGGAGATCACGGCCGATCCCGCCGATTCGCTGCTCGACCTGCGCGACCGGATCAACGCGGTCAACGCCGGCGACGACGCCACCGGCGTCACCGCCAGCATCGTGTCGATCTCGGCCAGCGAGCAGGTGCTGGTCCTGACCGCGGACAAGACCGGCACCGACGCTGCGATCACGGTCGCCGACACCAGCGGCAGCCTGCTCCAGGGTCTGGGCGTCATCGACGGCGCCGGCGCCTTCCAGTCCGAGCTGCAGACGGCGCAGAACGCCCTGATCACGGTCGACGGCCTCAGCACGACGATCGCGCGCCAGAGCAACACCATCGACGACGTGTTCACTGGCGTGACCTTGAACCTGTTCAAGGCCGAGCCGGGCACCACCGTCAAGCTCGACGTCGAGCGCGACCTCAACCAGGTCAAGAGCGCGATCGTCGACTTCGTCGATGCCTACAACGAGCTGCGCACCTACATCAATCAGCAGGCGCAGACCGACGTTCCCGACGACGATGAGACCGGCGCCGGCGTCCTTGCCGGCACCAGCGCCCTGTCGGACGCCCGCTCGCAGCTCACGGCCGCGATCGGCGCGGCGGTCGACGGCGCCAGTCCGATCTTCGCGGTCCTGGCGCAGATCGGGATCACTATCCAGGGTCCGGGCCAGGTCGCCGATCCGACCCAAGCCAACACGCTCTCGATCGACGAGACCAAGCTCGACGACGCGCTGCTCAACCAGACCGACGCGGTGCGCGCCCTGTTCACTTTCCAGATGTCGAGCTCGAGCCCGGACGCGGTCCTGGCGGGCTTCGACGGCAACACCCGCTTCAGCGCCGGCGGCTACACGCTCAACGTCGCCTACGCGGGCGGTGCCATCGTCTCGGCCAACATCAACGGCGCCGCCGACGGCAGCGATGACGGCAGCGTGGTGGTCGACGGCAAGGTGCTCAAGGTGGTCGCGGGCGGTGCCAAGGGTCTGCAGCTGCTGTACACCGGCACCGCCTCGGCGAGCGGCATCCAGCTCGATCTGTCGGTCGGGATCGGCGCCAAGCTGTACGCCGCGGTCGGCACCCTGGTCGACGACAGCAGCGGCCTGATCGCCAACGAGGTGGACAGTCTGCAGGGCCAGAACGACCTCGGCCAGGACCGGATCGAGCGCATGCAGGCGCGCCTCGATCGCGAGCACGATCGTCTGCTGGCGCGCTTTGCCGCCATGGAGACCGCGCTCACGACCATGAACCAGCTGCTCGAGAGCCTGCGTCAGCAGACCGACGCCGCCTTCGGCAGCAAGGGCAACAACTAGCTCTGAGCCCGGCGCGGGCAACACCTCATTAGGCTCTGAGGCGTAAGACTGCCGGCACAGGCGGCGTCGGCGCCGCGCTCAGGAAGGCAGACGATGCAAGGCATGCGGCGGGCGATGAGCGCCTATGGTCAGGCGGCCGAGACCCTGGCCCCGGCGCGGCAGATCGTGCTCCTCTACGACGGCGCGATCCGGCGGATCAAGGAAGCCCGCCAGGCGATCGAGCGACGCGCGATCGAGGAGCGCCACGTGGCGGTCGGCAAAGCGGCCGCGATCATCGACGCGCTGCACGCCTGTCTCGACTACGAGCGCGGCGGCGAGATCGCGAGGAACCTCGACCGGCTCTATACCTATTTCGGCATCCGCCTGCAGCGCATCAACCTGAAGGACGACGTCGAGGCCTGCGACGAGCTGATCGAGCGCCTGGGCGAGCTGCGCGCCTCCTGGGCCCGGATCGCGGACCCGGGCGCAACCCCCGCGGGCCCCGGCCCGGGGGCGCCGCCGGCCGGCGCTCGGTCCGCGGAGGCCGGTACCGCGGTCACGATCTGACTGCGCCCGATGGCCGCAGCCGCGAGCGTCCGGAACCTCGCGGGACGGCGATTCTCCGGCTGACCGCCGGTTGCAGCACCTGCACGCGGTTCTTATATCAGCTTCCGTAACCACCGCGACCGCCGACCCGGCCGCTGGCGCCGCCCCCGTGGCGGCCGCGATCTGGAGTTGTGCGTCGAGCAGCGACCATCACGAGCCTCGGGCGTGAGAGAGTGGCATGAGCAATAAGATCATCGGCATCGATCTCGGCACCACCAACAGCTGTGTGGCGATCATGGAGGGCAAGAATGCCCGCGTGATCGAGAATGAGGAGGGCATGCGGACCACGCCGTCCATGGTCGCCTTCACCGACGACGGCGAGACCCTTGTCGGCATGCCGGCCAAGCGGCAGGCGGTCACCAACCCCACCAACACCGTGTTCGCGGTCAAGCGTCTGATCGGCCGGCGTTTCGACGACCCGGTGGTCCGCAAGGACGTCGACATGGTGCCCTATTCGATCGTGCGCGCCGACAACGGCGATGCCTGGGTCGAGATCCGCGGCGAAAAGAAGGCGCCCTCCCAGATCAGCGCCGCGGTCCTGAAGAAGATGAAGGAGACCGCCGAGCGTCATCTCGGCGAGACCGTGACCAGGGCGGTCATCACGGTCCCGGCCTACTTCAACGACAGCCAGCGCCAGGCGACCAAGGACGCGGGCAAGATCGCCGGCCTCGAGGTGCTCAGGATCATCAACGAGCCGACCGCGGCAGCGCTCGCCTACGGCCTCGACAAATCGAAGGCGCAGACGATCGCCGTCTATGACCTTGGCGGCGGCACCTTCGACATCTCGATCCTCGAGATCGGCGATGGCGTGTTCGAGGTCAAGGCGACCAACGGCGACACCTTCCTCGGCGGCGAGGACTTCGACAAGCGCCTGATCGACTACATGGCGGACGAGTTCAAGAAGGAGCAGGGGATCGACCTGCGCAGCGACCGCCTCGCCCTGCAGCGGCTCAAGGAGGCCGCCGAGAAGGCGAAGATCGAGCTCTCGAGCACGATGCAGACCGATCTCAACCTGCCGTTCATCACGGCCGACAAGAGCGGCCCCAAGCATCTGACCATGAAGTTGAGCCGGGCCAAGCTCGAGACGCTGGTGGGCGATCTGATCGACCGGACCGTCGAGCCCTGCCGGATGGCGCTCAAGGATGCCGGCCTGTCGCCCGGCGACATCGACGAGGTGATCCTGGTCGGCGGCATGACGCGCATGCCCAAGGTCGTCGAGACGGTCAAGACCTTCTTCGGCAAGGAGCCCCACAAAGGCGTCAACCCGGACGAGGTGGTGGCGGTCGGGGCTGCGATCCAGGCGGCGGTCCTGTCCGGTGAGGTCAAGGACGTGCTGCTGCTCGACGTCACGCCCTTGAGCCTCGGCATCGAGACGCTGGGCGGCGTGTTCACCCGCCTGATCGACCGCAACACCACGATCCCGACCAAGAAGAGCCAGGTGTTCTCGACCGCCGAGGACAGCCAGAACGCGGTCACCATCCGGGTCTTCCAGGGCGAGCGCGAGATCGCGCAGCAGAACAAGCTGCTCGGCCAGTTCGACCTGGTCGGCATCCCGCCGGCACCACGCGGCGTGCCGCAGATCGAGGTCACCTTCGACATCGACGCCAACGGCATCGTCAACGTCTCGGCCAAGGACAAGGGCACCGGCCGCGAGCAGCAGATCCGGATCCAGGCGTCCGGCGGCCTCAACGAGGGCGAGATCGAGCGCATGGTCAAGGAGGCGCAGGAGCACGCCGAGGAGGATCGCCAGCGCAAGGCCCAGATCGAGGCGCGCAACCACGCCGACAGCCTGATCTACAGCACCGAGAAGACGCTCAAGGAACATGGCGACAAGGTCGGCGCCAGCGACCGGAGCGCGATCGAGCAGGCGGTGGCCGACCTCAAGGGCGTGCTCGACAGCGCCGACACCGAGGCCTTGCGGGCCAAGACCGAGACGCTGGCCCAGCTGTCGATGAAGCTCGGCGAGGCGATGTACCGGGCGCAGCAGGCGGGCGAGGGCGGCGGCGCTGCCGGGGGTGACGCCGCGGGCGGCGGCGATGCCGGCGGCGCGGCGAGCGACGAGCACGTCGTCGACGCCGATTTCGAAGAGGTCGAGGACGACAAGAAGAAGTCCGCCTGAGCCAAGGCTGCCGGTCGAATTGGGCAGGCGGAGCCGGACGTCCCTGGGGCGTCCGGTTCTTTGTGATCAGGGGGCCCGGTCCGGGCAGGCAGAGCAGTCCAGGCGGCCAGAGAATCGAGCACGATGGCGAAGCGGGATTACTACGAAGTCTTGAGCGTCTCGAGGAACGCCTCGGCGGCCGAGCTGAAGGCGGCCTACCGCAAGCTCGCGATGCGTCATCACCCCGATCGCAACCCCGGCGACAAGGCCTCCGAGCAGCGTTTCAAAGAGGTCAGCGAAGCCTACGAGATCCTCAAGGACGAGCAGCGCCGCGCCGCCTACGACCAGTTCGGCCATGCCGCGTTCGAAGGCGGGCTCGGCCCGGGCGGCCGGCCGGCCGGCTTCGACTTCGGCAGCTTCGCGGACGTGTTCGACGACCTGTTCGGCGACTTCATGGGCGGCGGCCGCCGGCGCGGCGCGCAGAGCCGCGGCGCCGATCTGCGCTACAATCTCGAGATCACCCTCGAGGAGGCGTTCACCGGCAAGCAGGCCCAGATCCGGGTCCCGACCACGGTCCGCTGCGAGGTCTGCAGCGCGACCGGCAGCAGCCAGGGGGCGCCGCCCGGGGTCTGCGCCGAGCTGCCGCGGCGCCGGCCGGGTGCGCGCGCAGCAGGGCTTCTTCACGATCGAGCGCACCTGCCCGACCTGCTCGGGCACCGGGCGCGTGATCTCCGATCCCTGCGAGACCTGCGCCGGCAGCGGCCGGGTGCACCGCGAGAAGACCCTGTCGGTGACGATCCCGCAAGGGGTCGAGGACGGCACGCGCATCCGTCTGACCGGCGAGGGCGAAGCCGGCGCCCGGGGCGGCGCGCCGGGCGATCTCTATATCTTCGTCTCCGTGGCGCCGCATCGGCTGTTCAAGCGCGACGGCAGCCATCTCTACTGCCGGGTGCCGATCCCTTTGACCACTGCGGCCCTCGGCGGCCAGATCGAGGTGCCGACCATCGACGGCCACCGCGCGCGCCTGCAGGTCCCCGAGGGGACCCAGACCGGGCATCGCTTCCGGATGCGCGGCAAGGGCATGACCGAGCTGCACGGCCACGCCCGCGCCGACATGTTCTGCGAGATCGTGGTCGAGACCCCGGTCAACCTGAGCCGCCGCCAGCAGGAGCTGCTGCGCGAGTTCGAGCAGGCCGGCAACGGCTCGACCCACCCGGAATCCGAAGGCTTCTTCGCCAAGGTCAAGGACCTCTGGGACGAGCTCAGGGACTGATTTTGCAGCCCGGCCGCCGGTCGGGCGCCGCTTGACAGCCCGAGCCGCCGCGCATGCTGACCCCCGACCCAGGGGGAGGCGGGGCATGAAGATCGGCGTCCTGGGCTGCGCCGGGCGCATGGGCCGGGCGGTCATGGCCGAGCTGCTGGCGAGCCGCGGATCTGCGGCTCGCAGGCGGCGTCGAGTCAGCCGGGGCATCCGGCGCTCGGACAGGATCTGGGCGTGCTCGCGGGCGCCGACCCGCTGGGCCTCGCGGTCACCGCCGACGACCGGGCGCTGCTCGCCCGCGCCGACGTGGTGATCGAGTTCTCGAGCCCGACGGCCACGGTCGCGCACGCCGAGCTCGCGGCGGCGCATCGCACCGGCCACGTGATCGGCACGACCGGCCTGAGCGCGGCGCAGGAGCAGATCATCCAGACCGCCGCCGGCCGGACCGCGATCCTTCGGGCCGCCAACATGAGCCTCGGCGTCAACCTGCTTGCTCGGTCTGGCCGAGCAGGTCGCCCGCGCGCTCGGCCCGGAGGCCTTCGACGTCGAGATCATCGAGCTTCACCACAAGCACAAGGTCGATGCGCCGTCCGGCACCGCACTGGCGCTGGGCGCCGCGGTCGCGCGCGGCCGGGGCGTCGATCTGGCTGCGGTCGCCGACCGCGGCCGCGACGGTCTGACCGGCGCGCGCCGGCCGGGTGCGATCGGCTTTTCAGCACTCCGCGGCGGCGATGCGGTCGGCGACCATTCCGTGATCTTCGCCGGCGCCGGCGAGCGGCTGGAGCTCACCCACCGGGCGAGCGACCGGGCGATCTATGCCCGTGGCGCCGTGCGCGCCGCGCGCTGGCTGCACGGCCGCCCGCCCGGGCTCTACGGCATGGCGGAGGTGCTGGGCCTGACACCCGAGGAAGGCTGAACACAGGATGGCGCGCACGGTCACCCTCTACTACGCCCTGCAATCGCCCTGGACCTACCTCGGCTTTGCGCGCTTTCGCGAGCTCGCAAGGCGCACTGCGGCGGAGGTCCACTACCGGCCGATCCGGATGGCGCCGGTGTTCGCCGCGAGCGGCGGCCTGCCGCTTGCCAGGCGGCCCAGGCAGCGGCAGGCCTACCGGCTGATGGAGCTCGAGCGCTGGCGCCGGCGTCTGGACCTGCCGCTGAACCTCCACCCCAAGCACTTTCCGGTCGACGAGGCGCTCGCCGCCGGCATGGTGATCGCGCAGGGTCAAGCAGGGCGGCGACGTCGGCCGCCTCAGCCAGGCGATGATGGCCGCGGTCTGGGCCGAGGAGCGCGATCTCGCCGATCCCTCGACGCTGCTCGCGATCGCCGCCGCGCAGGACCTGGACGGCGAAGCCCTGCTCGCGGCGGCAACGGGTGCCGCAGTCCTGGCCGAGCACGAGGCCAATACCGAGGCAGCGCTCGCGGCCGGCGTGTTCGGCGTCCCGACTTTCGTCGTCGGCGAGGAGCTGTTCTGGGGCCAGGACCGCCTCGATTTCGTCGCCGAGGCGCTCGCCTGAGCCGACCTCGGCCGGGCTGCGGGGTCGTCGGCCCTCAGTTGGTCATCATCTTGCCCGGCTCGCCATGGTCGTGCTGACCGTGATCCATGCCCGGGTCCATGCCGTGGTCCATGCCGCCCGTCATGCCCTTGACCGGGACCTCGAGCGCGACCTTGCCGGCGGTCTCGAAGGTGAGCTCGAGCGGCATGGTCTGGCCCGCGACCAGCTTGCCCTGGATGCCCATCAGCATGATGTGCAGGCCGCCCGGGGCCAGCACCGTCGGCGTGCCGGGAGCGACCTCGACCGCGTCGACCGGCCGCATCTTGGCGACGCCGTTGTCCATGACCTCGGCGTGCAGCTGGGCGTGCCTGGCAAGCGGGCTGGCCGCGCCGATCAGCCGGTCGGGCCGGTCGCCGGTCACCTCGATCGTCATATAGGCGGCGCTGGTGCCGCTCGCGCCGAGCGAGGCGCGGACCCAGGGATCATGGATCACGACCTCGCCGACCTTGGTCTCGGCAGCGAGCGCTCCGGCGGTCAAGCCGAGGAACAGCAAGGGAACGATCAGAATCCTGCGCATGCTGGCCCCTCCTGGATCGGTTGCGACTGGACGAGCGCGTCCAGCCTTAGCGCCACGAGCGGAACGCGACCAGTGGGCCCATGGCCGCACCCTGGCAGTAAGGGCGTCAGCCGTCGTCGTCGAGCAGCCGCGGCAGCGAGCGCGCCTGCGCAATCCAGTGCCGGACCTCGTCCGGCGTCGGCGCGCGCCGGGCAAAGCGCAGGGCGGCGTTGAGCTCGAGCAGGGCCCGGTGCAGCGCGCCCGGATCCTGGCGCGCCAGGCGCCCGGTCCGGTCGACCCCGAGCAGCTCGAGCAGGTCGGCGAAGATCGCGCCGATGCCCTTGATCCGGATCAGGTCGGCCCGGCACACGAGGCGGCCCAGCAGCGCGGCCTCGATGCCCGTGCGAACGGCCAGCTGCAAGCGCCGGGCCCGCGGCCCCGCGGCCCCGAGGAGCTGGTCGGTCGAGGTGATGCCCTGGCGCTTGAGCTTGCTTTGGGCCCGGGCAGTGATGCCGCGCAGCTTGCCGATGTGGAGCGCCATCGCACCGCCGGCCGCGGGCGGCTCCCGACCGGCCTGTGAACAGGCAGCGGCTTCGCGCGTCACCTCCTCAAGGGGTGGCGGCATCGTGACCTCCCCGGATCACCTCGACGGCCCGCGCCCGTACCGCCGTCGCAATCCTGTCGATTGATCGCTGTTGGTCTGCACAGCTTGATGACCGATGAAGAACGGCTCGGGGCGCAAGAGTCAAGCTGCCGATCCATCCCGATGATGGCAGGTAACCGAGCGCGCCGCGACCTTGGGCCCACATTTTTGGGGATTGCGCGCGCCGGGCCCCCTCGGCATCCTCGATCGTAAGGTGACTCGCTTTTTGTGGTCGGCCGCAGGGGCGCGAGCCGCCACGCCCCCGCGAGGAGAGAGCCTTGACCTACGTGATCCCGCCGCCGCCGGTCGTGAGCCTGCCAATCCGGGACACAGCCGGGCTGTTCCCGGTGCACCGGATCTTCTGCGTCGGCCGCAACTACGCCGAGCACGCCCGCGAGATGGGCCACGATCCGGACCGCGATCCGCCCTTCTTCTTCACCAAGCCCCCCGCCGCCCTGATCCCGGGCGGCGGCGCTTTTCCCTACCCGAGCGCGTCGGACAACGTGCATCACGAGCTTGAGCTGGTGGTGGCCCTGGCCGCAGGCGGCCGCGAGATCCCCGTCGAGCGCGCGCTGGACCACATCTTCGGCTACGCCGTCGGGCTCGACATGACCCGGCGCGACCGCCAGGAGGAAGCGCGCAAGATGGGCCGGCCCTGGGACACGGCCAAGGCGTTCGACCACTCGGCGCCCTGCTCGGCGCTGGCGCCGGCGAGCGCCATCGGCCATCCCGCGCGCGGCAGAATCCGCCTCGAGGTCAACGGCAACCTGCGCCAGGACGGCGATCTCGCCCAGATGATCTGGAAGACCCCCGAGGTGATCGCTTATCTGTCCTGTCTGTTCACGCTTGCACCGGGCGATCTGGTCTTCACCGGCACACCCGCGGGCGTCGGCCCCATCCTGCGCGGCGACCTCCTGGACGGCCGGATCGAGGGCGTGGGGGAACTCCAGGTCGAGGTCGTCTGACCGCCTGCCGCGGCAGCTCAGCCGCGGGCGGAGCGGGCTTTGAGCTTGCGGTAGGCGACCGGCAGGAGCGCGAGCAGGGCAAGGCCGACGAGCGCGATGACGATCTCCGGCGTCAGCACGCTCGACGGCGAAAAATCCTGGCCGCTGTCGAGCACGCTGCCGATGCCGGCGCCGACCGAGGCGAACACGAAGCTGCCCGGGATGATGCCGATGAAGGTCCCGAGCACGTAGGTCCTAAGCGGCACCCCGAGGAACGCCGGCACCAGGTTGACGATCCAGAACGGGAACAGCGGGATCAGGCGCAGCACCAGGAGATAGTTGAGCGCGTCCTCCTGGAAGCCCGCCTCCATGCGCTTGAGGAACGGGCCGGCGCGGGCGCGCAACGGGTCGCCGAGCGCGCTCCTGGCGATCAGGAACACGAGGGTCGCCCCGAGAGTAGCTGCGATCAGCACCAGAACCGTCGCGAGGATACTGCCGAACATGAAGCCGCCGGCGATGGTCAAGACCGCCCCGCCCGGCACCGAGAGCGCGATCGCGAGCGCGTAGACGACGATGAAGGCGAGCGCTGCGAGCAGCGTGTTCCGTGCGACCAGGGCGGTCAGCGCCTCGCGATGCTCGCGCAGCGCCGCGAAGGTCAGGTAGCGGTCGAGATCGAGCGCGAACACGGCGACGATCGCGAGCGCCAGCGCGACCAGCGGCCACGCGCGCCGGAGCGAGATCCCGGCCTCGGCCGGCACCGTCCCCCTGTCCGCGGCGCTGGCGCTCATCTCCGGATGGCCTTTCTTCATGCTTTGGCGCCCGGTCACGAAAACCGCTGCAGGAAGCGGACGAGCGCGCGCGTGCGCGGGCTGAACAGCTTGGGCGTGTAATAGCTGCCCGCGGCCCGCTTCGAGGCTTCGCCGAGGGTCGGATAGGGAGCGATGAACTGCGCGAGACTGCCGATCTTGAGGCCTTCGGCGATCGCCAGCACCCAGGGCTGGATCAGCTCGCCCGCCCGCTCGCCGACGATCGTCGCCCCCTGGATCCGGCCGCGGCGGTCGAGCAGCACCTTGACGAAGCCCTCCGTCGCGCGCTCGGTCCGGGCGCGATCGTTGTCGGCGAACGGCCAGCTCAGGGCCTGGACCTCGATCCCGCGCTCGCTCGCGATTGCCTCGGTCAGGCCGACCTGGGCGAGCTCGGGCTCGGTGTAGGTGACCCAGGGCACCGCCCGCGTGTCGACCTTGGCCGGCAGCTTGAACAGCGCGTTTCGGATCACGATGCCGGCGTGATAGGCCGCCATGTGGGTGAACTGGTAGCCGCCCGCGACATCGCCGATCGCATAGATCCGCTTGTTGCTGGTGCGCAGGCGGGCATCGACCGCGATCCCCTTGGGGCTGTGCTCGACGCCCGCGGCCTCGAGACCGAGATCCTCGACGTTGGCGCGCCGGCCGGCCGCGACCAGGAGATGGCTGCCGACGATCTTCTCCTCGCGATCCGGCCTGCTTCAGGGCCACCGCAACGCCGTTGCCGTCGCGCTCGACGCGGGTGACCTCGACCTGCTCGCGCAGGTCGATGCCTTCGTCCACGAGCTGCCGGCGCACGACCTCGACCGCCTGCGGGTCGTCCTTGGGCAGGACCGCGAACAGCTCGAGCAGGGTCACCTTGGCACCGAGCCGCCGGTGGGCCTGGGCGAGCTCGCAACCGATCGGGCCACCGCCGAGCACGATCAGATGCGCCGGCCGCTCGGTCAGATCGAAGATCGTCTCGTTGGTCAGATAGGGCGCCTCGGCCAGCCCCGGCACCGGCGGGACCGCGGGCGACGAGCCGGTCGCGATCACGAAGCGCCTGGCCTGCACGCGCTGGCCCGCGACCTCGACCTCGCGCGGCCCCGTGAAGCGCGCCGGCGCCCGCAGCACCTTGACGCCGAGCCCCGTGAAGCGCTCCTCCAAATCGTGCGGCGCGATCGCCGCGATCACGCCATGGACGTGGGCATGGACCGCCGCGAAGTCGATCGCCGGCTCGTGGCCGTTGACCCCGAAACGGGCGGCCGTGCGGATCGTCTGCGCTGCCCTGCCGGCGGCGATCAGCGACTTGGAGGGGACGCAGCCGTAGTTCAGGCAGTCACCGCCCATCCTGCCCTTCTCGATGAGGACGACTTGGGCGCCCATCTGGACGGCGCCGGCGGCGACCGCGAGACCCCCGGAGCCGCCCCCGATGATGCAAAGATCGGTCGTGATCGGACCGGCCATCGCCCCTTCCTCGCTCCGCCCGATCTCAGCCCTCGACCTCGCCCCGCGCGTCGGTCGGCATGGCTCTCTCCTTCTCAGGTCGGATCAACGTCGAGCAGATAGCCGATTTTGCGCCGGAAGCAATCACGTCCCGAGGCGATCATGCGACCGGCGGGCCTGCCCGGCGGGTCATCTCGCGCCGGCAGTAACCCCGGTCTGACGAGGGATCACATTCGCGAGCCGCATCGCACCAACCCTCGAACCAGCGCCTGGAGCAGGAATTCGCTCGCCGCTCGTGGCGGGCGCGCCCGCGCGAACGCAAGCCCCGCGGGTCACAATCGAGTGAACGCGCGGATGAACGATCCGGCAGCGGCATCATGAAGTCCGAGGGCGCGAGCGGACATGGCGCGCCGGATCGGGAGAGAAGCGATGCGTCGACTGATTTCCGTGGCCGCAGCACTGGTCCTGAGCCTGGCCATTGCGGCCTGTACCGGCATGGGCGAACAGGGCATGAGCGACAAGACGAAGAGCGAGAGGTCCACGAGCAACGGGGGCTCGCACTACTGATCCTCTTCGACCGGCAGGCGGGCTCCTGGCCAATTCCCGGGGGCCTCAAGATCGCCTTTTTGAGCCGAGGCGAGCCATGCGGCCGCTCACGTCGGTGCCGGGACCGGTCACGATCGAGTGAACGCGTGGATGATCCGGGCGCGCGCGGCATCGTGAGAGGCGAAGGCGCGACCCGACCTGCAGCGCGGGAGGCATTGCGGTCGAGGAGGCGCGCGCAGCGCCGAAATCGCGAGCGTCCTTCGCGGTACGCTCGCCGACAGAGGGAGAGAAGCGATGCGTCGAGCGCTGGCGATGGCTGCTGCGCTGGCCCTGAGCGGGGCCGTGGCGGCCTGTGCCGATATGAACGACAAGGGCATGAGCGACAAAAGCACGAGCGATACCGGCATGCAGGACGAGAGCATGCATGCCGCCATGATGGCGCCGCCCGGCGGCACCTATCAGAAGGTCAGCGAGCTCGTGGCCTTGCCCGACTTCATCCCGGGCCTCGGGACCCTCTACGTCCAGCCCGGCACGATCCCGCCCGGGCCGTTCCTCGCCTACGACAAGAGCGGCAAGCTTGTCAGCACGATCTATATGGTCCCGCTCGCCGACATGGAGGGCCACAAGAAGTTCGACGAGCTGGCGGTTGGCGACCCGACGGTGAAGTCCGTCGACCTGTACTATAATGCCGGCCATCCGGGGATGCCGGAGCCGCACTACCATATCGTGCTCTGGCACGTGGACGAGGACGAGGCGCAGCTGCAGTAGCGGTGCCGACCCGGCGCGCCCTGCTCGAGGCCGGCGGGCTCTGGCTCGCCGGCCTGGCCGCGCCGGCGACCGGCCGCGCCCAGGGCGGCGTGGTCGAGATCCGAATGCAGAGCGACGATCTCGGCGCCCATGTCGCGTTCGAGCCGATCGGCCTGTTGGTCCGGCCCGGCCAGACGATCCGCTGGATCAATGCCGGCAACAACGTCCACACCACGACCGCCTACCACCCGGACAACGACGACCATTCGCTGCGGATTCCCGCAACCGCGCCGCCTTGGAACTCCGGATACCTGGTCAACCCGGGCGACCGGTTCGAGCTGACGCTCACGGTCGCCGGCGTCTACGACTACTACTGCACGCCGCACGAGATGGCCGGCATGGTCGGGCGGATCATCGTCGGCCGGCCGGGAGGCCCCGGCAGCCTGCCCTTCGACTACTTCCGCAACGATCCCGCCAAGCAGCACTGGCAGCCCGTGCCGGCGGAGGCCCGGCGCGCATTCCCCGCGATCGACCGGATCATGGCCGAGGGCGTGGTGGCGCGGAGCTGAGCGGCGCTTTCGGCGATGGCTTGCGGGCTTTTGCCCGTCCATCTCAACCAGGCCGGCGGTCGTCGAGCCAGGCCCAGTCGCGGCTGTCGGGGCGCCAGGCGCCGCCCGCATCGACCAGCGCCTGCGGCCGGTAAGCGGTCTGGCGGAGCGCCGGCAGGCGCCGGGCCGCCTCGCCGTCGACCCGGTCGCGCGCCGACCAGAAGACCATCTCGCCGGGCACGGCCGGGCCGCCCGCCGGCCGCTGGGCCGTGCCGATCGGCCGATCGTAGGGCTTGATCGAGGGCGACAGCTCGTGCAGCAGCAGATAGCCCTTGTCCATCGAATCGTGGATCTGGCCGCCGGCGTCGGCGCGCAGCGGGTCGGCTGCGAAGCCCGGCCGGAGATCGAGGCCGGCCGTGCTGGCCTCGTTCAGCATCCAGGCGAGCGGCAGCTCGGCCAGCCCCTTCTCGGGGTAGCCGCCGCCGACGTCCGAATGGACGCCCGCGAACCAGACCTGCCTGATCGTCTGACCGGGCTTGGCGGCACCGGTCCAAAGGGTCGGCTGGAACGGGCCGCGGCGCTCGTCGATCGCGAGCGCCTGGCAGGCGATCTCGACCTTGGAACCGAGCTCGGTGTCGTGGAACTCGACGTTGAAGAACGGTAGCCGGTCGACAATGCTCTGCAGCCAGTGGACCGGCACGCCGAGCGCGCCCACTGTGTCGAACACGCCCAGCAGGCGGATCTTGGGCTCGCGCCGCTGGCGGTAGGCGGCGCGGGCACGGAAATCGGCCGCCATCTTGGGATCGCGCCGGCACATCCGATAGGCCTCGTAGGCCGCCTCGATCAGCGGGTTCTCGCCGCGATCGTTGACCGGGCCGGTATCCTCGCGCCGGAGCAGGCCGGCGAAGCCGAGAAAGCCGCCGAGGCTGCGGACCGTGTAGGCGCCGCGCGAGAAGCCGAACATGAAGATCTGATCGACCGGCTGCCAGTTCTCGACCAGCCAGCCGTAGGCCTGGCGGATGTTCCGGGACAGGCCGCGGCCGACCGCGCCGCCGCGCAGGATGAAGCCGGTGTCGGTCCCGACCCCCTTGTCGTAGAAGACCTTGACCGCCGGGTCCCGCAGCCGCCCGGCGGCCTCCGCGATCCGGACGATGTGGGTCCGGTCGGCGCTGTCGTTCCAGGTGCCGTCACAGCAGACCACGAGCTTGGCCATCGTCGTTCCCCCCGCCGGCCTTGGGCGCCGGCAAGGATAGCAGGCTCGTGTCCCGGGCGCTTGTGGCCCCGTTCACACGGAGCACGGGGTGCTCAGGGCCCGGTCCGACGGCCGCTCCCCGCGGGGCTCGCCGCCGGGGCCGCTCAGCGCGCCAGCAGCTTCCAGACCAGCACGATCACGCCGCTGATCAGCAGCGAGGTCGTGACCGGCAGCTCAAAGCGGAAGCCCGGCACGAGATCGACCAGCAGATCGCCCGGCAGCGGGGCCAGCCCGAAGGCGAGCAGCCAAGGCCAGCACAGACTGATCAGCACGATCAGCACGCCAAAGGTGATCAGCCAACGCGCCATGGCTCGCCGCCCGTCCTCGAGGGGTCGCAGTCCCGATCGTTGTAAACCCGGATCGTTAACGAGTTGTTGGGCGGCGGCGCGCCGGCGCGCCCGCGATCCGGACGCCGACCTGCTCGCGCAGGACCTTGCCGGTCACCTCCTCGACCTCGCCGCCGCCCAGACGGCCGAGCTGGAACGGGCCGAAGCTGAGCCGGATCAGGCGGTTGACCGGCCAGCCGAAATGCTCCAGCACCCGCCTAATCTCCCGGTTCTTGCCTTCGCGCAGCGCGACCGTAAGCCAGGCGTTGCTGCCCTGGACCTTGTCGAGGCGGGCCTCGATCGGGCCGTACTCGAAGCCCTCGAGGGTGATTCCGCGCGCCAGCGCCGCGAGCTTCGCCGGGTCGATCTCGCCGTGCACCCGGACCCGGTAGCGCCGCACCCAGCCGGTCGCCGGCAGCTCGAGCTGGCGCTTGAGACCGCCGTCGTTCGTCAGCAGCAAGAGGCCCTCGGAGGCGAGGTCCAGGCGGCCGATCGGCATCAGGCGCGGCAGGCCCGCGGGCAGGCGGTCGTAGATCGTCGGCCGGCCCTCGGGATCGCGCGCCGCGGTCAGCAGGCCGGCAGGCTTGTGGTAGCGGAACAGCCGCGCGACCCCGGCGGACGGCAGCGGCTCGCCGTCGACGGTGACGACGTTCGCCGCGGTCACGGTCACCGCCGGACTGGTCAAAAGGTTGCCGTCGACCGCGACTCGCCCGGCCGCGATCCAGCGCTCGGCATCCCGCCTGGAGCAGAGCCCCGAGCGCGCGATCCGCTTGGCAACCCGCTCCTGGGCCACCCGCTCCTGGCCCACCCGCTCCTGGGCCACCCGCTCCTGGGTCACCCGCTCGGCGCCGCCGGCGTCCTCCGCAGCCGCGCTCATGCCGGGCGGCAGGCAGCGATCAGGGCATCGAACAGGGCGTCGTCGGCGACCGAGATCGCATATTCCGGATGCCATTGGACGCCGATGCAAAAGCGCCGCCCGGGCGCCTCGATCGCCTCGATCACGCCATCGGGCGCGCGCGCGCTCGCCAGCACGCCGGGGCCCACCCGGCCGGCCGCCTGGTGGTGGGCGCTGTTGACCTCGAGCCGCGTCGTGCCGGCGATCGCGTGCAGCCGCGAGCCGGGCACCACCTCGACCCCGTGGCCGGGCTCGGTGCGTGGATTGGGCTGCTCGTGCGCGAGCGCGGCTGCGACCGCGTCCGGGATGTGCTGCACCAGATCGCCCCCGAGCACGACGTTCAAGAGCTGCTGACCGCCGCAGATCCCGAGCACCGGCATGTCCTTGGCCAGCGCCGCCCGCGTGATCCTGAGCTCGAACGCGGTCCGCTGGT
The DNA here is from genome assembly GCA_963798075.1 of uncultured Alphaproteobacteria bacterium. Classification (GTDB taxonomy): domain Bacteria; phylum Pseudomonadota; class Alphaproteobacteria; order Geminicoccales; family Geminicoccaceae; genus DATAOG01. The sequence goes on along the minus strand of CAWCRU010000006.1, from coordinate 68,249 downwards.
CCTTGGTCTTGACGCTCGGGTGGCGTGCCTGCTCGCCATAGAGGGCCGGATCGACGTCGAAGGCACCCCCGGTCACCACGAGGCCATCCAGGAGCTCGAGATAGGCCTCCGCCAACTCGACCTCGTGCGGCAACGCGAGCGGCAGGCCGCCCGCGCGCGCGATCGCGCGGAAATAGTTGGCGCGCAGCGCATACCAGGGCAGCTTGCTGTAGCCGCCCGGCGGCTCGGCATCCAAGGTCAGGCCGATGCGCGGGCGCGATGGGGAGCTTGACACCATGACGGTCCTTCGGCTGAGCGTCGGCGGGGTCGAACCCGCATCGCCACATCTGGGCCTGCTGTGACCGGAGCGCAACTGAGCGGGGTCGCCCCTTCCGATCTGATCGCGACCTTGTGGTTCTTTGCCTGCTGGATCGGCTACACCCTGTTCGCCGACCGCGGCAACGGCCGCCGCGCGAGCCTGATGCGCAGCATGGCCGCCTACCGGCGCCTTTGGATGCGGCGCATGCTGGAGCGCGACAACCGGATCGTCGATTCCCAGATCGTCGGCAATCTGATGCGCAGCGCCTCCTTCTTCGCCTCGACCACGCTCGTCATCATCGGCGGCCTGCTCGCCGCTCTCGGCCGGTCGGACCAGGCGGTGGCGCTGCTCAACGAGCTGCCGCTGGCGGTCGCGACCTCGCCGCTGCTCTGGTACCTGAAGGTCCTGCTGCTGGTGATCCTGTTCGTCTACGCGTTCTTCAAGTTCACCTGGGCCTTCCGCCAGTACAACTACTGCCTGATCCTGATCGGCAGCGTCGCCCTGCCGGGCGGGGTCAGCGAGGACGCCGAGCGGATCGCAGAGCGCACGGCCGTGATCGCGACCTCGACCGCGCACCACTTCAACGGCGGCATGCGCGCCTATTACTTCGGCCTTGCGGCGCTCAGCTGGTTCGTCCACCCCTGGCTGTTCGTGCTCGCCACCGCCTGGGTCGTGGCCGTGCTCTACCGCCGCGAGTTCCGCTCACGCCTGCTCGCAACGCTCGGCACGCCGGAGGAGGGGGCGCCCGGCTGAGCCCCGCCAAGCCGCCCGCGTCAGGCGTCCGCCTCAGGCACTCCGCCGCTGCGCCGCGTGCCGACCCTCGGCGAACTCCTCGATGATCTTGGCGTTGAACGCCGGCAGGTCGTCCGGCCGGCGGCTGGTCACCAAGCCCTGGTCGACCACCACCTCGCGATCGATCCAGTTGGCGCCGGCGTTCTTGAGGTCGGTCCGGATCGATGGCCAGGAGGTGACGGTGCGGCCGCGCACCACGTCCGCCTCGACCAGCAGCCAGGGGCCGTGGCAGATCGCGCCGACCGGCTTGCCGGCCGCAAAGAACGCGCGCACGAACTGGGCCGCCCTCGGCTCGAGGCGCAGCTTGTCCGGGTTCATCTGGCCGCCGGGCAGGACCAGGGCGTGATAGTCCGCGGCATTGGCCTCCTTGAGGGCCAGGTCGACCGCCACCTCCTCGCCCCAGTCGCCGTGCTGCCAGCCGCGAATCCTGCCCGTCTTGGGCGCGATCACCTGCACACTCGCCCCCGCCTCTTCCAACGCGCGCTTGGGCTCGGTCAATTCCGACTGCTCGAAGCCATCGGTCGCCAGGATCGCGATCGTCTTGCCATGCAGATCATGGGCCATCCAAAGGTGCTCCTTCAACGTCATCGGGACGGCGCGCCCGCGGGCGTGCGGGCGCCGCCATCCGCCGACCAACGAAGAGCCGGAGCGAAGGGTTCCAGAGCCCGCAGCCGAAGGGGCCAGGCTCGGGAAGCGGGCGGTCTCCGGCGGTCAGGACAGCTTGCGGCCGACCTGCTCGATCGCGCCGTCGAGCAGGGCCTGGGCGTGGGCGCCGTCGACCCGCTCGCGCATCAGGCGCTCGGTGGTGCGGATCGCGAGCGTCGCGGCATAGGCGCGAAGCTCCTGCAGCGCGCGCGCCTCCTCCTGGGCGATCCGGCCCATGACCTGCTCGGTGCGGCGCTTGAGGCTCGCCTCGAGCTCCGCGCGGTGCCGCTCCACCTGGCGCTCGGTCTCGGCGCGCGCGTGCTCGACGATCGTTTGCGCCTGGTCGGAGCCGCTGGCCAGCTGGCGCTGGTAGCGCGCGAGCAGGCTCTGGGCCTCCTCGCGCAGGCGCTTGGCCTCGTTGAGCTCGGCCCGGACCTTGGCCGCGTGGCCGTCGAGCGCGCCGACGATCACCCGGCTGAGCGGCCGGTAGATCAGCGCGATCAGGATGACTAGCGCGATCACCTCGAGCAGCCAATGCGCCATCAGCGCGCCTCCTCGAGGACGGCGCGCAGCGCGGTCTGGGCGGTCTTCTTGGCGACCTTGACGCCCGCCAGATGTTCGAGGGCGGTCTGCGCGACCGTCACGGCGGCCTCTTCGAGCTCCTTGAGCGCGCTTTGCCTGGCTTCGCCGATGCGCGCCTCGGCCTCGCTCAGCTGCTCGGCCAGCCGCAGGTCGAGCTCGGCCTGGCGCTTGCCGGCCTCGGCCTGCAGCCGCGTCTGGGTCTCGGCCAGCAGCGCATGCGCCTGGTCCCGGGCCTTGGCGATCGCCGCCTCGTAGCTGGCGAGCGCCGCCTCGGCCTCGCGGCGTAGCCGCTCCGCCTCGTCGAGGTCGGTGGCGATCCGGTCCTGGCGCGCCTCGAGGACCTCGGCGAGCCGCGGCAGGGCCCGCCGGCTGAGCAGATAGTAGAGCGTCACGAACGCCACGATCAGCCAGAAGATCTGGCTCGCGAAGGTGGCAACCTCGATCTGCGGCACCGGTTTCGGGCCCGAAGGTTCGCGCCGGGCGGCGGCGCTAGCCGAACAGCACGATGAAGGCGACCAGCAGCGCGTAGAGGCCGATCGCCTCGACCAGCGCGAAGCCGATCCACATCAGCGCCGCGACCCGGCCCTGAATCGACGGGTTGCGGCCGATGGTCGCGATCGTGGTCGCGAACACGTTGCCGATCCCCACGCCCACCCCGCCAAGGCCGATCGCGGCGAGACCGGCACCGATCATCTTGGCTGCTTCGGTTTCCATCAGGTGATGCTCCATGATTGTCTCGTGAGCCCAGCTCGGGTGGCAAGCTCGTTGGCGGCGGGTCAGTGCAGGTGGATGGTGTCCTGCAGGTAGATGCAGCTCAGGACCGTGAACACGTAGGCCTGCAGGAACGCGATCGCGAGCTCGAGCCCCATCAGCGCCACCGTCAGGGCCAGCGGCAGGACCCCGAAAACGCCGAGCGCGATCACGAAGCCCGCGAAGGTCGCGAGCATGATGTGGCCCGCGGTCATGTTGATCGCGAGCCGCAGCGACAGGCTGACCGGGCGCATCGCGTAGGACAGGATCTCGATCGGGATCAGGAGCGGCATGACGTAGATCGGGCAGCCGCCGGGCGCGAACAGGCTGAAGAAGTGCAGGCCATGGCGCATGATGCCGATCACGGTGACCGCCGAGACCACGAAGATCGCCATCGAGAAGGTGACGATGATGTGGCTCGTGTAGGTGAAGCCGCCCGGGATCATGCCGAGCGTGTTGCCGAACAGCACGAACATGAAGAGCGTGAAGAAGAACGGGAAGTACTGGCGGCCTTCCTTGCCGACGGTGCTGCCCAGCATGTCGGCGATGAACTCGTAGCTCAGCTCGATCAGGGCCTGCAGGCGACCCGGCACCATGCTGGCATGGCGGGCGCTGAACATCACGAGGCCATAGGCGAGCGCCACCGCGATCGCCATCCAGAGCGACGAGTTGGTGAAGGACAGGTCGACCCCGCCGACCGTGATCGGCAGGATGTCGTGGATCTCGAACTGCGCGAGCGGACTATGCTCCACCGACCCCTCGTCCACCTCGTCCGGTTTCGACCCCGACCCTCGCCGCCGATCCTTGGGGCGACGCCCGGGGCTCACCGCTCTCCCGTTCGCTCCGGCGGCACCTCGCTGATCTTGCGCAGGTACCGATAGGCATTCAGCATCCCGGCGGCCGCCCCGAGGAAGAACAGCACCAGGAAAAAGATCGGCCACGTCCCGAGCCAGCGATCGAGACCGTAGCCCAACAACGCCCCGCCGATCACGCCGGCGACCAGCTCGATGCCGACCTGCATGGCCGCGCCCCCGATCAGGGGGCCGCGACCCTTGCCCGCGCGCTCGTCCCGCACCAGGCCGGCGTCGACGCGCAGCTTGCGGACGCGGTCGTCGAACGCCTCGAACTCCGGCGACCCATCCTTGCGCGCCATCGATCCATCGCCTGACCGCTCCCGAGCCGGACAGCGGACGCGCCCGCGCCGGCTCGAAGCGGCGTCACAATAGGTCGCTCGCCGCGCCTGTCAAGCTGGGCACGGCCGCACAACAGGCCCGGAGCAGCCTCGCAGGAGCCTTCGAAGTGGCCGCAGGCGCCGACCGGACCGCCCGCAGGTGGGCCGGCGCCCGGCTCACGCCCTGCTGCCGGCGCGGCGTCCCGCGATCTCGCGCTCGGCCTGCTGCCAGTGCTCCTGCTCGCGCCCTTGCGGCCGGCCCTCGTTCTCCCAGAGCTCGTAGGCGCGCTGCTGGATCAGCCGCTCGACATCGTCCAGCGGCCGGCCATCGGCGAGCTTGGCGGCCGCGGTCCGGGCACTCGACCGCGGCGGCGCGGTCTTGGCGACCACCGTCGACCCCGCGCCCTTGGTCTCGGGCGACATGGGGACGGTTCTGGCTGCGGCGGGCTTGGCGGCGGTCGTCTTGCCGGCCGTCGGTTTGCCTGTGCTTGGTCCGACGGGGGCAGACTTGACGCTCGGGTCCTTGATCATGCTCGACTCCTTCACGTGCCGGAATTCGGCGGTGGGCCAACGCCTGTGATCGTTAATGGATCTGGGCGCCTGGACGTTCCGCTCCCCTAGCGCCTGCTCCCTAAAAAATCGTGAGCAGGAGCACGTCCGGGCGGTCGTCCAGGCTCAGGCGGTCGCCCGCAGCTCGATCGCGCTCGCAAGATCGACCGAGACCAGCTGGGAGACGCCCCGCTCGGCCATGGTCACGCCGTACAGGCGGTGCATCCGGGCCATGGTCAGCGGGTGGTGGGTGATCACCATGAAGCGCGTGCGGGTGCCGAGCGCGAGCTCCTCGAGCAGCCCCATCAGGCGGTCGACGTTGGCATCGTCGAGCGGCGCGTCGACCTCGTCGAGCACGCAAAGGGGTGCCGGCTTGGTCAGGAACACGGCGAAGATCAGGGCGAGCGCGGTCAAGGCCTTCTCGCCGCCCGAGAGCAGCGAGATCGCCTGCAGCTTCTTGCCGGGCGGGCTCGCGGCCAGCTCGAGCCCGGCGGCCAGCGGGTCGTCCTGATCGGTCAGCTCGAGCTTGGCCCGGCCGCCGCCGAACAGGCGCGTGAACAGCGCGCCGAAATGGGTCTCGACCTTGGCGAACGCGATCCGCAGGCGCTCGCGGCCCTCGCGGTTCAAGGTCGAGATCGCCCGCCTGAGGCGCTCGATCGCGCCGGCGAGCTCGGCCTGCTCGGTCTGCAGGGTCTCGATCCGGAGTGCCAGCTCCCGGGCCTCGTCGATTGCCCGCAGGTTGACCGGCCCCAGGCGCTCGCGCGCCGCCCCGATGCGCGCGAGCTCGGCCTCCGCCGCGGCGAGCGCGGCAGGATCCGGCGGGCCCGGCTCGGCGGTCTCGGGCAGTACGCCGAGACGCGCGAGCAGCATCGCCTGCGCGCCCGTCGCCTCGGCCTCGGCGCGCTCGAGGCGGGCCTCGAGCCGGGCCGCCGCTTCGCGCGCCTCGACCCGCAGCGCCTCGGTGCGCTCGAGCGCGGCTTCGGCTGCGGCGAGCGCCGCCTCGGCTTCGCCCAGCTGCGCATGCAGCGCGCTGCGGCGCGCCTCGGCCGCGCTCTGGCGTTGCCGCAGCTCCTCCTGCTGGCGCAGGGCCACGGCCGGCAGCTCCACCAAGCGGGCGCGCTCGGCCGCGAGCGGCGCGCGCCGGCGCTCGAGCTCGGCCAGCCGCGCCGCAGCCGCCGTGCTGCGCTCCGACCACGACGCCAGCTCCTGCTCCAGCGCGCTCCGGCGAGCTTCGGCGGCGGCCAGCCGATCGCGCAGCCGGCCCTCCTGCATCGCCGCCGCCGCCTGGACCTGACGGGCGCTCGCAGCCGTTCGCTCGGCCGCGACCAGCCGCTGCCGGGCTGCCGCGAGCGCGGGCTCGGCACGGCCGAGCGCCGCCTCGAGCTCCGGCCCGGCGCCATCGAGCCGGTTCTGCTCCTGCGCCAGCTCGGCGACCCTGGCTTCGATCCGAACGCGCTCGAGCTCGCGCTCGCGGGCCGCCCCGGCGCGGCCGCGCTCGCGCTCCCGCTGGTCTGCGACCGCCGCGCGCGCCGCGACGAGCTGGCCGCGCGCCGCGCCCAGCGCGGCCTCGGCCTGCCGATCCCGCTCGAGCGCCGCGGCCCGGACGGCCGCGACCGCATCGCTTGCCTCCCGCGGATGGTCCCAAGGGAGTGCCGGCGCCTCGTGCAGCGTGCCTGCGAGCGGCGCCTGCAGCCCGTCGAGCTCCTGCGCCTCGGCCCCGATCGCCGCCTGCTCCTTGGTCAGAGCGCTGATCTCGGCGGCCAGCGCCGCTTCTTGGGCGCGCGCCGAGATCAGCGCCTCGCGGATGTCCTCGAAGGCGGCGCGCGCGGCATCGCGCGCCACTGCCGCCTGCTGCCGGCGCTCCTTTGCGTCCGCTGCCGCCGCCTCGCTCTGCCCGGCGGCGCGCTCGAGCCCGGCGAGCGGTTCGTGCGCCGCCTCGAGCAGACGCTCGAGCTCGCGGCGCCGGTCCTGGTGGCGGAGCCGCGCCGCGCTCGCGTCGTGCGCCTCGGGGCGGCGCACGAGACCGTCCCAGCGCCAGAGGCCGCCATCCGGGCTGACCAGCCGCTGGCCCTGGGCGAGCGCCGCCTGCAGCACGGCCGCCGCGGCCGCCTCGGCGATGCCGACCTGGGCGAGGCGGCGGGCAAGCGCCGGCGGTGCGTCCACGACCTCGGCAAGCGGCCGGCAGCCCGCCGGCAGAGCAGGCGCGTCCGCGCGCGCCGCCGCGCCGATCGCGGTCGACCAATGCGCGGCTGCGTCCGCCTCGAGACCGGCCAGGAGATCGTCGCCGAGCGCCGCCGTCAGCGCCAGCGCATAGCCTTCCTCGACCCGCAGCCGATCGATCACGCCGCCCTTCGTCGCATCGGGTCCGGCGAGCGCGGCGAGTGCTGCGGCCTCGCTCGCCAGCTGGGCAGAGGCGGCGCGCTGCTCCTGCCAGGCGGCGCGCGCCTGCTCCTGCGCGTCGCCGCCGGCAAGCGCCTCCGCATCGGCGGCCGCGAGCGCGGCGCCGGCGGCGCCCAGCCGCTCCCCGGCGGCCGCGAGCTGGCCCTCCAGCCCGGCAAGATCGAGCGCCTCGCGGCCGCGTGCGGCCTGCTCGATCCGGGCAGCGATCGCCGCCGCTCGCTCGGCCAGCCGCGCCAGCCGCGCATCGAGCTCGGCCCGCCGCTCGCGCCGGCGCTGCTCCTGCTCGTCCTGGCTGCGGCGGCGCTCCTCCGCCGCGCGCAGGGTCGCCTCGGCCGTCGCGAGCGCGCTGCGCGTCGCCTCCCGCTGCCGTTCGGCCGCCTCCAGCGCTGCCGTCGCGTCCGCCTCGGCAGCGAGGGCGGCGGCGAGGGCGGCCTCGGAGCCGGCGGCCGCCGGCGGGTCGTCGTCGAACGGCAGCTCCGCCTGCTTCAGCTCGAGCAGCCGCCGCGCCTCGGCTAGCGCCTGCCGGTCGCGCCCGGCGCGGGCCTGCTCCTCGGCGAGCTGCCGCAGGCGTGCCTCGGCCGCGGCGACCGCGGTCATGGCGTGCCGCAGCTCGGCATCCGCCGCCTGCGCGGCGGTCTCGGCCGCACGCGCCGCCGCGGCCGCCTCGCCCAGCTCCCGGTCGAGCTGCGCGCCGGTCGCCGCCAACGCCTCGCGCTCGCCCGCAAGACGCGCCGCGCTCGCCTGCCCGTCGGCGCGGCTGGCCTCGGCATGCTCGAGGTCGCGCGCGAGCTCGCGGCCCTGCTCCTCGAGCCGCAACCGGTCGGCGTCGAGCCGCCGGGCCTCGTCGTCGAGCACTGCGCGCCGTTCGGCGAGGCGCGCCTGCTCGGTCGCGAGCTCGGCGTCCGCGGCGCGCAGCTCCGTCGCCGCCCGCGCCGCCCGGTCGCGCTCGGCCCGCGCCGCGCCGAGGCGCTCGGCCTCGCTGGTCGCGCTGTCGCGGCCGCCCCGAAGCGCCGTCTCGGCGCTCGCCAGCTCGGCCCGGGCGAGCCGCCAGCGGCCGACCATGAGCGCCGCCTCGACCTCGCGGTAGGCGGCGCTGAGCTTGCGGTAGCGCTCGGCTTGGCGGGCCTGCTTGACGAGGCCCCGCTGCTGCTCCTCGAGCGCCAGCAGCAGGTCCTGGACCCGCAGCAGGTTGGCCTCGGCCGCCTGCAGCTTGAGCTCGGCCTCGTGGCGGCGCGCCTGCAGGCCGCCGATCCCGGCGGCTTCCTCGATCAGGCGGCGGCGGTCGGCAGGCTTGGCCTCGATCAGGGCGCCGATCTGGCCCTGGCTCACGATCGCGGCGCTGCGCGCGCCCGAGGCGGCATCGGCGAACAGCAGCTGGACGTCGCGGCCGCGCAGCTCTTTGCCGTTGACCCGGAAGACCGAGCCGACGCCGCGCCCGATCCGGCGCGAGAGATCGAGCTCGCCCTCCTCGCCCAGCCCCGGCAAAGCGACCTCGGGCGCCTGGATGTGCAGCCCGACCTCGGCCAGATCGAACGCCGGCCGGGCGGCGGTGCCGGCGAAGATGACATCGTCCATCTCGCCGCCGCGCAGGCCGCGCGCCGACGTCTCGCCCATCACCCAGCGGAGCGCGTCGATCAGGTTCGACTTGCCGCAGCCGTTCGGGCCGACGATGCCGGTCAGGCCCGGCTCGATCGCGAGCTCGCTCGGCTGCACGAAGGATTTGAAGCCGGCGAGGCGCAGTCTGGTGATCTGCACTGGGGGCTCAGCCTGTCGCACGCGTCCGCATCGACCAAGCTATATCAGCGTCCCGCGGCGGTTGAAACCCCGAGCGGCCCATTTTGTTGTCGCCGGGCGCAAATCCTACCAGATGCAGTGGTCTCGCCGCCGGCGACTCAGTCGAGGCCGATCTCGTGGTCCTCGTCGAGCAGGTCGATCGCGGCCTCGCCGCTGCCGAGGCCCGCCTGGGTCCGGATCGCGGTCTCGATCGCGGCCGCGGTCTCGGGATGCTCCTTGAGATAGGCCTTGGCATTCTCGCGCCCCTGGCCGATCCGCTGGCTGTCATGGGAGAACCAGGAGCCCGACTTCTCGACCACGCCTGCCCGCGCCCCGAGGTCGAGCAATTCGCCGGTCTTCGAGATGCCCTCGCCATACATGATGTCGAACTCGACCACCCGGAACGGCGGCGCCACCTTGTTCTTGACGACCTTGACCCGGGTCTGGTTGCCGACGACCTGCTCGCGGTCCTTGATCTGGCCGATCCGCCGGATGTCGAGGCGGACCGAGGCGTAGAACTTGAGCGCGTTGCCGCCGGTCGTGGTCTCGGGGTTGCCGAACATCACGCCGATCTTCTGGCGGATCTGGTTGGTGAAGATCAGGATGCAGTTGGACCGGTGGATCGAGGCGGTGAGCTTGCGCAGCGCCTGGCTCATGAGCCTTGCCTGCAGGCCCATGTGGCTGTCGCCCATCTCGCCCTCGAGCTCGGCCTTGGGCACCAGCGCCGCGACGCTGTCGATCACCACGAGGTCGACCGCCAGCGAGCGCACCAGGGTGTCGGCGATCTCGAGCGCCTGCTCGCCGGTGTCGGGCTGCGAGATCAGCAGCTCGTCGATGTTGACGCCGAGCCTCCTCGCATAGCCCGGGTCGAGGGCGTGCTCGGCGTCGACGAAGGCGCACACGCCGCCCGCCTTCTGGGCCTCGGCGATGCAATGCAAGGTGAGCGTGGTCTTGCCCGAGGACTCAGGGCCATAGATCTCGGCGATCCGGCCGCGCGGCAGGCCGCCGACGCCCAGCGCCAGGTCGAGCCCGAGCGAGCCGGTCGAGACGGTGTCGATCTCGACCACGCGCTCGCGCTGGCCGAGCTTCATGACCGAGCCCTTGCCGAACGCGCGCTCGATCTGGCCGATCGCCGCGTCCAGGGCGCGCTGACGCTCGCCCGCGTCCCGCCGCAATGAAGTCGCAGTCGCCAGCTCCGCCATATGCTTTACCCCCACTATGCCGCCGGCCGCCTTATACCCTTCGCCAGCTCCGGCGGAAAGCTCTGGATGAATGAAACCTGTGGGTAAGTCGCCGCCGGCCGGCGCCGGGCAGCCCATCGAAATCCGAGACGGCCGCTTCACTTCGTGCTAGAAGCGATGCCAATAGGGTAATGAGGCAGCACCGCTCGAGCGTCTGGTCAAGCATCTTCCATGACCAACCAAGGAGGGCCCGCCGGCTTGCGGCGGGCGCCGACCTGGCAGCCAAGGGACGGGCTGGCGGCTCGGTCGCGACGCTCCTCATCCTAGAGACGTATCAGGGAGCCTGATCAAATGCCTAAGCTCAAAGCCTTGGCGCTCGCATCCGTTGGTCTATTGGCGCTGTCGAGCGCGGTGCTGGCGGCCGGTCCGGAAGTGGTCCAGGGGCCGGGTGCCGATCCCCAATGCTTCTCGCCGCTGAGCCCCGACACCAAGTACTTTCAATGGCCGGCCAAGAAGCCCCCCTACCGGATCGCCCTCGCCAACGGCTTCATCGGCAATACCTGGCGGATCCAGATGATCCAGACCGCCAAGGCCTACGCCGCCCAGCCCGATGTCGCCGCCAAGCTCAAGGAGTTCAAGGTCGTCTCGACCGGTGAGGATCTCGCCGCGCAGATCGCCGCGGTCGACAACTTCATCAACTCCGGCTACGACGCCGTGATCGTCAACGCCCAGAACCCGGCCGCCTTCACGCCGGTCATCAAGCGCGCCAATGCCGCGGGCGTCGTCCTCGTCGCTTTCGACAACACGCTCGACACCGATCAGGCGATCAACGTCAACGTCGACCAGAAGGGCCTGGGCGAGCTGTGGGCCAACTGGCTGGTCGGACATATCCCCAACGGCGGCAAGATCCTCGAAGTGCGCGGCGTGCCGGGGACCTCGGTCGATCGCGACCGCCACGAGGGCATTCACGAGGTGCTCGATGCCTCGGGCAAGCCGTGGAACGTGGTCGAGGTCGTCGGCATGTGGGACGATGGCACCGCGCAAAAAGTGACCGCCGACGCGGTCGCCGTCCAAAAGAGCTTCGATGGCGTCACCGTTCAGGGCGGTTCGACCGGCACCGTGCGCGCGTTGATGGATGCCGGCCATCCCTTTGTCCCGGTCGGCGGCGAATGTGAGAACGGGTTTCGCAAGCTCTGCGGCGAGCATTCCAAGGACGGGCTCGTGTGCTCGTCCGCCGGCACCGGTCCCGCCCAGGTCGCCGTCGCCATGAAGACCGCGATCGCTGCCCTCGAAGGCCAGACGGTTCCGCAGTCGATCAAGCTGCCGCTGGCGATCGTCGAGGACCCGGGGTTCAAGGACGGCGAGAACTATTACTCGGATCAGTCCGACAACTTCTTCGTCGGCAACTCGTTCCCGACCTGCGGCATCAACTTCAGCGCGCAGGAAATCATGGGACAGAGCAAGGCAAACCAGTAGTCTCGGCTGAACGACCTGGAGCCGCGGGCGGCACCCGCGGCTCCCTTTGCCCGAGGAACTGGATGGACGCAGCGCCGATCTTCCGCATGGCCGGAGTGTCCAAGCGCTATGGCGGCGTCCATGCGCTCGAGGATGCGCAGATCGAATTCGGCCGCGGCCGCATCCATGCCGTGCTCGGCGAGAACGGGGCCGGCAAATCGACCCTGATCAAGATCATGGCGGGCGTGGTGCAAGCCGATTCCGGCACCATGGAGCTCGAGGGTCGACCCGTCACCTTCCGCAACCCCGCCGCCGCCACCGCCGCCGGCATCGCCTGCATCTTCCAGGAGCTGTCGCTCCTCCCCCATCTGACGGTCGCCGACAACATCTCGATCCTCAACCCGCCCAAGCGCTTCGGGCTGATCGATCGTCGGGCGCAGCGGCGGATCGCCGAGCGGGCGCTGGCCCGCGCCGGGGCGCCGGACATCGATCCGCTCGCCCTCGTCATGGATCTCGCCCTCTCGCGCCGCCAGATGGTCGAGATCGCCAAGGCGCTGGCCCGCGATCCCAAGATCCTGATCCTCGACGAAGCGACCTCCGCCCTGACGGCGAGCGACGTCGCGACCGTGTTCTCGGTCCTCAGGCAGCTCCGCGGGGAAGGCCTGGCCGTCGTCTACATCTCCCACCGCATGCACGAGATCGCCGAGCTCGCGGACGAATGCACGGTCTACCGGAACGGCCGCTACGTCGCGACCTTCGCGGCCCGCACCAAGAGCGACGAGGCGATCGTCGAGATGATGATCGGGCGCGAATACAAGAGCATCTTTCCGCCCCGGCCGCAGGCGAAGCACGAAGACGACAGGCCGGCGCTCTCGATCCGCAACTTGTCCTGGGCCGGCCGCCTCCAGGACATCAGCCTGCAAGTCCGGCCGGGCGAGATCGTCGGCCTCGGCGGGCTCGACGGGCAGGGTCAGCGCGAGCTGCTGCTCGCTCTGTTCGGCGTGTTGATCGGCGTCAGCGGCCGGGTCGAGATCGACGGCCAAGAGATGCCGCCGGCAAGTCCGCGCGCCGCCAAGTCGAAAGCCGCAGGGATGGCGCTCATCCCCGAGGATCGCAAGACCGAAGGGCTGATGCTGCCGATGTCGGTGCGCGACAACCTGTCGTTCGCAGCACTCGACCGCCTGTCGCGCTTCGGTATCGTCGACCGGGCCGCCGAGCGCGGGTCGGTCGAGGAGATGATCCGTCTGCTCCAGATCAGGGTCGCCGACACGAGCGCGCCCGCCAACGCCCTCTCGGGCGGCAATCAGCAGAAGGTCGTGATCGCCAAGTGGCTGATGAACCGGCCGCGCATCATCCTCCTCAATGATCCGACCCGCGGCATCGATGTCGGCACCAAGCAGGAGCTCTATCAGCTCATGCGGCGGCTCGCCGACGAAGGTGCCGCGATCCTCTTCTATTCGACCGACTATGACGAGCTGGTCGGACTCTGCGACCGGGTGGCGGTCATGTACGGGGGCGGCATCGCGAAGCTTCTGGTGGGGGCCGAGATCACCGAGCGGGTCCTCGTGGCCAGCGCCCTGAACGTCGGCGCGGGCCACGAGAAGACGCCTCTCGGCGCAGCGGTCGGCCTGTGACTGCGGCCCGCCACTTTTTCTCGGAGCACAAGGGCACGATCGCTGCTTTCGTGACCGCAGTCGCCTTCTTCGTCGTCTACGTCTCCAACCATCCGGCCGGATTGACCGCGAACGTCGCCGCGACGGCGGCGAACAAGGGCGTGCTCCTCGCCTTTGTCGCCATGGCGCAGACGTTGCCGGTGCTCACCGCCGGGCTGGATCTGTCGGTCGGGATGGTCCTGGTGCTCGCCAACTGCGTCGCTTCCGCCCTGGTCGTCGGCACCGCCCTGGAGACCGCCCTTGGCGTCGTCGCGGTGCTTCTGGTCGGCGTCGGCTGCGGCACGCTCAACGGCCTGATCGTCGTCTATGGCCGCCTCCAGCCGATCATCACGACATTGGCGACCGGTGCCGTCTACTATGGCTTCGCGCTTCTGCTGCGGCCGGTGCCGGGCGGCGACGTCAACTCCGATCTCGCCGATGCGCTGACCGGCCAGCTTCCGGGCGGCGTTCCGGCGGCGCTGCTCTTCATCCTCGTGGTCGTGCTCGTCGTGTGGGTGCCGTTCCGGCGTTCGGTGCTCGGCCGCGCCGCCTACGCGGTCGGCTCGTCGGAATCCGCCGCCTACATGTCCGGCGTGCCGATCGGCAAGGCCAGGATCCTGGCCTATGCGCTCTCGGGAATGCTGGCCTCGATCGCCGGCCTGATGCTCACCTTCATCACCTATTCGGGCGAGGCTTCGGCCGCCCTCGGCGGGACCTATACCCTCAATTCGATCGCCGCGGTGGTGATCGGCGGAACGTCGCTGTTCGGCGGCTCGGGCAGCGCCGTCGGCTCGATCTTCGGCGCGTTTGCGCTGCGGACGATCGGCGATCTCATGTTCGTGTTCGATCTGGAGCCGTTCTGGCAGCCGCTGGTCCAGGGCGTCATCCTGCTGGCGGCGGTCAGCCTCGGCGCGTTCAGGCTGCTGCGGATGAGGAACCGCCTCGATGTCTTCACGTGAGGCGATGATGCGGGCCTCCGCGCTCGCGCGCCGGTTCGATCCGGCGGTTCTCTCCGCTTTTGCCTGCATCATCGTGCTGCTGCTGGTGGGCGGGCTCTACTCGACCAGCTTCTTCTCGCCGGAATACCTCCTCCAGCAACTTCAGGTGGCCGCGTTCCTGGGCCTCGTCGCTACCGGTATGATGCTGATCATCCTGCTCGGTCACATCGATCTGTCGGTGCCCTGGGTCCTCACGGTCGGCGGCATGATGTCGACCGCGGCGGTCAGCTGGGGCGGGCCCTGGGGATACCTTGCGATCCCGTTCGGCGTCTTCTGCGGCGCCGTCTTCGGCGCGGCCAACGGCATCGGCGTCGCCTACCTTCGCATCCCGGCGATGATCTTCACCCTCGGCATCAACGCGGTGGCGCAGGGGTTGATGGTGCTGCGGACCGGCGGCTTCGCGCCGCAGGACCACGCCTCGGCCGCGATGCGCTTCATCGCCACCGACCGCCTCCTGTTCGGCATTCCGATGGCGGTCGTGGTCTGGGCGATGGTCGGTATCGCGATCGTCTTCCTGCTCACCCGAACCAGCTTCGGCCGCGCCGTCTATGCGATCGGCAACAGCGAACGCGCCGCCTATCTTTCCGGCATCGATACGCGCCGCGTCATCTTCCTCGCCTTCGTCATCTCCGGCGCTCTGGCCGGGTTTGCGGGCGTTCTCCTCGCCGGCTACTCGACCAACGCCTTCCAGTCGATGGGCGATCCCTATCTGCTGCCCGCCATCGCCGCCGTCGTGCTGGGCGGCACCTCGATCCTCGGCGGCCGCGGAACCTATCTCGGCACCGTCGCCGGCGTGATCCTGATCACGCTGCTCCAGAGCATCCTCTCGGTCATGCAGATGCCGGAGGCCGGCCGGCAGGTGATCTATGGCGTGGTGATCGTGGGCATGCTGCTCGTCTACGGCCGCGGCGAGCGCGTGCAGGGCTGAACGGGGGAGCCAGGCGATGTTCGAGACCTACGAGGTGATCGACCGGCGCTTTCGCCAGTACATCCTCGGCAACTGCGTGGTCGGCAAGCTCTACACCGGCACGCTCTGGGCGGAAGGCCCCTGCTGGTTCGCCGACGGCGAGTTCCTGCTCTGGAGCGACATCCCGAACGATCGCATCATGCGCTGGGTCGAGGGCCTGGGCGTCAACGTCTTTCGCCAGCCGGCCAACAACACCAACGGCCACACCCGCGACCGCGAGGGCCGCCTCGTCTCCTGCGAGCATGGGGCCAGGCGCGTGAGCAGGACCGAGGTCGACGGCAGGGTCACGGTGCTGGCCGACCGCTACCAGGGGAAACGCCTGAACTCGCCGAACGACGTCGTCGTCAAGTCCGACGGCACGGTCTGGTTCACCGATCCCGCCTACGGCATCGATGCCGACTACGAGGGCCACAAAGGGCCCAGCGAGATCGGCGCCTGCCACGTCTACCGCTTCGATCCGGCGGCCGGCAGCCTCGAGGTCGTGGCCGACGACTTCGCCCGCCCGAACGGCATCGCATTCGCCCCCGACGAGCAGACCCTCTACATCGCCGACACCGGCATGACCCACGACCCGGACGGCCCCCGCCACATCCGGGCGTTCGACGTCGAGGGCGGCCGCCACCTGCGCAAGGGCCGCGTGTTCGCGGTCTGCGAGCACGGCCTGTTCGACGGCTTCCGCCTCGATACCGAAGGCAACCTGTGGACCAGCGCCGGCGAGGGCGTCAACTGCTACACGGCATCCGGCGATCTGATCGGCCGCATCCCGATCGGCGAGGCGGTCTCCAACGTCACCTTCGGCGGCCCCAAGCGCAACCGCCTGTTCATCACCGCCACGACCTCCCTCTACGCCGTCTACCTCAACGCCAACGGCGCCCAGCGGCCGTAACAGAGGTCGAGCCTGGGACGATCGGGAATCGAGACGAGCGGAGCCGAACCGGCTATCATCGGTCGATGCGGACGATCTCCTCCATCGACGCCAAGACGCGATTCGGTCAGCTACTGGATGCCGCCGGGCGCGCGCCGGTGACCGTCACCAGGAAGGGCCGGCCTGCCGCCGTGGTAATGTCGGTCGAGGACTACGAGCGGCTGCGCGGGGCTGCCTGGCAGCGCCTGTTCGAGACCTTGGAAACCGCGCGCCAGGCCGCGGCCGGGCGGGGTCTCACCGACGAGCTGCTCGAAGAGCTGCTCGCCAATGAAAGCTGAGCGCTGCGTCGTCGACACCAACGTCCTGATAAGCGCGCTGCTGCAACCGAGCGGTCGCACCGCTCGCATTCTCGAGATCGTCCGGGCTGCGGATGGCGCAATTCTCCTCTCCGACGAAACGTTTGCGGAACTGGCCTCGCGGCTGGCGCGGCCGAAGTTCGACCGGTATGTCGATCAGGGGCTGCGGCAGCAGTTCCTCGCCGATCTGGCGAGCGTAGCGGAATGGCTCCGGACGACGACAAGTTCCTCGAGACGGCAATCCGGGGTGAAGCTAGCTGTATCATTACCGGCGACGCCGACCTCCTCGCGCTCGACCCGTTCAACGGGCCGCGCATCCTGACGCCACGGACCTTCCTCAATCTTGTGGAGCAGCCCAGGGAACGCCAGTCATGACGCTCCATTTCGCCCGCGAGGAATTCCTGGACCGACGGCGACGGACCCTCGCGGCGATGGCCGCGCGGAGGCTGGATGCGCTGCTCATGTTCAAGCAGGAAAGCATGTATTGGCTGACCGGCTATGACAGCTTCGGCTACTGCTTCTTCCAGTGCCTGGTCTTGCGCGCCGATGGCGATCTGGTGCTGCTGACCCGCGCCCCGGACCTGCGCCAGGCGCAGCACACATCGAACATCGAGGACATCCGGATCTGGGTCGACCGGGCGGACGGCAACCCGGCCGGACAGCTCTGCGAGCTGCTTGCGGCCAAAGGGCTCGCAGGCAAACGGCTCGGCATCGAATACGACAGCTACGGCCTGACCGCGGCCAACGGAAAACAGCTCGATGCGGCGCTTGACGGCTTCGCGGTGGCCATCGACGCCTCCGAGCTGGTCGACCGGCTGCGCCTGGTCAAGTCGCCGGCCGAGATCACTTTTGTCCGGCGGGCGGCCGCGCTTGCCGACGCCGCGCTCGAGGCGGCGGTCACGGAGACCCGGGCTGGCGCCGACGAGGCCGACATCCTGGCCGCCATGCAGGGCGCGGTCTTCCGCGGCGGCGGCGACTACCCGGGCAATCCCTTCATCATCGGCTCGGGGCGCGATGCCCTGCTCTGCCGCTCCAAGTCGGGCCGCCGCAGGCTCGAGCCTCGAGACCAGCTGACCCTCGAGTTCGCGGGCGTCTGGCGCCAGTACCACGCCTGCCTGATGCGCACGTTCGTGGTCGGCGAGCCCACGCCCCGCCAGCTCGCGATGCACGCGGCCTGCCGCGAGGCGTTGCTCGCGTGTGAGGGAAAGCTCCTGCCCGGCACGGCCATGGGCGACGTCTTCGACGCCCACGCCAAAGTGCTCGACGCCCATGGCATGCGCGCGCACCGCCTCAATGCCTGCGGCTACTCGCTCGGCAGCGTCTACGCGCCTTCCTGGATGGACCGGCCGATGTTCTTCGCCGGCAATCCGGTCGAGATCGGCCCGGGCATGGTCTTCTTCCTGCACATGATCCTGATGGACAGCGAGGCCGGGCTCGCGATGACGCTGGGCCGCACCTCGCTGATCACCGAGGCCGGACCCGAGCCGCTCTCCGAGGCCGGGCTCGAGCTGATCCTCAGGTGAGCCGGCCGGCCGGCTGGCGGCGCTCGGTCAGGATCAGGGCGCAGGCCGCGAGACCGAGCGCCAGCGGCAGCGCCGCCCAGGCGGGGCTCGGCTCCTCGCCGGCGCGCTGCAGCCAGACCGTGACCAGGACGAGGCCGAGCGCGAGAGCCAGCGCGAGCGCCGGGCGCAGCAGGCGCAGCAGCCCGGCCAGGCCAGCGGCCGGCTCCTGCAGCCAGCCGAGCGCTGCTTCCGGGACATAAAGCGCAAGGCGGATGTCCCTCTCCGGCACCTCGAGCTCGCGATAGCCGGCCTCCAGCCGCCCCCGCAGGTCGTCCAGCCGCCGGAAGCGGACCGCGAGCCAAAGCGCCGCCAGCGCCAGCAGGGTCGGATAGAGCTGGACGAAGCTCGCGGTATCGATCGCCAGCCACTTGAGCGGCGCGCCGAGCGAACCGAGCTCGCCGCGGATCGCCTCCAGCCGGCCGTCCAGGTCGTGCAGCTGCCGGTCGATCTCGGCCTTGCCGGCCGCGAGCCTGGCCCGCTGCGCCTCGAGCTGGCTGGCGGCGTCGGCGAGCTCGCCGGCCGCAGCATGCAAGGGCGCCGCGGCGGCGTCGAGGTCGAGCTTGACCTGGTAGAGCCCGACCTCGTCGAAGGCCTGCGCCTTGCCCTCGACGCTCCGGAACAGCTGGTCCGCAGCCGGCAGGCGGACCACGGCCGCGGCCGGCAGCAGCGCATCGGCCTTCGGCAGCCCGGCGCCGACCTTGGGGGCTTTGGCTGCGATGTCGTCGAGGCCCTTGGCGAGCGTCGCCCTGAGCCCGGTCAGCTGGTCGTCGACCGCGCGCTCGAGCTGGCCGTACGTGCGCTCGATCTCGGCCTCGAACAGCCGCTCGCTGGTTTTCGACGCGCCGGCCCAGGCGTCCGAGCCCGATCCGGCCTCGAAGGCATGGCGGAACTGCTCGAGATCATCCGGGCTCAGGCCGAAATCCTGCACCAGGACGGCCGCGGCCTGCGCCGGGCCCGGCGGCGCCGGCAGCCCCGGCACAGGTGCCGGCGGCGGCGCCGACTGCTGGGCGATCGCGGCGCCCGGGAAGTCGGCCGGCGGCTCGCCCGCCCCCGGCAGCGCCGCCGGCGCGGGCGCTGCACCGGGCTGCAGGCTGCGCACCAGGCTCGCGAACCGCCGCAGCCGATCGGCGAGCGCTCCGGCCAGCTGATCGGCCGTGGCCCCCGCCGTAGCCTGGGCCGCAGCGACCGCGTTCAGCAGGCCGTCGACGCCGCGCGCCGCGGCGACCGCCCGATCCTGGTCCTGCTGGACCCGCAGGCGCTCGTCCTCGACCATGCGCCGCTCGCCGGTCCAGCCGACGAAGGGCGCCACTACGAACACGCCCGCGAACAGGAGGATCAGCCCGCACAGCAGCGCATCCCGGCTCCAGCCCCGGGCGCCGGCACGATAGCCCTCGAGCGCCTGGTCGAGGAACTTCTGGCGCGAGCCGTCCATCGCGATCCCGCTCCCCTCAAAAACTGCGCCTCGCCCACCAGATCATAGCGCAACCGGAGCGGGCCACCATGATCCTGCGCGATCCGCCGCGGGATTGCCGCCGGACCCGGGGCAGGCCTTGGCGTTGCCTTCGGCCGGCGCGGCTGGTAGGGTCCGCGCGGGATTGGCCTTGGCTCGATCGGGCGCTTGGGATGAAGCTTCTCGCCGGCAACAGCAACCGGCCGCTGGCCGAGGCGATCGCCGCGTTCCTGGGCCAGCCGCTGACCGACGCCACCGTCCAGCGCTTCGCCGACATGGAGGTGTTCGTCGAGATCCACGAGAACGTCCGCGGCGAGGACGTCTTTCTGATCCAGTCGACCTCCTATCCCGCCAACGACAATCTGATGGAGCTTCTGGTCTGCATCGATGCGCTAAGGCGCGCCTCGGCGCGCCGGATCACCGCGGTCGTGCCCTACTTCGGCTACGCCCGCCAGGACCGCAAGCCCGGGCCCAGGACGCCGATCTCGGCCAAGCTGGTCGCCAATCTGATCACCGTCGCGGGCGCCCAGCGGGTCCTCACCATGGACCTGCACGCGGGCCAGATTCAGGGCTTTTTCGACATCCCGGTCGACAACCTCTACGCCGCCCCCCTGATCGCCGCCGACCTCAAGCATCGCCACGACTCCAAGGGCCTCATCATCGTCTCGCCCGACGTCGGCGGGGTCGGCCGCGCCCGCGGCATCGCCAAGCGGCTTGACGTCGGTCTGGCGATCATCGATAAGCGCCGCGAGCGCGCCGGGGCGTCCGAGGTCGTCAACGTGATCGGCGACGTCGAGGGCCGGCTCTGCGTGCTGGTCGACGACATCGCCGATTCCGGCGGCACGCTCGTCAACGCGGCGCAGGCGCTGGTCGAGGCGGGGGCGACCGCGGCGGTCGCTTACGTGACCCACGGCGTGCTGTCGGCCGGCGCGGTCGCCAGGATCAGCGCCAGCCGGCTCGAGACCTTGGTGATCACCGACAGCATCCGGGCGACCGAGGCGGTGCGCGTGAGCGAGAAGATCCGCGTGCTGTCGGTGGCGCCGCTGATCGGCGAGGCGATCCGCCGGATCAGCGACGAGAGCTCGGTCTCGAGCCTGTTCGACTGAGGCGCAGGCCGCGCGGCGCCGCCGGTGTTTGACCAGATCGGCCGCCCTGCGGCGGCGGAGCGAGGACGAGAGAGCATGGTCGAGATGATGACGTTTGCGGCCGAGGTCCGCGGGCTCGCGGGCAAAGGCCCGGCGCGCGCCTTGCGCCGCGCCGGCCGGGTGCCGGCGGTGATCTACGGCGAGCGCAAGGACCAGGAGATGGTCTCGCTCGACGCGCGGGCGCTGCGCCGCCAGCTCACCAACCCGCATTTCTACAACACGCTCTGCGGCCTCGAGGTCAACGGCGAGCTGGTCCGCGTGCTGCCGCGCGAGGTCCAGCTGCACCCGGTGACCGACGACCCGATCCACGCCGATTTCGTGCGCGTCTCGGTGGGCGCCAGGGTCACCGTCGAGGTGCCGGTGGTGTTCACCAACGAGGACCTCTGCCCCGGGCTCAAACGCGGCGGCGTCCTCAACATCGTGCGCCGCGACCTCGAGCTGAGCTGCCCGGCGGATGCGATCCCGGCCGAGATCGCGATCGACCTGCTGCCGTTCGATCTAGGCGACAGCATCCACATCTCGCACGTCACCCTGCCCGAGGGGGTGCGCCCGACGATCACCGATCGTGACTTTACGATCGTCACCATCGCCGCCCCGACCGTGGTCCGCGAGGCGGCCGAAGAGGAGCAGGCGGCCGCTGCGGCCGAAGCCGTGACGGCCGAGCCCGAGGCGAGCACCGAATAGGCGCGCGCCCGCTGCCGGCGATCCCATGCTGCTGCTGGTCGGGCTCGGCAATCCCGGTGCCCGCCACGCCCGCGACCGGCACAACATCGGCTTCATGGCGCTCGACGCGATCGCGAGGGCGCACCGCTTCGGCGCCTGGCGCACGCGCTTCTCGAGCCTGCTCGCCGAGGGCCTGCTCGACAGCCAGAGGGTTCTGCTGCTCAAGCCGCAGACCTATATGAACCTCTCGGGCCGCGCGGTCGCCGAGGCGGTCCGCTTCTTCAAGCTGCCGCTGGCCGCCATCGTGGTCGTGCACGACGAGATCGATCTCGCTCCCGGCAAGGTCCGGATCAAGGCGGGCGGCGGCGTCGCCGGCCACAACGGCCTGCGCTCGCTGGCCGAGTGGCTGGGCTCGAAGGACTTCCGCCGGGTGCGCCTGGGCGTCGGCCATCCGGGCGACAAGGAGCGCGTGATCGGCCATGTGCTCTCCGACTTCGCGGCCGCCGACCGGGTCTGGCTGGAGCCGCTGCTGGATGCGGTCGCCGAGGCCGCCCCGCTGATCGCGGCCGGCGACGATGCCGGCGCCATGAACCGGATCGTGATCCGGACCCGGCCGCCTCGCACGGCGGACCCGGCCGCCGCCGAGCCGGGCGCCCGGCCGCCCGCCGGCGAGCGCGGCAAACCTCAGAAGACCGAGTGAGAGCGCATGGGCTTCAACTGCGGCATCGTGGGCCTGCCCAACGTCGGCAAGTCGACGCTGTTCAACGCGATCACGAGTACCGCCGCCGCGGCCGCGGCCAACTACCCGTTCTGCACGATCGAGCCCAACCTCGGGCGCATCCCGGTGCCCGACCCGCGGCTCGAGGTGGTCGCCAGGATCGCGCGCTCGGCCCAAACCGTGCCGACCCAGCTCGAGATCGTCGACATCGCGGGCCTGGTGCGCGGTGCTTCGCAGGGCGAGGGCCTGGGCAACCGCTTCCTCGGCGCGATCCGCGAGGTCGACGCGGTCCTGCACGTGCTGCGCTGCTTCGAGGACGAGGACGTGGCCCACGTCGAGGGCAGCATCGACCCCTTGCGCGATGCCGAGCTGGTCGAGACCGAGCTCCTGCTGGCCGACCTTGCGTCCCTCGAGCGCCGGGCCGAGGGCCTGACCAAGCGCGCCCGCGGCGGCGACGAGCTCGCCCGCGACCAGCTGGCGCTGATCGAGGAGATCCTGCCGGCGATGCAGGCGGGCCGGCCGGCGCGCGCGCTGGCCGTCGAGGCCGAGGAGCGGCCGCGGCTTGCGATGCTCCAGCTGCTGACCGCAAAGCCGCTGCTCTACGTCTGCAACGTCGACGAGAGCGCTGCCGCGAGCGGCAACGCGCTCAGTGCCCAGGTCGCCGAACGGGCCGCGCAGGAAGGTGCCGGCTGCGTCGTGGTCGCGGCCGCGATCGAGGCCGAGCTCGCGAGCCTGCCGGTCGCCGAGCGCGCCGAATATCTCGCCCATCTCGGGCTCGAGCGAGCGGGCCTCGAGCGCGTGATCCAGGCCGGCTATGAGCTGCTCGGCCTGATCACTTTCCTTACCGCCGGCCCCAAGGAGGCGCGCGCCTGGACGATCAGGCACGGCACCCGCGCGCCCGATGCCGCAGGCTCCATCCACAGCGACTTCAAGCGCGGCTTCATCTGCGCCGAGATCGTGGCCTTTGCCGACTACGTCGCCGCCGGCGGCGAGAGCGGCGCCCGCGAGGCCGGCAAGCTCCGCCAGGAAGGCCGCAACTACGTCGTCCAGGACGGCGACGTCATCCACTTCCGCTTCAACGTCTGAGAGGGCTCCGCCCGGAGGACCCGCCCATGCCGATCATCGCCTTCATCATCCTCGTGATCCTGATCGCCCAGCTCGGCTTCTGGAAGACCTTCAGCGCGATCGTCGGCGGCGTCGCGATGCTGGTCCTGTTCGTGATCCTGGCGATCGTCTTCCTGGTGCTGACGGGAAACCTGGTCATCCGCCGGATGCGCCGTTGACGCCGCCCCGCGGGCGCTCACACCCGCGGCCCGGATCAAGGCTCCTCGCTCGGCGCCGCTCCCGGGATCAGAGCCAAGGGACCAGGTCCGCGTCGCGGGCCCTGTCCCCCTCCACGTCGCAGCGATCGTGAGCCGCCCGATCGGCCGCCGGCGCGGGTGATCGACTACCCGCGGCGGTGATCCCGCTCGATCGCCACGGGGGGGCGATGGCGCTTCGGGCAAGCGGATGGCGGTTGGGCCGGATGGTGTGGTCCCGGCCGCAGCCGGGCCGGAACTTCTTGATCGGGCACGCGTTCAAACCAGCGTGACGATTGCGATATTCGGGCAGAGCATTTGACCGGCCGCGGCCTGGGTCCTGTTTCCAGGAGCAAGGCCGCGGCAGGGGCGGCGACCAGGACAAGGCGGATCCCGGCCAGGTCCCACAGGTGATGCGGGCTTTCCTCGAGGAGGGCTGGCAGCAATGAAGCTCATGACCCTGACCCTTGCGGCGCTCGCGATCGGCGTCTGCGCGTGCGCCAGCGGGCCGCCGGAGCCGCCGGAACGGATCATCTATCTTGCGATCGGCGCGAGCGATGCCGCAGGCGTCGGCGCCGAGCCGCTCACGAAAGGCTACGTGTACCGGATCGCCGACGAGCTCGATCAGCGCGTCGATCAGGTCTTCCTGGCGCCGCTCGCGATCCCCGGCGCCGGAACCGAACAGCTCGGTGCGGCGCTCGAGCTGCTTCTCAAGAGCGAGGTCGAGCCGAACCTCGTGACGGTCTGGACCGGGGCGAACGACGTCATCGACGGCGAAGACGCCGACGACTTCAAGGACGACCTCGAGGACATCTTCGATCAACTGCGCGAGCGCACCGACGGCGTCATCGTCGCCGCCAACATCCCCGACCTGACGGAGCTGCCGCGCTTTCGCGAGCATCCCGACGACGACGTCACCCACAAGCGCATCAAGGAGTTCAATAAGGCCATTGCCGAGCTGGCGGAGGACTACGACGTGCTCGTGGTCGATCTGTACAGCGAACCGGTCGAGGACCAGCTGGTGAGCGACAAGGACGGCTTCCATCCCAACGATGCGGGCCATCAGCGCATCGCCGAGGCGTTTCTGGCCGTCATCCTACCGGCGCTCGGCCTCGCGCCCACGGCTTGAGATCGAGGCCCGGGGGCAACCCGCACCACCCGGCCAAGCCACCCCTTTCGGCGGAACGGAGAGGGGCAGCGACCGTCAGGAGTCCGCCCGCCCGGGAGGTGTGGCCTTTGCGCCGAGCATCGGCAGGCTGAGGCCGTGCTCGCGGGCGCAGGCGATCGCGTCTTCGTAGCCGGCATCGGCGTGGCGCATGACGCCCGAGGCCGGGTCGTTGGTCAGGACGCGCTCCAGGCGGGCTGCCGCCGCCGGCGTGCCGTCGCAGACGACCACCATCCCGGCATGTTGCGAAAAGCCGATGCCGACCCCGCCGCCGTGGTGGATGCTGACCCAGGTGGCGCCCGAGGCGACGTTGAGCATGGCGTTAAGCAGCGGCCAGTCGGCGATCGCATCCGAGCCGTCACGCATCGCCTCGGTCTCGCGGTTCGGGCTCGCGACCGAGCCGCTGTCCAGATGGTCGCGGCCGATCACGACCGGTGCAGCGAGCTCGCCGCTCGCGACCATGGCGTTGAAGGCGAGCCCGACCTTCGCGCGCTCGCCGAGGCCCAGCCAGCAGATCCGCGCCGGCAGGCCCTGGAACGCGATCCGCTCGGCGGCGAGGTCGAGCCAGTTGTGCAGATGCCGGTCGTCCGGGATCAGCTCCTTGACCTTGGCATCGGTCCGGGCGATGTCCGCAGGCTCGCCCGAGAGCGCCGCCCAGCGGAACGGCCCCTTGCCGCGGCAGAACAGCGGCCGGACGTAGGCCGGCACGAAGCCCGGAAAATCGAACGCGTCGGGCACGCCCGCTTCCTTGGCGAACTGGCGGATGTTGTTGCCGTAGTCGAGCGTCGGGACGCCCTGGCGGTGGAACTCGAGCATGGCGCGGACCTGGATCGCCATCGACTGCTTGGCCGCGCGCTCGACCGCGGCCGGGTCCTTGAGTTGCGCCGCCTCCCATCGCTCGAGCGTCCAACCGGCCGGCAGATAGCCGTTCAGGGGATCGTGCGCCGCGGTCTGATCGGTCACGATGTCCGGGCGCACGCCGCGACGCAAAAGCTCAGGGAAGACCTCGGCCGCGTTGCCCGGCAGCCCGACCGACAGCGGGCGTTTCGCCGCGCAGGACTCCCGGATCATCGCCAGCGCCTCGTCCAAATCGCTCGCCATCCGGTCGAGATAACGGGTCTGGAGCCGGCGCTCGATCCGGCTCGCCCGGCACTCGACCGCGAGCAGCGAGGCGCCCGCCATGGTGGCGGCGAGCGGCTGCGCACCGCCCATGCCGCCGAGCCCGCCGGTCAGGATCCATCTGCCGGCGAGGTCGCCCCCATAGTGCTGGCGCCCGGCCTCGACGAAGGTCTCGTAGGTGCCCTGGATGATCCCTTGGGAGCCGATGTAGATCCAGGAGCCCGCCGTCATCTGGCCGTACATCATGAGGCCCAGGCGATCGAGCTCGTGGAATTTTTCCCAGGTCGCCCAATGCGCCACCAGATTGGAGTTGGCGATCAGGACGCGAGGTGCGTCGGCATGGGTCCTGAACACGCCGACGGGCTTGCCCGACTGCACGAGCAGCGTCTCGTCGTCGCCAAGGGTCTTCAGGGTCTGGACCAGGACGTCGTAGCAGCGCCAGTCGCGCGCCGCCCGGCCGATGCCGCCGTAGACCACCAGCTCCTCCGGGCGCTCGGCGACCTCGGGGTCGAGGTTGTTCATCAGCATCCGCAGCGGCGCCTCGGTCTGCCAGCTGCGGGCGTTGAGCCCGGGCCCTCGCGGCGCCCGGATCGCCCGCTGGTTGTCGCGTCGGTTCAACTCCATGGTGCGTGCCCCGGCTCCTAGATACGCCTAGGCCGAAGCCGCTGTGCCATTACTCCGCGGCTTCCTTGGCGCCCATGACGATCGCCGCCCCATAAGGAGGACGTCGCCGGGGGCAATGGTGGACTTCCCGTTCGATTTCGGCAACCACGCGGCACGGCTGCTTCCTCGGCTCGTACGCGCTCATGGTTGCTCCACCTCTTCTCTCCTGACACCTTCTCTCTCAACCCGGTTGCGAAAATTATCCGATACATTAAAATTTTAGGTTTGGCCCCGCCGGCTCATTCGGAGAAGAGCGATGCAGCAGTGGGTTGTTGTCGTAGCGACGGCCGTCGTCCTCGGCGCATGCGCATCGCCCGCTGAGCAGCGCCAAGCCAGTCTGGATAGAGCGGCGAACTCGGCCTGCTTTCCTCACGGGACATACCGGGCGTCCGAGTGGCAAATGTCCGATCGATGCATTCAAGCGGCGTGTGCTCGCTTACCTGGCGATACGCTCGGCTGGTGTCCGGCCAGCCTTGCGGAATACCGCCAATCCCTGCGCGACCATGACTGCCTGACGGACGACGATATGTGGTCCAAGGCGGCGCTCCAGGCCGCGTGGGATGGCCGCGAGATGTGCAGAACGCCTGCCCCGAACCTGCCCCCAGAGGTGGCACAGGCGATGCAGAGGTGGTCCACGTCTCCCGAAGCCAGGGAGTTCCTACTCAGCAACCCCGACGGGCGTGAACTCCTAGCTGGCCTCGGGCTTCGATAGCCGCCATCCACGGCATTCTCACGATCGGCGGACCCCTCGCACATACGTTGTATGCAACTCGTATAGACCCCAGGACGAGGGAAACGGCGTGATCAGGTGGATCGCGGTAGTCGGTGCTGTAGTGGCGGGGCTCACCTCACCCAGCTGAGGAACAGGCCGGCCTCACCGGGGATGCCACCCGGAAAGTTCAGGATCGTGGCCCGGATGTGATAGCCGGCGGGGTGCAGCTCGTTCTGGTAGTACTCGTACAGGGCTAGCGGCTGGCCGGTCAGCGTGGCGGGCCAGTCCGGGAGGTCATTGTTGATCGCCCGGCCGCCGTCGAGGCAGACCTCGCTCGGGAAGCGGTAGGCGAGCACGCTGCCCTGGCCGGCGCGGGCGGCGTCGGTGCACCGCTGGATGACGGCGCGGATGTCCTCCGGCCGCAAGGGATCGTGGCGCAGGCGCTCGATCTCGTGGCGCCGGCGCTCCTCGGCCGCGGCACGCTTGTGCAGCGTTGCCTGGGTGGTCTGCTCCTCCTCCTGCGCGAGGATGGCCTGCAGCTCGGCCGCCGGCGGCGGGCTCGGCGGCCGCATGCCGACCGCCGCCTCGATCGCTTGCTCCTCGGTCTTGGGCAGGGTGGAGCGCAGGATCCGGCCCCGGTGTCGCTGCAGGCTCTCGATCAACGCCTCGGCCGTGGCATCGTGGACGAGCACGAACAGCGCCGACGTGCCAGGCCGTAGAGCGGCCCCGACCTGGCGGCAGAAGCCGATCTCGAGCCGGCAGTCTGGCGTGCCGGGGTCCGGCGGGTCGGCAGGCCTGCCGTGGTGCAGGAGGTGATGCACCAGCTCATGCCAGAACCGGCCGGGCAGCGGAAGCCGGTGGCCGATCGCCTGGATGAGCTGCAGCCGGCCGTCCGCGCCGCGCCGGGCGACGCAGGCGTCCTCGAGCTCGACCAGATGGTCGGCCGCGTGGCTGCGCAGCTTGTGGAGGACGTCGGCCGCGGCGCCCGGTTCGTCAAACGCGACGGCGAGCACCTCGCTCATGACTGACCCTTCTCTCGAGCGCAAAGCGGTCATCAGCCGCCCGATGCCGGGCGACCCGACCTGGAATCTGGGCCTGGACCGCGCGCCATCAAGGCCGGGCGGGCGCGGCCTCAGAGCCCGGCGTAGAGCTCGGCGAGCGGGATCGCGAGCGGACAGCTCTCGAGCCGGAGCGTCGCGTCGCCGATCACGTCCTCGACGCTCCAGCGCGCGCCCTGGCGCCGCCAGAGCTGGACCCGCCGCTCCTGGCTCGCGACCAGCAGGATCTCCTGCACTGAGGCAAGCTCGCGATAGCGGTCGACCTTGACCCCGCGATCGTGGCGCACTGTACCTGGCGATTCCACCTCGACGACCAGGACCGGCTCGGCGACGTCACGCTCCTGCTGGCCAACCGGCCGGCAGCTGACCGCGAGATCCGCCTGCAGATAGCTGTCGGGCCGATCGGGGGTCACGATGCCAGCTTCGACGAAGACGCGGCATGGCGGCTGGAGCGCATTCCCGATCATCCGGGCAAGCTGTCCGACGAGCGCGCCGTGGCGCGGGCTCGGTGGCGCCATGGCCACGACCTGCCCGTCGATCAGCTCGTAGCGGGTCTCCGTGCCGTCGTCCCATTCCAGGAACTCGGCGAGCGACAGCTTGAGGTCGTCGGGCTGGGTTGCCATGGCCCTCCGATCCTACATCCGATCGGGCCTCCGGGGCAAAGCCCGCGGGTTACTCCGCCGCTTCCTTGGCGCCCATCACGATCACCGGCTCCATGCGCAAAAGGTCCTCAGGCGCGATGTGGCAGGCGATCTTGTGGCCCTTGCCGAACACCCGGATCGGCGGCGCCTGCTCCTCGCAGATCTTGCCCAGCTTGCGCGGGCAGCGGGTCTGGAACGGGCAGCCGGACGGCGGGTTCATCGCCGACGGGATGTCGCCCTCGAGCACGATCTCCTTCTTGTGCACCGAGGTGTCGGCGATCGGGATCGCGGACAGGAGCGCCTCGGTGTAGGGGTGATAGGGCGGCTGGAACACTTCGTCCGTCGTGCCCTGCTCGGCGATCGTGCCGAGATACATCACGACCACCCGGTCGGCCAGATAGCGGACCAGCGACAGATCGTGGCTGATGAAGAGCAGCGTCGTGCGGTTCTCGCGCTGGATCTCCATCAGCAGCTGGCTGACCGCCGCCTGCACCGAGACGTCCAGGGCGGAAACCGGCTCGTCGGCCACCACCACGCGCGGGTTGCCGGCGAAGGCGCGCGCGATCCCGACCCGCTGCTTCTGGCCGCCCGAGAGCTGGCGCGGCCGCCGGTAGTAAAAGTCGCGCGGCAATTTCACGATGTCGAGCAACCGCATGACCCGCTCGCGCACCTTCTCGGGATCGCTCTCGACCCCGAACTTGCGGATCACGCGCCCGATCTGGCCGCCGACCGAATGGCTCGGGTTGAGGGTGTCGAACGGGTTCTGGAACACCATCTGCAGGTGGCTCACGGTCTGCGGCCGGCGCTTTTGCACCGTCACCTGGCTGAGGTCCTGATTGTCGAGCACGACCTTGCCTTCGGTCGCGGTCTCGAGGCCGAGCAGCACCTTCGCGAGCGTCGACTTGCCACAGCCGGATTCGCCGACCAGGGCCACCGTCTCGGCCTCGCGGGCGACGAAGTCGATC
This sequence comes from uncultured Alphaproteobacteria bacterium, assembly GCA_963798075.1. Classification (GTDB taxonomy): domain Bacteria; phylum Pseudomonadota; class Alphaproteobacteria; order Geminicoccales; family Geminicoccaceae; genus DATAOG01. The sequence goes on along the minus strand of CAWCRU010000006.1, from coordinate 38,656 downwards.
TTCTCGTTGGCCTTGACCGTCCGCACCCGCTGGCCCCTGATGATCGCCATGAGCGAAGAGTCGCGGATCTCGTAATACTTCTTCAGCTCCTCGATCCGGAGCACGATCGGGCCGGGCTCGGCGGCGGCGCCGGCCTCGGCCGCCTTGGGCCGGACCTTCCAGTCGATCTCCTGAAAGCGCCGGCAGCGGGTCATGTGGCCGCTCTGGCCCGGCACCACCTCCATCTTGATGAAGCCGTGATCGCAGGTCCCGGCCCGGAAGAAGTCGCAGCGCGGCCCGAAGTTGCAGCCCTCGGGCCGCTCGTGCGGCAGCGGCAGCTGGCCCGGGATCGCGACCAGCGGGCGGGCGTGCTTGTCGGCGCCCGGCAGCGGGATCGAGTTGAAGAGCCCCCTGGTGTAGGGGTGGCGCATCCGGTCGAACACCTCGGCGACCGTCCCGACCTCGACCGCCTCGCCCGAGTACATCACGGTGATCCGGTCGCAGGTCTCGAGGATGAGGCCGAGGTTGTGCGAGATATAGATCATCGAGGTGCCGAAGCTGGCCGCTGATCTCCTTGATCAGCTGGACGATGCCGGCCTCGACCGTGACGTCGAGGGCGGTGGTCGGCTCATCGAGCAGCAGGAGCGCCGGGTTCGAGAGCAGCGCCATCGCGATCACGACGCGCTGCTGCTGGCCGCCCGAGATCTGGTGCGGGAAGCTCTCCATGATCCGCTTGGGGTCGGGCAGGCGGACGTTGCCCAGCATCTCGAGCGCCCGCGCGTAGGCGTCCTGGTCCGATGCCCCCTCGTGGAACTTCGGCACCTCCATCAGCTGCTCGGCGATCTTCATCGACGGATTGAGCGAGGCCATCGGCTCCTGATAGACCATCGAGATCTGCGAGCCGCGCAAGGACCGCAGCTCGTTCTCGCTCATCGCGGTCATGTCGCGGCCCTTGAACTTGATCTCGCCGGACATGACGCGGCCGTTCTTGCCCATGTACTGCATGATCGCGAGCGCCACGGTCGACTTGCCGCAGCCGGATTCGCCGACGATCCCGACCGCCTCGCCCGGCATGACCGTGAGGTTGAAGTCGACCACCGCCGGGATCTCGCCCGCCCGCGTGAAGTAGGAGATGCAGAGATCCCTGCACTCCAGGACCGGGGTCGGCTCGCTCGTCAAATCGGTCATGGCGGCGGTACCTCTCAGTCGCGCAGGCTCATCTCGCGCAGGCCGTCGGCCAAAAGGTTGAAGCCCAGGATCAGGCTCGAGACCGAGAGCGCCGGCACGATCAGCATGTAGGAGAACTTGAACAGCATCGCGGTCTTGGCGGATTCCTTGATCATCAGGCCCCAGTCCGGATCGGGCGGCTGCAGGCCGAGGCCGAGGAAGGTCAAGGTCGTGATCGCGACCGTGGTGTAGCCGAGCCGGAGGCACGCATCGACGATGATCGGCCCGCGCGCGTTCGGCAAAAGCTCCACGATCATGATGTAGAGCGGGCTCTCGCCCCGGGTCTGGGCCGCGAACACGTAGTCGCGGGTCTTGATGTCCAAGGTCAGCCCGCGCACGATCCGCATGATCGCCGGCGCCGAGGCGAAGGTCACCGCGATCACGATGTTGAAGCCCGACGGGCCCAGATAGTTCAGGACCACGATGAACAGGACCATGACCGGGAACGACAAGAGGACGTTGGCGAAGAACGAGATGACCTCGTCCCACCAGCCGGCGAGATAGCCCGCGAGCAGGCCGAACAGCGTGCCCACGATGTAGGCGACCACGGTCGCCGTGACCCCCCAGACCAGCACCCGCTGACAGCCCCAGATATCCCGCGAGAGCATGTCGCGGCCCTTGAAGTCGGCGCCCAGCCAGAAGAACACGCCCTTCTTCTCGGTAAACGGCAAGGCGAAAGGCGCGATCGGCTTGTTGGGATCGAGCAGCGGCAGGAAGGGTGCGGTCACCGCCATCAGCAGCCAGAACATCACGAGCGTGATGCCGATCACGGCGATCCAGGACTCCCGCCAGGCCCGGACCGCGATGATGTAGAGCAGCACGGTCGCCGGAATCGCCGGCAGCAGCACGATGTCGCGGGCGCCGCCGAGATAGCGGCCAAACATGACGTGGAGGGTGAGCGGCCCCCACATCAAGATCACCAGCACGATCAGCGCGCGCGGCGTGGTCAGCCGTTCCATCAAGGAGGGTGCTGGCGGGGCGGTCGCGATGGCCGTGGCCATGATCGTGGCCTCCTCAGGCGAACCGGATGCGCGGGTTCAAGAAGGTGTAGCCGACATCCGAGATGATCTGCGAGAGCACCGCCACGATCACCGCGACCAGGGTGCAGGCCTGGACCACGTAGACGTCGCCGAACAGCGCCGCCTGCAAAAGCAGCTTGCCGAAGCCGTCGTACTCGAAGAACACCTCGACCACGACCACGCCCGAGAGCAGCCAGTTGAGCTGCAGCACGATCACCGTGAAAGGCGCGATCAGGGCGTTGCGCAGCGCGTGCTTCATGATCACGCGCTGATAGGGGATCCCTTTCAGGACCGCGGTCCGGATATACTGCGAGGTCATGACCTCGGCCATCGAGGCGCGGGTCATGCGCGCGACGTAGCCGAAATCGTAGAGCACGAGCGTCATCACCGGCAGCACCAGCTGCTTCCAGTCGAAGCCGTTGATCATCGCCGATTTGGCCGGCAGCCAGCCGAGCCCGAGGGCGAAGACCACGGTCAGGATGATCGCGGTCGCGATCTCGGGGATCGAGGTCGTGACCACCGAGAGGACGGTGATCGTCCGGTCCTGCGCCGAGCCCTCCTTCATGCCCGCGAGCACGCCCGTGACCAGCGAGATCGGGATCATGAGCGCGAACACCCAGAACGCGAGGATACCCGTGTTGAGCAGCCGGTCGGCGAGCAGCGGACCGACCGGGGTGTTCTTCTCGAACGACTTGCCGAGCTGCCCCTGCAGGACGTCGCCGATCCAGTGGACGTAGCGCTGGTAGAAGGGCTCATCCAGGCCCTTCTGGGCCAGCCAGTTGTGGTAGGAGTCCTCGCTCAGGGCCGAGACCGCGAAGCCGCCGAGCTCGGCCACCGCGATCTTCTTCTTGAACTGATCGGTATCGAAGATCACGAACAGGATCAACGACGCCACCAGCATGATGAGCGCCATCTGCAGCAGGCGGCGGAGGATCAACGGCAGCATGGCGGGCCTCGGCGCTCTTCGAGCTTGGTGCGGGGCCGACGCCTACCGGTGCGGCCGGCGCCGGATGCCCGGATCGGGCAAGGCGGCGCGCGCTCCGGGCCAGCGCCCGTAGCGCGCGCCCTGGTCATCACGCGTCCAGCCAGACCTTGTTGAACTGGTGGTACTGGGTCGGATGGGCCGGATAGTCCTTCACCTGCTTGGTGATCATCGTGAACACCGGCCGCCAGATCGGCTGCAGCATGACCGCGGAATCCTGCAGCAGCTTCTCGACCTTCTCCATCTTCGCCTTGCGCGCCTCGACGTCGAGGGTCGCCTCGGCGTCGTCGAGGGCGGCATCGAACTCCGGGTTGGCGTAGTGGCTCTCATTCCACGGCACGCCGGTCCGGTAGCCGAGCGAGAGCACCATGGTGCCGAGCGGCCGATGGGTCCAAGCGGTCGCGCCGAACGCCGTCTTGTCCCAGATCTCCCAGTACTTGGACGCCGGCATCACGTTGATGTTGAGCCTGACGCCGATGTCCTTGAGCTGGTCGCGCCAGATCTCGCAGACGGTCTGGTGCCAGGGGCCGTCGGTGTTGCCGCAGTCGATCGTGAGCTCGATGCCGTTGGCATAGCCGGCATCCGCGAGCAGCTTCTTGGCGCCGTCGACGTCGCGCACCAGCGGCGGCAGCTGAAAGTACTCGGGGTGGATCGGAGCGACGTGGTGGTTCTCGCCGATGTCGCCGCCGCCCTGGAAGACTAGGTCGCGATAGACGTTGTTGTCAGCCGCCATCACCAGCGCCTGGCGCAGCTTGATGTTGTCGAACGGCGCCTGGCTGACCTGGAAGCGGCAGCAGAGCGTCTGGGCGGTCCGCGCCTTGACGATGTCGCCGTCGAGCGCTTGGGCGAATTCGTACTGCTCGATGCCGAACGAATAGATCGTGTCGACGTCGCCTGAGGCGAACGCGGTCAGCTGGTTGTCGGCCTCGTAGTTGTAGTAGTGGATCTCGTCGAGGTAGACGTCGCCGCCCCAGTATTTGAGGTCCTTGCCGTCGGTCGTCTTGGTGATCCGCTTGAGGATGCAGCGGTCGCCGACCGCGAGCTCGGAGAGCGTGAACGGCCCGGTGCCGATCGGGTTGTCGGAGAACGGCGCCTTGAACGACGGGTGCAGGATCGCGGTCGGATAGTTGTAGCAGTCCTCGGGGGCGGAGAGCACCGGCTTTGACAAATTGAAGCGCACGGTATATTTGTCGACCGCCTCGACCGCGCCCGGAATCATGGTCTTCTTGCCGTCCTTGTCCTCGGTCATCGAGGAGAAGGTCGACAGGCCGCTGTTCGACGAGCCGAGATCGGGATCGAGCCAGCGCTCGACGTTCCAGACCACGTGGTCGGCGACCAGCTCGTCGCCGTTGTGCCAGAGCACGCCTTCGTGCAGCTTGAAGGTCCAGGTCTTGAGGTCGTCGGAGGCCTCCCAGCTCTCGGCCAGCATCGGCCGGGTGATGTTGTCAGGGCCGGTGATCGACAGATACTCGGCGACGTGCCGGGTCTGGTTCGACATCTGGACCCAGGCATAGGTCGCCGGTTCGTCCATCTTCTGGACTTCCATGCCGACCTTGAGGATGCCGCCCATCTTGGGCGTCCCCTGGGCGCGCGCCTGCGGGATCGCGCTCTCGCCGAACACCCGGCCGACGATGCCATAGGCAGCGGTCGCCGACAGGCCGAGCAGGGTCGAGGTGCGCAGGAACTCGCGCCGGTCGATGCGGCGGGCTTCGAGCTGCTCGACCAGCTTTGGGATGTAGGGATGGAGCCTGCGCTCTTCGGATTTGGCCACGGTCGTTCTCCGTCGCTGTCGCGTTGCGTCCCCCAGATTCCGACGCCGCATGCGCGGCCCTCACCAGGGTCGAAGACGCTACGGGCCGCCGAAATCCGCCTCTAGCCTCGACACTACGCCATCACTCCGGACTGTCAACCGCCGCCCGGTTGCGCCCCCAACTCCCGGTGCGTCGCCGATGCCGGCTGCGTTCTCCAAGATTTCAGTGGCGAAAGTGCGGCCGATCCGCTAGATTCTCTCCGTAAAGCAGGCCCCAAGGAAAGACGAGCCCCCCGGAGCGCGGCTGTCTCGATAACGGGGAACCCGCCTTGGCCTGACTTCCTTCGCGTAGTCGCGAGCGTTCGAAGGAATGCGTTTCGGCGTGTTCTTGGAGGGTTCGTGGCGTGTCGACAACGAGCGCGTGGCCGGGTCGGTCGACCTGGCTGAGACGGGCCGGTCCGTCCTGGATCGTGGCCGTCGTCATCTATAGCGGCTTTGCTCTCGTCACCTGGTTCCACACGGCCCTGCCGTGGTGGCTGCTGCCGGCCCTGGGCGGCGTTCTGATCGCCTGGCACGGCTCGCTGCAGCACGAGGCCGTCCACGGCCAGCTCGCCCCCTGGCGCTGGATAAACGATCTGCCGGCCCTGCCGCCGCTCTCCTTGTGGCTGCCGTTCCCGATCTACCGGGCAACCCACGAGGCGCATCACGATTTCGAGATCCTGACCGAGCCCTGGCGGGATCCCGAATCGTTCTATGTCGATCAGGCGACCTGGCGGCGTCTGCCGGCGCCGGTCCGCGTGGTGCTGCGGGCGCACAACACCCTGCTCGGGCGGCTCCTGCTCGGGCCGTTCCTCGTGATCGGGCAGTTCTTCTGGGCCGAGGCGCAGGCGCTCGCCGCCGGCGACCGCCGCCATCTCGGCATCTGGCTCTGGCATCTGCCGGCGGCGGCGCTGGTCTCGCTCTGGGTGGTCGCCGTCTGCGGCCTGCCGCTCTGGCAGTATCTGCTGATGTTCGTGCTCCCCGGCGCCAGCCTCACGCTGGTGCGCTCCTTCCCCGAGCACAAGGCCGCGCACACGCCCTATGAGCGGACCGCCGTGATCGAGGCCGAACCCCTGCTCGCGCTGCTCTATTTCAACAACAACCTGCACTTCGCCCACCACAAGCGCCCGGACCTGCCCTGGCACGCGCTGCCCGCCTACTACCGGGCGCGGCGGGCCGAGCTGCTCGCGGAGAACGGCGGCCTGCTCTACCGTGGCTATGGCGAGGTCCTCCGCCGCTTCCTGCTGCGACCGGTCGACGCGCCCGCCCACCCTTACCACTGACCGCCGGGTCCGCGCTCCGCACCGGGACGCTTTGGCGCTCGTCTCTGGTCCGTTCCTTGCTAAGATCGGAGCGGCCGCGCCGCGCCCGCGGCCGGTGAGCTGCCGGCGCATCGGTCCGGTGCGCGGCTGCCGTGGCGATGCCGACGGCTCACCCTATCTAAGCAGCTGCGCTCGGCCGATGGCGCCGCTGGCGGCTCGGCGGGGCGAGGGAGTGACGGGATGCAACGAGCCCTGGTGCGGAACGCGACCGCGCCGACCGAGCGGCCGGTCCTGGCCCTGACGCTGCTCGGCGCGCTGGCGCTCGCGGGCTGCGATGGCGGCGCGGATGGCAGCAAGGCCGCGGCCGCACCACCGCCCCCCGAAGTCACGGTCGCCCATCCGCGGGTCGAGAAGCTGGTCGAGTGGACCGAGTTCACCGGCCGCTTCGAGGCCGTCCAGCAGGTCGACGTCCGGGCCCGGGTCTCGGGCTACCTCGCCACCATCGACTTCCAGGACGGTCAGGTCGTCAACAAGGGCCAGAACCTGTTCCTGATCGACCCGCGGCCGTTCGAGGCCGCGCTGGACCGGGCCCGCGCCGATCTCTCGAGCGCCCAGGCGCAGCTCGAGCTTGCCAAGCTGCAGTTCGAGCGGGTCGCCAAGCTGGTCGGCAGCCCGGCCTTTGCCCAGACCAACTACGACCAGCGGCTGCAGGAGCGCCAGGCCGCCACGGCCGCCGTAGGGGCCGCACAGGCGGCCGTCGAGCAGGCCAAGCTCAACCTCGACTATACCCAGGTCGCGGCGCCGATCGCCGGGCGGATCTCCGATCGCCGGGTCGACATCGGCAATCTGGTCACCGAAGCGACGCTGCTCACCACGATCGTGTCGCAGAGCCCGATCTATTTCGACTTCGACATGAGCGAGGCCGACTTCCTCGGCTATCAGCGGGCGGTGCTGGCGGGCGAGCTGCCCTCGACCCGCGACCGCTCGACGCTGGTCAACGTCAAGCTGGTCGACGAGGAGGACTGGCATCGACAAGGGCAGATGAACTTCGTCGACAACGTCGTCGACCAGAACTCGGGCACCGTGCGCGCGCGCGCCGAGTTCCTCAATCCCGACCATCTGATCCAGCCCGGCCAGTTCGGCACGATCCGGATCCCGGGCTCGCCGGAATACCCGGCGATGCTGATCCCGGACGAGGCGATCGTGACCGACCAGTCGCAAAAGCTGGTCATGACCGTGACCGCGGACAACAAGGTCGTGCCCAAGTTGATCCGCCCCGGTCCGCACGAGCTGGGCCTGCGCATCGTCCGCAAGGGCCTGGAGGCGGACGACCTGATCGTGATCAACGGCCTCCTGCGGGTGCGCCCGGGGATGCAGGTGACGCCCAAGCAGGGCCAGATCGACCTGCCGCCGCCGCCCGCGGCGTCCGAGGGCTGAGCGGCGGGCAGCCGGCATGCGCTTCGGGCATTTCTTCGTCGACCGGCCGATCTTCGCGTCGGTCGTCGCGATCCTGATCACGCTGCTCGGGGCCGCAGCCTACTTCGGGCTGCCGGTTGCCCAGTATCCGGAGATCGCGCCGCCGACCATCCAGGTGACCGCCAGCTATCCCGGCGCCTCGGCCGAGGTCGTCAGCGAGACCGTGTCGACCCCGCTCGAGCAGGAGATCAACGGCGTCGAGGGCATGCTCTACATGGTCAGCCAGGCGACCGCCGACGGCCAGTTGTCGCTGTCGGTGACGTTCCGGCTCGGGATCGATCTCGACATCGCCCAGGTGCTGGTCCAGAACCGGGTCGCGATCGCCTTGCCGAGGCTGCCCGAGCAGGCCCGCCAGATCGGCGTCACGGTGCGCAAGAACTCGCCCGACCTTTTGATGGTGATCCACCTCAGCTCGCCCGACGGCTCGCGCGACCAGCTCTACATCTCGAACTACGCGAACCTGCAGATCCGGGACGTGCTGTCCCGGATCGACGGCGTGGGCGACGTGCGCGTGTTCGGCGCGCGCAACTATTCGATGCGCATCTGGCTCGACCCGGACAAGGTCGCAGCGCGCAACCTGACCGCGGGCGACGTGGTCGCGGCGCTGCGGGGCCAGAACGTCCAGGTCGCCTCGGGGGCGCTCGACCAGCCGCCGGTCCCGGACCAGGGCGCCTTCCAGCTCAACGTCGAGACGCTGGGCCGCCTGAAGGACGCCAAGGAGTTCGAGAACATCGTGGTCAGGACCGAGCCGGGCGGCCGGGTCACGCGCCTGCGCGACATCGCCAGGGTCGAGCTCGGCGCCCAGGACTACACCGCCAACGGCTATCTCGACCGGCGCCAGGCGGTGCCGCTCCTGATCTTCCAGCAGCCGGGCTCGAACGCGCTGGCGACCGCGGACCGCCTGTTCGCGACCTTGGGCGGGCTCGCCAAGGACTTCCCCTCGGGCCTGCGCTACGACGTCGTCTACAACCCGACCGAGTTCATCGCCCAGTCGGTCGAGGCGGTCATCCACACGATCTACGAGGCGGCGATCCTGGTCGTGCTGGTGGTGATCGTCTTCCTGCAGACCTGGCGCGCCTCGATCATCCCGATCGTCGCGATCCCGATCTCGCTGATCGGCACCTTCGCGGTCATGGCTGCGTTCGGCTTCTCGCTCAACAACCTGTCCCTGTTCGGTCTGGTGCTGGCGATCGGCATCGTGGTCGACGACGCGATTGTCGTGGTCGAGAACGTCCAGCGCAACCTCGAGCAGGGCATGAGCCCGAAAGAGGCGGCGCACCGCACCATCGACGAGGTCGGCAACGCGCTGGTCGCGATCGCGCTCGTGCTCGGGGCGGTGTTCATCCCGGCGGCCTTCATCTCCGGCATCTCGGGTCAGTTCTTCCGCCAGTTCGCGGTCACCATCGCGGCCGCGACCGCGATCTCCTGCCTGGTCTCCCTGACGCTCAGTCCGGCGCTGTGCGCGCTGCTGCTCAAGCCGCCGCGGGCCGAGAGCGGACCGCGGCCGCTGCTGCTGCGCCCGCTGTACGGCTTCTTCAACGGCTTCAACTGGCTGTTCGAGCGACTGTCGACCGGCTACGGCGGCGTGACCCGACGGCTGGTGCGGCTGACCGCGGTCGTGCTCGTGGTCTACGCCGGCCTGATCGCGCTCACCGGCTGGCAGTTCCAGCGGGCGCCCACGGGCTTCATCCCGCCGCAGGACGTGGGCTATCTGATCACCGTGATCCAGCTGCCGCCGGGGGCCTCGCTCGCCCGGACCGATGCCGTCGTGCGCCACGCGACCGAAATCGCGCTCGATACGCCGGGCGTGGCGCACGCCGTACCCTTCGCCGGTTTCGATGGCGCGACCTTCACCAACGCGCCCAATGCCGGCGCGATCTTCACGCCGCTTGCCCCCTTCGCCGAGCGCGCCGCCAAGGGGCTCACGGCCGACCACATCCTGGCCGATCTGTCGCGGCGCTACGGCGCCATCCAGGAGGCCTTCATCATCGTCGTCCAGCCGCCGCCGGTACGTGGCATCGGCACCGGCGGCGGCTTCAAGATGATGGTCCAGGACCGCCGCGGGCGCGGCCTCGATGCGCTCCAGGCGGCGACCAACGAGCTGGTCGCCGCGGCCAACCAGACGCCGGGCCTCAGCCGCGTGTTCACCCTCTTCAATACCGGGACGCCCAAGATCTTCGCCGACATCGACCGGGTCAAGGCCGAGATGCTGGGCGTCACGCCCGAGCAGGTGTTCGAGGCGCTCGAGGTCTACATCGGCTCGATCTACGTCAACGACTTCAACCTGCTCGGCCGCACCTTCCGGGTCACGGCCCAGGCGGATGCGCCCTTCCGCAAGGAGCTGCGCGACGTCGAGCAGCTGAAGACGCGCAGCTCTTCGGGTGCCATGGTGCCGCTCGGCTCGGTCGCGACCTTCCGCGACATCAGCGGGCCCTACCGGGTGCCGCGCTACAACCTCTATCCCGCAGCCGAGGTCCAGGGCAACACGCAGCCCGGCACCTCGACCGGCGAGGCGCTCGCCGCGATGGAGCGGCTGGCCGCGCAGGTGCTGCCCGACGGCTTCGGCTACGAGTGGACCGAGCTCGCGCTGCAGGAGAAGCTCGCGGGCGGCGGGACCTTGCTGATCTTCGTCGCTTCGGTCGTGTTCGTGTTCCTGCTGCTCGCCGCCCAGTACGAGAGCTGGCTGTTGCCGCTGGCGGTGATCCTGATCGTGCCGATGTGCCTGCTGGCCGCGGTGAGCGGCCTCCTGCTGCGCGGCATGGACGTCAACATCCTTGCCCAGATCGGCTTCGTCGTGCTGGTCGGGCTTGCCGCCAAGAACGCGATCCTGATCGTCGAGTTCGCCCGCCAGGGCGAGGAACGCGGGCTCGACCGCTTCGCGGCCGCGACCGAGGCGGCGCGCACCCGCCTGCGCCCGATCCTGATGACCTCGTTCGCCTTCATCTTCGGCGTGGTGCCGCTGATGGTGGCGACCGGCGCCGGCGCCGAGATGCGCCAGTCGCTCGGCACGGCTGTCTTCTTCGGCATGCTCGGCGTGACCCTGTTCGGGCTGCTCTTCACGCCGGTCTTCTACGTCGCCTGCCGGGGCCTCGCCCTGCTCCGCAGCCCGCGCCGGGCAGCCCCGGAGCCGGCCCCCTCGGAGCCGGGTGCCAGGCCCGCCTGAGCGGCAGCGAGGTAGCGTTCACCGGTTCGCTCGAGGACTTCGAATGGGTCAACCGGCACCCGGTGCTGGGGCTCGACGTCAAGCAGGTCGGGGGAGCCTGAGCGCGGCCGCGACGCGCGCCAGGATCTCGCTGCGGCCGGCGCGCAGGGGTCCGACGCCCTCCATCTTGAGCGCTGCCGCGGCCGACGCGAAGGCGCCGCAGGCCCGAAGGTCCAGGCTCACCAGCCGGCCGGCGAGATAGGCCGCGAGATAGGTGTCGCCGCAGCCGGTCGGATCGACCTGGCGGCGCGGCGCGATGGCGTCGATCTCGATCGCGCCGTCCGGGCCGAAGATGATCGAGCCGCGGCTGGCCCTGGTCACCAGGACCTCGCGCACGCCCGCGTCCCGGATCTTGGCGGCGGCCGCGGCGAGATCCTTGATCCCGGTATGGATCCGCAGCTCCGCCTCGTCGGCCTTGAGGACGTCGAGCCGGCCGAGCTCCTGGAGCCTGCGGGCGGGCCTTGCCGCCTCGACCGCGCCGGCGACGATGCGCCGCGTCAGGCCCTGGACGTCGAGCCCGATCAGACCGCCCATGGCGGCGCAGCGGGCGATCACCCCGAGCTCGACGTCGCGGCTGGTGAGCGGCCCGATCTGCCAGAGCCGGGCCGTCACCATGCCCACGTCGCCAACCCGGATCGGCGCCGCGACCGCATCGACCCTCTGCTGGCGCGCGTCCGGACGGGCGGGGTCGTAGAGGTTGCGAAAGCTCGTGGTCGTCCTGCTCGGGAGGTTGAAGACCTCGACCCCCTTGGCGCGCAGCTCGCCGAGCAGGACGGCCGCCTCGGCGGGTGCCACCCGGGTGAGCACCGCCGCGCGCAGCCCGAGCGCCACGTAGACCATGGTCGAATAGTAGGCCGCACCGCCCGGCTGCGGTGGATACGAGGTGGTCCCGACGGCGTTGATGTCGCGGGCGACGGGGCCGATGACGCAGACGTCGAACATGGCGGCTGGATCACTCGCCCATGCGCCGGAGCGCCGCGCGATAGCGTCTGGCGACGTGCTCCCGCGCGCGATGGCGGCCGTCCTTGACGAGCCAGCGGCCGCCGACCATGACGTCCTGGACGGGGTTGGCGTTGCCCGCGAACACGAGGCTGTCGAGCAGGGCGTCGCCGCGGCGGCCGGCAAGCACCGGGTGGTCGGCATCGAGGCGGATCAGGTCGGCCCGGGAGCCCGGCGCGAGGCGGCCGATCTTGCGCCCGAGCGCCTGGGCGCCGCCGGCCAGCGCCGCCTGCCAGAGCCTTGCACCGCAGTGCGGCTGCTCGAGGCTGCTCGCGACCAGACGCCGGAGCGTGTTGAGCCGCTGACCATACTCGAGCCAGCGCAGCTCCTCGACCGGGCTGATCGAGACGTGGCTGTCGGAGCCGATGCCGAACCGGCCGCCCGCCTCCAGGAAGGCCGCGAGGCTGAACAGGCCGTCGCCGAGGTTGGCCTCGGTGGTCGGGCACAGGCCGGCGACCGCGCCGCTGCGGGCGAGCGCCAGGACCTCGTCGTCGTCCATGTGGGTCGCGTGGATCAGGCACCAGCGCGGTCCCACCGGCGCCACCTCGAGCAGATGGGCGACCGGACGCCGGCCGCACCAGGCCAGGCAATCGCGCACCTCGCGCACCTGCTCGGCGACGTGGATGTGGACCGGCGCCTGCGGGTCGACCCGCTCCAGGATCGCCAGCGCCGCGAGCAGCGCCCGGTCGGGCACGGCGCGCAGCGAATGCGGCGCCAGGCCCAGGCGGAGGTTCGGATCGCCCGCGAAATCCCGCCGCAGACGCTCCAAAAGCACGGCAAAACCATCCAGATCGTGAAGGAAACGGCGCTGGCCCGGGTCCGGCGACGCGCCGCCGAAGCCGCCCGCCTGGTAGAGCACCGGCAAATGGGTGAGGCCGATACCGGCCTGCCGCTGGGCCGCAAGGATCGCCTGCGACAGCTCGGCGGGATCGGCATAGGCGCTGCCGTCCGCCTGGTGATGGAGATAGTGGAACTCGCCGACCGCGGTGTAGCCCGCCTCCAGCATCTCGACGTAGAGCTGGGCTGCGATCGCGGCAAGCTCGTCCGGGCCGATCCGCTCGAGGAAGCGGTACATCACCGCCCGCCAGCTCCAGAACGACGCCTCGTCCGCCCCCTGGCGCTCGGCGAGCCCCGCCATGGCGCGCTGAAACGCGTGGCTGTGCAGGTTCGGCATGCCCGGCAGCACGACGCCCGCGAGCCGCTCCGCCCCGGCCGCGCTGGAATCGGCCCGGACCGCAGCGAGGTCGCCGCCGGCGTCGATCTCGAGCCGGACGCCGGCGGCAAAGCCGTCGGGCAGCAAGGCGGTCTCGGCCCACAGCACGGTCATGGCGGCTCCAGGAACGGTCTCGACCATCGGGCGTTACTCAGCTGTCACTCCCAGGTCAACCGGCTTGACGCCGGCTTCGGCCTCGGCTGCCATCGCGCCGGGCCTGGAGCCTGGGAGTTCCTGACCATGCCGACCTGGGACAGCTTATGGACCAACGTCCATCTCGCCACCATGATCGAGGGTCAGGGCGCGTTCGGCGCGATCGCGGACGGGGCGCTCGCGGTCCTGGACCGGCAGATCGCCTGGGTCGGCGCCGAGGCCGACCTGCCGCATCGCGATGCCGGCGCCCTGATCGACGGCCAGGGCGGCTGGCTGACGCCGGGCCTGATCGACTGTCACACCCATCTGGTGTTCGCGGGCGACCGCGCGGCCGAGTTCGAGCAGCGCCTGCTGGGCGTCTCCTACGAGGCGATCGCGCGCGCGGGCGGCGGCATCGCCAGCACGGTCGCGGCGACCCGCGCGGCCAGCGCCGAGGCCCTCGAGGAGACCGCACGGCGGCGGCTCGACCTCTTGCGCGCGGACGGCGTGACCACGGTCGAGATCAAGTCCGGCTATGGCCTCGATCTCGCGAGCGAGCTTCGCATGCTCGAGGTCGCGCGCCGGCTCGGACGCTCGCCCGGGATCGAGGTCCGCACGACCTTCCTCGGCGCCCATGCCCTGCCGCGCGACTACGCGGCCGACCGCGCCGGCTATCTCGACCTCGTGTGCGACCGGATGCTGCCGGCGGCAGCGGCAGCAGGCCTCGCGGACGCGGTCGACGCGTTTTGCGAGGGCATCGCCTTCACGCCCCCCGAGGTCGCGCGCGTGTTCGAGGCGGCCCTGCACCACGGCCTGCCGGTCAAGCTGCACGCCGACCAGCTCTCGGATCTGGGGGGTGCCGCGCTCGCCGCCCGCTTCGGAGCGCTCTCGGCCGATCATCTGGAATACGCGAGCGAGGAGGGCGTCCGGGCCATGGCCGCCGCCGGCACGATCGCGGTCCTGCTCCCCGGCGCCTTCTATACCTTGCGCGAGAGCCGGCGGCCGCCGGTCGAGGCGTTGCGCCGGCACGGCGTGCCGATCGCGCTCGCGACCGACTGCAACCCCGGCTCCTCGCCGGTCCTCTCGCTGCTCGCGGTCCTCAACATGGGCTGCACGCTCTTCGGCCTGACCCCGGAGGAGGCGCTCGCAGGCGTGACCCGGAACGCGGCGCGGGCCCTCGGGCTCGCCGATCGCGGCACCCTCGCGCCCGGCCGGCGCGCCGACCTTGCGCTCTGGCGGATTCAACGCCCCGCGGAGCTCAGCTACTGGTTAGGACGGGCGCCGCTCGCCGCCGTACTCCAGGACGGTCGCCGCTCATATCCCGTAGAATGTAGATAAACTTACCTTGTTCTGTCCAAAAATTGCCGCAAACTGTGTGCTAGGTAACAGGAAGGCAGACGAGGAGGCCGGTACAACGACCTCTCGGGGTCGCTGGACGGAGGAAATGCCGTGAGAGTGGCTGGTATGTCCTTGTCCGAGTTCAATCCTGCCCTGCCCTGGTGGGGCGGCGACCTGCAGACCATTCGCAATTACGCGCTGAGCGTCGATCACGCCTTGCCCTGCCGGGCGGCCCGCCGGCTCGTGGTGCGGCTCAAGGACGGCAGCGGCGATCGCCTGGTCGCCTCCCTGCATCTGCCGCAGGAGCTGCGCGCGCGGCCGCTCGTGCTCCTGCTCCACGGCATCTCCGGCTCCGAGAGCAGCTGCTACATGGTGCTCGCCGCCGCCTATTTCCTCGCGCGCGGCTATCCCGTGCTCCGGGTCAACCAGCGCGGCGCCGGCCCGTCGCGCCGCTTCTGCCGCCAGCAGTATCACGCCGGCCGCACCGACGATCTCGGCGCCCTGCTCGACCGGCTCGACCCGAAGCTGCTGCGCCACGGCGTCATGCCGATCGGCTTCTCGCTCGGCGGCAACCTGCTGCTCAAATATCTGGGCGAGACCGGCAGCAACGGCCCGGTGCGCCGCGCCGCCACGGTCTCGGCACCGCTCGATCTCGCGCACAGCTGCCGCTCGCTGATGCGCTGGCGCAACTATCTCTATCACCGCTACATCCTGACCCACCTGAAGCGCAACTGCACTGGCCAGGGCGCCGCGCTGACCGAGACCGAGCGCAAGGCGATCCTCAGCGCCGACACGCTCTGGCAGCTCGACGACGACTTCACCGCCCCCCGCCACGGCTACGCCGGCGCCGAGGCCTTCTACGGCGCCAACTCGAGCCAGCATTTCCTTAGCGGCATCAAGGTCCCGACCCTCCTGATCCACGCCCAGGACGACCCCTTCGTCCCGGCCGACCCCTATCTTGCCCGCCAATGGTCGAGCGAGCCCCACCTCACGCCCCTCCTGCCCAAGAGCGGCGGCCACCTCGGCTTCCACGACCCGCTCGGCGTCTGGCACCTCCGCCAGATCGAGGCCTTCTTCGAGCAGGGCTGAAACCGTGTCGTCCTGCCCAAGCGACGATCGCGGAAGGTGCTTCTCTTACCTGGTCTGCGATCGGGCCCGCCAGCTTTAAGTCCGCGTCCACTCATAATACACATGGGGTCGAAACGGGTCCCAGAGGGCGACCACATCGAATGGCGCTTTTGCCAGTTCCGCATTGGCGGAGGTCATGACCTGCAGTTCAGCCACATCGGACACCACAAACGTCCGGGAAATGGCTGCGCCGCCATAGATGATCAGCCATAGCTCATCGTAACCAGGAGGATAATTCTTTGTTGCCTTCTTCGCTAGGATCGCTTGCACGCGGGCATCGGCTGGCGGTCCGATCCAACCACTAGTGCCATTCCAACTCCAATCAGCGTATTTGCCATGTACAGCTAGGCTGATTGAATTAAGGTACCGTCGCAACAGCGGAGAGCCGGTCTCCCAGCTAATATAGCCCTTGTGTTCTAGACCGAGTTCATGCCGCTTCGTGTCAACGAAGTTCACGACCTCGTCGATAAACCGATCCCACTCCTGTTTGGGCGGGATCTCTAACGGACAAAAGCTCAGCAAAACGCTGACGCCTTGCACCTCCGGTCGAGTTTGAACGATCGTCATGGCCCGCTGGCGAAACTGCTGGACACCCCCAAAAACCTGGGCGAGAGGGGCGTGATGTGATCTACTGCGGCGTGGGTCGCAGGGAGGATCGGATGGCGCCGCAGGTTGGGATGTTCGACGTCGAGGACCGGCTGGCGGGTCTGTCAAAGAAGGGTGACGATCTCGAACGGCTAGCGGCGGTGATCGACTTCGAGCTGTTCCGGCCCGAGCTCGAGCGCGCCGTGCCCCGCGCCGACCGGTCGAAGGGCGGGCGGCCGCCGTTCGACCACGTCCTGATGTTCAAGGTCCTGATCCTGCAGACCCAGAACAACCTGTCCGACGAGCGCACCGAGTTCTACTTGCGCGACCGGCTGACCTGGATGCGCTTCCTCGGCCTCGGGCTCAGCGATCCGGTGCCGGATGCGAACACCATCTGGACCTTCCGTGAGGCGCTGACCAAGGCTGGCGCGATCGAAGCCCTGTTCACCCGGTTCGACCAGCAGCTCCGCGCCCAAGGCTACCTCGCGATGTCCGGGCAACTGGTCGACGCGAGCATCGTCGCCGCGCCCAGGCAGCGCAACACCAGGGCCGAGAAGCAGGCGCTCAAGGAAGGCCGCGTGCCAGAGGCTTGGCAGGCCAAGCCGGCCAAGCTCAGCCAGAAGGATCGCGATGCGCGCTGGACCGTCAAGACGACCAAGGCGAAGCCCCGCGCCGGCGAAACACCGCTGGTTGATCTCGCGATTCCCGAGTTCGGCTACCAGAACCACATCAGCGCCGATCGCCGCCACCGGCTGATCCGCCGCTGGCTGGTCACCGACGCCGCCGCCCATGCCGGAGCCCGGCTGGCCGATCTGCTCGATCCCGGCAACACCGCGAGCGCGGTCTGGGCCGACACCGGCTACCGTTCGAAGAAGAACGAGGAGCTCCTGCGCCAGCGGATGCTGAAAAGCCACATCCACCGCAAGAAGCCGGCGGGCCGGCCGATGGCGGCGCGCACCGCCCGGGCCAATGCGAAGAAGTCGGCGGTCCGCGCCCCGATCGAGCACGTCTTCGCCGAGCAGAAGGCCAGGATGGGCCTCTTCGTCCGGACCATTGGCCTCGCCCGGGCCACGACCAAGATCGGCCTCGCCAACCTGGTCCACAACATGCGCCGCCTGCTCTGGCTGGAACGCCAGCCAGCCCTCGCCTGACGATCCAGCGGCCCACCCCAAGCGCCGGCCACCGCCCATCAAGCCAAGCGCAATCGACGACCTCCTCGCGCGCGCACCACCCTGCGACCCCGTCCTCGCCAAAAAATTCGGTAGATGGAGGTGTCCTGCTGCCAGCTCGCCTCGACCACCGGTCGGGAGTGTTTGGCGGGGGATGCTGGCGTGTCTTCCTGATAACGGGTGATCTCCACTCCAATCTTCCGACCGTTTAGTTCGATTACGAGGTCCGGAGGTTCCGGTCCGTCTACGATCGGGACCTGGCAGCCGAGAATCTCCAAAACGCTGCTCAGTGCCCATTTTTCTTTGGCCTTCTGCGCCGCTCTGGTCATCACTAACATTCCAAACCAACCGTTCGTCGCCCGCCTCGAGAGCGGCCGCACCCTGCCGAGCCTGCGCACCCTGCTCCGGGTCGCCGAGGCCAGCGGCACGGTGCCGGAATTTCACCTGCGGCCCAAGCGGGCGCCGAGCCACACTCCTCAGTGTCATCCTCGGGCCTGACCCGAGGACCACCAGCGTCGACCGCCCCCATCACCGCGCCGCTTGGCCCAGCTGCGCGAGCCGTTCCCCGATCGTCCCGACGAAATACGCATCGGTGGGTGCCAACCGGCCGCTCGTATTCAGCTCCTTGGCAATCCTGAGTGCGGCCTGCCAGTGCTGTCGGGCCTCCGCCGGCTCGCGTCGCTGCTCGGCCAGATCGGCGAGCCTCCAGTGCGAGACGATCAGATCGCGCTGCCAGCCGGCGTTGCCGGGGTCCTGCGCGGCGAGCTTCTCTCGGATGGCGAGGCTGTCCTGGTAGGCCTTGAGCGCGCCGCCCTGATCGCCCTTCGCGCTCTGAACGTCGCCGATGCGCTCGTAGCTGACCGAGAGGTCGCGCTGCCACTCGGCGTTGTTGGGGTCGCGGGCCGCGAGCTTGTCGGCAATGGCGCGGCCCTGCTCGAAGGCTTCGAGCGCGCCCGCGCGATCGCCCTGGGCGACCCGAACGTCGCCGATCTTGTTCAGACTGACCGAGAGGTCGCGCTGCCACTCGGCGTTGTTGGGGTCGCGGGCCGCGAGCTTGTCGGCAATGGCGCGGCCCTGCTCGAAGGCTTCGAGCGCGCCCGCGCGATCGCCCTGGGCGACCCGAACGTCGCCGATCTTGTTCAGACTGACCGAGAGGTCGCGCTGCCACTCGGCGTTGTTGGGGTCGCGGGCCGCGAGCTTGTCGGCAATGGCGCGGCCCTGCTCGAAGGCTTCGAGCGCGCCCGCGCGATCGCCCTGGGCGACCCGAACGTCGCCGATCTTGTTCAGACTGACCGAGAGGTCGCGCTGCCACTCGGCGTTGTTGGGGTCGCGGGCCGCGAGCTTGTCGGCAATGGCGCGGCCCTGCTCGAAGGCTTCGAGCGCGCCCGCGCGATCGCCCTGGGCGACCCGAACGTCGCCGATGCGGTCGTAGCTGACCGAGAGATTCCGAAGCGACACGGGATCGTCCGGGCGGGCGTCGACCAGGCGCCTGGTGATCGCGAACGCCTGGTCGAAGTGCACCGCCGCCTCGGCGAGGTCCCTTGACGGATGGCAATGTCGCCAAGACCGCAATGGGCGATCAGGACGATCGATGGATTGCGCCCCGGGTCGGCGAGGTCGAGCGCTTGCTGGTAGGCCTCGCGAGCGGCATCGCTCTGTCCCGTGCGCTGGAGGAGGGAGGCATGGAGCAGCCAGCCCTCCGGATCGTCGGGATCGAGCTCGGTGGCGCTCCGGCTGGCGAGCAGTGCCCTGGCGCTATCGCTCAGGGCGTCGAGGGCTGCGACGTAACGGGCGGCCTGGGCGGCCTTGCGGTTGGCGGCTCTGCCGCGGGTCGCCTCGCTTTGCCAGAGCGCGGCGTAGAAGGCGCGGGCGCGGGTCGGGTCGCCCAGCTCCAGGTCGGTCTCGGCGGCGGTGATCTCGAGCGGCGCGTCGGGCGACCCGGCGCGGGTTGGATCGGATCTGCGCATCTTTGACGGCCAGCTGCTCTTCGCGGAAGTCGAGCTCGCGGCGATGGGTCGCCACCAACGCCTCGACGGTCGCCGCCGCTCGCGGGTCAGGCTCGGCGAACTCTCCCGCCAGCGATTCCGCGGCCGCGAGGCCGCCCATGATGAGCGGTCCAAGCACCGGGATCTGGCGGATGGTCTCGCCGAGGACTTCCTTGGCGAACTTGTAGGCCGCGACGTAGACCGGCTCGTCGCGCAGCTCCTTCCAGAGCGCGGACCAGGCGGTCCGGCCCTTGGCCTGCGTCTCGTTCGGCTTTCTCGCAACCACAGGCGGCGCTCGAGCTGTCCGGCGTCAATCGGCGCACTATGGCATGCAGCCGCCGCCGGCGTCCATCCGACGATGCGGGTCGGACCGGCCGATGCCCAGGGTCGCGAGTCTTTCTCGCGTCGAAAAGGACTCAGGCCATTCGGGCGGGATGCTGCGGTTGCGGTCGATGGGCAGCCCGAAGTCGGGCGAGCCTCTCCGCCGGGCGGCCCCGTCGATGCGTCACCTGGCGCATTTTTGGTCAGGGGGGCGCATGGCGTTGGATTGATCCTCCATGGAGGATCAATGGAGGCGGCCAGACAGGGCCAGAATTTTCGCTGCCTCGTGGCCGGTGCCTCCAGATTCGGCATCAGCGTTGAGATCAATTGATTGATGCTCTCACGCCGGCTCGTGATCGCCGGCCCGGACAAGTAAAAAAGGCTACACAAGTGCCGCATGGATGCGACGCTCGAAGACGAAGATGCGCCGTTTTTGAGTAATCTGGCCTGCGTCCGCCGATGGAGGCGGAAGCCGGGCGGCGGCTCAATCGGGATCAATCCGCGGCTCGGATTGATCCGGATGGAGGCTCGCGCCGCGGCAGGTGAGCCTTTGGAGCGTCACTCCCGCGCCAGCGTGATCGCAGCGCCCTGGCGCCAGAGGCGCCATTGCACGAAGACCCCGGCAGCGTCATACCAGACCTCCTGCTGGAGGGCGCCCGCGACCTCGTATTTCTCGGCCTCGACCGGGCCGCTCCCGAGCCGCAGGGTCGCATGGCCGGCGGGGGTCACTCGCGCCTCGAGCAGCGCGCCGGTCCGGATGTCCATGAAGGTCGTGCGCAGGGCCGCGGCCGCGAGCGACGGCTGGCTGGGGACGGTCATCGCGGGCGCTTCGATCCGACCGGCCCTGCCCTCGATGATCAGACGGTCGCCCTCTGCCCGCGCGCTGACCTCGAAGCGCTCGCCATTGTCCATGGTCACGCCGTCGAACGCGATCAGGCGCTCGCCCCGCCAGACCTCGCGATAGTGGGACTGGCGCTCGAAAGCGGTGAAGGCCAGGATCTTGACCGCGAGGCGCGCGGCATGCTCGACCACGACCGTCCCGGCCTCGCGGCTGACCGTGATCTGGTGCTCGCCGATGTCGCCGAAGATCTGGTGGTGGATCCGGTAATGGTAGACGCCGGGCACGGCCTCGACCGCCCGGGCGGCGCCCGCAGCCAGGAGCAGGCCGAGGACCAGGCTCGCGAGGCGCATGCGGGGCTCCAGTGCGGCGCTTGCAGCCTGGCGGCGCCCGCGCGGGCAGACCTTGCGCGCCTATTGCCGGGTGAGCGTGATCGCCTTGCCCTGGCAGGCGAGCCGCGACTGCAGCCAGTTGCCGTCTCGATCGTACCACAGCTCGCGCTCGAGATCGCCGCTCAGGCGGTACTTCTGCGCGCTGATCGCGTGTTCTCCGACGGTGATCCTGTCCTCGCCGGCCGGGCCTCCCGCACCTTCTGCAGCTGGCCGGTGCGGGTCTTGAACAACAGCGGCCGAAGCACCGCGGCGCCGTTCCAGGAATGGTTCGAGACCACCGTCGCCGGCGCCTCGACGGGGCCGTCCTGGCCTTCGATGATCCTGCGCTCGCCATTCGCTTTGGCGTGGACCTCGAAGACCTTACCGTTGTCCTCGAAGCGGCTGTCGAAGGCGAGCAGGCTGCCGTCCTTCCAGACCTCGCGACAGCGCGCCTCGCGCCGGAACACCGGCATTCGGAGGACATCGACCTCGCTGTTGACACGGGTCTCGACGATCAGCCGGTCGCCCTCGCAGGCGAAGGTGATCACGTGGCGTCCGATTTCGCCATAGATCGCGTGGCGGATGGCGTAATCGGCCCGGCCCGGCGCGTGCTGACAGGCGGCCGCCGGAGCGAGCCCGAGCGGGATGAGCAGGATGGGGCCAGCAGCGTGCGCATCGGGAGCGCATGCTGGCGGCGCTCGGTGACAGCTAGAAGGCGGCGTTCTCGAAGTCCATCACGGGCGCGCCGCCGGCCATGATCTGGGCGAACAGGGCGCCGCTCTCCGGCAGGAGCTTGGCCATGAAGAAGCGGGCGGTCCGGATCTTGGCCTCGTAGAAGGACGCGTCGCCGTCGGCGCCGGCCGCGAGCTTCGCCTGCGCGACCTCTACCATGCGCGCCCACATGAAGGCCATCGCGACCAGCGCGAACAGGCGGAGATAGTCCGAGGACGCGGCGCCCGCCTCGTCCGGGTCCTTGAGGCCCGCTTGGGCCACGTGCAGCGTGATCTGCTGGAGGCGCGCGAACGCCTTGGCGAGCGGCAGCACGAACTCGGCGAGGGCGGCATCGCTCTGGTGCCGCTCGATGAACGCCATGACCGGGTGGAAGAAAGTTCGAAGAAGACGGCCGTAGTGGGACGGGAGCTTGCGGCCGACCAGATCCAGCGCCTGAATGCCGTTGGCGCCCTCGTAGAGCTGGGTGATGCGCGCATCGCGCACCAGCTGCTCCATGCCGTGCTCGCGGATGTAGCCGTGGCCGCCCATGACCTGGACGCCGAGGTTGGTCACGGCCGAGCCCTGGTCGGTGAAATAAGCCTTGATGATCGGGGTCATCAACGCCACCAGATCGTCGGCCGCCTGACGCGCGGCCGGGTCGGGCTCGCGGCTCGCGCGATCGATCGCCATGCCGGTCCAGTAGGCGAGCGCGCGCGCCCCTTCGGTCGTGGCGCGCATCGTCAGCAGCATGCGCCGGACGTCCGGGTGGACCAGGATCGGATCGGCCGGCTGGTCCGGCTGCTTCGCGCCGGTCAACGACCGGCCCTGGAGGCGCTCGCGGGCGTAGGCGACAGCACTCTGATAGGCGGTCTCGGCGACGCCTAAGCCCTGGATGCCGACCTCGAGCCTGGCATCGTTCATCATCGTGAACATCGCCCGCATGCCGCGATGGGGCTCGCCGAGCAGCCAGCCGGTCGCGGCATCGAAATTCATCACGCAGGTCGCCGAGCCCGAGAGCCCCATCTTGTGCTCGATGCCGGCGCACATGACGCCGTTGCGCGGCCCTGCCTCGCCGTCCTCCTTCGGCAGGAACTTGGGCACGAGAAACAAGGAAATGCCTTTGATCCCCTTGGGTGCATCGGGCAGGCGGGCGAGCACCAGGTGGATGATGTTCTGGGATAGATCGTGCTCGCCCGCCGAGATGAAGATCTTGGTGCCGGTGAGAGCAAAGCTGCCATCGCCCGCGGGCTCGGCGCGCGTGCGGATCAGGCCGAGGTCGGTGCCGCACTGGGGCTCGGTCAGGCACATCGTGCCGCTCCAGCGGCCCTCGGCGAGCTTGGGCAAATAGCGGACCTTGAGCTCGTCGCGGCCGTGCAGCGAGATCGCGTGATAGGCGCCGCCCGAGAGCCCCGGGTAGGTGCTGAACGCGAGATTGGCCGAGCAGACCATCTCGTCGAGCACGCACTTCACGGTCTTGGGGAGGCCCTGGCCGCCATATTCGGGCGCCGCCGCGAGCCCCGTCCAGCCGCCCGCGACGAAGGCATCATAGGCCTCCTTGAAGCCCTCCGGCGTGCGCACGACGCCATTCTCGTAGACGCAGCCCGCGGCGTCGCCCGTGCGGTTGATCGGAAACAGCACGTTCTCACAGAGCTTCGCCCCCTCCTCGATCACCTGATCGACGAGCTCTCCGGAAACCTCCTCGTAGCCCGGCAGCTCCGCCAGCCGCTCGACCCCGAGCAACTCGTGCAGGACGAAGCGCATGTCGCGCTGCGGCGCCCGGTAGACGGTCATGCGCGTGCCTCCGACTGCCGCGCTGTGCGCGGGGCCGGCGGTGTGGGCTTCGCCCTTCCCGTTGTTGATGGCGGCACCTTCGCCCAGTGCGGGCTCTTGTGCTTGCCGTGGTATCTCTCTTTGACCTCCAAGCCGAGGGTCTCCCAGAACCACCGGGCGACAAGTGCGCGGTGGCACCAGTTCTCCCGGTGCAGTGGCGGCCTTTCCCAGCAAAGTAACACGGGCTCGTGCGAAGCAGCTAGAGTCTTGAGCTCCTCAAGTACGCGCTCGGAATCGAGCTTGTCGAGCTGCTTCTGATAACGCTCGTAATACTCAGGGTAATCGACGCTGTGAAACCATTTCCCGGGCGCCAGCGGCTTGTACATTCTGAAGCCTGCTGGAAAGCCCCAAGCCATCCGGCAGATCGCGACCCTTCCCGGACCCGAGTAGGTCATACCGCACGAAGTCATCATTAGTCTGCCTCCGCAGCCAAGTCGCAGGGATGGTCGCGTGGGAGCCTCAGTTTCGCAGCGACTTGCCGGTGTCGAGCATGTGCTCGATGCGGGCGAGCGTCGCCGGCTGCTTGACGAGCGTCATGAAGGCCTGGCGCTCGAGCTTGAGCAGATCGTCGTCGCCGATGGTCTCCGTGATGTCGGTCTCGCCGCCCGAGAGCACGAAGGCGAGCCGCCCCGCCACGACCTCGTCGTGCGGCGTGGCGACGCCCTTCAGCCGGAGCGCATCGACTGCCATCTGGAGCGCGAGACGCCCGCTGGGGCCGGGCAGGGAGATCTCGCTCTTCTCGGGTGCCTGGTAGCCTTCGACCAGCGAGAGCGCCTTGGCCTTGGCGTCCGCCAGCAGCCGGTCGCGGTTCATGGTGATGCCGTCGCCTTCGCGCAGGAACAGCAGCTCCTTGGCCTCGAACGCGGATTTTCCGACCTTCGCCATGCCGATGGTCTCGAAGGTCTGAACGAGCGGCGGCATCGGCCCTTTTGGGCGCTTCTTGTTCTGAACCCAACGAGTAAGAAGCTCGGTCGAGCCGGTCCAGGCCGGGATCACGCCGACGCCGACCTCGACGAGGCCGATGTAGGTCTCGGCATGCGCCTGGATGGCATCGGAATTGAGGCAGACCTCGCAGCCGCCGCCGAGCGCCATGCCCGAGGGGGCCGCGACCACCGGGAACGGGCTGTGCTTGAGCTTGCGGTAGACCTTCTGGCCCTTGGCGACCAGGTCCTCGACCATCGGCCAGACCGCGACGTTGGCGGCAAACAGGGCAAGGCCGATGTTGGCGCCGACCGAGAAGTTGCTGCCCTCGTTATAGATCACGAGCGCCTTGAAGTCCTTGGCGACGACCCCGATCGCCTTGTCGATCAGATCGAGCGTGTCGCCATCGAGCGCGTTCATCTTGCTATGGAACTCGAGGCAGGCGACGCCATCGCCGATGTCCCAGAGGCTGGCGGCGCCATTCTTGGCCACCGGCCGGTTCTGCCGTTTGACGTCCTCCAGCAGGAGCACGCCCTCGGGCCGGACCACGTCGGCGTAGTCGCCCTCGAGCGTCAGATGCTGCAGGCGTCCGCCCTCGACCGTGTAGAAGGTCTTGTTCCCGACCGCGCGCAGGAGCGGGGGGACCGGCAGGCCTTCCTCCTCCAGACGCCCGGCGAACCAGGCGGGGCCGATGCGGTCGAGGAGCTCGAACGGCCCCCATTTCCAATTGTAGCCGAGGCGCATCGCCCGATCGACCGCCGTGATGTCGTCGGCGATCTCGGGCACCAGCGAGGCGGCATAGGCGAGCGTCCCGCGCATCACCTGCCAGGCGTAGCGCGCGGCCGGCTCGTCGGCCTCGAACAGCGCCCGCGGCCCGCCGTCCCTGGCGGCATCGACCCCCTCCAGCCGTGGCTTCGCAGCGGTATGGTACTCGCCGGTCGCGAGATCGATCGCCTCCTTGACCCGCTGGCCGTTGCCCTTGGCGAGCCGGTAGAAGCCGCCCTTGCCCTTACGTCCGGTGTAGCCGGTCTCGATCAGCTTCGTGATCAGGGGAAACGGCTGGTCGACCTCGTGGAACGGGTCGGAGGCCGGCAGCGCCGCGCGCAGGCTCGCGGCCACATGCGGCAAAAGGTCGATGCCGACCAGGTCGGCCAGTCCGAAAATACCGGTCTTGGGGATGCCGAGCGGGCGGCCCATGGCAAGGTCCGCCTCCTCGACCGGCAGGCCCATCTCGAACGCCGCGCAGAACGCCGCCTGCATCCAGTAGCTGCCGATCCGGTTGGCGATGAAGCCCGGTGTGTCCTTGGCCCTGACCACGCTCTTGCCGAGCCGGTGATCGGCGAAGGCCGAGATCGCCTCGACCGCGTCCTGCCTCGTGTCCGGGTCCGCGACCACCTCGAGCAGGCGCATGTAGCGGGGCGGGTTGAAGAAATGCGTGATCAGGAAGTCGCGCCGGAAGCTCGTCGGCAGGCCCTCGGTGAGCTTGGCAAGCGGCAGGGTCGAGGTGTTCGACGAGACCACGGTGCCGGGCTTGCGCACCCGTTCGAGCCGGGCGTAGAGCGCCCGCTTGACGTCCAGCTTCTCGACCACGGCCTCGACGATCCAGTCGACGTCGCCGAGCCTCTCGAGGTCGTCCTCGAGGTTGCCGGGCGTGACCAGCTTTGCCGCCTGCCGGCTCATGAAGGGCGCGGGATCGGCCTTGGCCATGCGCTCGAGGGCACCTTTGGCAAGCGCGTTGCGGTCGCTTGCACCCTTGGGGACGATGTCGAGCAGCAGGACCGGGACGCCGGCGTTGGCGATCTGGGCGGCGATCCCGGAGCCCATGACGCCCGCCCCGATCACCGCCGCCTTCGAGATCGCCATCAGATCGCCTCCAGCACGGTCGCGATCCCCTGGCCGCCGCCGATGCACTGGGTCGCAAGCCCGAAGCGCCGGCCTTCGCGCTTGAGCAGCGCTGCGGTCTTGCCGGTGATCCGGGCGCCGGTGGCGCCGAGCGGATGGCCCAGCGCCAAGGCGCCGCCGTCGATGTTGAGCACCTCGGTGATCGATGCCGAGGTCGCGCACGCAGGCCAGCGCCTGCGAGGCGAACGCCTCGTTGAGCTCGACCACCTCGATGTCGCCGATCTCGAGCCCGGCGCGCGCCAGCGCCTTGCGCGTCGCGGCGACCGGCCCGATGCCCATGATCTCGGCCGCGCAGCCCGCGACCGCGACGCTCCGGATGCGGGCCAGCACCTTGAGCCCATGCTTCATGGCATAGTCCTCGGTGCAGACGATTACGGCGGCCGCGCCGTCCGTCAAGGGCGAGGACGTGCCGGCGGTGACCGTGCCGTGCTCGTCGAACGCGGGCTTCAGGTTGGCGAGCGCCTGCTCGCTGGTCTCCGGGCGGATGCAGCCGTCGGCCTCGACCCGCCCGCCGTTGCGCTTGATCGGCACGATCTCGGCCGCGAGCTTGCCTTCGGCCTGCGCGGCTGCGGCCTTGCGGTGGCTTTCGACCGCGAAGGCCTCCTGAGCACCGCGCGTGATCTGGTATTGCCTTGCGACGTTCTCGGCGGTCATGCCCATGCTGTCGTAGGCCTGGGGATAGTCCTCGACCAGCTTCGGGCTCGGCAAGGGATTGTAGCCGCCGATCGGGACCCGGGTCATCGATTCGACCCCGGCGCAGACGAACACGTCGCCCGCATCGAGCTGGATCGCGCCGGCCGCCATGTGGATCGCCTGCATCGAGGAGCCGCAGAAGCGGTTGACCGTGGTGCCCGCGACCGAGATCGGCAGATGGGCCAGCAGCGCCACCAGGCGGGCCATGTTCATGCCCTGCTCGCCCTCGGGGAAGGCGCAGCCGACGATCACGTCCTCGATGTCCGCAGGCTCGACCCCGCTCCTCGAGATCAGGGCCGCGATCACCTCGGCGGTAAGCTCGTCCGGGCGGACCCTGGTGAGCGCACCCTTGTGCGCGAAGTGGAACGGCGAGCGGGCGTAACCGGCGATCACGACGTTCTTGTGCATGGCTCTGTCCCCATTGACGGCAGGCAACGGCAAGGTCGAAGCACCAGACGCTGATATGGTATGCCCGAATCCGGATCGACAGCCGAGCTTACGGTCCGGGTGCTAACGGAACTTAAATCAGGCGGGCGGGGGCATGACCGATATTTATGCGCGTCTGGGCGTGCCGACCATCATCAACGCCAAGGGGCCCTCGACCCGGCTCTCGGGTGGGATCATGCGGCCCGAGGTCGCCGAAGCCATGGTCGAAGCCTCTCGGCACTGCGTCGACATCGCGGTCCTGCAGGCGCGGGCGAGCGCGATCGTCGCGGACGCGACTGGCGCCGAGGCGGGCTACGTCACCTCCGGTGCCGCCGCCGGCCTGCTGCTTGGCACCGCCGCTTGCGTGACCGGGCTCGAACCCGGGCGCATGAACCGCCTGCCCGACACGACCGGCATGGCGAACGAGGTCGTGATCATGCGCAGCCAGCGCAACCTCTACGACCATGCGCTGCGCGCCGCCGGCGTCCGGCTGGTCGAGGTCGGGCTGCCCGATCGCTACGCCGGCGCCGGTGTGCGCGATGCCGAGGCCTGGGAGATCGCGGACGCGATCTCTGAGCGCACGGCTCTGGTTTACTGGGTCGCGGCCGCGGGCGCGCGGCCGGCGCTCGCAGAGGTGGTCGAGGTCGCCCATGCCGCGGGCGTGCCGGTGCTGGTCGATGCCGCCGCCCGACTGCCGCCGGCCGGCAACCTCCGCCGCTTCATCGCGGAGGGCGCCGACCTCGTCGCGTACTCGGGCGGCAAGGCGATCGGCGGGCCGCAGGCCTCGGGCATCCTCTGCGGGAGGCGGGATCTGATCATGGCGGCAGCGCTCCAGAACCTCGATCTCGACATCTTCTTCGAGCAGTGGACGCCGCCGGAGGAGCTGATCGACAAGGCCCGCCTCAAGGGCCTGCCGCAGCATGGCATCGGCCGGGCATGCAAGGTCGGCAAGGAGGAGATCGTGGGCCTTTTGACCGCGCTCCGGCTGTTTCTCGAGGAGGACGCCCAGCTGCCCCGCGCCCGTTGGCTGCGCCTGATGCAGGAGCTGGCCGACGGCCTCGCCGGGATCGCCGGCACCGCGGTAAGCCTGCAAGTTCGAGACGAAGTGCCGGCGGTCGCGTTCGAGCTCCAGCCGGCGGCGCGCGTCGGCGCGCTCGAGCTCATGCACCGCCTGGAGACCGGCACGCCCGCTATCTTCGCCGATCCGTTCGCGGTCCACGACGGCTGCATCCAGTTCGGGCCGATGAGCCTCAAGGATGGCGAGCCCGCCCTGATCGCCGAGCGGATCCGGTCGATCCTCGGCCCGCGCCCGGCGGGGTTGCGGCCATGACCGGCCGGGTCGCGGACAAGGTGGCCGTCGTGATCGGGGCGGCCCGCGGGATCGGCGCCGCGATCGCGGAGCGGCTGGTCGAGGAAGGCGCAAGGGTCGCGATCGGCGACCGGCTCGAGGACGAAGGCCGCGCGACCGCCGCACGCTTGTCCCAGCAAGGAGAGACGCTGTTCCTCCCGACCGACGTCGGCGACGAGAGTTCGGTCGAGGCGCTGGTGCAGGCGGCGCTCGAGCGCTTCGGCCGGCTCGACATCCTGGTCCAGAACGCCGGCATTTATCCTCTGACCTTGCTGACCGACATCACGGTGGCCGAGTGGGATCAGGTCCTGGCCGTCAATCTGCGGGGCTGCTTTCTCGCGATCCGGGCCGCGAGCCTGCCGATGCGGGCCCAACGCTACGGCCGCATCGTGCTGACCAGCTCGATCACTGGCCCCAGGGTCTCGAGTCCGGGCCACGGCCACTATTCCGCCTCCAAGGCCGGCATCAACGGCCTGATCCGCGCCGCCGCGATCGAGCTCGCGCCATTCGGCGTCACGATCAACGGTGTCGAGCCCGGCAACATCGTGACCGAGGCGCTGACCCTGCACCGCTCGCAGGACTACGCGCTGGCCATGACGCGCTCGGTGCCGCTCGGTCGCCTCGGGACGCCACGCGAAGTGGCGCACGCGGTCCTCTTCCTCGCCTCCGACGAGGCGGCCTACATCACCGGCACGACGATCGTTGTCGACGGCGGCCAGATCCTGCCCGAGGCCAAGCTGTGATGGCGCCCTCCTCGTTCGGCCGTCTCGGCCTCGCCTTGGCTCTCGGTCTGCTCGGCCTCGCGGGCTGCACCAGCCTGGGCCCGGCCACGATCCGGCGCGACCGGGTCGACTTCGCCGAGGCGATCGTCGACGCGACCAAGCGCGAGGCGCTCCTCAACATCGTCAAGCTGCGCTATGCCGACACGCCGAGCCTGGTCTCGGTGAGCCAGCTGGTCGCCGGCTACAGCCTGAATGGCACGGTCAGCTTCGGCACCCAGTTCTTCGAGCGGTCGTTCAACTTCGCCAACGACGTCAATCTGGGCGCCAGCGGGTCGTTCAGCGAAAACCCGACGGTGACCTACACCCCGGTCGCCGGCGAGGATTTCGCCCGCGCCATGCTGACCCCGATCCCGCCGTCCGAGCTGTTCGCGATGGTCGCGGCCGGGGCGCCCACCGACGTCATCGGCCTCGGCGTGCAGTCGGTCAACGGTCTGCGCAACTGGTCGACCAATGCCCCGGGTGCGACGCCCGCCGACCCCGCCTTCATCGAGGTGATCGATCTTTTGACGACCTTGCGCCGCGATGGCCTGATCGGCTTCGCCTTCGAGACCCGGGACGGCGCCCGCAATGCCGACCTTCTGATCAGCGCCCCGGCGGACGGGCCGTTCCCGGACCGGGCCCACCGGCTGATCGACCTTTTGGGCCTCGACCCGTCTGCCCGTAGCTTTCGCATCCTGTTCGGCTTCGGCGCCGGCGCGCGCGACGAAATCCGGGTCTATACCCGCTCGCTGTTCGAGATCCTGAACAGTCTGGCCGGGCGCATCGGGGTGCCCGATGACGACGTCGCCGCCGGCCGGACCTACCCGACCGGCCCGGCGCCCGCCTCGACGATCCCGGCGCTACTGGTCAAGCACCAGGAGTTCTCGCCCGGCGGCGCCTTCGCGGCGGTCGAGTACCGCTCGACCTGGTTCTGGGTCGACGACAGCGACTACGCCTCGAAACGCGTGTTCACCGGCCTGATGCTGCTTCTCAACGTCGTCCAGAAGACCGGCCAGCCGCAGCTGCCGGTGATCACCATCCCGACCGGCTGATGGCCCTTGCGGTCAGGCCGGCCGGGTCCAGGCGTCGCGGCCGTTCTCCGACCGAAAAGCGCTCAGCGCCGTTCGGGCGGGACGTCGCGGTAGCGCTCGAGGAGGGCCGCATGGACGGCGGGGTCGACCGGCTTGATCTTGCGCTCGGCGATCGGCGGGTAGTGCGCGAGCTTGGCCTCTGGCCGGATCGGGCGCGGCACGAGGCCGCCGCCGCAGTTGGGGCAGACGTTGGCCAGCAGCCGGTCGGTGCAGTCGGCGCAGAAGGTGCATTCGAACGAGCAGATCCGGGCCTCGCTCGAGGCGGGCGGCAGGTCCTGGCCGCAGTGCTCGCAGCAGGGTCTGAGCTCCAGCACTTTTTCCCCGTCAGAAGAGACGGCCGCCATCGGGCACGGGGTGGTCGACCGTGACCAGCACGACCCGGCCCTGCGCGTCCGGGAAGCCCAGGACCAGGACCTCGGACTTGACGCCCGCGATCCGCTTGGTGGGGAAGTTGACCACCGCCGCCACCTGGCGGCCGACCAGCTGCGCGGCCGTGTACAGCTCGGTCAGCTGTGCAGATGTGGTCTTGCGCCCGAGTTCGGGCCCGAAGTCGACCTCGAGCACATAGGCGGGCTTCCTTGCCGCCTGGTTGAGGACGGCGCTCATCACCCTGCCGACCCGGATGTCGACCCGGGCGAAATCCTCGAAGCCGATCGTCATCCGGGCGTCCGAAAGTCAGCGCTTGCGGGCCATCGCCTGCTTGATCTCCTCGAAGCCCTCGAGCGCGCGCTGATTGATCACCTCGAGCGCCTCGCGGTTGGAGCGGCCGGCGACCTCGGCGAGCTCGCGCATGTTCGAGATCGCGGCCTCGAACGAGGTCCTGGCGAGGTCGAGCCGCTTGCTCGCCTGCGCCTTCGGATCGCCCCGCTGGATCGCCTCCTTGGAGGCCTCGGCAAGCTCGGCCATGGCCTTCTGCAGGATCTCGACCTCGCGCCGCACGACCGCCTGGGCGCCCTCGATCAGCAGCTGGTTGGCCTTGGCGAGCGCCTGCAGGTTCTTTTGTTGCGAGGCCATCAGCTCCGACCAGTCGACGCCGGGGATCTGGTACTCGCCCATCATCTTGGTGAGATCGGGGACCTCGAAGGGGAACGGTGACTTGGCCATGAGCGGTGTCCTTTGAACCATGATGAACAGGCAATGCCGGGCCTCAGGCGGGCTGCGTCTCCGCCTGGGAGGCGCGGCCGGCGCGCGGCGGACGCAGGCCGGCCACGGCCTGCACGCGGCGCAGCTGCTTGTCGAGCTCGGCCATGGTCTGGCCGAGATCCGCGGTCTCGTCCTTGAGCCAGACCCGGACGGTCTGCAGATAGGCGACGCCGAGCGCGCGGCGCGCGAGCCGGGCGCGCAGACCCGAGCGGGGCAGGCCGGCCGCGTCCTGCAGCCAGGCGAGCGAGCGCTCGAGCCGGCAGGCGGAGGCCAGCAAGAGGCAGGGGTCGCAGCGGGCGCCGTCCGCCACGCGCTCGAGGCCGGGCCGAAACGGCACCAGCGCCTCGAGCCGGCGCATCAGCAGCTCGAACACCCGGTCGCGCGGCGGCAGCCCCGCAAGCTCGGCCTCGTCGAACGCGAGCATCGCCTCGTCGATGCGCCGGCTGAGGGTCCGCAGCACCGCCCCCCGACCCGGGAACTCGCGATAGACCACGGCCGGCGGGACGCCCGCGCGCCTGGCGAGCGCGATCAGCGACAGCTTGGACCAGCCGTGCTCGGCGATCAGCTCGAACGCGGCGACCAACAGGTCCGGCGTCTCCGTCCGATCCTGCCTCGCTCCATCCTGCTTGGCCATGGGACCTCCTCCTCGGGCTCAGGCGAGCTCGTGCGAGCGGCGCGTGCCGGCCGCGATCGCCCGATCGAACAAGGGCTGAATGCCGCCCTCGGCCATCAGCACCTCGAGGGCTGCCTGGGTGGTGCCGCCGGGACTGGTGACGTTCTTGCGCAGGGCCTCGACCGGCTCGGCGCTGCGGCCCGCCAGCGCGCCGCTGCCGGCAACCGTGGCGCGCGCCAGCGGCCGGGCCAGCTCCGCCGGCAGGCCGCTCGCGATCCCGGCCCGCGCGAGCGTCTCGATCAACAGGAACACGTAGGCCGGGCCGCCGCCGGACATGGCGGTGATCGCGTGCATCAGCTCCTCGTCGTCGATCCAGTCGACCGCGCCGACGGCGGCCATCAGGGCCGCGCAGAGCTCTTTTTGAGCGACGCTTGCGTGACGGTTGGCGCACAGAACCGTGACCCCCTGACCGATCGCGGCCGGGGTGTTGGGCATCGCGCGCACGACCGGCGTGCTCGCCCCGAACGCCGCCTCGAAGCGGGCGATCAGCGTGCCGGCCGCAATCGACAGCACGACCGCCCCGGTCCGCGCCAGCGCCTCGTAGGCCGGCAGGACGGTCGCCATTGCCTGCGGCTTGACCGCGAACACGATCGCCCGCGGGGCGAGCTCGGTCGGCAGCATCTTGGGCTCGGCGAGGGCCGCCACGCCGTGGCGCTCGCGGACCGCCTCGCGCAAGGCCGCCTCGGGCTCGACCACATAGGCGTCCTCGCCCGCCAGCCCGTGCGCCAGCCAGCCCTGCAGCAAGGCGCCGCCCATCTTGCCGCAGCCGACCAGCAGGAGCGGCCCGGCGAGCCCCCCCATCAGGCTTCGCCTTCGGTCTCGAGCATCGCCGCGGTCAGCGCCTCGCGCGGCGACCTGCCGCCCCAGATCACGAACTGGAAGGCCGGGTAGAAGCGCTCGCACTCGGTGACCGCGATGTCGACCAGGTCCTCCATCAGCTCGCTGCTCACGCTGACGCCCTCGCGCAGCAGCAGGGCGTGGCGGAATACGGGCAGGTTCTCGTCCGACCAGAGGTCGAAGTGGCCGAGCCAGAGCTTCTCGTTGGCCATCGCGAGGAGGGCGTAGATCGCCTCGCGCTTGTTCGCCGGCACCTTCATCTCGAGCGCGCAGGACAGGTGCATCACGGCCAGCTCGGGATGCCAGCAGAACCACATCCGGTACTGGCACCAATGGCCGCTGATCTCGGCCGCCAGCTCGTCGTCGTTCTGGCGGTGGAAGGGCCATTCGTTGGCGATCGCGACCTGCTCGACGAGGTCGACCGGGTTGCCGGCGGGCTCCTCGGTTTCTGATCTCAGCGACGACACCATGGCGCACTCCTCGATCGCGCCGCCGGAGCACCGGAGCGCCCCGCCGGTACCGGACGGTTCGACCGCCCGTCCGACGACCGGCCAAGCCGACCGCTCCGGCCCGTCCGACGACACTGCCAAATTGATGACGGGGCTGCAAGGCGGCAGGTGGCCGCCCGCTCGGGCCACAGGCCCGATGGTCACGCGCCGACCGGCTTGGCCTTGGCCGAGCGACGACGAGTGGCCGCTGGCTTGGACGGGCTCGCGGACGCCGACAGCCCGCTCAGGCGGCGCTCGAGCTCGGCGACCTTGGCCGCCAGATCCTCCTGTCCGGCGCGCGCCCTCTGGGCCACTTCCTTGACCGCCTCGAACTCGTCGCGCGGCACCATGTCCATGTCGGCCAGCATCCGCTCGACCCGCTCGCGCACGCGGCTCTCGATCTCCTCGCGCAGGCCCGAGAGCGTGTTCAGGGCGCCGTTCGCCATGCGGGCCAGGTCGTCGAGCAGCCGGTTGTCGGTTTGCATGTGATCCTCTCCCCAGGGGGCAGGCGCGCCCTCGCCCTATGTCCGAGATGTAGGCTTGCCGCGCCGCCGCGGCAAGCAAGCCGCGGTCGGCCGGGTCGCGCGCCGTCCAGGGCGCGCAACCTTCCGGGCCCTGGCAACCAATCGGCGCCAGCCGCGTTGACTGTCCACGATGCCGGCGCAGCCATGCGCGAACCGCTGCGCTCTTGGGGGGAGCCATGTCGGATGTCGGATCCAGGCAGTAGCGGGCAGGCGGTCCCGGAAGCGGCGGCCTCGGGGGTGGACCGCCACAGCGAGCTGGCGGCGGGGATCGTCGCGACGATTACCCAACCGCTGCTGGTGCTCGACGGCGCCCACCGGGTCGAGCTCGCCAATCCGCCGTTCCTCGATCAGTTTCAGGTGTCGCCCGAGGAAACCGTCGGACACCAGCTGTACGAGCTCGGCAACGGTCAATGGAACCTCCCCGAGCTGCAGTGCCTCCTCGAGGAGGTCTGGAGCCGGCAGCAGGCGGTGAAGGACTACCGGGTCGAGCACGAGTTCGAGCGGATCGGCCGCAAGATCATGCTCCTCAGTGCCAACCCCATCGTCCGGGGCGGCGCGGTCGAGCACACCCTGCTGGCGATCGCCGACATCACCGAGCGCGAACAGCTGCTATTCGACCTCGAGGGACGCCGCGAATTCGCCGAGAAGCTGATCGACAGCATCCGCGAAAGGCTCGTGGTCCTGCGTTCGGACCTGCGCGTGCGTTCCGCGAACGCGGCCTTTTACGAGGCGTTCGGCGTCGACCCGGCCGACACCGAGGGCCGCCTGATCTACGAGCTCGGCAACGGCCAATGGAGGATCGCGCGGCTGCGCACCCTGCTCGAGGACATCCTGCCGGGCGAGAGCCGGTTCGACGACTTCGAGGTCGAGCACGAGTTCGAGGGCATTGGCCATCGGGTCATGCTGCTGAACGCCCGCCGGCTCGACCACGAGCATCTGATCCTGCTCGCGATCCGCGACATCACCGAGGAGCGGCGGGCGGCAGCGCGGCAGGGCGCCCTGATGGGCGAATTGCAGCACCGGATCAAGAACATCCTCAACAACGTGCGGGCGCTCGCGGCCCAGACCTGTAAGAACGGCCCGGCCCTGAAGGCGTTCGATACGCGCCTGCAGGCGCTCGCGCGCACCCAGGATCTGCTGGTGGCCGGTCCGCTGGACAAGGTCCGGCTTGGCGATCTCGTGCGCTTCGAGCTCGAAGCCTCCGGCGGCCGCGAGGGCACCCAGTTCACGCTCCAGGGACCCTGGGTGAGCCTCTCGCCGCGCGACACCCAGGCGATGGCCATGACCATCCACGAGCTCACCACCAATGCGCTCAAATACGGCGCCTTGTCGGTCGCGTCCGGTCGGGTCGAGGTGACGTGGCGCACCGAGCCGCGCGACGGCAGATCCCATCTCTGGCTGCGCTGGCGCGAGCGCGGTCTCGAAGTCCAGGACGCCGCTCCGCGCAGGGGGTTCGGCGCGCGCGTGATCGAGAACAGCCTGCCCTACATCCTGGGCGGCACGTCGCAGCTGACCTTTCATCCCAACGGCGTCGAGTGCGTGATCGAGTTCCCGCTTCCGGAAGAGTGAAGTGCTATGGCGCCTTGCCATGAAGGACGAGAGAGATGACCGTATCGCTCGACGGACTGACGATCATGGTGGTCGAGGATGATTTCCTCGCCGCCCTGGAGCTGAAGCGCCTGGTCGAGGACCGCGCCGGCACGGTCGCCGGGCCGGTGGGACGCCTGGATCAGGCGCGAGAACTGGCGCTCGCGGCCAGGCTCGACGGCGCGATCCTGGACGTCAAGCTGAACGGCGCCGTCTCGCTGCCGCTGGTCGATGACCTGATCGCGCGCGGCATCCCCGTCATCCTGGTGACCGGCTATGACGCGGCCACCCTGCCGGCCCGCTTCGCCGACACGCCCCGACTGCCGAAGCCCTTCAGCGAGGTGAGCTTCGACGGGATGGTCGCGCAGGTGTTCACAACCGACCCGGCGTCTTCCTGACCTTCCGTCGGGCGCGGTCGGGACGCGGGACCGGGCGGGCGCGGCCTTGCAAAGCCTGCCTGCGGCGTTAGCCTGACGCCTGGGGCGGGCTTACTACGGTGCGGGCCGAGCCGACCCTGCCGGAGCCGCCGATGAGCCGCTTGCCTGACCTTCGCCACGACCAGATGACCGCCGAGCAACGGCGGGTGCACGGCGAGATCGCGGCCGGGCCGCGCGGCCATGTGGTCGGACCGCTCAAGGTCTGGCTGCACGCGCCGGGGCTGGCCGAC
This sequence comes from uncultured Alphaproteobacteria bacterium, assembly GCA_963798075.1. Taxonomy (GTDB): domain Bacteria; phylum Pseudomonadota; class Alphaproteobacteria; order Geminicoccales; family Geminicoccaceae; genus DATAOG01. The sequence goes on along the minus strand of CAWCRU010000006.1, from coordinate 2,039 downwards.
CGGGCCCAGAAGCTCGGCGCCTACGCCCGCTTCGAGAGCTCGCTGCCGCCCGAGCTGTCCGAGCTCGCGATCCTGGTCACGGGAAGTGCCTGGAAGGCAGAATTCGAGTGGTATGCGCACGCCCGGCTGGCGCGTACGGCCGGCATTCCCGAGCGCGTGATCGAGGCGATCCGGACCGGCGCCGAGCCCGAGCTTGCCGATCCGAAAGCGCGGGCCGTCTACGCGGTCGCCCGCGAGCTGCACGGGACGCGGGCGCTTGCAAAGGAAACCTACGCCGCGGCGGAAGTGGCGCTCGGCCGCGAGGGGCTGGTCGATCTGATCGGCATTCTCGGCTACTACACGCTGGTTTCGATGACGCTCAATGCGTTCGCCGTGCCGACCCCGGACGGCTCGCGCGCCTTCGCGGACTGACGCTCAGTCGGCGTCGGGATGGGGCGCGACGCAGGTCGCGGACAGGCCGCCGTCGACGATCAGCTCGGTCGCGGTGATGTATCTGGCGGCATCGGAGGCGAGAAACAGGACCGCCTCGGCGACGTCGAAGCCATCGCCCATGCGGCCCATCGGGACCTGGCGATGGCGCGCGGCGATCAGCTTCTCGGCATCGCCGCCGCCGCGCTCGCCGACCAGGCGGGCCTTGACCAGGGGTGTGTCCATCAGGCCCGGGATCACCGTGTTGATGCGCACGTTTTGCGGTGCGTATCTGACCGCGGTCACGCGCGAGAACTGGATCAGCGCCGCCTTGGCCGCGGCATAGGCGACCACGTCCGGCCCGAAGAACCGCAGCGCTGCGATCGAGGCGAGGTTGATGATCGCGCCGCCGCCCTGGCGGACCATGATCGGGAGCACCCGCTTGCAGCTCTGGAAGACGTAGCTGAGATTGAGGTCGAGCTGTCTTGCCCAGACCTCCTGGGCCATCGCGACCGGATCGCCGGGCGCGGAGCCGCCGACATTGTTGACCAGCACGTCGATCCGGCCAAAGCGCCCGAGGCAGGCGGCGACCGTGACGTCGAGATCGCCGGGCCGCGTGACGTCGGCCACTTGCCCCGCGAACGAGCCGCCCTCGCCCGCGATCAGGCCCGCGGTCTCGGCCAAAGCGTCGGCGTCGCGATCGGCTCCGAACACCTCGGCACCCGCCCGGGCGAACAGCACCGCGGTCGCCTTGCCGTTGCCGAAGCCCGGCCCGACGCTGCCGGCGCCCAGCACCAGCGCGACCTTGTTCCTGAAGCGAACGTCCATCCCGCAGCCCCTCCAGCCGCAAGCCTTGGGCCCCGAGCTTTGCGCCGCGCGCCCGCTCCGGGCAACAGCCAATTGCGGCCGGCGGGATCACAGGCGCCGCGCCTGCGGGCGGGGCGCGAGTCCTCTTGTGGGCGAATCCTCAATCATGCCATGGTCGAGCCCTGCGACGGGCGGCCGCAGCCGCCGCTTCGTGATCGGGCCGCCGGCCGTCCGGCACGGCCGACGATGAGGAGCCCAACCTTGTGATCCTCGACCCGGGCTGGGTGCTGTTCGTTATGGCCGGGCTGTTCCTGGTGCTGGGCTACATCGGGGTGCCGGTGCCGTTCGCCCTGATGGCCGGCGTCTTCACCGCGACCATCCTCACCCCGGTCAGCATGCCGTCGATGGTCGGCCAGCTGTTCGTAGGCCTCGACGTCGAGGCCCTGCTCGCGGTGCCGTTTTTCCTCCTGGTCGGCGAGCTCATGACCTCGGCCGACGTCACCCGGCGGATGATCAGGCTCGCCCAGACCTTCGTCGGCCACCTGCGCGGCGGGCTCGCCCAGGTCGTGACGTTGTTCTCGATGTTTTTCGCCGGCATCTCGGGCAGCTCGACCGCGGACGTCGCCGTGCTCAGCCGGACGATTGCGCCCGAGATGGACCGCGAGGGCTACGATCGGGGCTTCACGGCGGCGCTGATCGCGTCCGCCTCGACCATCGCCAACCTGATCCCGCCCTCGATCATGGCGGTGGTCTATGGCGCCACCGGCAACGTCTCGATCGCCGGGCTGTTCTTGGGCGGGGTGGTGCCGGGCGTGCTGATCGGC
>CAWCRU010000005.1:0-61674 GCA_963798075.1 uncultured Alphaproteobacteria bacterium | reverse complement strand
GGCTGGCTCTCAGTTATAAATCCTACTACTTCCACGCACGTAGCCCATGCGTGCTGATATATCGTCCTATACTGCAATTCTATGAGAAGGCCTTTGTATTTTTCGCCTGTCTTGGACCTGACGTCGTATTCATAAATGTCATGGACGCCTCTGTATCCAGTATTTTTCGATCGTTTTATGTAGTCGTATCTCTCTTTCTCGTTCCGCAACCCATGCTTAAAGCGAGCCTGATGTAGAGCGTCGCGAAATTCATACAAAGAGGCAATGTCCCTAAAGATAAGTCGGCATCCAGCGACGTCATCCATACGCGAAAGCTGCATGCGCGGAAAACGCGCAAGCTTGCCGAAGATCGTATTGCGCCGCTTATGCCTCAGCGCGACAACTATATCTGTTCCGCGCGTCCGGGCTCGCAAGATAGCCTGAAACGTGTTGAGGACAGGGCGGTGTGCAGCTCTCCAGAGGTCTATGATCGCCAAATCCTCTTCGGTGGGAGCCCCATCCCTAACGTGGTTTCCAGCGCGGTTCACGCGCTCCCTTGAACCGCCTGGATAGATGGGTTTGTCATCTCCCATGTTCACCGCGAGCTCCCAGGGCGTCCGGGCAAAGATGTCAGGGACACCTATTTTTACCACCAGCCGGCTGTGCATCGCGCGGACCTCGACGACCAGGCTTTGCACGGTGGCGTCGAATACGGTCGAGGCGCGCCATGACGACCATCGCGTCGTCCTTGAGCGTCGCGAGATCGGTGATCACGCGCTCGATCTGGCGGGCGAGAAACTCGCGATCGACCTTCGCCATTTCATGCCAAACCCGGATGCTGCCGGGAACGCGGCGCCACGTCCCAGCTCTCAAGAGCACCGATCGCAGCGTCGGTCAAGGACGCGAGGAAGCGCGCTGGTAGTGCCGGTCGCAACCCTTGATCGGATTAATGGCTGACCGGATCGATGGTGAACCCTCACTCCGGGGTCAGCGATTGTTTTGGCGGTCAAGGGCGAACTGGTGCTGGTTGCCATGGTGCTTGACGCGGACGATGGCGTTGAGGATCGTGAGGAGCTTGCGCATGCAAGCGACGAGCGCTTCCTTGGGCGACCTTGCGGTCGGCGCGCAGGCGGTCGTAGAAGGCGCGCAGGACCGGGTTGTGGCGGCTGCCGACCAGGGCTTGCCATATAAAGCGCCGCGCGGACCTCGGCGCGACCGCCCCAGATGGTCCGCTTGCCACGCATCCGGCCGCTGTCGCGGTTGAAGGGCGCGACCCCCACGAGGCTGCCCAGGCGCCCGGGAGCTTCGGGGGCTATGCCAAGAGGTCGATGGAGCCGCAACAGTTTTCGAGCGGACAGCAATTCAAGGCGCCCGAGGTCGGGGCGAGACCGGGAAAAAGGGGCGATTTATACATCGATTGATCGTGATTGATCCGATTGAGCCTCCGGATGGAGGCGATGGGGGCCGGGAAGGCGGGGTTGACGACGGGCCTTGGATGGTCCAGAGAAGCGCCCGGTCCTCCCTTTCGGGACGACGTTGTTCTCCGAACTAAAGGTGTCAGGAACCAATTGCAGGCGTACAGGGGAGGGTCAATCCGGGAGGAAGTCCTGGTCCTGGAGCTGCTCGGCTGAGTAGGGACAGGTTATCGGGAACGCGCCCTCGGGCAGGCCGGTCTCGAGCGGGGCGGGATCTCGTCGGTTGCCGCTTGTTCGAGGACCGCCTTCAGCTCCTGTTGCAGCGAGCGACCATTGTCCTTCGCCCGCGCCTTGAGCCGGTCGACGACGTCGATGCTGGTTTGATCCAGGTCAATGCTGCTCGGTGGGTCGCTTCTAAGGTTGGGGACCTGCGCTTCGCAAAGACAGCACGAGAGACCGATGCAAAGGCGATCACCGTTCGTCGGCTGGCCGGCGTTCGTGCTGGCGAGCGCGGCTCCGTTCGGAGCCCAGCACGCTCGATCGGCAGGGCCTCGACACGACGGTCATCGGGCGGATGTCGGGCCTGCCCGGCAAAGGGCATGTGAGGCGCACGCACAGTCTCAAATCGCATGAGGAACCAAAATGCAACTTCTCCGGACGAACTCCGCCGCCGGTCCCCGCCCTGGTCATGGCGGTTGCGACCGCTGGTCCAGCCCAAGCCGCGGGGTCCGTGGTCAACGTGGCGCTCTGGGACAAGGGCGCCGACGCGCTGATGGTGACCAACCTCGGCCTTGGCATGGGCGGCGACATGTCGAAGGCGACGATGGGCATCAGCGCCACGCCGGATACCGTCAAGCCCGGCATGGTGACCTTCGAGGTGCTCAACGGCTCGAAGGACCAGATCCACGAGATGATCGTGGCCGAGGCTTGCCGATTCGAACAGGCCGCTGCCCTACCTCGCCGACGAGCACCGCGTCGACGAGGACAAGGCGGGCGACCTGGGCGAGGTCTCGGAGCTCGATCCGGGCAAGTCCGGCGCGCTGCGGATCGAGATGAAGGCGGGTACGTACATCCTCTACTGCAATGTCCCGGGCCACTACATGACCGGGATGTGGACGATGTTCACGGTCGAGTAGCCCTCCCCTGACGCCGTCCGAGCGGATCTCGCCTCAGGCACGCCGGCCACTCGCCGCCGCCATCATGCGGTGGTCATGAGTTCCAGCCCCGGTCGACGCGCAAGCCAGTCGGGTCGACCCGCCCGGGCCTCGAGCCGATCGACCACCGCCGGACGCAGATCGCGTACGAGGACGCTCGCCATGGCCGCGCTCTCCCTCTCAGCGATCACGACAGCGACAGCGCCGCCCTAGCGGCGTCGGCCCGGCCGGCCGCGGCTTGGTCCGACCGATCTCGTATGGCACCCTGCGGCAGGATGAGAGAAATGCCGGGCGCTCACGATTTCGATACCGGCGGGTGATCCTGCGCACCGTTAGGCCGGTGCGATGCCCCGCCGCTGGGGGTGTGGACGGCGGGGCATCGGCCGGCATCGCGGGGGTGGCGATCAGGCGTGCGGGTCGGGGGCGATCAGCAGCACGGCTGCGAGCAGCTTGCGCAGGTCGGACAGGCGCTTGGGCTTGAGCTCGAGCCATTCGGCCAGGCCTTCCTGGGGCAGCTCGTCGTAGCGCTCGAGCCTTGCGGTCGCGGCCCGGCCGCGCGCGGCGAGCGCGGTGAAATAGGCGCGCGCGGTCGCATCGTAGATCTCGAGCTGGTCGCTGTGCGCCGCGTGCGGCAGGTCGGCCGGGTGGCCGGGGGTCATGAGCAGGATCCAGCGCCAGCAGTCGGCCCAGACGAGGAAGGCGTCCTCGAACAGCCGTTTGGCCTGAAAGTCCTGGCGGCGCCGGCGCATCACCAGGGCCTGATTGGTCAGGCTCGCGGCCAGCCTGGGGTCGCCGCGGTCGAAATGCTTGGTCGCGATGTCCAGGGCCTCGGCCCACAGGCGGCTCGCGGCCACGGCGTCGCCGCCGCGGTAGGCGAGCGCCGCCTGCTCCTGGCAGCGTTCCCCGGCCAAGTCGGCCGCGGCAAAGCTCGCCGCCGCGGTTGCGGGATGGTCACCGGCGCTGCCTCCTGAGGCGATCGGCTGCACAACTGCCACGACGTCCCTCCCTATTGGGGTCGTGCACAAATTAGCAAAAATGCCATCGATCTTCAACAGTATTTTAAGGTAAACGCAAGTTAACCTTAATGATCACTGTCCGCTCGATTTGCGTAGACTGTAATGACTGCGGTCGTCCGGCCGCCGGCCCGGCCCGCGACGGCGGCCGCCTGGCCGGCGGCTGCCGAGGCGGGCTTGGCTGGCCGCGACCCGAAGCTGGAGACCCCGGATGCCGGCTGCCGCGCCCGACCGCCTGATCCTCGCCCGCTTCGAGGTCCGCGGCTGGGCGCCCAAGGCCGCGATCCCAGTCGAGGTCGCCGGGGCCTTCCTGCACGGCGCCAAGGCGCTGATCCGCGCGCGGCTCTGGGAAGAGGACGCCAAGATCGACCGCAAGCTGCTGCCGACCCTCGGCCGCATGATCGCCGACGTCGTCGACCGCCAAACTCCACCCGCGACGGTCGACGACTACGATCAGGCGATCACACGCAACATCGAGGAGCAGCTGTACTGAGCTTCACTCCTTTATTGAACGGGGGTCTCGGCCCCCAGCCCGCACTCGCCGAAGGCTCGCGGCGCTTGGCCAAAGAATTGCGAGCATAAGTCCGTCCGCCACAGCCGTTTCAGAGTCTGCTCGGCCGCCGGCATATGAGACCTCCCGGTATGACCATCGCACATGACGTCCGGCGCCGCCTCAATGAATGTCTGCGGGTTGTCGTAAGATTCTCGCAACGGCTCGCCAGGTTTGACCGGGTCAATGTAGCTGAGATGACAGGTTCGGCACGCGACAGCAAACAATTCCCGGTACAGCTGCGCGTTGTGGGCTCGCTGGCTGTTGTTGCCCTTCGTCCAGTCGCGCTGCACGAAGTCGCCGTTGAACCTGCCGCCGAATAGATTGCCACCGTACCACCCCTCGATCAGCTGGGTAGCCACCGGCGAGAATTGGAAAGAGGAGTGGAATCGGATCATCCGATTAAACGCACGAAACGCCGGTTCCTGCGGCTTGCGCGGATGCCCGCCGAAGAACTCGAAGGCATTCAGATCGAACGGCAGGAAAGAACGCGTTCGTCACTTCCGGTCGGTCGTTGTCGCCTAGTTTGTAGGAGGAATTGGACCCATGGCACTGCAGACAGTTACCAGGGATCGAGGTATTGAATGCCTTGTTGTCGAGTTGTGCCTTAAACAGCAGCTTCGCGTCCCGGCCGTAGACCACGAAGAAGACCCGATTGGCGGCAGTCCGGTCCATGTGTTGGCGTTCGACCATCGCGACGGTCGCAAACGCGTGATTTGAAGCGCCCTGCGCCCCATCCTTATCATCGAAAACCGGCTCTTCGGAGCAGTCCGGCTCCGTTGGGCGGCAGACCGCCTCCGTCTTCGCGAAGTTGCGGACGTAGCAGACGAGCTCGCCAGCGCACCCGCGATTGGGGCAATGCATCTCCCGGCCAATGCCAAGATCTCCCTTATTAAAATAGGTCGCTACTTGCGTCGGCTCATCTTGCCTCGATCTGCCTTCAAGGTTACCCGCGGAGCAGTTACCGGACAGTGGTGCAAAGTAACGGTTTTTAAAATCTGTCAGAGAACCCAATTTACTGTGGATGAACTCGCCCGTGCCGTCCGGATCGATCAGGACATGATCGTAGTACTTGCTGGTGTCGATGGACAAGTCAACTCCCAAGTTCGCGGCCAGATAATCTGGAGTATGGGGGTTGGATGCGTCCCTGATCTCGGCATCGGACTGAAGCAGAGGATTGGTAGGATCAGGCGTGCTGTCGGCGACCACAATTGTGGTCGCATTGGCGGGGACCTGCCCGTCTCGGTCGAGCACTGGTAACGACGCACAGGCGTTGCGGTTACCGTTCTTTACGACGACGATCCGCAGACGACCGAGTCCCCCGGGCTGCCAGGCCTCGGGCCGCAGCAAGAACGGTTGGACCCCGGTTCGAAAGAAGGTAAATCCGTTGCGTGCCCGGTTCGCGCGGAAGGTCGTGACGCGTTCCCGATTGGGGACGCCGCGCGTGCTCATCCGCGTTCGGGTCGAGAAGCGCCGATCCGCAGGACCTCGAGTTCGATGTGCCACCGGGCGGGCGGGGCGTTGAGCCGGCCGGAAAACGTGAACTTGAACAACTGGGGCTCGGCCCCAGCGTCGACGGTGGCCAGCCGAGGGGATGTGACAACGCCCCGGATCTGGCCGAGGTTGAACGCCTGCGGCGGTCGGGGCCGCGGCGTGTTCAGTAGCCGCCCGGCTATGCAATGCCGCACGAGCGGTTGGTCAGCGAAAACCACCGTTGCCTCAGAAAAGAGGATCGCTGCGCCACTGCAGACCCCCACGATTGCAAGCGCGACCGAGGTTCGACAACCGTGCCGGTATTTTCTACGAGCGACTTTTACGTTCATTGTTATCTTCCTTCAGGTTGGCAAACTCGATTGCCAAACTGCCAAAAAAATCCACTGCGTGCCGAGCGACGGCAGCCATCAAGCGCTTCTTCCTGGTCATGTATCCATGCATACCCTCCATGCTGCAACTCCATCTCGACCACCGGTCGCGATGAAAGCCGCCTTGCGGTGAGGGAGCGGAGGGAGCGGATGATGATTGGGCAGCATGGGTGGGCCGGCCGCCGACGAGTCGGCCTGGCTGGGCAGTGGGCGTATCGGGTGCAAATCCGCGCCGAAGGGCCCTTCTCGGGGCCCTCGTGTTGCTCTGGCAAATGGGGCCGACTACCCCATGGACCGCTCCTTGCGGAGAAGCCGGTCGGCCGCCTTGTCCGATTAGCGCGACCGTCGAGCAATTCGTTGTGTGCTCCTTACCACAGGTTGCTGATCTCAGCAAGTGTTGCTAAAATCGACGTTAATCAACTGGCAGTTGCTCCGCGGTCGACAGCGGAGCGGCCGAGACCGGCAAGACGACGCTGGCGGAGATTGGCGACGGTGGCGCCGTCAGCAGGACCTGCAGGGCTCGGTCGGCAGGTGGCGCTCGAGCCAGCCGGGGCCGTTGGCGCCGCCGCTCACGCCCTCGCTGATGTCGTAGACCTGCGTGAAGCCGGCCGCGGCGAGCAGTTCGGCCGCGACCGCCGAGCGCGTGCCGGCAGCGCAGATCAGGGCCACCGGCGTGTCCTGCCTGCCGCCGAGCGCGCGCTGCACGTCTTCCACGAAGTCCGGCCGCACCCGGAGCGTCTGGGAGCTCTGCAGCGAGATCCCGACGGCGCCCGCGGGCACCCCGGTCGCGGCCCACTCCTGCGGCAGCCGGACGTCGATGATCGTCAGCGCGCCCGCCGCCGCTCGCGCCGCCGCCGTGTCCGGGCTCAGAACCTCGGCCCTCGCCGGCCCGGCGAGCAACAGCAGCATGAGGATGACGATGGCACGCATGCCCGGGCTCCCGCTGGACCGATCGCGCGCTTCCGATGCTAGCCGAGCCGCACGGACGGGCCAAGCGCGATCACGGCCGCGCCAGCTCCGGCTCTGCGCCGCTCGCTGCCGGCGGCACGTTTTCTGCACGAGTGGGAGCGAGCAAGGCCGGCCGATCGGGCCCGGTTTGCGGCGGGGCCGGACTTGCGGTATCCTGCGGAACGACCATCGCGCCGCCGAGCGCGGCCGGTGCATCGGGAGAGCGCTGGAGGGCGTCCGGGTGGCGAACGACGCATACGTCCAATTCCAGGACGTCCAGAAGAGCTACGACGGCGCGATCCTGGTCGTCAAGAACCTGAACCTGGATGTCGCGGCGGGTGAATTCCTGACCATGCTCGGGCCGTCCGGCTCGGGCAAGACCACGTGCTTGATGATGCTCGCGGGCTTCGAGACCGCGACCCATGGCGAGATCGTCCTCGACGGCGAGCCGATCAACAACGTGCCACCGTATAGGCGCCAGATCGGCATGGTGTTCCAGAACTACGCCCTGTTCCCGCACATGACGGTCAACGAGAACCTGGCCTTCCCGCTCGAGGTGCGAAGGCTGGCCAGGCCCGAAATCGAGCGCCGGGTCAAGAAGGCCTTGGACATGGTCCAGCTCGGCACCTTCGGTAACCGCCGGCCGGGCCAGCTCTCGGGCGGCCAGCAGCAAAGGGTCGCGGTCGCGCGGGCGCTCGTGTTCGAGCCCAAGCTCGTGCTCATGGACGAGCCGCTGGGGGCCCTCGACAAGCAGCTGCGCGAGCAGATGCAGTACGAGATCAAGCACATCCACGAGAACCTGGGCGTCACCGTGGTCTACGTCACCCACGACCAGAGCGAGGCGCTCACCATGTCGAACCGGATCGCGGTCTTCAACGACGGCGTGATCCAGCAGCTGGCGACGCCGTCCGACCTCTACGAGCGTCCGCAGAACGCGTTCGTCGCCCAGTTCATCGGCGAGAACAACCGGTTGCGCGGCAAGGTCGCCGCGGTCAATGGCCAGACCTGCGCGGTCGACGTCGACGGCGGCCGGATCCAGGCGCTGCCGGTCAACATCGACGGCCCGGGCAGCGCCACCACGCTCTCGCTGCGGCCGGAGCGCGTGCTGATCAATCCGCCGGACGGCGATTGCCCCAATCTGTTCGACGCCCGGGTCGAGGAGCTGATCTATCTGGGTGATCACATGCGCACCCGGGTAAGCGTCTGCGGCCATGACGACTTCATCGTCAAGGTGCCTAATGCGAGTGGCCATGCGCATCTGCGTCCGGGCGACGCCGTCCGCGTGGGCTGGTACGTCGAGGACTGCCGGGCGCTGGATGCGTCATGAGCGCGGACCTGTCGCGTCCACGTGACCAACCGCCGTTCGCAGCCCGAGCCCGTCAGGGGCCAAACCGGAGCCGGCGGTCCCGGCGCAAAGTAAGGGAGAGGACTGAAGATGAGCGATCTCAAACGGCTCGCCGCCGGCATTGCGTTCGGCTTGACGACCTTCGGGTTCGGCGCGGCGCAGGCGGCCGACGAGCTGACCGTGGTATCCTGGGGCGGCGCCTACACCATGAGCCAGGTCAAGGCCTACCACGAGCCCTTCGAGAAGGAGACCGGGGTCAAGATCCTCTCCGAGGACTACAATGGCGGCCTCGCCCAGATCAAAGCCCAGGTCGAATCCGGCAACGTCACCTGGGATCTGGTCGACCTCGAGCTCTCGGACGTGGTCCGCGGCTGCGATGAGGGGCTGCTCGAGCCGCTCAAGCTCGACGATCTGCCGCCGGCGCCCGACGGCACCCCGGCCAAGGACGACTTCATCGAGGGCACGCTGCACGAGTGCGCGGTCACGACGATCATCTGGTCGACCGTGTTCGCCTATGACGACACCAAGTTCACGGGCGCCAAGCCCTCGACCATCGCCGACCTGTTCGATACCCAGAAGTTCCCGGGCAAGCGCGGCCTGCACAAGAACCCCAAGGTCAACCTCGAGTTCGCGCTGATGGCCGACGGCGTGCCCGCCGACAAGGTCTACGAGGTGCTCTCGACCGACGAGGGCGTCGATCGCGCGTTCGCCAAGCTCGACACGATCAAGAAGGACGTCGTCTGGTGGGAGGCAGGCGCGCAGCCACCGCAGCTGCTGGCCGACGGCGAGGTGGTCATGACCACCGCCTACAACGGCCGCCTGTACAACGCGATCTTCCAGGAGAACAAGCCGTTCGTGATCGTCTGGGACGGCCAGGTCTGGGACCTCGACATGTGGGGCATCCCCAAGGGCAGCGACGGCGGCCAGACCGCCTGGGACTTCATCAAGTATTCGACCGACACCCAGCACCTCGCCGACCAGGCCAAGTACATCTCCTACGGCCCGGCCCGCAAGTCGTCGATGGCCATCGTCAACGACGCGGTCAAGCCGCATCTGCCGACCGCGCCCGAGAACTTCACGAACGCGCTCCAGAACGATTACGAGTGGTGGGCGGACAACCAGGACGATATGAACGAGCGGTTCAACGCCTGGCTCGCCCAGTAGGTCGACAACCCCGCGGACGGCCCCGGGGTGGGACGGTCCACCCCGCCCGTCCCGGGTCTTCGGAGGTCTCGCGAATGGCCGAGGCGGCGGCCGCCTACCAAGCCGTGACCACCGCCGACGGCGTCCCGCTGCGGACCAAGCTGCGGCGCGCCGAGCGGCTGGCACGGCTGCGCGCCTACGGCCTGATCCTGCCGCTGTTCGCCTTCATCTTCATCACCTTTTTCCTGCCGATCCTCGTGATGCTGCTGCGCAGCGTCGAGAACCCGCTGCTCGCCGACAATTTTCCGAATACGCTGGCCTTGCTGCAGGACTGGGATCCGGATGCGGCACCCGTGCCGCCCGAGCCGGTATTCGCGGCCTTCGCCGCCGAGATGACGGCCGCCTCCGAAGCCAGGACGATCGGCCAGGTAGCTACCCGGGTGAACTATGAGGAGTCCGGTACCCGCTCCTTGTTCACCAAGACCGGGCGCCAGCTCGGCAAGATGAAGGGCGTGCCCGCGGTCGCCGGTTCCTGGACGAAGACGCTCGAGGGCATCGACAAGGACTGGGGCAAACCGGACGTCTGGGCGACCATCAAGAACTACGGGACCCCGTATACGCTTGGCTACTACCTCGCCGCGCTCGATCTCCGCTACGACAGCGACGGCGCCATCGTCGCCCAACCGCCAAGCTATCAGATCTACATCCAGGTCTTCCTGCGCACGGTGTGGCTGGCGGCCCTGGTCACGATCCTTTGCCTCCTGCTCGGCTATCCGGTCGCCTATCTGCTCGCGACCCTGCCGACCGGGACCAGCAACCTGCTCATGATCCTGGTATTGCTGCCGTTCTGGACCTCGCTCCTGGTGCGCACCACCGCCTGGGTCGTGGTCCTGCAGCGCGAGGGGGTCTTGAACGACCTGCTGCTGTTCCTGCACGTCATCGACCAGCGGGTGCAGCTCATCTTCAACCGCTTCGGCGTGATCGTGGCGATGACCCACATCCTCTTGCCGTTCATGATCCTGCCGATCTTCTCGGTCATGAAGACGATCTCGCCGGCCTACGTGCGCGCCGCCCAGAGCCTGGGCGCCACGCCGTTCACCGCGTTCTGGCGGGTCTACTTCCCGCAGACCGTGCCCGGGATCGGGGCGGGCGGCATCCTCGTCTTCATCCTGGCGCTCGGCTACTACATCACGCCCGCCCTGGTCGGCGGCCCGACCGATCAGATGATCAGCTACTTCATCGCCGACCACACCAACCGCTCGCTCAACTGGGGCCTCGCCTCGGCCATGGGCACCATCCTGCTGGCGGGCGTGCTCGCCATGTACATGCTCTACAATCGCATCGTCGGCATCGACAACATGAAGCTCGGCTGATGGCAGCGCTGCCGCCCTACGTCGGTGTCCTCGGCCGCACCTGGCACTACGCCTTCTACGTGATCTGCGGCCTCGTGCTCCTGTTCCTGATCACCCCGATCCTGGTGATCATCCCGCTCTCGTTCAATGCCGAGCCCTACTTCACCTACCCGATGCCGGGCCTGTCGCTGCGCTGGTACCACGACTTCTTCTCGAGCTCGATGTGGAGCCTTGCGGTCCGCAACAGCATCATCGTCGGCAGCTCGGCGACCGTGCTCGCGACCACGCTGGGCACGCTCGCCGCCCTCGGCCTCGCCAAGCCCGGCCTGCCGTACAAGGGCCTGATCATGGGCGTTTTGATCTCGCCGATCATCGTGCCGCTCGTGATCACCGCGGTCGGCATGTATTTCTTCTACTCGTCGCTCGGGCTTGCCAATACGCTGGCCGGCCTGATCCTCGCCCACACCGCCCTCGGCACGCCCTTCGTCGTGATCACCGTGACCGCGACCTTGGTGGGCTTCGACTACTCCTTGGTGCGCGCCGCCCAGAACCTCGGCGCCTCGCCCGCCCGCACCTTCTTCAAGGTGCAGATGCCGCTGATCCTGCCGGGGGTGATCTCGGGCGCGCTGTTCGCCTTCATCACGAGCTTCGACGAGGTGGTCGTCGTCCTCTTCCTCGCGGGCGTCGAGCAGCGCACGATTCCGCGTCAGATGTGGTCCGGCATCCGCGAGCAGATCTCGCCGACCATCCTGGCCGTGGCGACCGTCCTGATCGCGATCTCGATCCTGCTGCTGACCACGATCGAGCTGCTGCGCCGCCGCAACGAGCGCCTGCGCGGCATTCGCCCGGCCTGAGGCCCGGGCGTTCTGCGCCTTGCGAGCGCAAAAGGGCGCGGGCGCCCTGCTACCTAGGGCGCCCGGGAGGGGCCGGTCGCCAGCAGCGCCGAGGCCGCGCGCGCCGAGGCTGGCCGCCGGCAGCGGGCCGTGGCCGAGCTCGTCCACGGGCCGGTAGCTGCCGCGCCGTCCACACCTGCCACTGCCAGGCGGCGCCGTCGAGATCGCCCTTGGGGTCGAAGGCGACCCGGCCGAGCACGGTCTCGAAGCGGCCGCGGTGCAGCATCCTGACGACCGGGTCCGAGCTCCGGCGTGCCCGCCCGCTCGACCGCCTGGGCCCAGACCTGGACCGCCGCATACCAGCCAAGGCCGCTGCTGCGGGCGTCCGGATCGCGTGCCTGCAGCCGGGCCAGCAGGTCGTCGGCCGCCGGCAGCCCCTTCGGGTCGGGCCGGGAGCTGAACAGGGTGCCGGCGCCGGCCGGGCCGGCGATGGTCCAGAACTCGTCCATGCCGAGGCCGTCGCCGCCGACCAGCTGGAGATCGTCGCCGCGCGCCCGCAGCGCCCGCAGGATGCGCGCCGCATCCGGCCCGTAGCCGCCGACGTAGAGGACCTCGATGGCGGCCGCCTGCAGGCGCGCGGCGAGCGCCGCGTAGTCGGGAGCGCCTGGCGTGTAGAGATCGTAGATCGCCGGGGCCACGCCCGCGGCGCGCAGCTGCCGGCGCGCCTGGATCGCGAGGTCCTCGCCGTAGACGCTGCCGTCGTGCAGGATCGCGACCGCGTCCCCCGGCCAGTGCGCTGCCAGCAGGTCGGCCGCGAGCCTGCCCTGCTGGTCGTCACGCCCCTTGAGCCGGAACACGTTCTGCCGACCCTCCTCGGTGAGGCGCGGATGGGTCGAGTTGGGCGTGATCATGAGGACGTCCGCGGTCTCGTAGATACCGGCCGCGAGCAGCGAGGAGTGCGAGCAGAGCATGCCCGATCACCGCCCGCACGCCGGCCGCGACCAGCCGGTGCGCGGCTTCGATCGCCTGCTGCAGGCCGCAGCCGTCGTCGGCGACGCTGAGCGTCACGGGCTGGCCGAGCACGCCGCCCTTGGCGTTCAGATCGGCCACCGCCAGCTCGACCGCGACCCGGCTGCGAGCGCCGGAAGTGGCATAGGGGCCGCTCAGGGGGCTTGCGAAGCCCAGCCTGATCTCGGCCCCGGCGCTGCCGGACAGGGCGAGCGTGAGCGCGCCTACCAGCAGACAAAGAGGAGGCCGGCCCATGACAAATCTCCTTCGGCCCGCGTGCCTTGGCGCCTGGAACTCTGCGCGCCCGGCCGCAGGCGACATGCCTCTTGGTCCCTGCCTGCTATCTAGGCGCTCGGACGCGGTCGCCTTGTGGACTGGTTCACAAACCGCCAAATCATTTGGTTAGCTCCGGTTGCTGCGACGCCAGGCCAGCGTTGCAACCGCCGGCGAGCGGCTGGTCCGGGGCGCGAAATCCGTGCCGGCGGGCATCGATCTTCGGTGCTTCCGTTGCGGGTGGCTGCGCGCGTAGACTGGAGCGAAAGTGTCGGGAGGCACGACTGGCCGGCGACCGGCAGGCGGGCAGGGCGGCCAGGACAAGATCGACCGGCCGCCGGCGGAGGGTCGCCGCGGCCAAGCTTCGGGGGGCGAACCGATGACCAGCCAGCTGTTTACCAACGTCTTGATCTTCGATGCGAGCGGGCGGGCGCCGTTTCCGGGCGAGGTGCTGGTGGGCGGCAATCGGATCGCCAAGGTCGCCGAAGGCGCCCGTCAGATCGCGCGCGAGGAGGCCCAGCACGTGATCGAGGGCCAGGGCATGACCTTGATGCCGGGCATGACCGAGGGCCACTGCCACATCAGCTTCACGGGCGTCGCCAGCCCGGCGGCGCTCGGCGAGCTGCCGCCCGAGGAGCACACGCTGGCGACCATGCACAACGCGCGCCTCCTGTTCGACCACGGCTTCACGAGCGTCTACTGCGCGGCCTCCGCCAAGCCCCGGCTCGACGTCGTGATCCGCAACGAGATCAACTCAGGCCGCATCCCGGGCCCCCGCATCCGGGCCGCGAGCCCCGAGATCACGGTGACCGCCGGTCTCGGCGACGAGCGCAAGCTGCACCTCTACCGCGAGAGCTTCGCCTTGATCGTCGATGGCGTCGACGAGATGCGCCGGACCTGCCGGACCTGTATCCGCGAAGGCGTCGACAACCTCAAGATCAACATCTCGGGCGACGAGTTCGTGACCCACTGCAAGGCCGAGATGACCGTGATGATGGACGACGAGATCGCAGACCGCGGTCGAGATCGCGCATGACTTCGGCAAGCAGATCGCCTGCCACGCGCGCGCAGCCGGCTCGGTCAAGCGGGCGGTCAGGAATGGCGTCGACGTCATCTATCACTGCGACTTCGCCGACGAGGAGGCGCTGGATCTGCTCGAGAGTGTCAAGGACAAGATCTTCGTCGGGCCGGCGGTGGGCCTGCTGCACAACACGCTCTACGAAGCCGCCGACTATGGCATGACCCCTGAGGTCTGCGAGAGCATGGGCTTCTACCGCAAACTCGAGGCGACCAAAGCCACCTACCGCGAGATGAAGAAGCGCGGCATCCGGGTGGTCCCGGGCGGCGACTACGGCTTTGCCTGGACCCCCCAGGGCACCAACGCCCGCGACCTCGAGCACTTCGTCAAGCTGTTCGGCTACACGCCGACCGAGGCGCTGCTGTCGGCAACCAGGATCGGCGGCGAGCTGATGGCCAGGGGCGACGAGCTGGGCCAGGTCAAGGAGGGCTACCTCGCCGACCTCCTGCTGGTGCGCGGCAACCCGGTCCAGGACGTCTCCATCCTGCAGCACCAGGCGAACCTTGCGATGATCATGAAGGACGGCGCCTGCCACAAGCTCGACCTCAGCCCCCGGGCCGGCCAGATCGCCGCGGAGTGAGCCGGCAGCGGCACGCGGCGAAATCCGGCGGCGGAAGCTCGGATCGAGCCATGCGCTTGCCATGGCCGGACTGCGCTTCGACTCATACCTATGTTGACGCAGCTCGGCCGGCGACCGTGCGGCTGCAAAGCAGGCGGCGTAGGCGGCGGATCATCTGCCGAGGCCGGCGCGCCGTGCTTGCGCAAAATGCCTGGCCGGCCACGATGGTGGCCGAGGAAGTGACTATGCCGTCACCGGGGTCGCTTCCAGTCGCCAACTCGGATCCGCTGGCGCCGCCTCCATCGCTGGTAGAGCGATGCAAGGGGCTACGACCGATCGTGCAGACATTCTCGGTGACTTTGGGCTCGATCGCGGCGGTGGTCCCTTCTGGCCGGAGCGATGCCGCGATGAGGCCGGCGGCGCGAGCGCTTGCTGCCGAGCTCAGGATGAAGAAGCTGTCGGATGGTGCACCCATCGGGCTTCGGGAGCCGTGAACTGATGGCGTCATCTGATGCAAAGCGACCCGCTCGTCGACGAGGCCGTCGAAGAATGAACCTCCACCTGGATCGCGCGTCCGGGCGTCGGCTCGACGCCTCGGGTGCGCGGCGCGAGTGGAGCAGATCGTCCCTGCGACTCGGCGCGCTTCGCGCAGCATGAGCGTCGTGCCGGCATGCGATGACGCCGCAGATCGCGCGCCGAGACCTACTCGACAGCTTCATCGGCTCCGCGACCGTCTTCGCCGCCTCGACGGCAGTCGACCAGGACGCAACGCTTTCGCCGTGTTCGGCGACCGCGCCGACTGGCCGCGACGATCATCGGACCCGAAAGCTGGTAGCGTCGGGAGCGACAATCGCGGACTTCTTCCCGACGCGGCGGAGGGCCCGATGAGCGAGAGGCTGGAAGGGGGTTGCGCCTGCGGGGCGGTCCGGTATCGGCTGGAGTCGGCGCCGATGTTCGTGCATTGCTGTCATTGCCGCGACTGTCAGCGCCAGACCGGCAGCGCCTTCGTGCTCAACGCCCTGATCGAGGCCGATCGGATGACCATCCTGGCCGGCGATCCGGAGGCCGTACCCGTGCCCACGGACAGCGGCCGGCCGCATGAGATCCATCGCTGCGGGGCCTGTCGGACCGCGGTCTGGAGCAACTATGGCGGTCTGCGGGTGCTCCGCTTCGTTCGCGTCGGCACCCTCGACGACCCTGCGGCGCTGCCGCCGGACGTGCACATCTACACCCGCTCGAAGCTGCCCTGGGTCGCGCTGCCCGAAGGCGTTCCGGCGTTCGCGGCCTACTACGATTCGAAGACGCTGTGGCCCGCGGCCAGCCTCGAGCGGCGCCGCAGGGTCCTGGGCTGACCGAAGGCTGCCCGGGCTCAGGCGGCGAGCGGCGGGGTGCGCTCGATGACCTCGAAGGCGTCGTGGCGGACGTGGTTGCGGGCCATCTCCTCGCGCAGCATGGCCTCCGAGATCACGCCCTGCTCCAGGCATTCGCGCAGGAGGCCGAAGAAGAAGCGCTCCTGGTTCGGGTCCCAGTGCGCCCGATAGGCGCCGAGCAGGGCATAGCGGCCCAGCAGCGCCTCGCGGGCGCGGCGGAACCAGCCGAGCGGCGCGAACATCCGGGTGTTGTCCGAAGGCGTGAAGTCGACCGGCAGGCCGGTCTTCCAGGGCTGGTTCCAGCGCTTGGTGTTGTGCAAAAGCTTGGTGTGCGGGCTCAGATGGTCGAAGTCGTTCCACTCGGGCTCGAACAGGCCGATCGTGCCCTCCGGCTCGAGCTTGAGCGAGATCCAGTCCATGTAGTCGCGCCTGGCCTCGAACATCTCGTCGAACTGGGCGGCCGTGCGCCAATGTCGGAGCCTGGCGCAGTCGAGCAGCATCACCGCGCTCGAGAGGCTTTTCGGGCCCTTGCGGGCGCGGCACATCAGCGCCTTGCCGGCCATGTCGCGGCTCAGGAGCTCGAAGATGTCGCCGACCGCGAACACGTCGGGGTCGATCACGACCGCCCGGCCCTCGTAGCCCATCAGCTCGGGCGGCATGAAGCGGAGCGGCGTGAACGACTGCAGGTCGTCCATCAGCCATTGCCGCTTGTGGCCGCCGCGCAGGTAGAGCTGGCCGTCGCGCGCCGCGAGGAACGGGTGATCCTGGGTGTGGATGATCCGCACCTCGAACTGATCGGCATGGGCGCTGTTGCGCCGGATCGAGTGCTGCGAGACCAGCGCGCCGACCATCTGCCGGTGGTTGGTATGGATGAAGACGCATCGGTTCACTGGGGTCAGGTCCATCGCTTGAGGCAACCGTTTTCTGGGCGCTGCATAGCAGACCGCGCGCCCGGCTCGCAAGCCGCCACCGCCGGCGCCCGAGCCCTCGCCAGCCGGCCTCAGGCGCTGGCGCGGACGGGCGCGCTGGCCGCGCCGTAGCCGAACACCGGGTCGAGCTCGGCCTCGATCAGCGCCTCGATCCGGGCGATCTCGGCAGGGCTGAAGTCATCGCGCCAGCCGCCGACCTTGCCGCGCCGCACCTTGAAGGATTGGGGATTGTTGCGGTCTCTGGGGACCATGCGGCCGCCGCTCAACCAGAAGGTGCGCTTGGCCTCCATCCGCTGCATGTTCTCGAACGAGGCGAAGGCGACGGCCGCGCGGACCTCGTCGGCGGTCCCGGGCGTGCCCATGAACGCCAGCAGCCCGGCCAGCGTCGGTTCGGGCCGGGCGCGCAGGTCCTCGTAGCGGACCACCAGCAGGTCCGGCAGGCGGGGCATCTCGCGCGCCCAGTCGTTCATGAAGTCGATCACCTTGCGCAGGCCCGCCGGCCGTTCGGTCACGAACTCGGCGAGCGAGACCGTCTCGTCGTGCTCGGGATAGGCGTTCAGCGTCTTCTTGTTCGGCCGCATGCGGTGCCGCCACTGCTGGTATTGCGAGACCGCGACGTCGGCCGGGTGGCGGACCAGCAGCACGACCTTCTTGTCGTAGTAGTCGGCCTTGCTGTCGGCGTGGCCGGTGTAGTCCTTGGTGTAGTTGTCGTGGGTGAAGAAGATCCTGGGGATCGCGCGATTGCGCAGGTGCAGATTGTCGAAGCCGAGCAGATGCCGTTCGGCCAGCCCGTGCCGGAGCTGATAGAAGCGCGACAGCATGACGCGCAGCCAGGTCCGGCCGCTCTTGCCGAAGGACACGATCACGCAGTCGGCCCGGGCGAGCTTCTTCGCCTGCTCGCGGCCACGCAGGCGCCGCTCGGCCCGGATCTTCGCGTCCTGGGGCAGGAAGAACAGGGGCTTCAGGACGACGAACCGCGTGACCTTCTTGAGGATCGTGTCGAGGACCGGGCGAAGCAGGGCCTGCATCGGCGATTTTGACCTTCTTGACGGACGCGGGCTGGCTATAGCAAGGGGCGGGCGAGCAAGGCAATGCCGCTAGACGGGCCAGGTCTCGCGGCGATAGGCGCTCTCCCAGAACATCCACTCGAGCCTGGATGCGCGCCTGAAGGCCTCGAGCATCTCGGCGCGCACCGCGGGCGTGGCCGCCTCGGCGAGCTGGTCGCAGATCCGGATCACCTTGCGCACGCCCTCGGCAAAGGCCTCGTCGGCATAGGTGTCGATCCAGGCCTGATAGGGGTTGTCGGGCCGCGCGGTCTCGAGCAGATGCTTGCCCACTTCCCAGTAGATCCAAAAGCAGGGCAGGAGCGCCGCGACCGCGACCTCGTAGGGCGCGCGGTAGGCCTGCGCCAGCAGATAGTGGATATAGTGCGCGCAGGTCGGCGACGGCTCGATCGCTGCCGCTTCCGCCGGCCCGATGCCGAAATCCTTGAAGAAGCCCTCGTGCAGGGCGCGCTCGACGACCACCGCCGCCCGCGCGCTGCCGGCGAACTCGATCAGCCCGTCGGCGTCCGGCGCGCGCGCCGCCGTGACCGCGAGCGCGCGCGCGAACCAGGTCAGATAGTGGGCATCCTGGAGCATGTAGAAGATGAAGCGCTCGCGCGCGAGGGTGCCGGCTGCCAGCTCCCGGTTGAACGGCAGCTCGAGTATCTTGGCATAGAGCGGTCCGATCCGCTCCCAGGCGTCCTCGGTAAAGCGCATGGCGGTTTCCTCTTCGCGATCTCATGTCGACGGCCGGGGCCTGCGGATCAAGGCCGGGGCGTCGGCTCGCCGCAGGGGTCTCCCTTGAAAGCGAGGCGCTGTCTGTATTTCCGTTCGCCGCCGCCGCCCATGGGGGCAGGGATCAGGGTCGCTTGCGACCTCTTGCGCGCGCCTGATCGGGCCACAGGGCATGGAAGTGATGCACGGGACCGTGGCCGTGGCCGACCCGAAGCCGATCGGCCGCCGCCAGCGCATCGGTGAGATAGGCCTTGGCCGCCCGGACCGCGTGACGCAGGTCCTGGCCATGGCCGAGAAAGGCCGCAATGGCGGATGCCAGCGTGCAGCCGGTGCCATGGGTGTTGGTGGTCGCGATCCGGGGTCCTGCCAGGGTCAAGGGCTCGCCGCCATCGTCCAGGATGTCGACACTGTCGCCGTTCTCGATGTGGCCGCCCTTGACCAGCACCGCTCGCGGTCCGAGGTCGCGCAGCGCGGCGGCGGCGGCGATCATGCCGGCCTCGTCGCGGGGCGCCTCGATGCCGAGCAGGTCGCCCGCCTCCGGCAGGTTGGGCGTGATCAGCTGAGCCAGCGGCAGCAGGCGCTGCTTGAGCGCCTCGACCGCATCGGGGCGCAAGAGACGGGCGCTGCTCTTGGCGACCATCACGGGGTCGAGCACGATGTTGCGGGCGCGATGGCGCTCGAGCCCGGCGGCGACCGCGAGGATGATCTCGCTGCTCGAGAGCATGCCGATCTTGACCGCGGCGATCTCGATGTCCTCGAACACGGCGTCCAGCTGGGCGGTCACGAACCCCGGCGGGACCTCGTGGATCGCGGTCACGGTCCTGGTATTTTGCGCGGTCAACGCCGCGATCACCGAGCAGCCGTAGGTGCCAAGCGCCGCGAAGGTCTTGAGGTCGGCCTGGATGCCGGCGCCGCCGCCGGAATCCGAGCCCGCGATGGTCAGGATGTTGGGAATGCTCATCGCGCCGCGCGCGCCAGCCGCGCTGCCTCGATCGCGCGCCGCAGCTGCCAGCTCGCCGCCTCCGGATCGGCGGCCGCGACGATGGCCGAGACCACGGCGATGCCGTCGGCCCCGGCGTGCACGGCCGCGCCGGCATTGCCCGCATCGAGGCCGCCGATCGCGACCAGCGGCAGGCGGGTCAGCGCGCGGACCGCGGCGAGCCCGGCCGCGCCGACCGGCCCGCCGGCGTCGGGCTTGGTCGCGGTCGCGGCGAAGGGTCCGTGGGCAACGTAGTCGACGATCTCCGGATCGACCGCATGGACCTCGCCCACCGCATCGAGCGAGATGCCGAGGATCGCGTCGTCGCCGAGCAGCGCGCGCGCCGCCGGCGCCGGAAGATCGCTCTGGCCGACGTGGCAGCCGGCCGCACCCGCCGCCACCGCGACATCGACCCGGTCGTTGACGATCAGCGGCACGCCCAAGGGATCGAGCAGCGCTTTCAGCGCCCGTGCGGCTTCCAGGAGCGCGCGGCCGCCGGCCGCCTTGTCGCGCAGCTGCACGAGGGTCACGCCGCCTTTGAGCGCCGCCGCCACCACCCCGGCAAGCGGCCGGCCGCCGGCCAGGGTCGGATCGGTGACCAGATAGAGCGTCGGATCGAAGGCGGGGTGCTGCCTCATGCGATCCGGACGCCCGTGCGCAGGATCGCCTCGTCGAGCAAGGCCAGCTGATCGACGATCCGGACGCGCAGGCTGCCGGGCCCGGGGGTCTCGGCTGCGGCCCGCTCGCCCGCGAGGCCGAAGACCGCGAGGCCGGTGGCCGCCGCCAGCAGGGGATCCGGCTCGACCGCGAGGAAGGCGCCGATGACCGCGCTTGCGGCGCAGCCGAGTGCTGTCACCCTGGTCATGCGCGGATCGCCGTTGCTGACCCTGAGCCAGCGCTGGCCGTCGGTGATCTGGTCCACCGCCCCGGTCACCGCGACCACGGTGCCCCAGCGCCGGGCGAGGTCGGCGGCCGCCTCGATCGCCTCCTCGGACCCATGCGTGCTGTCGACGCCGCGGGTCGGGCCGCGGGCGGCGCCGGCCAGTGCCAGCAGCTCTGAGGCGTTGCCGCGGATCACGTTCGGCTGCAGCTCGACCAGCTTCGCGGCGGTGCGGGTCCGATAGGGCGTGGCGCCGCAGCCGACCGGGTCGAGCACCCAGGGCTTGGAGAGCGTCCGGGCGCGCAGCGCCGCCCGCTCCATCGCCGCGACCCAGGGCGGCGACAGGGTCCCGATGTTGACCACGAGCGCGCTCGCGATGGCGACGAAGTCCTCGACCTCGGCCTCGGCGTGGACCATCGCGGGCGCCGCGCCGAGTGCCAGCAGGCAGTTGGCCACGACCTCCATCGAGACGAAGTTGGTGATGTTGTGGACGAGCGGCGCCCCCTGGCGCAGCGCTTGCAGCCTCGTCCAACTTGCGGCAGCATGATCCATCGACGACGCTCCCTAAGGGAGCCGACCGCCGCTTGCAGCACTTGGGGAAGTGGGCCTGGCGGCCGTATCGGCTCCCTTCGCTGGCATGACCCAGATCAGGTTCGACGGGTGTGCTCTCAGCCCCCGCTAGGGGCACCCCGGCGTGATACGACGCCGCTAAGAGTGAGCTTTCACCGGGCGGCTGTCAACGACTGGTCACGAACGGCCGCAGCCTGGCGGCCGAGCAGCGGAGGGAGAGCCATGACCGTCGATCGTCGCGCCGTCCTGACCGGCGGCGCTGTCTTGGGGGCGAGCGCGCTGGCGGCGCCCGCCCTGGCCCAGCAGCAGATCCGCTGGCGGATGGTCACGACCTGGCCCAAGAACGCGCCCGGGGTCGGCGTCAACGCCCAGCGCCTGGCGGACCGGATCGGCGCCATCAGCGGCGGCCGCCTGACGGTCGAAGTGTTCGCCGCGGGCGAGCTGGTGCCGCCGTTCGAGGCACTGGATGCGGTCCAGCAGGGCGTGGCCCAGCTGTCGCATTCGGCGTCCTTCTTCTGGATCGGCAAGTCGGAGGCGCTGAACTACTTCGGCTCGATCCCCTACGGCCTGACCGCGAGCGAGATCGCGGGCTGGCTCTATTTCGGCGGCGGCCTCGACCTCTGGGGAGAGGCGATGGCCGAGTTCGGGATCAAGCCCTTGTTCGCGGGCTCGAGCGGGATCTCGGCGGGCGGCTGGTTCCACAAGGAGATCGGGAGCCTTGCCGACCTCAAGGGCCTGAAGTTCAGGATTGCCGGGCTCGGCGGCGAGGTCATGCGCCGGCTCGGGGCGACCACGGTCGTGACCCCGCCCTCCGAGGTGTTCCCGGCCATGGCCGCCGGCACGGTCGATGCCGCCGAGTTCATCGGTCCCTGGAACGATCAGACCTTCGGCCTGTTCCGGGTCGCCAGATACTATTACCAGCCGGGCTGGCACGAGATCGGCCCGACCGCCGAGCTTCTGATCAATCGGGCCGCGTGGGACGCCCTGCCCGATGACCTGAAGGCGGTGGTCGAGGCGGCGACGATGGCGAGCGCGATGCAATACCGCGCCGACTATGCGTTCCACAACGTCGTGTCGCTGGAGCCGCTGGTCCGCGAGCACGGCGTCCTGCTGCGGCGGTTTCCGGACGACGTCGCGCAGGCGCTGGGCCGCACCAGCCTGGATGTGCTGAAGGAGCTCGGCGCCCGGACCCCGCTGACCCGCAAGATCCACGCGTCCTACGTGCCGTTCCTCGAGCAGGCCAACGCCTACAGCCAGTGGTTCGACCTGCCGATGCTGCAGATGCGGGCCGCCGCCATGGGGCGGATCTGAGCTCATGGGTCGGATCTGAGCTAGCTGCAGCGCGCGCGGATGGCGGCGGCGGCGACGCATTCATCCGCGCCGCCGCCGAGCGCGCAGCTGTGGGCCGTCCAGAGATTGTCGGCTGCGGTGCAGACCGGGCCCGCGAAGACCGCGCCCGCGGCCTGGGCGAGGGCTGCCTTCTCGCGCCAGATGACGAGGTCGTCGAATTCGTCGCCGGTTGCCTGGCTCAGCGCCTTGTCGACGAAGGGCGCGGCACCGTCGGTGTTCTCGGCCTCATGGGCGGAGACGCCTGCGGTCGTCTTGCGCTGGCCGCTCGGCAGCCAGGCGCCGAGGCCGTTCTCGCCATGGCTGATCACGACGAAGGCGGCAGCGGCCGTGAGCTCGCTCGTGCCCGGGGCGCTCGCGGCGCCGTTGCGGACGGCAAGATCGCCCGGGCCAGCGGCGCCCGCGACGGTCAGCGACGCGCTGACGTGGTAGCTCAGGCGCTGCCGCCAGCCGTCGAACGACAGCTCCTCCTGCAGCCCGAGGGTCCGCCAGGGCAGCACCCGGTTGGCCGCCGCGACGCCGGTGCAGCTGCCGCTGGTCTCGGGCCGGGCGCGGCCGTAGTTGGCATCCGAGCTCGCCAGTGCGCCGTCGGCCGGGCAGGGCAGATAGGCATTGGTGACGTAGAACGCGGTCAGCGCCTGATAGGCCATCTGGAGCCGGTCGCGGGTCGCCTTCAGCCGGCTCTGATCGAGCTGGCCGCCGAGCAGCTTCATCGTGCCCGCGAGCATCAGGCCGGCGATCACCATGACGATCGCGAGCTCGACCAGGGTGAAGCCCCGCTGACCTCGCGAAGGTGGCGTGCGGCCACGGCCTCGGGCGCCCGGGATCGGGCGCGCCCGGTGGCCCGGCGCAGGCGCAGCCGCCACGGGACCCGGACGGCCGGCAGTGTCAGTTCAGCTCGAAGTACATCAGGCACTGACTACCGCTCGGATCGTAGTCACCGGCGTTGATGCAGGCTGCGGTCGTGGTGCGGACCGAGCCGGTGGCCGGCCGGCCGTCGTCGATCTTGCGGTCGATGGCATCGGCCTGGAGCGCGCTCGCGGCCCCGGTCGTGAGGTTGGCGCCGGTGCCGAGCCGCAGCCAGTGGGTCGTCCGGCCGCCGATGTTCTGATTCTGGACCGCGAGCCCGCCGCCGATCGCCGCCGACGGAACGCCGGCCCCGATCGAGGCGCTCGGCGCGGCCGCGACCTCGATCCCGGAGATCATGTTGCCGAGCGCCAGATGCTGCCAGAACAGCAGGGTCTCGTTGGTGATGCCATTGCCCTCGATCGTGCCGTCGCCGTCGCAGCGCTGGTTGCCGCCGTCGCAGGCCGGCGCGGTCCAGGTGATGCCGTTCGGCGTGCCGAGCTGCGCCTGGCCATCGAAGTAGTCGCCGGGCAGGCCGCCGTATTTGTCCTGGAAGGTGGCGGCGGCGGCGCGCACCGCGTCGATCTCGGTCATGGTCGACTTCATCCGGGCGCTGGCGATCAGCTCCTGGCCTTTGAGGATGCCGCCGATGATCAGGCCGATGATCACCAGCACGATCGCCAGCTCGACCAGGGTGAAGCCCTGCTCCGGCCCGTCCGCGGCCGGCGTGCGGGCGAGATGCGCTCGGGGACTGGTCATGGGCCTCGCTACCTCGTTGCTCTGACAGCGGCGATCACGCTGCCGGCGAGCCGGCAGATCGTACGATGGTTCCGGTTCTGTCAGCAAAGCGATAACAACCGATAAATCATTGCAAGAACTGCGCGCGCCGGATATTAAGGCCTTAACCAAGTATGACTGATGCGATCCTTGCCGGGCCAAGGCGCCGGGGCGGTCAGCGGCGGCGCGTGGGGGGGCGGCGCGTCGGGAGCGGCCAGCTGGCGGTCGATCAGGCGGTGCATGAACGCGCGCTCGTCGCCCGAAAGGTCCGGGTCGGTCGCGAGGATGGTCTGGAGCAAATCGCGCGCCGCCTCGCGCTCGCCCACCTCGGCGAGCACGAAGGCCGGCATCTGGCGGACCCAAAGCGGCGCCGCGCTGCCGGCGAGGCCCGCGAGGTGACGGGCGATCTCGAGCGCGAGCGGGACATCGTGCAGGCGGTGACGGGCGAGATACACGGCCTGGACGAGCCAGCGCCAGTTGCGGGCGGGGTCGCGCGCCCCGATGGCGCTCAAATAGGCGACGATCCGGCGCAGATCGGCTGGCCTCGAGGTCTGGCCGAAGTACCAGCCGGCGAGCGTCGGCACGTAGCTCGCCACCGGGTCGAGCCGGTCGAGCAGGCGGAACCAGTCGTCGAGCCGCCCGTAGTCGTAGGCGGCAAGCGCGCTCGTCCGGCCGCCGCCATCGCCCATGTTCTGCAGGCCGAAGGCCGCCGCCCGATAGAACAGCTGGTCGTCGCCGAGCGTCAGCAGCGGCGCGAGAGCCGCAGGCGGCGGGCTCGGCGCGCCCGGCCAGCCGGCCTGGACGCCGCGATACTGCACGGCGAGCGCCGCATGGGCCGCGAGGGCGGCGAGCACGAGGCCGAGACCGCGGCTCCCAATCACAGCTGCCGCCGGCCGAAGTCGAAGCTCGCCGCAGCGCCCAGCAGGACGACGTAGAGCCCGCCCTGGAGCAGCGCCGGGCCGAGCTGGACCGGGTCGCCGATGCCGTGCACCAGCCAGGCGCTGCGGCTCAACAGATCGAGCCGCGGCAGGATCAGGGCGAGCAGGGCCACCAGGTGATCCAGGGTCCAGGCGATCGGTCCGGTCCGGTCGTCGGCGGCGGCAATCCCGCCGAGCAGGCCGATCATGCGGCCGAGCGCGTAGAGGCCGAGGCAGGCGAGCGCGCTGGTCACCGCGCTTGCCAGCGCGAGCGCGAAGAACAGCGCCGCCACCGCCACGATCGCGCCCTCGACGAACAGGCTGAGCGTCCACCAGGCGGCGGCGGCCCAGCCCGCGCGCGCGATCGCGCCGACCGCGAGGCCGGCTAGCACCGCCATCAGGCCGGCGCCCAGGATCAGCATCAGGACGTGGGCGAGCACGAAATCGCGGCGCGAGATCGGGCGCGACAGCAGCAGGTCGACAGCACCCGCCTCGAAGGCGCGCCGGACGTGGCAGCAGGTGAAGAGGACCAAGGCCAGCACGACCACCAGCCGGGCGGCATTGGCCGCGAGCACGGCTGCGAACTCGCGCTGCTCGACCAGAGCGGTGCTGCCGAGGAAGACCGCGAGCGCGGCGCTCGCGGCCAGCGTCGCGAGCAGAATCGCGAGCAGGCGCTCGCCGAGCGCCACCCGCAGCAGATAGCCGAGCAGCGGCCGCAGCGCCCGGCCGGCGCCCACGGGTCGCCCGGTGCTCATCGGGGGTCGCCCGGCATCGGCAACGGCCGGCGGTCGCCGCCGAACTCCCGGTAGAGGTCGGCGTCGACCGGCGTGATGCCGCTGTCGTCGTCGAGGATCGTCGCCCGCAGGAAGACCACGAGCTCGGTCTTCTGGGTGCTGTCGTCGCGCGCCTTGAACAGATAGCCGAGCCCGGGCAGCTGGCTGATCGCCGGCACGCCCTGATCGGTGGCGGTCGCGATGTCGCGCATCAGGCCGCCCATGACCACGACCTGGCCCGAGCGCATCGTGACCACCGAATCGAGCTCCTGCACCGCGACCACCGGGATCTGCGAGACGACCGTGTTGTTCGAGGCGATCGCGACCGCCGGGTCGTCGACCAGGGCGACCACCCGGGTCACGGTCGGACGCAGCGCCAGGCTGATCTCGTCGGTGGTGCGGTTGATCGCCGGCTGGACCGTGAGGATCACGCCGATCGGCACGGTCCGGATCTCGCTGTTGATGTTGACGTGATCGTCGCCGTTGTCCTGCTCGACGCGCTCGAAGTTCAGGCGGAAGAACACCTGATTCTCGGCGACCTTGAGGACCGCGGTCTGGTTCTGCAGGACCGTGAGCCTGGGGCTCGAGAGGGTGCGCACGGTGCCGAAGCGCTGAATGAAATGGGCGATCACGTCGAGATCGCCGGTGTCGACGGCGGCGGTGATCACGCCGGCGGTGGCATCGAGCGGGCTGTTGAAGGGCGGCGGGGCCACCCGCACGCCGAGCGGCGCCGCCAGGCTGAAATCGCCCAGCACCGCGCGCCAGTTGATGCCGGAGCTGAACTCGTCGGACAGCGCGACCTCGAGGATCTTGGCCTCGATCAGCACCTGGCGGCCGATCGATTCGTGGAGCTCGGCCAGATAGGCGGCGATCAGCTCCTGCTGGCGCCGGGTGCCGAACACCGACACGATGCCTGCCTGCCGGTTGATCGTGAACTGGGCTTCGATCGGCTCGCCGCCGGCGGCCGCGGTGAGCGGCGGCGCCGCGAGCGGCTGCGCCGGCGAGGGGGCGGCGCCTTCCTGAGCCATGGCGGCCGCACCCGGCGCGTCGGCCGCCCCCTCGCCGCCCGGCTGGGTTGCCGCCGGGGGCGGACCGAGCGGCGGCGGCGCCGCGGCCGGCACCACGGTCAGCTCGCGCGGGCGCGAGTTGGCCAGGATCTGCCCCAGGCTCGCCTCGAGCTCCTGCCAGAAGTTGACGTCCGACTGGCCGCTCACGGCGCTGGTCGAGGCGTTGCCGTCGGCGCCCTGGTCGCCGCTCATGACGTTGACCGAGGTCTCGACCCGGCTGTTGGCCTGGCGGGTGAGGTGCAGATAGTCGATCCGGTAGTTGAGGTAGTAGGGCTCGTCGAGCTCGATCCTGAGGCTGTTGCCGTGGAAGTCGAAGCGCAGCCTGGCGAGGTCGGCGATCCGCTCGATCACCTCGCGCAGCGGCCGCTCGCGCATGGTCAAGATCACGCCGCCCTCGATCCTGGGGTCGAGCTCGAGGTCGATCGCAGCCTTGCGCGCCAGCTCGATCAGGACGTCCTTGAGCGGCACGGTCTCGTCGACCGCGATCGAGACCAGCTTGCGCTCGGCCGGCGACAGGGGTGGCGGCAGCAGGGCCAAAGGTTGCAGCTCGGGGATCGGCGGGCCGCCCCTGGTCGCGGCGACCGGGCTCGGCGGCGCCGGCCGCGGCTCGAGGGCGGCGCGGAAATCATCGCGGGTCAGGCCGGCGTAGCGGTCGTGGTCCATGACCGGGAGGTGACCCTGGCAGGCGGCCAGCGCGCCGAGCGCGAGCAGGCTCGCGAGCAGCAGGCCGCCCCGCGCCGTGGGGCACGGCCGCCGCCGCGGCGGCCAGGCGCACGCCCGCAGCCCGCTCAAAACCGGTAGCCGGACGCGGTCGGGCCGCCGGCCGGCTGCCTCGGGCCGGCCAGCGCGAGCGCTTCGTCCCCGGCCGCAAGCGTGGCCGGCGCGCGCTCGTCGCTGAGCGCCTGCAGGGCATGCTGCGCCTCCGCCGCGTCGACGCGGCCCGCGGCGACCAGCGCCTGGATCGCCTCGGGCATCAGCTGCATGCCGAAGCGAGCGCCGGTCTGGATCATCGAGTTGATCTGCGCGATCTGGTTCTCGCGGATCAGATTGGCGATCGCGGTGGTGCCGATCAGGACCTCGTAGGCGGCCAACCGGCCGGTGCCGTCGGCGCGTTTCAAAAGGATCTGGGCGATCACCGCCAGCAGCGAGCTGCTCAGCATGGTCCGGACCATGGCCTTGTCGGCTGAGGGGACCACGTCGACCAGCCGGTCGATCGTCTTCGCGGCCGAGGTCGTGTGCAGCGTCGCGAGCACGAGATGGCCGGTCTCCGCCGCGGTCAGCGCGAGGGCGATGGTCTCGTAGTCGCGCAGCTCGCCCACCAGGATGACGTCGGGATCGGCGCGCAGCGCGCTGCGCAGCGCCCGCGCGAAGGAGCGGGTGTCGCGCCCGACCTCGCGCTGGTTGATCAGCGAGCGCTTGGAGCGATGCACGAACTCGATCGGATCCTCGATGGTCAGGATGTGCCGGCTGGCGGTCGTGTTGATGTGGTCGATCAGGGCGGCGAGCGTGGTCGACTTACCGCTGCCGGTCGGTCCGGTGACGAGCACGAGCCCCTTGGCGAAGCTTGCGAGCCTGGGCAAGATCCAGGGCGCGCCGAGCTGATCGAGGGTCGGCACGGCGGCCGGGATCGCCCGGAAGACCGCCGCCCTGCCCGCGCTATTGGTGAAGCCGCTCAGGCGAAAGCGGGTGCCCGAGCTGTGGGCGACGGCGACGTCGATCTCGAGATCGGTCGCCAACGCGCTGCGCTGCGGCTCATCGAGCATGCCGTGCAGCAGGCGCTCGATCGCCGGGCCCGAGAGCGGCGGCACGTCGAGCGGACGGATCTCGCCATCGATCCGCAGCAGGGGCGGGTTGCCCCCGGAGAGGTGCAGGTCGGAGGCGGCGAGGTCGATCGCAAGCTGCAAAAGCCGGTCGATGTCCATGCAATCCCCCGGCCCTCCGGGCTCTCTCGGGTACGCTGCGCGCTGCACCTGCCGCGTCGCTCGCGGATCCTGCCCCTGGTCGGGGCGATCCGAATCAATCGATTGTTGATGAAGATTTCCTTAAGCCTGGCAGGTGAGGCAACGGCGGGCTAACCGCGCGGGCCCGCGTCCGTCGGGTGCTGCAGCTGACGCAGGTGGTGCAGGCGGGTGGCGATCGCGTCGAGCTGGGCGGTCGGTGCCCCGGCGAGCGTCGTGAGCTCGAGCGCGCGCCGATACTGCTCGATGGCGGCGCCGCTCTGACCGGCGCGATCGTAGAGGACCGCGAGGTTGGCCCGATAGCCGGGATTGGCCGGATCGAGGGCGACCGCCCGGCGCAGGGCGGCGCTGGCGGCCGCGAGGTCGCCCTTGCGGGCCAGCACGATCGCGATCTGCGCCGGCAGGCGGTGATCGTCCGGATGGTAGCGCGCGAGCCGGCGCAGCAGCTCCAGGGCCTCGTCCGGGGCGCGCTCGGCCAGAATGTCGAGCAGCGCGATCTTGGCGCCGACATCGTCGGGGTCGGCCGCCAGCAGGCTCTGATAGATGGCCTGCGCCTCCGCCGGCCGGCCGAGCTGCTGCAAGGCGATCGCCTGGCCCAGCCGGGCCGCAGGCGCTGCCGGCAGCTCGCTCGCGAGGCGCTCGTAGAGGCCAAGCGCGCTCAGCGCGTCGCCCGCCAGCAGCGCCTCCCTCGCCGATCGATCGAGGCTCTCCAGTTGCCGATCGCGCTCGGCGACCGCGATCGTGCCCGCGGCGTCCGGGCGGGCCGCCTGACCATGGCGCACGCTGATTGCTGCCGGGTCCGGCGCGCGGGCCGATGCCGCCGCCACCGGCGGTCCGGCGGCCGGCGCCAGGGCTGGCCACTCGAAGGCAAGAAGCGGCTTCGGCGGCGGCGGCCAGATCGTCCCGGCTGCCGCGACCGCCGGCTCCGATGCTGCGATCGCGGGCTTCAGCTCCGGCAGCCAGGCAAGACGCGGCTCGGGATCGGGCGGCCGTGGTTTGGCCGGTGGCGGCAGGACCAGGGCCTGACGCGGCCCCAGGACCGGCGCGCGCGCGCGCCGCGGCTCGTCGAGCGAGGCCAGGGCAGGCAGTCGCGCTGGCGGGAGATCGGCCACCAGCGGCTGCGTCCGCACCGCTGCCGCTGGCCACTCCAGCAAGGCGCCGCCGAGCGCGAGCGGTCCGGCTGAGGGGCGAGCCCCGGTGCAGCCGCCGAGGAGGGCGAGGCCGAGGACCAGGCCGGCGCCGCCGAGCCAGGGGCCCGGGTCGCGGCAGTTCCGGCGGTGGCCCGACCTGCCACCACCTCCCTGCGCTCGCCCTCCCCCGCCGTCCGCCGACCCGCGATCCATCCCACAACCGATTGGTTTCGGCGGGCCCGGGCCCGTCGCGCGGCGCGCGCCGGAGAACGCCCGAAGGCGCGCGAGAGCGCCCAACCGCCGGCGGGCCTGTGCCGCCGTGGTCGGGTCTAGGAGGTTATGGTTACCGGCTGCTTAACGCCCGCCGCCGGTGGCCCCCGGACCGGCTCAGCCGGGCTGCTGGCGCTCTGCGGCCAGGATCTCGAGGGCCATGCGCAGCAGCCGCGCCGAAGCCTCGCGGGTCGCGAAGGCCGCATGCGCGGTGAGCGTCACGTTGGCAAGGCGGGTCAGCGGATGGTCGGCCGCGAGCGGCTCCTGTGCGAACACGTCGAGCGCGGCGTGGCCGATCCGTCCGGCCGCGAGTGCCGCGACCAGCGCCGCCTCGTCGACGATCGCGCCGCGCGCGGTGTTGACGAAGATCGCGCCCGGCTTCATGAGCCCGAGCCTGCGGGCGTCGAGAAAGCCCCGGGTCTGATCGTTCAGCACGAGGTGCAGCGAGACCACGTCGGCGCCGGCCAGCAGATCGTCCAGAGCCACGGCCTCGCACGGCAGGTCCGCGGGCACGCCGCTCCGGTTCCAGGCGACCACCCGCATGCCGATGCCGGCGCCGAGCCTGACCATGGCCCTGCCGATGCCGCCGGTGCCGATCACGCCCAGCGTCTTGCCGGCGAGCTCGATGCTGTTCAGGGTCTCCCAGCGCCCGGCCCGCAGCGTCCGGTCCATGGCGGCGAGCTGGCGCGCCGCCGCGAGCGTCAGGGCCAGCGCATGCTCGGCGACGCTCTGGTCGCCGTAGCCGCCATAGGCGCGCACGCGAATGCCAAGGCGCTCGGCCGCCTTGAGGTCGATGTAGCTGGCAGCACCGGTGCCGAGGAAGACGATCACCTTGAGCGCCGGGCAGGAGCTCAGCAGCGCCTCGTCGAACAGGGTGTGGTCGTTCAACGCGAACCGCGCGTCCGCGAGCAGGGCCGCCACCTCGTCGCGCGACGGGTCGCCCTGATTGATCTCGAGATCGGGCACGATCGCCGCCATCTCGCCGCGGTAGAGCTCGTGCAGGAACGGCGGGCAGTCGATGAACACAGCTTTCATGGCCTCCCCCGGCTTTGCTTTGGTCCTGCAGACTGCCATCGCTCTCCCGGCGATGCCAGGGCCAGCGTAGCCCGATCCCGGCCGGGCTCAACTCGACCTCGCCCTTTTCCTGTGGCAAGATCCCGACCGCCATGGCTGTCGATACCATCCTCGCCCCGGGACTGGCGGAGCGCGAGCGGGTGCTCGCCCAGCTGCGCGCGGCGGCGCCGCGTCTGCGCGCCCACGGCATCGCGCATATGAGCCTGTTCGGCTCGGTGGCGCGAGGCAAAGCAGGACCCGAGAGCGATATCGACCTGCTGATTGCGGTAGAGCCCGGTGCCCGCTTCGGTCTTGCGGATCTGCTCGACCTGCAAGAGGAGCTCGGCGACCTGCTGGCCCGCCCGATCAATTTCGCCTTCGGCAGTGAGATGCCCGCTTGGCTGCTTGACTGGATCGAGGAAGACCGGATCGGGATCTTCTGATGGCCGGGAAGACGCCGCGGCTCTATCTCGAACACATTCGGGACGCCATGGCCCTGATCGCCCAATATACCCGGGGACGACAGCGCCAGGACCTCGATCGCGAACCGATGCTGCGACAGGCGATCGAGCGCAACATCGAGATCATCTCTGAGGCTTCCCGGCGCCTGCCGCAGACGATGAAAGCCGTCCATCCCGAGGTGCCGTGGCGCGACATCGCCGCGATCGGCAATATCCTCCGGCACGAGTACCCGGCCGTCAATCGCGACATCATCTGGCGGGTCGCGACCGAGGACATCCGGCCGCTCGCCGCTGCGACCCAGGCGCTGCTCGCGGCGGCAGCCCTACCGGACCAGGAGAAATGAGTTCGGGATCAGGGGAGGATCCTCAGATCGCGCCGCGGGCGTCGATCGGCCAGATGTCGATGAGGGTGTCGCCCCGGACCACGTGATAGACGTTGTAGAGGTTGACGGTCGGGTCGCAGTGCGGGACCAGGCACTCGAGCGCGCTGCCGACCGGCAGCTGCCGCGGCGCGTCCTCGAGCTCGACCCGGCCGTGCTCGTCGCCGAAGAAGAAGTATTGCGCCGCCGCGGGCGCGCCGCGCGCGATCGCGGGTCGCGGGCCGTCGGTCGCGAACGCCTTGAGGCCGGCATCGGTCGTCACGTGATCGGGAGCGTTGGCGCTGATCACCGAGGTGCGGACCAAGAGGGACGGCCGGAACGGCTCGGCCCCGTCGGCGCGCAGCGCTATCCGCAGGTAATCGATGTCGAGGAAGACGTAGCTGCCGCATTGCAGCTCGCTGAACAGGCCGCCCGCGGCATCGAGCGCGTGGCTGCCGGTGCCGCCGCCGGTGACCCGCGGCACCTCGATGCCGTCCGCGGCCAGAGCCTCGACCACCGCGCGCAGGCTCGCGTCCTCGGGCTCGGCCCGGCGCCGGCGCTCGGCCAGCTCCGGGATATGCTGGAGATGGCCGGCGTAGGCCTGGACGCCGCCGAAGGCCAGGCTGTTGGCGGCAGCGATCCGGCGCGCGACCGCGCGTGCGGCCCCGGTGCTGGTGCAGCCGGTGCGCCGGAGGCCGACCCCGAGATCGACGAGGACGCCGAGCGGGCGCGCGGCCCCGGCGGCGACCTCGGCCAGCGCATCGACCGCATCCAGGTGGTCGGCCACGACCAGCAGGCCTGCGGCCCGCTCCAGCAGCGCCGCCAGGCGCTCGAGCTTCGCTCGGGTGACGATCGGCGAGGTGATCAAGAGATTGTCGATGCCGCCGTCGGTCAGGCGCTCGGCCTCGCCGATCGTGGCGCAGCAGATCCCGGCGGCACCCGCCTCGAGCTGCTTGCGCGCGATCTCGACCGACTTGTGGGTCTTGGCGTGCGGCCGCAGCGCCATGTTCTGCTCGCGGCACCAGCTCGCCATCGCCTGGACGTTGTGCTCGAACGCCTCGAGCTCGAGCAGCAGCGCCGGAGTGCAAAGCCGCGCGCGCGAGCCCGGCAGGCCGATCAGATGGGCATTGGGACCGAGCGCCGGCACCGTCTCACCTCCAGGATTGAAGCCAGATCGCGGTTGCCCAACTCATAGCGGCATCGGGCGCGTTGGCCAACCGGGAGTACGCGCCGCGTCAGGGGCGCTCTGCCGATGACGAAAAGGTACGGGGCCCGTGGGCGAGGCGGGGGCTGAAGACCGAAAGTCGCACGCCTTCGAGCGCGCCTCAGCCGCCGCCGGCCGGCGGGTGGCGGGCTTTTGCCAGATGGTCCCAGTCATGCAGGAAGATCTGCTCGAAATAGGCGGCCGCGCGCGGGTCCCGGATGATCAGGCCGGCGTCCCGATTGCGCAGGGTGCCATCGGCGGACCAGTTCTGGCTGCTGATCATCGCGATCCTCGCCGTCGACCACGATGCCCTTGTTGTGGACCTTGGGCTGGATCCGCAGAACCGCCGGATCGAGCCCGGCATCGACCAGCTTCTCGACCCAGTCCGGCGTCTCGAACTCGCTGCAGATCAGGCGCACGTCGATCCCGTCGCGCACGAGCCGGGCGACCGCCGCGATCAGCCCGTCGTGCAGCTCGTCGCCGGCGCGGCCGCTGGGGTGGATGTATTGCGTCTGCATGTAGAATTTCTGCCGGGCGGAGCGGATCAGCTCGAGGACATGCGGCTGGTAGTTGTCGGGGGTCAGGAGCGGCTGGAGCGGGATCTGGCCGGCGATGGTGATCGGCAGGAACAGCTCGCGCGGCGTCCGGGCGGCGGCCAGGACCGCGGCCGGCACCGCCTGCTCCCTCGGCGGCAAGGCGTCCAGCATCGCGGTCGGTGCGATGCGCGCCGCGGCCTCGCTCGCCACCTCGAAGTCATGCACGAGGAACCGGCCGAAGGTCGCGGGCAGGCTGCCGCCGCTCGCGATCACGTGCCAGTCGCGGTCGTGGGCCTTGGCGATCCGTCGGGCCGCCGCGAGGTCGGCGATGTCGATCTCCGGCTGATTGCTGTTGTTCCAGTTGCCGCTCGACAGCCAGAAGCTGCTCCGGTCGCGCACCGCGACCTTGATGTGGTAGGCGCTCGGGTAGATCCAGACCGGCGCCAGGCGATCGGGCCTGGTCAGCGCCCAGGCGGCCTGGAAGCGCTCGCTGAGCTCCTGCTCGAGATCCTGGCGCGTCTCCTCGTCGCTCTGGTCGGCGCCCGGGTTGCGCGGCGGATGATCGAGGGTAAGCGTCATGGCCTTGCCCGCGAGCGCGCCCGCGACGGTGCGCAGGATATGCGCCGAGGTGAAGTCGTAGAGCCCGACCACGAGCTCCTGCTGCACGCCCGCGAGAAACGCCGACAGCTGCGGCCAGCCGGCGTCGGGGCTGATGTGCAGCAGGAGGCTCACCTCCTCGCGCACCTCATCGAGGGCGGCATCCGGAGCGGGCGTGTAGTCGATCTGCGCCTTGGGCGGCCGCGCCGCGAGCAGCGCCGGCAGCGGCGACCGCGCGAGCGGCCGGCCCGCGGCATCGAAGAAGATCTCGCCTGCGAACTCCGGCTCGCGCAGCTCGTGGCGCGCGTCGCCGAGCGCCGCGAAGCGCTGCAGGTCATCGGCCCGCATCCGCTTCATCGTGCCGGCCGGGCGGACGTCGACCGGCAGCCCCTCGACCGTCCTGGGCAGCGCCGCGGCGAGCTCGTGCAGGCGCTCGGCCGGGACATTGACGACGATCGCCGGCCGCGTCGTGATCCATCCCTGCCGCAGCAGCCAGCCGGGCCGGACCGAGATGACGCCGGGCCTGGCGAACTGGTCGAGGTGGCGGGCCAGCACCTCGCCGACGGGCGCGGCGGCGCCGCGTGGCGAGCTCGGGCCGGTCGCGGTGGGCGCCATGGCGATCCCTTTCTTTTGACTGCCGGCGACTGGAGCCGATCCGGTCGGCCGGGCCTATGATCTGGGTCACAGGTCGCAGGCGATGTCTTCGGCGCGCCCGGTTGGCGGCCGACCGGGCCCCGGGATCGCCTCGCCCGCGGGGGCCTTTGCGGCCCGGCGAATGCTGATCGGCGCGTTTCCCGGATGCGGCGCGCCCGCCGGGATGGTAAACCCGTACGATCGCACGATCAGAGGGGAGGATTGGCACCATGACGCTCGGCACGGTCAAGCTGCCGACGCCTGCGCAGCTCGCGGAGCTGGCGGCGGAGCTCGGCTTCACGATGAGCGATGAGGACCTCGCGATCCATCTGGACGCGATGCGCCCGAACATCGACGCCTACAACCTCGTCGATCGCATGCCGCAGGCGCTGCCGCCGGTCAAATACCCGCGCACGCCCGGCTACCGGCCGGTGGGCGAGGAGAACCGGCTCGGCGCCTGGTACGTCAAGAGCAGGATCGAGGGGGCGGCCGAGGGCAAGCTCAAGGGCAAGCTGGTCGCGATCAAGGACAACGTCTGCATCGCGGGCGTGCCGATGATGAATGGCGCCTCGACGCTCGAGGGCTACGTCCCGGACGTCGATGCGACCATCGTGACCCGCATCCTGGACGCCGGCGGCACGATCGTCGGCAAGTCGGTGTGCGAGTATTTCTGCTTCTCGGGCGGCAGCCACACGAGCGCGTCCGGCCCGGTCCACAACCCGCGCCGGCATGGCTATTCGGCCGGCGGCTCGTCCTCGGGCAGCGGCGCGCTGGTCGCGGCCGGCGAGGTCGACCTCGCGATCGGCGGCGACCAGGGGGGCTCGATCCGCATGCCGGCCGCCTACTGCGGCATCTATGGGATGAAGCCGACCCATGGTCTCGTCCCCTATACCGGGGTCATGCCGATCGAGACGACGATCGACCATACCGGGCCGATGAGCGCCTCGGTCGCCGACAACGCGCTCATGCTCGAGGTGCTGGCAGGCCCCGACGGGCTCGATCCGCGCCAGCAGAGCGTCGAGGCCGACCGCTACACCGAGGCCCTCGGGCGCGATGCTTCCGGGCTCAGGATCGCGGTCGTGCGCGAGGGCTTCGGCCATCCCAACTCCGAGCCCGAGGTCGACGCCAAGGTCAAGCGGGCGGCCGAGGTGCTGCGCCGCCAGGGCGCCACCGTCGACGAGGTCTCGATCCCGATGCACAAGATGGGAGTTCCGATCTGGCTGCCGATCGCGGCCGAGGGGGCGACCGTGCAGATGATGCAGGGCAACGGCTACGGCTTCAACTGGAAGGGCCTCTACGTCACCAGCCTGCTCGACTACCACAGCGGCTGGCGCAACCGCGCCGACGAGCTCTCCGACACGCTCAAGAGCACGATGCTCTTGGGCTGGCACATGGTGCGCAACTACCGCGGCCACTACTACGCCAAGGCGCAGAACCTCGCTCGCCAGCTGCGCGCGGCCTACGACGCCGTGCTCAAGGACTACGACCTGCTGGCGATGCCGACCCTGCCGCTGACCGCGACGCCGTTGCCCGAGGAGAACGCGCCGATCCCGGAGATCCTGCAGCGGGGGTTCGAGATGCTGGCCAACACCGCCCCCTTCGATGCCACCGGCCATCCGGCCCTGAGCCTGCCCTGCGGCCTCGCCGACGACCTGCCGGTAGGCCTGATGCTGATCGGCGAGCACTACGACGAGAAGACGATCTACCGTGCCGCCCACGCCTACGAGCAGGCGGTCGACTGGCAGACCCAGTAGCGGGGCGGCCGGCGGGTCAGGCGCCCGCCGGCACCTCGATCGTGCCCTCGGCGACCAGGACGGCGGCGCCGCCGACCCGGACCGCGACGACCTGGCCGGCGCGCTTCTCGACCTCGATCTGCAACCGGCTCGGGCGCCCGATCTCGTGGCCCTGAGCGACCACGTAGCGGGCGGTGCCATCGGCCGCCGCCGCATGCAGGCCGAGCCAGCCGCCGAGAGCGGCCGCGGCCGAGCCGGTCGCGGGGTCTTCCACGATGCCCGCGGCCGGGGCGAACATGCGCGCCCGGAAGTCGGCGTCGAGGCCGCCGGCATCGCGGCTGACCAGGTAGACCTCGCCGGCGCCCGTATCCGCCAGCAGGTCCCGCCAGAGCGCGAGGTCGAGGCGGGCGCGGCCGAGGGCCGCGGCATCGCTGAGCTCGACGATCAGGAACGGCAGTCCGGTCGAGGCGATCGCGGGCAGGCCGGCGTCGAGGCGCAGATCGGCCGCGCCCAGACCGAGCATGGCCGCGAGCGCCGCCGGCGCCGGCGCGCTGCCGACCATGGGTGGCTCGGGCGCGGTCAGCTCCGCGAACACCGGCCGGCCGGCTGCCGCCCGGATCGTTACCGGCACCGGCCCGGCGCCCTCCTCGAAGGTGATCCGTGTGGTCTCGCCGGTGAGCTCGAGCGCGCCGGTCGCCGCCAGCACGAAGGCGGTGCCGACCGTCGGATGGCCGGCGAACGGCACCTCCCGCGCGGGCGTGAAGATCCGCAGCCGCCGGCTGTGGGCCGGCTCGTGCGGCGGCAGCACGAAGACCGTCTCGGACAGATTGAACTCGCGCGCGACCTCTTGCATCCGGGCGGGGTCGAGGTCCCGGGCGTCGGGCAGCACCGCGAGCGGGTTGCCGCCGAACGTCCGGTCGGTGAACACGTCCGCGGTCAGGAAGCGATGGCGCATCGCGCTTGCTCCTTCGAGCGCCCTCTACACGGGCTCAGGGCCGCCAGAACGGCTTGCTCACCTCGGCCATGACGTCCGCCCGGCTCAGCCCGATGTCGCGGAGCATGTGGTCGTTGAGCTCGGCCAGCCGGTGCCGCTGCCCGGCGCGCTCCGTCCAGAGCAGCAGCCGGTCGAGGCCGCGGGCGCCGAGGCGGCGCAGCCCGGACCAGGTCAGAGCGGCGCTGTCCAGGTGCCGCGGCCCCGGGCCGGAGGGCTGGATTGTATCGATACAATGTTCGGAGCGCATCGTTTGTCTCCTCGATCTCAAGGTTGCAACGATTCAATCTTGACAGCAATAGGGAGTCAATTGCTATATTGTCACCATGACAATCTGGCTGCCAGACCTCGCCTCCTGGCCGGGCCCGCGCTATCTCGCGCTCGCCGAGGCGCTCGCCCGGGACGTCGCCAGCGGCGCCCTCGCCGAAGGCGCGCGCCTGCCGCCGCAGCGCGATCTCGCCTATCGCCTGGGGGTCACCGTCGGCACGGTCAGCCGCGCCTTCGCGCTCGCCGCCGAGCGCGGGCTGATCAGCGGCGAGGTCGGCCGCGGCACCTATGTGCGCGCCAGGCGGACGGCGGCCGCCCGTCCGGATCCGGTCAACGACGGCGACGACGCCGGGCTGATCAAGCTCACGGTCAACGCGCCGCCCGACCCCAGCTACCGGACCCTGCTCGCCGAGGGGCTGGCAGAGCTGGCCCGGGCGGGCGGCCTCGAGAGCCTGTTCAGCTACACCCCCAAGCGCGGCTTTGCCGACCACCGGGCCGCCGCGGCCGCCTGGATCGCCCGCGTCGGGGTCGAGGCCGCGCCCGAGCAGATCGTGATCACCGGCGGGGCGCATCAGGCGATCGTCACCCTGTTCGCGGCCCTCGGCCGTCCCGGCGAGCCGATCCTGGTCGAGGATCTGACCTACGCGGGCGTCCACCACGTGGCCGAGCGTCTTTGCCTGTCCTTGCAGGGTCTGCCGCTCGACGACGAGGGGCTGCTGCCGGACGCGCTCGGGCAGGCGGCGGAGGGCGGTCGGGCGCGCCTGCTGTTCATCAACCCGACCGCGCACAATCCGACCACGGCCACCATGTCGCAGGGCCGCCGCGAGGCGATCGTCGCCGTCGCCCGCAAGCACGATCTGATCGTGGTCGAGGACGACGTCTACGGCCAGCTGCCGGAGCATCGCCCGCCGCCGGTCGCGGCGCTGGCGCCCGAGCGCACGATCTACATCGGCAGCGCGTCCAAGAGCATCGCCCCCGGGCTGCGCCTCGGCATCATCGCCTGCCCCGAGCGCTTCCAGCAGGCGGTTGCCGATGCCCAGCACGACCTGTTCCTGACCTGCCCGCCGCTGATGGCCGAGCTGTTCCGGCACTGGATCGGCAACGGCATGGCCGATCGCCTGGCCAGGCGACAGCGGCTCGAGGCGGCGGCCCGCCAGGAGCTGGCCGCGGGCCTGCTTGGGGCGCATCGCTATCGCGCCCAGCCGACCAGCTATCATATCTGGCTGCCGCTGCCGCCGCCGTGGCGGACCGCGGGCTTCACGGCCGCGCTGCGCGAGCGCGGGGTCGCGGTCGATCCCGGTTCGGCGTTCGCGGTCGATCCGGCCAACGCGCCACACGCGGTCCGGGTGTCGCTCAGCGCCGCCGCCAGCCGCGAGCGCCTCACGCGGGCGCTGCGCGTGCTGGCCGACACCCTCGCCGGCGCGCCGGCACGCCGGCGGGACGTGATCTAGGCGCGGCCGCCGCTACCAGGCCTGCTCGGCGATCACGCGCCGGGATTCCAGCTCGGCGTGCATCGCGGCCAGGGTCTCGATCGGCAGATCGCGGATCGAGAGCACGCCGACCACGCGCCGGCCCTCGACCACCGGCAGGTGGCGATAGCCGAACTCGTCCATGCACCGGATCGCGGCCTCGAGCCGCTCCTGCGGACCGATCGTGTCCGGCTCCCGGGTCATGACCTCGGCAAGGAAGGTGAGGTCGGCGTCGAGGCCGCGCGCGAACACCCGCTCGATGGCGTCGCGTTCGGTGAAGATGCCGATCAGCCGTTCGCCCTCGACCACCAGCACGCTGCCGCAGTGATGCTGCGCCATCAGGCGGCAGGCGGCCCGCACGCTCGCCCCCGGCGGCTGCTGGCAGACCCCGCTGCAGCTCATGACGTCACGCACGGTCCGGTGTCGCATCGTCGCCTCCCAAAGCGACCCCCTTTGTGACCCCCCGACCGGGACTGGCTTGGATTTTGATTGGATGCGGTCATTCTGCGGCATCGGCCACCGGGACGCAATCGTCGATTGGGGCGCGCTCGCGATTTCCGGATCGGCCCGGTCGCTCGGGCGGCGATGCGCCCGGTCAGGGAACGCTCAGCGCCCGGTCGAGATCCTCGACGAGGTCGGCCGGGTCCTCGAGCCCGACCGACAGCCGGAGCAGATCGTCGCTGATCCCGAGCCGCGCCCGCTCGGCGGCGCTGAAGCGCTCGTGGGTCGTGGTCGCGGGGTGGGTGATCAGCGACTTGGCATCGCCCAGATTGTTGGAGATCAGGATCAGCTGCAGCCGGTTGAGCACGGCGAAGGCGCGTGCCTGACCGCCGCCGGTCCGGAGCGCCAGAAGGTTGCCGCCGCCGCCCGTCATCTGGCGGCGGGCCAGCGCGTGCTGCGGATGGCTCTCGAGACCCGGATGGAGCACGCGTTCGACGCCCGGGTGGTCCTCGAGAAAGCGCGCCACGGCGAGCCCGTTGCGGTCGTGCTCCGCGACCCGCAGCGCCAGCGTCTCGAGCCCCTTGAGCAGGACCCAGGCGTTGAACGGGCTCGCCGCCGGCCCGGTGTGCTTGAGATAGGGCTGCAGGACGTCG
Source organism: uncultured Alphaproteobacteria bacterium (assembly GCA_963798075.1). GTDB lineage: Bacteria > Pseudomonadota > Alphaproteobacteria > Geminicoccales > Geminicoccaceae > DATAOG01. The sequence continues at coordinate 21,174 of CAWCRU010000005.1, read as the reverse complement.
GTGCGGGTCTGGCGGTCGCAAAGGATCGCACCGCCGAGGCAGCGGCCCTGGCCGTCGATGTGCTTGGTCGCGGAATAGACCACGAGGTCGGCGCCCTGCTCGAGCGGGCGCTGCAGGACCGGGGTCGCAAAGACATTGTCGACGATCACCCTGGCGCCGGCGCGATGGGCAAGTTCGGAAACCGCGGCGATGTCGATCAGCTCGAGGGTGGGGTTGCCGGGGGTCTCGAAGAAGACGAGCCTGGTCGGCCGGTCGAGGGCCGCCTCCCAGGCGTCGCGATCGGTGCCGTCGACCAGCACGGTCTCGACCCCGAAGCGCGGCAGAAGCTCGGTCAGGACATAGTGGCAGGAGCCGAACAGCAGGCGCGAGGCGACCACCCGGTCGCCCGCCTTGAGGTGGCTCGCGAGGGCGGCGTGGACCGCGGCCATGCCGGTCGCGGTGGCGGCCGCCTCCTCGGCGCCCTCGATGAGCGCCAGGCGCTCCTCGAACATGCGCACGGTCGGGTTGGCAAGGCGCGAGTAGGTGAAGCCCGCCTGGTTGCCGGCGAAGCGCTCGGCGGCGTCCTCTGCCCGCCGGTAGCGAAAGCCCGAGGTCAGGAACAGCGCCTCGGAGGTCTCGCCGAACTCGGAGCGCGCGCTGCCGCCGTGGACCCCTTGGGTCCGGGGCCGCCAAGCCTGGCTCATCGCAAGGTTCCCCCAAAAGAAATCGCCCCGGCCGTCAGCCAGGGCGCCCTGCGACCCGGCATTTTAGCAGCTTGTTTAACGTGGCCTGCAAGCCAGCCGGCCCAAATCACCACGTAAGCGCGAACCTAGCGCGCGCCGGCGTCGGCCGTCAATCGCGATCATCGACGGCCGGGCCGGCGGCCCGTCGGCACGGGCTCGAGCGGCCGGATCACGCCGCTCGCGGCGTCGGACGAGAGGGCGGCTCGGTCGCCGGTGCCGATGCGCTCGGCGGCGCCGCCCGGCCGGCCAGGCGCGGATCGGCGCTCGCGCCGCGGATCGGCGTGCGGGCCGCGATCGACCGAAGCTGGCCGCGCAGGTCGATCCGTCGCCAGATCGCCAGCGCGGCGACGAGCACGGCCGCGAGCAGGCCGAGATCGACGAGCCCCGTGCCCTGCTCATAGGCGTTGCTGATGCCCGCGATCAGATACGCGAGCCCGAGCGCGAACGCCGTGACGATCGCCACCGTGATCAGCTCGCCCGACCAGGCCGCCCAGCGGGGCGGCTCCGGGCCGCGAAACACAATCGTGAACCTCGCCAGCGCCAGCAGCGCCGTGCAGGTCAGCAAAGCACCCAACGCCAACATGGCATCTCCTTCTCTGAATTTGTGCGGCAGGCGGGCTCGCGGCCTCGGGGGGCATCGCGGCCGGCCCGGCGCTTGATGTTGCGGATCGGATTTCCGGTCGCATCGGCACGCCCCGATGCGGCGGCAGGCCCAGCTCAGGCCGCCCTGCGGATGGTGCGGCGCCTGGCCCGCGATGGCCCGTCGAGCCTTGGCGCCGCCAGCTCGGCGCCCGCAACCGTCGCCGCTTCGTAGGCCTGGAGCCGCCCGGAGATCCCGGACAGTCGCCACCAGCGAAGGCTGCGATCGCCAAGATCAGCGGAGCGGCAAGGTCAGCGACATCGCCCACCCCGTGCAGCAGCCGGTAGATGCCCACCAGAATGTAGCCGAGCCCGAGGCCCAGCACCCCGGTTATCGGGATCGCGGCCAGCATGGCGAGCAGTTCCGGCCTGGTCCAGCCCGGCGCTCGCGGATGGCGAAAGAGCAGCGCCAGCAGGCCCACGACCAGGGCGCCGGCGCCGGTCAGAAGGCTACCCATCACCAACATCTCGTCGTTCCCCAGAGCTTCAGCGAGAGGATGCCGGCGGCGGGGACCGGGACGGGTCACGACCGCTCATGCGATCGTGGACACCACCCTTGGCGAGGGAGGCTGAACGATGCCCTCGGTGGACCCGCCGGACGGCGCACAAGGGCGCCGCCGACGCGCGGTCAGCGGCTACGCCAACGCTGGGACCGGGGCGGGTGGACCGGTCGGCAGGCGGGCCGTGCCGACCGCGCTCGGATGGAAGACGTCGCGGGGATGGTCGACGAGGAGCCCGATCGACCTCGGTGCAGCCCTGGTCAGATCGGCGGCTCTCGGGCAGCCGGCGACCGGCTGGGCCGGCGACAGCCCGGGCTTGGGATCGAGCCACGACCAGCGCACCAGCACGCCGAGGTCGAAGCGCTGGGCGGGCCGGACGCGCGACGCCGGACGCTGCGTCAGAGCGCCTGCGTGGTCGCGGGCGGCGGACGCGAAGCCGGGATTGGCCGGGACCGGCGTCGGAATGACCGGCAACGATGGCCGGGCGACCGGCGCGATCGCCAGGACGACGGCGAACCATACCGCCAAGCCGTGATGCCGCGGCTTCGCTGCCTCGTCCCGCCGAGCCACCGGCACGCCGGTCACCTCCTGCGCCGCGGTTCACGGCCGCCGAGCGCGGCCAGAGCGGCACGAACTTCAAGGATGATCCTCGCCGGAGGGGGCGTCAAGAGTCGCGCCCTGGGCGCTTTGGCCGCTCGCGGACAGCCGCGCGCACCGCATGGATCGAGCCGGCCCGGGGCCCCGCCCGGGTCTAGCGCAGGTGGTGGCGGCGCAGCCAGATCGGCAGGGCCACGCTCAGCGCCATGAAGCGGAGCGCGTGGTGGACGCCGACGAAGGCCGGATCGAGGCCGAGGGCGAGCGCCATGATCGCCATCACGTCGACCCCGCCCGGCGCGTAGGCGAGCAGCACCTGATCGAGCGGCAGGCCGAGCAGGACCGAGGCGGCGAGCGCGAACGCGCCCGAGACGAGCAGGCCGAGCGTGACCGTGACCAGGCCCGCGACCAGCGTCTCCAGGATCAGCCGGACGCTCACGCCTTTGAAGCGCAGCCCGACGAAGGTGCCGGTGACGATGTAGGCGGGGACCAAGAGGCCGGGCGAAAGGCGGGCATCGGAGAGACCGCTGCCGTGGATCAGCGCGCTTGCGAACATCGCGCCGAGCAGCGTGCCGGCGGGCATGTCGAGCCGTTCGCAGACAAAGCCGGCAAGGCCGCAGGCGGCGAGCACGAGCAGCAGCTCGGCGGGTCCGGCACTGCTGGTCGAGGCGGCGTGGGGGGCGCCTGCCCCCTGGTCGAGCGCGCTCAGCAGCAGCGGCAGCACCGCGGTCAGCACCAAAAGCCGGATCAGCTGGGTGACCGCGACGCGGGCCACATCGGCCCGGCTGCGCATGGCCATCAGCAAGAGATAGGTGAAGGCGCCGGGGACCGCGCTGAACGCGGCGGTTGCCGCATCCCAGCGATGGACGAGGCGCAGATAGCCGCTGAGCACGGTCGTGGTCGCCACGATGCTGGCGGCCAGGAACAAGAGGCTCGCGGGCCAGAGCGCGATCTGGGCAAGGGTCGCCGGCGTGATGTTGGCGCCCATCGAGAAGCCGAGGACGATGAAGGCGAGCTGGCGCAGCCAGCCGGGCATGCCGACCCGCAGGTCGGCGAGGGCGGCGCCCGCGACCGCGAGCATCGTGCCCGAGATCCAGGGCGCCGGCAGGCCGAGCGCCGCGAAGACCGTGCCGCCCGCGGCCCCGATCAGCAGTCCCTGCAGCGAGCCCGACCGCCAGATCTCGGCCGCCAGCTGCCCCAGCCGGCCGGGCGGTCGGCCGGCGGGGGGCGGTCGGTCGCTCAAGCGCCGGCGCCGGTCAGAACATTGCGCGGCCGGCCGTCGAGGAAGGCGCGGACCAGATCGACGGTCTCGCCATAGAAGACCCGGTAGGTCTCGCGCGTGACGTAGCCGACGTGCGGCGTCAGCAAAAGGTTCGGCGCGCGCCGCAGCGGATCGCCCTCCGGCAGCGGCTCGCGGTCGTAGACGTCGAGCGCGGCGGCCGCGATCTGCCCCTGCTCGAGCGCCCGGATCAGCGCTGCCTCGTCGACGATCGGGCCCCGCGAGGTGTTGACCAGGCAGGCGTCGTTCTTCATCAGCGCGAGCTCGCGCGCGCCGACGAGCCCGCGGGTCCGGGGGCTGAGGCGGAGGTGGATGGTGACGAAATCGGCGCGTGCGAACAGCTCGTCCTTGGCCACGCGCGGCACCCCGACCGCGGCCGCGCGCGCGTCCGTAAGGTTCTGGCTCCAGGCCACAAGGTCCATGCCGAAGGCCTTGGCGAAGCCCGCGATCTGGGCGCCGATGTGGCCGAGCCCGAGGATCCCGAGCGTCGCGCCATGGAGATCGCGGCCGAGCCCGACCTGCCAGCCGCCGGCCGCCATCGAGTTGGCCTCGGCGAGCAGGTTGCGGGCGAGCGCCAGGATCAGGGCGAAGGCGAGCTCGCCCGCCGCATGCCCGGGCGAGCCCGTGCCGCAGACCGTGACCCCCCGCCGCTCTGCGGCCTGCAGATCGATCGCGGCGTTGCCCCGGCCCGTGGTCACCAGCAGCTTGAGAGCGGGCAGACGCTCGAGCAGGCTGGCCGGAAACGGCGTCCGCTCGCGCATGATGCAGAGGATCTCGAAATCCCGCGAGCGCTTGCGCGACCGCGTCCTCGGCGCCGAGATGACGATCGAACCGCGTGATCTCGACCCGGTCCCGGAGCGGCGACCAGTCGGCCATGGCGAGCGCGACCCGCTGGTAGTCGTCGAGGATCGCGAGCTTCATGCCTGACCTCCGCCTTCGCCGGATGCGTGATCTGCGCCGTCGCCGGTCTGGGCGCGCTCGAGCCGGTAACGGATCAGTGCTGCGAACCGGTAGACCGCGTGCACCAGCTTACCGTAGGGGAGCGTCACGAACAGCCCCAGCACGACGCCCAGATGGACCGCGAGCAGGGCCCCCATGGCGGGCGTCGCGCGGAGCGCCAGCAGCAAAAGGCCGGTCAGGCTCGTCAGCATCAAAAGCAGGCTGAAGGCGCTGCCCATGGCGGCCCGCGGGTCGGCGACCGCCGGGTCCGCCCGGCGCTTCAGCCAGAGCAGCCCCGCGGGACCGGCCAGCAGACCGATGCCGCCCGCCGTGCCGAGCAGGACCGGCAGGCTGGTCCAGGGATAGGGCGCCTCCCAGCCGAAGACGTAGTGGTCGATGGTCGCGACCGAGGTCGCGGCAAAGCACAGCAGGAAGCCATAGAAGGCGAGGTGGTGACAGATGCGGCGCGCCTGGGAGGGCGCCTCCTGCGGATAGGTGCAGCCGTCGCCGGCGCCGCCGTCGAGATAACGGAGCGTGAGCACGTCCATGACCGCGGCTCCGACGGCGCCGGGCCGCGCGAGCTCGCCCGTGCGCGCGCCGATGTCGGCCCAGAACCGCCGAAAGCCCATGCCCAGGGCCAGCAGCACGACCAGGCCGACTGCGCCGAAGCCGCCGGCCATCACGGCATGCGGGATCAGGACGTAGAAAGACGCCCGCGCCGGCATGGGGTGCGAAGAGGCGGGCCGGCTCCACCAGCAGCAGGATCAGGAGCAGGGTCGCGCCAAGCTCGCGGCCGTGATCAGGCCGGTCGCCAGGCCGTTCTTCGCGAACGCGCCGGCGAGGAAAGCGGGCCAGGCGTAGTCCTGCCAGGTCTCGGCGCGCAGCTCGGCGAACACCCGCGGCACATTGACCGCGAACTCGTGCGGCGGCGCGTACTGGCAGTGGTGATAGCAGGCGCCGCAGTCGTGGCAGAGGTTGGCCAGATAGTTGAGGTCGGCGGCCGCGAAGGCGAGCCGCATCTCCATCGCCGGGAAGACCGCGCAATGGCCCTCGCAGTAGCGGCAGGCGTTGCAGATGGTCATCACCCGCTCGGCTTCGGCAAGCGTCTCAGCCCTGGGCACGGGCTGCCGCCTCCTTGCCGGCGATCCGCCCGAACACGGTGCCGATGGTCATGCCGATGCCGGCGAGGTAGCCCTGACCCAGGACGTTGCCCGCCATGATCTCGCCCGCGGCGAAGACGTTGGCCGCCGGCCTGCCGCCCGCCATGAGCATGCGCGCCCGCTCGTCGACGCCGACCCCGAGGTAGGTGAAGGTGATCCCCGGGCGGAGCGAATAGGCGTGGAACGGCGGCGTGTCGAGGGCGAGCGCCCAGTGGCTCTTGGGCGGCTCGAGCCCCACCGTCCGGCAGTCGTCGAGGCGGGTGTGATCGAAGCTTCCGGGCCGGACCGCGGCGTTGAACTCGGCCACGGTCTTCTCCAACCCATCCGCGTCCAGGCCGAGCTTGCCTGCCAGCTCGCGGATCGAGCCCGCCTGCAGCGGCGCAAAGACCGGCGGCATGAAGCGGCCGATCGCCTTCTGGTCGATGATCACATGGCCGATCTGGCCCGGCTGCGCCGCGACCAGCCGGCCCCAGATCGCGTAGCGCTTGGGCCAGAAGTCCTCGCCCTCGTCGTAGAAGCGGCGGCCGTCCCGGTTGACCACGATGCCGAGCGAGACGCAGTCGACCCGGGTCACGATGCCGCCGTCGAACTTGGGCGCCCGGCCGTCGATCGCGACCGCGTGGCACTGCTTGGGGTCGCCGATCTGCTTGGCGCCGCGCTCGAGCAGGACGCGCAGCACGCGGCCCCGGTTGTAGGGCGTGCCGCGGATCAGGAAGTTGTCGGCGATCTCGCCCCAGGCTTCCTTGAGCCAGGCGAGGTTGGCCTCGAAGCCGCCGGCCGCGGCGACCAGCGCGCCCGCCCGCACCCGATGGACGGTTCCCTCGTGCGCGACCGTGGCGGCGCTGAAGACCCCGCCCTCGATCTCGAGGTCCGAGATCTCGGCGTCGTAGAGCACCCGGACGCCCTGCGCTTCGGCCGCGCGGTAGTAGGCGTTGATCAGCGCCTTGCCGCCGCCGAGGAAGAAGGCGTTGGTGCGGCCGAGCTGCAAGGTGCCGCCGAGCGCCGGCTGAAAGCGCACGCCCTGCGCGCGCATCCAGCCCGTGCAGCTTGCCGACCCCTCGATCGTGAGGCGGGCGAGCCTGAGCTCGGTCGCGCCGCCCGTGACCTTGATCAGATCCTCCAGATATTCCGCCTCGGGATAGCGCTCGGTCAGCACCTCGGTCGGCGCCGCGTGCATGCAGCGCAGGTTGCGGGTGTGCCGGCTGTTGCCGCCCCGCCAGGCGCGCGGCGCCGCCTCCAGCACGAGCACGCTGGCGCCGGCGGCACGCGCCTCGAGCGCGGCGCACAGGGCGGCATTGCCGCCGCCCGCGACCAGGACGTCGACCTTGCGGCTCAGATCAGGCACGGCCTCGGGCAGCGACCAAGGGGGCTTCGCATCCGGGCGAGCGCAGCCGCGCTCACTCCTTGATCGCGCCGGTCATCGAGGAGACGTAGTGCTCGACGAAGAACGAGTAGATGATCGCGACCGGCACCGAGCCGAGGAGTGCCCCGGCCATCAGGGCGCCCCAGTGGTAGACGTCACCCTCGACCAGTTCCGAGAGCACCGCGACCGGCACGGTCTTGTTCTCGGACGAGGAGATGAACGTCAGCGCATAGATGAACTCGTTCCAGCACAGCGTGAAGGCGAAGATCCCGGCGGAGATCAGGCCCGGGATCGACAGCGGCAGGATGATCTTGGTGAGGATCTGGAGGCGGCCGGCGCCGTCGATCAGGGCGCATTCCTCGAGCTCGTACGGGATCGACTTGAAATAGCCCATCAAGAGCCAGGTCGAGAATGGGATCAGGATGGTCGGATAGGTCAGAATCAGGGCCAGCGGGCTGTCGAACAGGTGGTACTGGAAGACGATGATCGCGAGCGGGATGAACAGGATCGAGGGCGGCACCAGATAGGCGAGGAAGATCATGCCGCCGATCGTGCTCGAGCCCCGGTAGCGGACGCGGACGATCGCATAGGCCGCCATCACGCTCGCGACCAGCGACAGGAAGGTGGCGCTGACCGAGACGTACATGGTGTTCCACATCCAGTGCGGATAGGCGGTCTCGAACAGCAGCTTGTGGAAATGCTCGAGCGTCGGATTGGTCACCCACCAAGGATTGTGGGTGTGCATGTCGATCAGCTCGTTGTTCGGTTTGATGCTGGTCAGCGACATCCAATAGAAGGGGAACAGGAGGAAGATCAGGAACAGCGCGATGGGCAGGTAGACCGTGATCGCCTTGGTGTGGAAACGCTCGAGGTAGTCCATGCCCTGGCGCTCGCGCCGGCGGCGGTCCCACCAGCGCTGCAGCATCCCGACCTTCCTCGCGGTGACCTCGTCGGCATGCGGGCGGGTCAGTTGTTCGGCCATGGTGGCTTCCTCGTCGGCTGGTCGCTAGTCGTCGGTGCCGCCCTGCTGCCACTTGCGCCGCTGCAGGCCGAACCAGCTGAAGATGATCGCGCCGAGCAGGAAGGGGATCATCGCGGTCGAGATCGCGGCCCCCTCGCCGAGCGAGCCGCCGAGGATCGCGCGCTGGAAGCTGAGGGTTGCCATCAGGTGGGTGGCATTCAGCGGCCCGCCCCGGGTCATGGCGTAGATCAGCTGGAAGTCGGTGAAGGTGAACAGGACCGAGAAGGTCATGACCACGGCGATGATCGGGGTCAAGAGCGGAAAGGTGACGTGGCGGAACATCTGCCAGCGCCGGGCGCCGTCGATGATCGCGGCTTCGTAGAGGGTCGGCGAGATGGTCTGCAGGCCGGCCAGCAGCGTGATCGCGACGAACGGGATGCCGCGCCAGACGTTGGCGACGATCACCGAGGCGCGGGCGTTGTTCGGGGAGCCGAGAAAGTCGATATACTGATCGATCAGCCCGAGCTTCATGAGCGTCCAGCTGATGATCGAGAACTGGCTGTCGTAGATCCACCAGAAGGCGATCGCCGAGAGCACCGTCGGCACGATGAACGGCAGGAGCACGATCGCGCGGATGAACGCCTTGAATGGGATCGAGTGGTTGAGCAGGATCGCGAGGTAGAGGCCGAGCCCGAACTTGGCGACGCTGGCGACGATCGTATAGAGGAAGGTGTTGAAGACCGCGAGCCAGAAGATCGGATCGTCCCACAGCCAGGCGAAGTTCTCGAAGCCGATGAAGATCCCGGGGCGGCCGATCTTGGTGTCGGTGAACGAGAGCCAGATGCCGAGGCCGAGCGGATAGGTCAAGAACAGGATCAAGAACGCGGCCGCCGGCAGCATGAACCAGAAGCCGACCCAGTTGCGGTTGTGCTTGAGCCGGCTCCAGGTCCACCACGGCAGCGCGCCGGCGGCGCGGCTGCCGGGTCGAGCGATCGTCGCCACCTTGCCGATCCTTTCCTCGCCGAACCGGCGGCCGGCGGGATCGCGCCCCGCCCGCCGCCCTGCCGCTGATCAGACCCGAGACTAATGGCGGGCGCGCCGCGCCCAGGCGACGATCAGGCTAGCCACAAACGCCGCCGGTGTCACGGGGGGTGGTGCAGCCGGATGCCGTAAGGGCGGCAGGCGCGCGAGCCGCAGGCGCTGAGCGCGAGGCGCTCCGCCCGCTGCCCCACGGTGCGCACCCCGGGCGGCAAAACCGTGGACCGCACGGCCATAACCCCTTACACTTCGGACAACGGCTGACTGCCGGCTGTCGGATTCAGCCCCGGATCGCGCTCCTTCGTGATTCCAAACATCGCTGCAACAGGGAGGCAGCAGAATGAAGAAGACCGTATCGACCACGACCGCCATCTCGCGGCGCAAGTTTGTCGGGACGACCGCATTGGCCGGCGGCGCGCTGCTCGCCGCCCCCTTCCTCGGCGGCAAGGCGCCGGCCTACGCGCAGGCGCGCAAGGTGCACTATCTGCAGTGGAGCAGCTTCATCCCCGATGCCGACGTCGAGATCGACCGCCAGGCCGCGGAGTTCACGAAGGCGACCGGGATCGCGGTCACGGCCGAGAAGATCAACCAGAACGACATGACGGCCCGGATCACCGCCGCGATCGAGAGCGGCAGCGGCGCCGACGTGATCCAGCTGAACGCCAACCAGCCGCAGCTGTTCGCCCATGGTCTGGCCGACCACAACGCGCTCCTGCAGGAACTCGGCGGCGATCAGATCTACCAGTGGGCGCGCGACGTCGCCGTGGTCGACGGGGTCGCCCGCGGCGCGCCGCTGTTCAACCTCGGCAATGCCACCGTCTACCGCAAGGACGTGTTCGACGAGCTGGGCCTGAAAGTGCCCAACACCTGGGACGACTATCTCAAGGTCGGCACGGCGATCAAGAACGAGAACCTGCCGGTCGGCCAGACGCTCGGCCACACCTTCGGCGACGCGCCCACCTTCGTCTATCCGCTGATGTGGAGCTTCGGCGGCATGGAGGTCGACAAATCCGGCAAGGTGGCGATCGACTCCCAGGGCACCCGCGACGCGCTCGCTTTCATGAAAGAGTTCTGGGAGGCGGCCTGCGATCCCGGCGGCTTTGCCTGGGACGACACCAGCAACAACCGCGCCTTCCTCGGCCAGACCATCGGCGCGACCCTGAACGGCGCCAGCATCTATTTCGTCGCCAAGAACAGCCCGGACAAGTATCCGGACTTCTCCAAGAAGCTCAACCACTTCCTCAATCCGGAGGGTCCGGGCGGCCGGTTCCATCTGGTCCAGCCGCGCACGCTCAGCATCATGCAGTACTCGCAGGACAAGGAAGCCGCCGCCGAGTACATCCGGTGGTCGTTCAAAGACGAGAACTTCGACAAGTTCATGTGGGTCAACCAGGGCTACGTCCAGGGCCTGACGCCGAAGTGGGAGACCCACCCGGTGTGGAAGTCCGATCCGGCGATCGCGATCTACGCGACCAACCCGCGCTACGGCCGCAACCCCGGCTACGCTGGGCCGCCGAACCGGCAGTCGGGCGAGGTCGTGGAGAAGTACATCATCGTCGACATGTTCGCCCGCGCGGCGCGCGGCGAGGACCCCAAGGCGATCGCCGCCTGGGGCCAGAAGGAGCTCCAGAACGTCTATGGTGCGTGACGTTCCGACGAGGTTGACGCGGATGCCGCGGCGGCCGGGGCGATGGCCCCGCCGTCGCGGTCCACCCCTACGCTGACCCGGCAGAACGATGAAATCGACCTTGCCCGCCGACACCGCCCGCGTTCAGATCGCCGACGTTCCGCTCGAACGCCGGGCACAGATGGGCCGGATCGCGCTGGCGCTCGAGGACGAGAGGATCCTGGCGTTCACTTTGCTGACGCCGGCCTTGATCCTGATCCTGGTTTTCATCGCCTACCCGTTCTGTCTGGGCATCTGGATGTCGCTGACCGACAAGCTGGTGGGCACGCCCGGCAAGTTCATCGGCCTCGGCAACTACGTTCGCCTGCTGCAGAGCGACATCTTCCGCACCGCCGCCTGGAACACCGTCTTCTTCACCTTGATGGCGACGATCTTCAAGGCGGCGCTCGGGATGTGGCTGGCGGTCCTGCTCAATCGCAAGTTCCGTCTGGCGCGCTTCACCCGCGCGACGGTGCTGCTGCCGTTCATCGTCCCGACGGTGCTGAGCACGCTTGCCTGGCTCTGGATGTTCGATGCCACGTTCAGCGTCTTCAACTGGGTCCTGCGCAGCCTGTGGCAGATGCAGATCGGCCTGTTCGGCGTCGTGCTCAAGTCCAACTGGGGCTACTTCCACGGGCCCCTTTGGCTCGGTGACCCCGGCTGGGCGATGGCCTCGGTGATCACCGTCAATGTCTGGCGCGGCCTGCCGTTCTTCGCGATCTCGTTTCTGGCGGCCCTGCAGACGATTCCCCAGGAGCTGTACGACGCCGCCGATCTCGACGGCGCCACCGGCTGGCGCAAGTTCTGGCATGTGACCCTGCCGATGATCAAGCCGGTCGCGATCGTGGTGGTGGTGTTCTCGATCGTCGTCACCTTTGCGGATTTCCAATTGGTTTACGTGCTGACCCGCGGCGGCCCGAACAACGCCACCAACCTCTTGGCGACGCTGGCCTATCAGCTCGGCATGACCTCGGGCAACCTCGGCCAGGGGGCGGCGGTGTCGCTCTTCATGCTGCCGATCCTGGCCCTGGTGATCGTCTTCCAGCTCTGGTATCTGCGCCGCCAGGGCGTGCGCTGAGCGCGCGTCCTGGCTTGCCGGGAGCGACCCCATGGGCTCCATAGTCGGCGAGACTTACCTCAAGAGGTTGATGGTATTTTACATCCCGCTGTTCTTGTTCGTCTGCGTCACGCTGTTTCCGTTCATCTGGATGTTCATCACCTCGATCAAACCCGACCCGGAGCTTTACAATCCACGGCTGTCGCCGTTCCTGGTCCGCGAGCCGACGCTCAGTCACTGGAAAAGCCTGCTCAATGACACCCTGTTCGTGCAGTGGGCGATCAACACGCTCTGGGTCGCGATCGCCTCGACCGCGATCTCGCTGTTCGCAGGCGTGCTCGCGGGCTATGCGCTGGCCCGCCTGATCTTCCCGGGCTCGACTGCGTTCGGCATCGCGATCTTCGTGACCTACCTGGTCCCGCCCACCTTGCTGTTCATCCCGCTGACCGGGGTCGTCTCGTGGATGGGCCTGCAGGACACGACCTGGTCGCTGATCTTCACCTATCCGACCTTTCTCGTGCCGTTCTGCACCTGGCTGCTGATGGGCTATTTCCAGACCATCCCGAAGGAGCTCGAGGAGTGCGCCCGGATCGATGGTGCCACCCGCATCCAGGCGATGGTCTTCATCATCCTGCCGCTCGCCGTGCCGGGCATCCTGTCCGCCGGCATCTTCGCCTTCACGCTGTCGTGGAACGAGTTCCTGTACGCGCTGGTCTTCATCTCGTCGCCGGCGAACAAGACCATCCCGGTCGGGGTGACCAGCGAGTTGATCAAGGGCGATGTGTTCTTCTGGGGCTCGCTGATGGCAGGCGCCCTCTTGGGCTCGGTGCCGGTCGCGATCGTCTATTCCTTCTTCGTCGAGCACTACGTCTCGGGGATCACCGGCGCGGTCAAGGGCTGAGCACGAAAACCCTTAAGCCCGAGCAGGGTCGATCCGAACCGGCTCAGCTGCTCTTTTCGCATAGGTAAGGTGCCGACTTGCCCCGGGATGAGCGGGACAGGTCGTGGCGCTACTCGTTGTCTTGCCGGAGGGCGTCCTCGAGCGCGGGCCGATTGACGCAGTTGCGCAGCCGCCCCTCGAGCAGGTAGTCGCGCACGGTCTCGGCCGACTTCCGCCGCAGGTCGGCGCGGCCGTCGGGCGACAGCCAGGCGACGTGCGGGGTCAGCAGCAGGCGGCCGTCGAGCCAGGGCTCGCGCCGGCGAAAGGCCTGGATCAAGGGGTGCGACGGGTCCGGCGGCTCAAAAGGCAGCACGTCGAGGCCGGCGCCGCCGAGGCGACCGTCCCGGATCGCCGCGCCGAGTGCCCCGAGATCGACCAGGCCGCCGCGCGCCGTGTTGATCAGGAACGCGCCCTTCTTGAACGCTCCGAGCGCCGCGTCGTCGATCATGTTGGCGTTCTCGGCGGTGAGCGGGCAGTGCAGGCTCACGACATCGGCCTCGGCGACCAGCGCCTCGAGCGAGGCCACCCGGCGGTAGCCCTGCGCGAGGTCGACGCCGTCCGGCAGAAAGGGATCGAAGAAGCTCACCTCCATGTCGAGGCCGTGGGCGCGCCGCGCCGCCGCGGTGCCGATCCGGCCGAGGCCGACGACGCCGAAGCGGGCACCCCGCAAGCGGCGCACCAGAGGTGCCCCGGCCCAGTGCCAGCCGGCGTGCGGATCGGGAAGCAGGCGGGCGTGATAGGACACAAGGCCACGGGCGAGGCCCAGCATCAGCGCGATGGCATGGTCGGCGACCTCGGTCGTGCCGTAGTCGGGCACGTTGCAGACCGGGATCCGGCGCTCGCCGCAGGTGGCGAGGTCGATGTGGTCGAAGCCGACGCCCGCCCGGACCAGGATCCGGCAGCTGGCCAGACGCTCGACCAGGGCGCGGTCGACCGGCACGCCGAAATAGACGATCAGCGCCTCGGCGGCCCGCCAGAGCTCGTCCGGGATGCGGTCGGCCGCGAGCTCGTGGTGCAGGGCGATCTCGAAGCCCGCGCCAAGCACCTCGCGCTCGATCAGAGCGTCGTCCTCGAACAGCGCATCGGGCAACAGAACCAGCATGGCCTCGATCCAGAGCTCCCCATCGTCCGCCCGCGAAGGTAGCAGGCAGGGCCGGCTCGTCCAGCCCCCCACCCGGATTCCCGACGGCTGCTGTGTCCGGCCCGCCTTCCACGCGCCAAATCCTCCCTGGGCTGCGCCCTCGCGGCGGGCTAAGAAGGCTGCTGGTGCGCGCTCGAGTTTGCCATCATGTTCGGCCGGCGGTCCGATGCGGTTGCGATCGGGAGCCAGACCGGTATCTCGGACGCGCCCGGGGTTGATGTAAGGCTTGGGGCCAGTTCCTGAGCCCATCGCTCGAAGCACTGCGACTATTCAGGAAAGGCAGTGGACGTTGGCGGCAATGTGCCCGAAGACCGCGCCGGCTGGACGCCCCGCTTTGCGGCCGGCCCGGCTCTTGATGATGGCCGCGGCGCTGGCCGGGCTCGCGGGCCTTGGACTGGCGGCGCGCGCCGCCGCCGCGGGCAACACGGGCGGCGGCCAGGATCTCCGGGTGATCGACGGCGACACCTTGCAGAGCGGCACCGACATCATCCAGCTCTACGGGATCGATGCGCCCGAGCTCGGCCAGCTGTGCGTGCGCGGCGGCGAGCCCTGGCAGTGCGGCCTCGAGGCGGCCTTCGCGCTCCAGAAGCTCGTGAGCCTGAGCGGCAGTCCGGTCGTCTGCAAGGCCTGGGGCGAGCCCCGCCAGACCGAGGGGCAAAACGGCGAGGTCATCCGGGTCTGCCTGGTCGGGCGCGATCAGGATCTGGCCCAATCCATGCTCCGCAATGGCTATGGCATGGCGCTGCCGGGCAGCTTTCCCTACTACGGCCAGCTCGCGAGCCAGGCGAAGGCCGCCGGCCTCGGCATCTGGGGCAGCGATTTCACGCCGCCCTGGGAGTGGCGGGCGGGCGGGCGGCAGCAGATCGAGGCGGGCCAGCCGCGCGAGAAGTGCAACGTCGTGACCCAGGTGAGCAGCACCGGGGCGCGGATCTATCTGGTGCCCACGGATGCCGACTATCGGGACGCCGCCGCCCACGCCGCCGATGACCAGGCGCGGTTCTGCAGCGACGAGGCCGCGCGCGAGGCCGGCTGGCGCCGCGCCGGCGAGACGGGCGGCAGCACGGTCCGCTAAAGCGAGGCGAAGGGGCGTCGCCCACGGCCCTAGGCCTGCCGGAAATGCTTGCTCAAGGCCAGGCTCTGGCGTTGGTAGGAGGAGCCGATGCCGGCGCCGTAGAGGCGGTCGGGCCGGGCGATCAGGCGCTCGTAGATCAGCCGCCCGACCCGCTGGCCGTCCTCGAGCACGAACGGCACCTCGTGCGAGCGCACCTCGAGCACGGCTCGCGTGCCCTCGCCGGCCGCGCCGCCGGCATCGGGATGGCCGAAGCCGGGATCGAAGAAGCCCGCATAGTGCACCCGGAACTCACCCATGGCCGTGTCGTAGGCGAACATCTCGGCGGCGTGATCGGCGGGCACCCGAACCGGCTCCTTGGACGCCAGGATGTAGAACTCGCCCGGGTCCAGGACGAGCCGGCGGTCGCGCGAGGCCGGGACCAGGTGCCAGAACTCCTCCGCCTCGTAGTGGCGGAGCGCGCGCAGGTCGATCAGGCCGGCGTGCCGGCGCGCGCGGTAGCCGATCAACGAGCCCTGACCCTGGCCGGCGAGGTCGACGGTCAGCGGAACCCCCCGCTTGATCTCTTCGGGCTCCAGATCGCCCACGAGCTCGTGCTGCTCATGCAGGCGGCGCATGGCGTCGTCGCTCGAGAGCGGCGTGCCGCGCTTGATCCGGATCTGGTTGAGGCGGTCGCCCGGGCGGACCAGGATGCTGAAGGTCCGGGGCGAGATCTCGGCGTAGAGGGGCCCCTGGTAGTTGGCGCGCACCCGGTCGAACTCGCGGCCGTAGTCGGTGATCAGGCGGACGAACACGTCGAGGCGGCCGACCGAGCTCTTCGGGTTGGCGATCGCCGAGGTCCGCTTCTTGAGCGCCAGGCACTCGAGCAGCTCGACGATGTAGACGCAGCCCTTCTCGAGCATCGTGCCCGTGTCGGTGAGCTCGAAGCGGTGCATCGCGAACGCCTCGATCTTGTCCTCGACGGTCGCGGCCTCGCCCGGCAGGAAGCTCGCGCGCACCCTGTAGGCGGTGGCGCCGAGGCGCAGATCGAGGCTCGCCGGCTGCAGCTGCCCGGGCTCGATCGGGACCAGCGACTGGATCTCGCGGCTGTGCTCGATCAGGCCTTTGAGATGCTGCGCCGGCAGCAGCCCGGTCGGATGCCGGCCGCCTGGCTGGTCGTCCTCGGTGAACAGAGTGGCAGCGCTCGGGGCCATCCGCGCCTGGCTTTCCTGGACGTCTCGGCCCACCAGTCTAGCCGAGCGGCCCGCGCGGCCAAAATCCATTTCGGCACACAAATTGTCCGCAGATCCATCCACGCCGACCGGCGCAATTTATGTTGTATTTGACGAAGGTTGACCGGGTTGTCCACAGACGCAAAAATTTTTGTGGGGCTCGCCGGAATATTTCCGGCCTTCCGGCGACGCCCGGCGCTTGGGCCACGAAGCCGCCCGAGGATCTCACGAGCGGCCGCCGCAAGCAATGGTCCCGGCGAAGATCGGCCCGCCTCGCCCGCGTGACAGGGCGGCCGCGCTGACGTAGTTTCCGGCTCCCCGCGGGGAGAACCGCGCCATGCACCCGCTTGGCCGTCCGGACCCGATCGCCTTCGAGGGCTTGAGCGCCGGCGGCGGCGATCCGGCGTTGGCCGCGCATCGGGTGTGCTGAGCGCAAAACCGACATCGTAAGGGAGGCTGAGCCATGGCACTGAAGCCGCATCTGATCGGCGGCGAGTGGGTCGCGAGCAGCGAGGGCGCGGACGACGTCAACCCCTCCGATCTCAAGGACGTGGTCGGCAGTTTTGGGCGCGCCGACCGGGCGACGACCGAACAAGCGATCGCGGCCGCCAAGGCCGCGGCGCCGGCCTGGGCGCGGAGCACGCCGCAGCAGCGCTTCGACCTGCTCGACGCGGCGGGCGACGAGATCCTGAAGCGGCGCCAGGAGCTGGGCGAACTGCTCGCGCGCGAGGAAGGAAAAACCCTGCCCGAGGGCATCGGCGAGGCGGCGCGCGCCGGCCAGCTGTTCAAGTTCTTCGCGGGCGAGACGCTTGCGCCTGGCCGGCGAGCGGCTGCCCTCGGTCCGGCCCGGGATCGAGGTCGACATCACGCGCGAGCCTCTGGGCGTGGTCGGCCTGATCACGCCCTGGAATTTTCCCCTTGCGATCCCCGCCTGGAAGATCGCGCCGGCGCTCGCCTACGGCAACTGCGTCGTGTTCAAGCCCGCGGACCTGGTGCCGGGCTGCGCCTGGGCGCTGGCCGACATCCTGAAGCGGGCGGGGGCGCCCGATGGCGTCTTCAACCTCGTGATGGGCCGGGGCTCGGTGGTCGGCGAGGCGCTGCTCGAGAGCCCCGACGTCGCCGCGATCAGCTTCACGGGCTCGGTCGACACGGGCCGCCACGTCGCCAGGCCAAATGCGCCGCCCGGCTCGCCCGCTTCCAGCTCGAGATGGGCGGCAAGAACCCCTTGATCGTGCTCGACGACGCCGACCTCGCGACCGCCGTCAACTGCGCGGTCAACGGCGCCTTTTTCTCGACCGGCCAGCGTTGCACGGCGTCCTCGCGCCTGATCGTGACCGAGGGGGTCCAC
Organism: uncultured Alphaproteobacteria bacterium; assembly: GCA_963798075.1. Lineage (GTDB taxonomy): Bacteria > Pseudomonadota > Alphaproteobacteria > Geminicoccales > Geminicoccaceae > DATAOG01. Next base: position 3,547 of record CAWCRU010000005.1, on the reverse strand, counting down.
GACCGCTTCGTGGCCGCGATGGTCGAGCGCCTGAAGGCGCTCAAGGTCGACCACGCGCTCAAGGCCGGCACCGAGATCGGTCCGGTGGTCGATCAGAGCCAGCTCGACCAGGACCTCTCCTACCTCGAGATCGGGCAGAAGGAGGGGGCGAGGCTCGCGGTCGGCGGCGAGCGCCTCAAACGCGAGACCGAGGGCTTCTATCTGGCGCCGGCGCTGTTCACCGACAGCAGCAACCAGATGCGGATCAACCGGGAAGAGATCTTCGGTCCGGTCGCTGCGGTGATCCGGGTCAAGGACTACGACGAGGCCCTTCACGTCGCCAACGACACGCCCTTTGGCCTCTCGGCCGGGATCTGCACGAGCTCGCTCAAGCATGCCACCCACTACAAGCGCAATGCCGAAGCGGGCCTGGTCATGGTCAACCTGCCGACCGCGGGCGTCGACTACCATGTGCCGTTCGGCGGCCGCAAAGGCTCGAGCTACGGCCCGCGCGAGCAGGGCCGCTACGCGGTCGAGTTCTACACCCAGGTCAAGACCGCCTACACCCTGCCCTGAGACGTTGCGCGGAGCGCCGGGACAAAGGGCGAGGGAGCGCGGCGCGGAGGGCGAGGGAGCGCGGGCAAAGGGGGAGGGCGAAGAATTGCCGGCCGCCATGCGGCGCCCCGGTCGAGCACGCACGGGCTGCCAAGGGCGTCAGGCGGGCGGCAGGATCAACGGCTGCCGCCCGCCTCACCCGCGGCGGGTGAAGCGGGCGATCGCCGCTTGCGACCCGTTGGCTGCAGCCGGCAAGGGTTACTGCAGGACGCCTTTGGCCTTGGCGGTGTGGGTCGCGATCGCATCCATGAGCCCGGGCGACAGGCAGTCGTAGGGCTCGAGGCCGAGCTCCTTCAGCCGCGAGCGGACCGCGCCCATCTGATCGGGCTTGGCCCCCGATTCGATGATCGAGGACACGAAGGCCGCGAATTCGGGCGCCGCCCAGCCGCTGTCCGGGGAGAGCTCGGTATGGATGAAGTCGAAGCCGTAGAACGGATGGTTCTTGTTCTCGATCCGACCGTACATGTGGACGCCGCAGCCCTTGCAGGCGTAGCGCTGGATCGCCGCCGAGGCGTCGACCACCTGCAGCTTGTCGCCGTTCTGGGTCACGCTCAGATTGTCGCGCGGGACCACCGCGACCATCGAGAACAAGGCGCCCGCCGGCTTCCAGCACTTGGTGCAGCCGCAGACGTGGTTGTAGGCGGACTGCCCCTTGATGCTGATCTTGACCGGCCGCTCGGAGCATTTGCACACCAGCGTGCCGCCGGCAAAGTTCGGCGCCGTGGGCTTCACGCCCTGATCCACGGCCGGGTGAATCGCAACTGCCATGATAGCCTCCCCTGTCGCCTCGACTGATGGTTGTCGTCCGCCCCGCTGCGGGCTTGATCGAGCCCCGATAATGCGACCAAGGGGAGGGCCGCGCAAGGCGAGATTGAAACCCTGGCGCCCGTTGCCCGCGGTCCGGCATGGGGTCTGCAGCGGAGGCGGCGACGCGGTCGCTGTGAGCGCGACGACCGGGCCAAGGCCGCCCATCGGGGTCGGCAGCCCGAAGCCGGGCGCCGCGGCCCTGGCGGCCGATCCGGAGGGAAGCTACATAAGCTCGCTGCCATGCGGGGAAGGGACCCTGGACATTCGCGCGCCCAATGCCATCGAGGTCGCGGGCCTGAGCAAGCGCTACGGCGAGGTGCTGGCCGTGGACGACCTGAGCTTCTCGGTGCCGGCCGGGGCCACGACCGCGCTGCTCGGCGCGAACGGCGCGGGCAAGACGACCACGATTGCGATGCTCCTGGGCCTGCTCGAGCCGAGCGCGGGGCGGATCGTGGTGCTGGGCCAGGACATGTCCCGGCACCGCTACCGGGTGCTCGGGCGCATCAACTTCTCTTCGCCCTACGTCGACTTGCCGGCCCGGCTCACGGTGCGCCAGAACCTCCGGGTCTATGCTGACCTCTACGGCATTCCCGAGCCCTCCAGGCGCCTCGAGGCGCTGGCCGCCGACCTCGATCTGCTGGCCGTCCTCGACCGCCGGACCGGGCGGCTGTCGTCGGGGCAGAAGACCCGGGTGATGCTGGCCAAGGCCCTGATCAACGAGCCGGAGCTGCTGCTGCTCGACGAGCCCACCGCCTCGCTCGACCCCGATACCGCGGATGTCATCCGCAGCTACCTCGAGGATTACCAGCGGCGGCAGCGCGCGACGCTGCTGCTCGCCTCCCACAACATGGCCGAGGTCGAGCGCCTGGGCGCCAACGTCCTGATGCTGAAGGCCGGCCGCCTGGTCGATCAGGGCGCGCCCGCGGCGCTGCTCGAGCGCTACGGCCGCGCCAACCTCGAGCAGGTCTTCCTCGACATCGCGCGCCGGCCGGCAAAGCCGCTGGCGAGCGCCGCCGACTGAAAGCCCGGGGCCATGCCCCGCTGCCGGGCCGGCCGCAGGGGAGCCCCTTGAATGATGCCCGCCCCCTCGAGCGCGACCCCGCCCGCGCCGGTGCCCCGGACCGCCGCCCGCCTCGCGCTGCGGCGGATCGGCGCCATGCTGCGCCGGCACGTCTATCTCTTGCGCAGCTCCTGGCCGCGCGTGCTCGAGCTCGCCTACTGGCCGACCGTGCAGATGATCCTTTGGGGCTTCATCACGCGTTTTCTCAGCGGCCACACCGATTTTTTGAGCCAGGCCGCGGGCTTCTTCATCGCAGCCGTGCTGCTCTGGGACGTCCTGTTCCGCAGCCAGCTCTCGGTCTCGCTCCTGTTCATGGAGGAGATGTACGCCCGCCACCTGGGCCATCTGTTCGTCTCGCCGCTGCGCCCTTGGGAGCTCGTGGCCTCGCTGTTCGCCATGAGCCTGATCCGGGTCCTGATCGGGGTCGGCGCGGCCGCCCTGCTCGCGATCCCGATCCACCATTTTTCCATATTTTCCGCCCTTGGGCCCCCGCTGATCGCCTTCTTCGCGAACCTGCTCTGGTTCGGCTGGGCCATGGGCCTCATGATCGCGGCCCTCGTGCTCCGCCTCGGCCTCGGCGCCGAAAGCCTCGCCTGGGCGCTGATTTTCCTGATCCAGCCGCTCTCCGGCGTCTACTACCCGGTCACGGTCCTGCCCGCCTGGCTGCAGCCGGTCGCCTGGTCGCTGCCGTCCGCCCCGATCTTCGAGGGCATGCGCGCGGTCCTGTTCGACAACGCCTTCCGCACCGACCTCCTCCTGCACGCGATCCTCCTCAACCTCGCCTGGATGGCCCTTGCGGTCGTGGTCTTCCTCCTCCTCTTCCGCAGCGCCCGCAACCGCGGCCTTCTCCTCCAGGTCGGCGAATGAGATCTTCCGACCACTTCGGATCCTCCAGTCACGCCCCAATCCAACCACCGCCGCAAGCCTTTCCCCAAAACGCTGATCCGGCCGTGACTGCAACCGTCATTGGCCCATGCGCCACCGAGAGCACAAAAGTGACGCATGCCGGCGCCTCCATGCGTCACTTCTGACGCATCTTTTTCTTGCGCCGCACAGATCTCCGCAGATTGATGCCGGATCAATCTC
>CAWCRU010000004.1:0-89701 GCA_963798075.1 uncultured Alphaproteobacteria bacterium | reverse complement strand
CGTTGATAAAATCATAGTACAATATTAAGTTTGATAGCAAAGTAAATATACTCTTCTGACAGTGTCAGTCGCGGACCATGATAATCGTGGTCGAATATCACGCAAATGAACGGAATTGGTCCATTCCGTGCGCATCAACGCGCCGGTTGATCCAGATCGCCACTTATGCGGCCCCGCCCGCCTCGAAGGATCGGCGGCGAGACCGGGAGTCGGCGGCATGGAGTGAGGGCCGGCCCGACCAAGCGGGACCTACAGCCATCCAGCCGAGCGGAACTGCTCGACCCAGGCATCCTGCGGGTGCGTCTCGGCGAGCGCCTGGAGCTCCGTCCGAAGCGCCGCCTCGAGCTCCGGCTTTCCCTCGGCCCAGACCGCACTGTTGACCAGGCCCTTGGCCAGCCGTCGCGCACCGCGGCATCGTCGGGATGCGCCTGGGCCAGCGCCCGCAGCTCTTCGAGGAGCCCGTCCCAGCGCGCCAGATCCTGCTCGTCCATGGCATCGACCAGCGTGTTGAACAGGCCTATGGCCAGCGGCTCGCGCACCGTGGCGTCCTCGGGGTGCGCCTTGGCCAGCGCCCGCAGCTCGTCGAGCAGCCCGTCCCGGCGCGCCAGGTCCTGCTCGTCCTTGGCATGGTTCCGCGTGTTGAACAGGCCCCTGGCCAGGTTCTCGCGCACCGCGGCGTCCTCGGGGTGCGCCTTGGCCAGCGCCCGCAGCTCGTCGAGCAGCCCGTCCCGGCGCCCGAGGTCCTGCTCGTCCTTGGCATCGTTCAATGTGTTGACGAGGCCCATGGCCAAGAGCGGCGCGACGGTTCGGAATTGGGGCGCCGCGGCTTCCTCGCGCCCGGAGCAGGGTGTCATCGACCTCGCCGACCGCCCCGAACAGGGTGGCGGCCGATTGGCATAGCGCCAAAGCGGCAGATCGTCGAGCTTCAGCTCCCGAGCGGTCGGCAGCAGACCGAACAGTATCGCGGCTGTGTGCAAAGATCGCGGGATTCAGCTCGCGAACCGGTGCGGCGAGCCGCGGAATCAGTGCCGCCGCCTCGTCTATCACGCCGTTGCGCCGGTGCTCGAGAAGCCAGGCCCTGGCCATTTCCCAACGCTTGGCGTGGCCGAAGCCGGGCGGATCGGCGCTTTCCAGGTACGTTGTCGAGGCAAAGGTCGTCGATCAGGCCGGCGTCCAGCCCATCCAGCACCTCGGCCTTGATCGCGGCCCAGACCGGCCCGCCGCCGCCCGGCAAGAAAGCGAGCCGGATCGCGAGCTTGCGCTGGTCGCCCGCGAGAGGCGGCAGGATCTTTTTGAACTCAGAAAAGCGGTAGGCATGCGCATCGGCCGCGACCTGCTCCAGGTCGGCGTTGGTGCGCATGTCCGTACGGTGAGCGTCGCTTGCCCACTGGGAGAGGACGCCGGGATAGCCATTAATCAAATCGAGCAGGGTCTCGTCGTCGGCACGCGCGGCGGCATTGACCTGCCACTTGACGTAGCGCAGCAGGCGCCGCTGCTCGGCTGGGTCGGCGAGCTGCATCGCCTCGAGGAGATAGATCTGCACATGGCCGCGCCGGCTCGCTTCGAGTTCCTGCACCGCATCATAGGCGGGCTCGTTGGGGCGAAGCGCCACGAAGATGTGGCACTGCGGCCAGTCGTCCAGATGGCGGATGAAGGCGTTCAGCGTCTTGGACTCGCGTGGGGCGTCCGGCGATTTTTCCCATTGGTCGAGGAACAGGGCAATCGGGCGGTCGCTGATCTGGGCCACCGCGCTGACCAGGTCAAGCGCCTGCTCGTAGGAGAGCTTCGGCAGCTGGACGCCGCCTGTCTTGAGGTCCTGACCGGCCGCGATCAGGCCCTGGATCGCGTCCTTGATGGCGTCCAGAAACGGTAAATCCGTCAACGAATTCGCGAGCGTGCTGGCGAAGCCCGGGAGAAGGTTCGGCTTCTGGTCGCGCCAGACCTTCAAGGCCTGATCCCGGTAGCTCGCGGCGGCGAGCCAGCGCTGGTAAAGGTCGATTACGGTGCGGAGCAAAAGGTCCGGGGTCTCGCCGAAGGCCTCGGCAAAACCGACCAGGTGGCGGGGCTCGTGGTCCTGGGACAGGCGGCGGGCGAGCTCGATCAGGAGCCAGCTCTTGCCCATCTGCGGGCGTGCGGCGACCGCGGTCAGGCCCTTGATTTGGACGCGGGTGCAGAGCGCCTCGAGGTCGGGCTCGCGGCCGAACAGCCGGTCGCGGTTGTCGGGGAAGGGCTTGGGCGTCGTCAATCGACGGTGCCCTGCGCCTCTCCCACGAGGTGGGCTGCCCGAGCCAAGGCGGCGTCGACGTTCACGGGCTCCGCGACCGCCTCCATTTCGGCGTCGAGCGCATCCTCGATGGCGCGGAGCGCCTCGTCCGACACGTCATCGGGGGTAATTTTGAGCCGCCGCCTGACCTCCTTGATGATCCGAGCCTGGAGCGCCTCCTCGCCTTCGAGAAAAAGCTCGGGTGGCCGCCCGCCCATGCGCTGGGCAGCGACCGTCAACCCTGCACGAGCGAGCAGGCCAGCCTGTTCGGTGCGGGAAAGCTCCCGGCGTGCGAGCGCGGTCATCATGGTTCGAGGATGATAATGTCGAACTCGGCCCGCGGCAAATCGAAAACCTGGTACTCCATCCCTACTCCGGCGCGCTTGTGTGCCGGAACCTGGTGGAGACGACCACTTTTTGCAACCGCATCGCGTGGAACCACGAACAGTCGCGGCTGCCAGATCATGAATGGGTATCTTTTCACGAGCGCGATGATCTCATCGTGCTGAAACTGTGTGATCTCGCCCCTGCTGAGCCAGTCGCGTGCCAGCTTCGCAAAAGTCTTTCGGTACTCTTTGAGCTTCTGGTTGCCACCGTCGCTGTTGCGGACCGCGCTCAAGACTTCGTAGTAGAGCGGCTTTGGGCTCGAGCTTGGCGCGATCAGCGCCGCGTGCGAGAGCGCGCCGTGGCTGCCGGAATCGAAGAACTCGCTGCACCACAAAAGCCCGTAGCGGCCGCCACGATATTGGTCGCAGACGATCTCGGTGAACCGCGGATTGGTCGAATAGAGGACGGGGCCAGCCATCCGATGCGTTTCCAGCCGCAACTCTGAGTTATGGTTGGCCGTAGGGTAAAAGCCGCCGCTGCCGGGTACAAGTCCGTTGGAAGGGGTCCGCGCACAGCCGTCGGCCGCAATCCTATCGTCGCGCAGGCTGAGCTGAGGTCCGGCACCGTCCCGTAGGCCCATCGGGGCGCAGTGCCAGGAAGATGCGGCAGCGCGGCCAGTCGTCCAAGTGGCGGAGGAACGCATCGAGCGCCTCGGCCTCGCGCCCGATGCCCGCGATTTTCCTGTCGGTCCAGGAACAGCGCGCCCAGGCGGTCGCGGATCGTGACCACGGCGCCGACCAGATCGCGGGCCCACCTGCAATTGCAGGCCTGGCGACGTGATAATTCAATCACGCCGTGCGCGCGAGCATCAGCCTTGTGCTGACGAGCGCCCGATCTCAGCTCGGGCGCGCGGGTCAGGCGGTGAGGTTGAGGGCGGTCGAGATTTCGGTGAGGGTTGCCTTCTCGGCTTCGCTTACCTGGACGCCGCCGAAGCCGAGGAAACCGCCCTCCTTGGCGGCTTCGGCGACCTTTTGGGCGATCGCGCGCAGCCAGGCCTTGAAGGTGGCGGCGTCCGCGGGCGCCTTGGCGTCGAGCAGGGCCGAGACGTTGCGCAGCGCCTCGATCGCCTTGGGCTTGAGGCTCGCGGCCTCGCCGCCGGCGAATTGGGCCTTGAGGCGGTCGCGCGCGGCGGTGCGGCCTTCGGAGGTCTCGAAGTCGGCGACCACGGCCTTGATGAGCGCGCTGGCGCCGGCGTCGGACCTGGCCGCGGCGAGCGCGCTGCTGGCGGCAAAGCCCTCCTTGACGAGGCCGAAGAGGCCGCTCGGGTCGGCCGCGGTCACCGCCATGCCCGCCACCATCGGGCTTGCCAGCAGCTGCTGCCATTCATCGGCGCTGAAGCTCGACTTGTCGGCCATCGTTGGTTCTCCCTCAGCAGACGTCGCCGGGATGATCCGGTCGGCGCGCTTCCACCATAGGTGATCAAGGCGGCGCTGGCGATGCTTTCGGGGCGCGCGCGTGCGCCCGGGTGCGGTCGGCAGGTCGTCCTGGTGCTCGATGGCGACCGAGAGGCGAAGGAGGTCCGGAAGGACGGGCGAGCCCCTGCCTTCGATCGAGGGGCTGTGCCCGGTCAGGCTCTCGGTGCCGCGAGCTCGCGGGGCGCGGGGCCGGCGAAGGTGGTGCGATACATGAGCCGGCGGTGGCCCTGGTAGTCATTCACCGCATAGTGCTGCGTGAAGAGGTTGTCCCAGACGGCGAGCGCGCCCGGGCTCCAAGGGAAGCGGCAGCAGAATTCGGGCCGCGTGGCATGGCGCTGGATCTGATCGAGGATCGGGCGGCTCTCCGCTTCCGTCAGACCATCCAGGCGCGTGACGTAGAGCGGGTTCAGGAACAGGGCGGCGCGTCCGCTGAGGGGATGTCGGATCACCGCAGGATGAGCCCGCTCGCTATCGGCCTCGGGATCGCCCCGGCTCATCTTGATGGAGGCGCCGGCGCGCTCCTGCACGGGCGGCGCCCATTTCACCCCGTACGGCTTGCCGACATGGATCGCGTCGCGGCCTGTGAGCAGCTGCTGAAGCGGCTCGGGCAACGTCTCCCAGGCGGCCGCCTGGCTCACCCAGACGGTGTCACCGCCATAGGGCGGAACGAGCTGCGCCGAGAGGACCGAGCCCGCCGGCGGTCGCTCCAGAAAGCTGAAATCCGTGTGCCAGTCGCCGCCGAACACGCCGCCCTGCTCATCCGGCTCCTTGAGGACCCGGATGACCTCGGGTTCGCCCTCCAGCGGTTGCACGTAGGGCAGCCGCATCAGCGGCCCGAAGGCGCGCGTGAGGGCCTTGAGCTGATCGAGCGAGAGGTGCTGGTCGCGGAAGAACAGCACCTGATGGCGGGCGAGCGCCTGCCTGAGCCACCCTGCCAAGTCGCCGGAAAGGGGCTCGTGCAGGTGGATCCCTGCGATCTCGGCACCGATGGTGCCGGTCAGCGGATGCTCTTTCATGGTTGCTCGACCGGCCCCCGAACTCCCGTTCGCCCTAGCCCGCTGCGGCGGCGATTGTCAACAGAGACAGAGGGCCGCACCGGCGAGACCGACAAGCGAGGCGCCGCGCCCCGGAGGGCTTGCTCTCGGCCTATCGCGCAGCCATCGACGTCAGCGCCTGCTCGAGGTCGGCCAGCAGGTCCTGGGCGTGCTCGATGCCGACCGAGAGGCGGAGCAGGTCGGGGGGGACCGGGGAAGCCGGGCCTTCGATCGAGGCGCGGTGCTCGATCAGGCTTTCGATGCCGCCCAGCGAAGTCGCGCGTTGCCAGATGCTCACATTTGCGGCCGTGGCGATGGCGGCGGCTTCGCCGCCTTTGACCCGGATGGAGAGCATGCCGCCGAAGCCGCCCTGCATCTGGCGGGCCGCGATCGCGTGGCCGGGGTGGTCCTTCAGGCCCGGGTAGAGGACGGCTGCGACGTTCGGGTTTTCCCGCAGGTGTTCCGCGAGGAAGAGGGCGGTTGTCGAGGCGCGCTCGACCCGGAGGAAGAGCGTGCGCATGCCGCGGAGCAGGAGCCAGGCCTCGAAGGGGCCGAGGATTGCGCCGGCGTCGTGGCGGAGTTCGGAAATCCGGGTCCAGAGGGCGTCCGGCCGGGCGGTGACGAGCGCGCCCGCGACGAGGTCGGTGTGGCCGTTCAGGTATTTGGTGGCCGAGTGCATGACGAGGTCGGCGCCGAGCGTGAGCGGGCGGGTGAGGACCGGGGTCGCGGCCGTGCTGTCGATGGCGAGGCGGGCCTGGGCCTTGTGGGCGAGATCGGCCACGGCCGCGATGTCGGCGATCGCCCAGGTCGGGTTGGCAGGCGTCTCGAGCCAGATGAGCTTCGTTCTGCCGGGCCGGATCGCGGCCTCGATGGCGGCCTGGTCGGACGTGTCGACGAGGTCCACGAGCAGGCCCCAGGGGATTGCGAACGTGAGCAGCCAGTGGCGCAGGCCCCAGTACATGACCTTCGGTGCGAGCACGTGGTCGCCGGGCTGAAGTGCGAGGAAGACGGTCGTCGCCGCTGCCATGCCGGAGGCGAACAGCAGGCAGCCGGCGCCGCCCTCGAGCGCGTTCAGGAGGGTCTGCGGGTGCTCGACGGTCGGGTTGTCGGCGCGCCCGTAGCTCCAGCCGCGGCGGTACTGGTTGTCGGGGTCGCGCAGGTACGTGGTGGTCGCGTAGAGCGGCGGGATCAGGGCGCCGGTCGCGGGATCCGGATGGCCCGGAGCCTGGGCGGCAAGGGTTGCGGGGTGTCTTTCCGGTTCGGTCATGAGAGTTCGATCATGGGGCGGGGGTCGCCTTGGATGGTGAGCGGGCCCAAAAGACGCTCCGCCGGCGCCGATGTCAAAGCTGGCTCTTCAGTCCTTGCCCTGCAGCAGCGGCGCGACCTGGCGCAGCTCCTGCACGAACTCGCGGATCGCGGCCTTGCGCTCGCTGTCGGCCTCGATCCGCAGCAGCGCGGACGGGTGCACGGTCGCCATGACGTGGGGGGCGAGCTCGGAGCGCACGAAGCGGCCGCGCTCGCGGGTGACGCGGAACGACGCGCCGAGCAGCGCCTGGGCGGCGGTGGCGCCAAGGCAGAGCAGGACCTCGGGCCGCACCAGGCGGATCTCCTCGTCGAGCCAGTGCCGGCAGGCCTTGATCTCGAGCGCGGACGGCTTGCTGTGGATCCGGCGCTTGCCGCGCGCGACCCATTTGAAGTGCTTGACGACGTTGGTGACGTAGATGCGGCTGCGCTCGATCCCCGCCTTCTCGAGCGCCCAGTCGAGCAGCTGGCCCGAGGGCCCGACGAACGGGCGGCCCTCGAGATCTTCCTGATCGCCCGGCTGCTCGCCGACCAGCAGCAGCCGCGCCCGGACCGGCCCCTCGCCGAAGACCGTCTGGGTGGCGTTTTGATAGAGCGGACAGGCCTCGCAGCGCTCCGCCGCGGCCTTCAGCTCCTCGTAGCTCGTGGCCTCGGCAAACAGTCCGGGCGCGTCGCTCCGATCCCTGGTGGTCACCGCTCCCTCCTCCCCTTGCAAGATCGGTCGCAGGCGGCGTGCGGAAAGGGCTCATAGTGCGGCGAGCGGTGCGGCGCCGAACAGGAAAGGATGGACCGCGAGCAGGAGCAGGTAGAGGGCGAGCCCGAGCAGCAGGCGCCAGCCGCCGATCTCGGCGAGCACGAGGTGCTGGCGGCCGGCGGCGATCGCCGCGAATGGCAGGTTGGAGCTGGCGGCCGCGAAGGCCTGCCAGTCGGCGCCGCGCCTGCGCTCGTATTTGCGATCGATCAGGAAGGTTCCGATCAGGGCGAGCGCGCCGAGCGCTCCGAACAGGATCAGGCCTGCGAGGTCGCCGTTGGCGATCAGGTGGGCCACCGCCCAGAGCACGACCGCCCACTGGAAGGGATGGCGCGTGATCCGGAAGACGCCGTGCACGGGCCGGGCGCCCTGCAGGGTCTCCGCCGGGGCGCCGACCGCGGTCGGGTTGGCGGTGCTGAGGCCCGCGACCGCGAGCACGAGGGCGAACGGCATGACGATCAGCGGCACCGCGGCCGTCCAGGCGGTGACCGGCCAGAGCTCGACGTAGGGCGCTCGCGCATAGGCGCGGACCAGCCAGACGATCGCGGCGAGCGCGATCAGGGAGTAGAGGGCGAGGTAGGCCCGCTCGCCGAGGCGCGCCACCAGCCACGGGCGAAGCGGCGTCGACGAGATGCCGAAGTGGCTCGCCAGCAAGGAACAGGGCCGCGAGGGTCAGCTGGGTCATGGCTTCCTTCTCGCCGGCGGGCGCTCCCGGCCGGCCGTCACTGGCTGAGGTCGATGCCGAACCATTTCTCCGACAGCCGCTCGAGCGTGCCGTCCTCGCGCATGGTCTTGACGATGGCGGCGAGCTGCGCGTTCCACTCGTCATCGCCCTTGTCGGTCGCGATGGCCAGCGGCTCGCGGAACAGCGGCTCACCGATCACCTTGAGCGGGTAGCCCTCCTTGATCGCCTGGAGAATGGTCGGCAGCGCTGTGATCGCGGCATCCAGGCGGACGCCGTCGCCCCGCCTGAGGTCGGCCAGCGCGTGGGCGTCGGTGTCGTAGGTCAAGATCTCGGCGGCATCGATCAGGAACGCGACCCGGCCGGCGTCCTCGCCGTAGAGCACGAGGTCCTTCTTCAGATAGCTCTCGTAGGGGGTGCCGGCGCCGACCCCGATCCGCTTGCCGCCGGCGGCCGCGGGCGTCGTGATCGTCCGGTTGTCCTGATGGACGGCGAGCGCTGCCGGCATGCGGTAGTAGATCGCCGGGAAATCGAGCACCAGGGCGCGCGCCGCGGTCGGGATCATCGAGCCGATCGAGACGTCCCACTGGCCGCCCCAGCCGCCGGCCGTGACCGCCTCCCAATTCGGGGTCGCAAACCCGATATCGACGCCCAGCCGTTCGGCGATCTCACGCCCGACATCGACGTCGAAGCCCTGGAATTCGCCGGCGCTGTCGCGGAACGACTGGGGCCGGTAGTTGGCATCGGTCGCGACCTCCATGACGCCGCGCGACAGCACCCGATCGAGCGTCTCGCCGGCAGCGACCGGGGCCGCGGCGCCGGCCAGCAGACCGCTCAAGACGATCCATGGCAGCCATCGCTCAAGCGATGCCATTGCCATCTCCCGCTTCGCATGCGGGCAAGACTATGCCGCCGAGCCCGCCGCCGCGGCAAGCGGGACCGCCCTGCCGGGTGGCGATCGCGGCAACAATGGGCTGGCGGCGTCGGTGCAAGCTTGCTAGTAGATTGCCCGCTCGTGAGGCGGGCGCTGATCCGCGCCGCTCGCCGAGCGAAGCGCGCTCGGCTCGGGAAGGCAGGGTTGCTGCACGCGTTCAGTCTGGCCTCGACCCTGTCGGTCCTGTGGCTGTCGCTTTCGCTGCCTCTGGCCGCGCCGGCCGGCCGCTTGCGGCCGCGGCGGTTCCGGCTCGGCAGCGGTCTCGCGCTGATCGTCTGTCTTCTCGCCGCGCCGGCCGCGGCGGCGACCGGCGAGAGTGCCGGCCCGACGCTCCATCTTTTGGGCATTCCGATCGAATTCATCCTGTTCGGACTGACGCTGATCGGCGTCGCGCTGTTTCACCACCACACGCTCGCCGTCGCCCTGTCCGGGCTCGCGACGATCACGATCTACAAGCTCGCCTTCACGGGCTTCAAATACGGCCCCGGCCTCGCCGGCCTCGGCCTCCATCTCGAGCACGAGTGGGTGATCCTTGCGAACCTGTTCCTGCTCCTGATGGGCTTTGCGCTGCTGTCGCGGCATTTCGAGAGCAGCCGGATTCCGGACGAGATGCCGGCGTTCTTGCCCGACGACTGGAAAGGGGGCCTCGCCCTTTTGATCATCGTCGCCGTGGTCTCCAGCTTCCTCGACAATATCGCGGCGGCGCTGATCGGCGGCACGATGGCGCGCCACGTCTTCCGCGGCAAGGTTCACATCGGCTATCTCGCCGCGATCGTCGCCGCCTCCAACGCGGGCGGCGCCGGCAGCGTGGTCGGCGATACCACGACGACCATGATGTGGATCGACGGCGTGAGCCCGCTCAACGTGATCGAGGCGTTCGTCGCGGCCGCGGTCGCGCTCTTGATCTTCGGCATCCCGGCGGCGATCCAGCAGCATCGGTTCTCGCCGATCGTCAAAGACGCCCCGCGGGGCCTGCAGCATCCACTGGATGCGGGCGGTGATCGTGGCGGCGATCCTGATCGCGGCGATTTCCTCCAACGTGATCGCGAACCTGAAGTTTCCGGCCCTCTTGGGCATGGTGCCGGTGATCGGCATCGCCGTGTGGGCGGTGATCCTGATCACGGCGCCGCTGCGCCGGCCCGACTGGGCGGTCATGCCCCAGACCTTCCTGGGGACGCTCTTCCTGCTGTCGCTGGTCACCTGCGCCTCGATGATGCCGGTCGAGGAGCTGCCGGCCGCCTCCTGGCATACGGCGCTCGGTCTCGGCTTCGTCTCCGCGGTGTTCGACAACATCCCGCTCACCGCGCTCGCCTTGAAGCAGGGCGGCTACGACTGGGGGTTTCTCGCCTATGCGGTCGGCTTCGGCGGCTCGATGATCTGGTTCGGCTCGTCGGCCGGGGTGGCGCTGTCCAACCTCTATCCGGAGGCGAAGTCGGTCGGGCTCTGGCTGCGCCACGGCTGGTATGTCGCGGTCGCCTATGTGGCCGGGTTTGCCGTCATGCTCGCGGTTCTGGGGTGGGAGCCGGACCCGGCGCACAAGCAAGGGGTCGAAATCACCCGGCCGCCGCCGACTAAGCGTGATGGCTCTTGCGCATTGACCGCGGCGGCGACGCCCGCGGCATGCGCGGCGGCAACGGCGGCTCGCCGACCGCTCCCGCCCGCACGCCGGGCGGCTACTGCGCCTGACCGATCCGGGTCACGGTCTTCATGCCGTCCCTGACCTCGTAGGTGATGGTCACATCGGCCCCCACCTGCGGCATCATCGCTGCACCGCCGCCCATCGGCGGCATCATGTAGGTCTGATCGCCGATGGTGATCTCGTGCTTGTCCTGGTCGACGTCGGTGACCGTGCCCGTAGCCTTCATCTCGTCGTTGGCAGCGGTCTGTTGGATCTGCTGACCGGCTGAGGCATTCAGCGACAGCGCCCCGGCCGTGAGCGCGGCCAGGGCGATCAGAACCTTGCGCATCTCGCGATCTCCGTCGTTGGTTGCGATTGGCACGATCCGCAGCCTGCGGTCGTGCGTTCCCGGACAACGGCCCCGCCGCGGGGCGGTTCCGGACGACCGACCATCGAATTGTCGGCGCGCGATCCGGGTTGCATGGGCGGGTCCGCTCGGGACAGCTCGCCATTCCCGGACTATGTTGGCAGGTCGACGGCTCACCAGGCAAAGCGAAGCGAAGAACGGACCCATGGTTTCGCTCTCGGGCGCGGCAGAGATCCGGCATGGTTGAGGCCGCGCCGACCGCGGGTGCGCGCGTGGCCAGACGGCATCGCCGGCGCGCTCGTCCTTCGGGCATGACCTGGCAGGCCGCGCTGAGGCTCGGGCGCGTCTCCGATCTGCCGACCGTCTGGACCAACACGCTGGCCGGCATCCTGCTGGCGGGCGGTCATCTCGGGGATGCCCGCACCCTGCCGCTGCTGGTGGCACTGTCGTTGTTCTACACCGCCGGCATGTATCTGAACGATGCCTTCGATGCCGGCAGCGACGCGCATGCGCGGCCCGGGCGGCCGATCCCTGCGGGCCTGGTCCGGCGGCGGACGGTCTTCGGCTGGGGCTTTGGCATGATGATCCTGGCCCAGGGCGATCCTCCTCTCCCTGGGCTTCGGGCTGCGGGCGGGCCATGCCGGCTGGCCGGCGCTGGGCGGCCTCGCGCTCGGCGCCGCGATCATCGCCTACGACCGCCACCACAAGACCAACCCCTGGAGCCCTCTGTTGCTGGGGCTCTGCCGGATGCTGGTCTACCTCACCGCCGGCCTCGCCTTCGCGGTGCCGGGCCCGGCCATGCTCTACCAGGGTGCCGTGGTGCTGCTCTGCTACGTGATCGGCCTCGCCTTCGTCGCCAGGCAGGAGACGTCGGGCGAGATCCGGGACCTCTGGCCGCTCCTGTTCCTCGCCGCGCCCTTCGTCTATGGCTTGCCGATCGCGGCCGGCAGCATCAATGGCGCCATCCTGCTTTTGCTGCTCGTCGCCTGGATCGGGGTCGCGCTCCGGTCCCTCAGGCGCCGCCGGCCGGGCGAGGTGCCGCGCGCGGTGGCAGGCCTGATCGCCGGCATCTCGCTGCTCGACGCGCTCCTGATCGCGGGTGCCGGCGCCGCGGGCGTCGCCTGGCTCGCGGTCGGCGGCTTCTTGCTCACCCTCGCCCTGCAGCGCTACGTCGCCGGCACCAAGGGCGGGGAGGCGGTCGCTGCGCTCCCGATCGAATAGGCCCTGCGCCGCCGCCCGGGTTTGGGGGAGCGAGGCGGAATAAACGAGCAGCGCTCGGCGTCATCGGACAGGTCGCGCAGCAGGGAGGACAGTGATGAGCAAGCTCGGACGCGCCTTGACGATCGTGATCGCTGCCGGGGTGCTGGCGCTCGGCGCCGTTGCGCCGGCCGCAGCAGCCGAGGCGCAAAAGCCCTATCGGGTGCGCGGCAGCCTGGAGGCGGTGGGCGAGCAGGCGCTGACGGTCAAGACCCGGGAGGGCCCGAGCCTCGAGGTCGCGTTGAAGGACGACAGCCGGGTGCTGGTCGTGCGGCCGGCGAGCCTCGAGCAGATCAAGGCCGGCGACTACGTCGGCCTGACCTCGATCGATGCCGGCGGCAAGCGGGTCGCGATCGAGGCGCACATCTTCGCCGAGGAGCTGCGCGGCACCTCCGAAGGCCACACGGCGTGGGACCTGATCAAGGACCCCAACACCATGACCAACGCGACCGTCGCCGAGGTCGAGGCCGTGGGCGACCAGCGCGAGCTCAAGGTGGGCTACAAGCAGGGTCAGGGCGACCAGAAGACCGAAGGCAGCCAGACCATCTACGTGCCAAAGAGCCTGTCGGTCGTGCGTCTCGAGAAGGCGCCCGACCGCTCCGTGCTGGCCGTGGGCGAGCAGGCCTTCATCGTCGTCCGCGACGAGGCCGACGGCAGCCACACGGCACTCGCGGTGATCGTCGGCGCCGACGGCGCCGCGCCGCCGATGTGAGAAGACGCCCGCAGACGTGATCCCGTAAGAGCTGCCTGCAGGCGCCGGCCGCTGCGGGTTCGGGATGTGGCGCCCGAGCAGGGCGGGGGTCGGGATGACCAGGTTCGCCTGACCAGGCGGCCCGCGGCGCCCGCGCGGCTTTTTGGACCATGACCTTGCCCGGCGTGCGCGGCTCGACCGCGAGGCGGCCGGCGGGTAGGTTTTTCCCGCAGACGTGCTGCCGCTCTTGCTCCATCATGACGTTGCGGCCGACGCGCGGCGAGGTCGGCCGTTTCGCGATGGCTGCCGCGCGCCGCCGGCCATTGATCGGGGCGGGTCGGCAGCCGACCTTCCGACCAGCCGAGAGAGCAAAAGACCCCTTATGTCCCAGGACCGCCATGGCCGTTGAGGCAGCCGAGCTGACCCAGCCGACGGCGCTCGACCACGCGGCGGTGCGCTCGATCGTGATCGGCATCCTGCTCGCGATGCTGCTGGCGGCGCTCGACCAGACGATCGTCGCGACCGCGCTGCCGACCATCGGTCGCGCGCTCGGCGACGCCGGCCAACTGCCGTGGGTCGTGACGTCCTATCTGTTGACCTCGACCGCGGTGACGCCCCTCTACGGCAAGCTCAGCGACATCCATGGCCGAAGGCTGATCCTTCTGATCGGCATCGGCACCTTCGTCCTGGGCTCGCTCGCCTGCGCGCTGGCGCCCTCGATGACGGTCCTGATCCTCGCGCGGGCGCTCCAGGGGCTGGGCGGCGGCGGCCTGATCTCGCTCGCGCAGACGATCGTCGCCGACGTGGTCGCCCCCAGGGAGCGGGGCCGCTACCAGGGCTACATCGCGGGCGTGTTCGTGACCTCGAGCGTCGCGGGACCCGTGCTCGGCGGCTTCTTCGCGGAGCATCTGCACTGGTCGATGATCTTCTGGATCAACCTGCCGCTGGGCCTGGTCGCGTTCCTGATGACCAACCGCGTGCTGCGCCGGCTGCCGCGCCATGAGCGCCCCCATCGTCTCGATCTTTTGGGCGCCGTCCTGATGGTGCTGGCGACCACCATGCTCCTTTTGGCGCTGAGCTGGGGCGGCCAGCGCTATCCCTGGGGCTCGGCGCCGGTCGTGCTGCTGATCGTCGGCTCGGCGGCCATGTGGCTCCTGTTCGTGCTCCGGCTTTGGACCGCGATGGAGCCGCTGCTGCCCCTGCCGGTGATCCTCAACCCGGTGGTCGCCGCCGGCACCGCCACCGCCTGCTGGGCGATGGGGGTGTTCATCGGCCTCTCGATCTACGTGCCGATCTATCTGCAGTCGGTCGTGCGGCTGTCGGCCAGCGCCTCGGGCGTGGCGATGATCGCGCTGATGGGCGGCACCGTCACCGGCGCCACCGTCTCGGGGCGGGTGATGATGCACGTCCGCCACTACCGGCGCCTGCCGGTCGCGGGGCTGATCGTGGCGACGCTTGCCGTCCTCGCTCTGGCGCTGCGCCCGGCGGACCTGCCCCTGGCCCTGCTCGAGGTCCTGCTCGCCGCGATCGGGCTCGGGGTCGGGACGGTCCTGCCGGTCACGACCGTCGCGATCCAGAACGCGGTCGAATTGCACCAGCTCGGCACCGCGACTGCGAGCATGAACTTCTTCCGCTCGCTCGGCGGTGCGATCCTGGTCGCAGGCTTCGGCGCCATCCTGCTGGGCGGCATCGGCGCCGACGGTCTCGCGGCGCTGCGCACCGCGCCGGCAGCGACGCCGCCGGGCCTGGCCCATGTCTTCGGCTGGGTGTTCGCGGCCTCGGCGCTCGGGCTCGTGGCCGCGCTCGGCTGCCTCCTGACGATGGCCGAGCGGCCCTTGCGCGGCCGCAATCCGGCGGCCGGGGCGGACAGGGTCAGCCGCCCGGGCGCGAACGCTCGGACCAGGTGACCCCGATCGCCGCCGCCATCACGCAGCCGACCGCGAGCAGGGTGCGGGGGCCGGCCGGCTGCGCGAGCAGGACCGCCCCGACCAGCACCGCGACCGCGGGCTCGAGGGTCACCAGCACGCCGTAGGTCCGCGCCGACAGGCGCTGCAGGGCTGCGAACTCCAGCGCGTAGGGCAGCGTGGTCGAAAGCACCGCGACCGCGAGCGCGCCCGCGAGCAGCAAGGGGTCGAGCAGGGCGGCACGCGCGCCGGCGATGCCGAACGGCAAAAGGAAGGTCGCGGCCACGACCATGCCGAGCGCCAGGCCGCTGGCGCCGGGGAGTGCCCGGCCGACGCGCCGGCTGAGCAGGACGAAGCCCGCCCAGCCGGCGGCCGCGATCGCCGCCAGCAGGACGCCCCACGGATCGAGCGTCTGGCCGACATGCGGCGCGAGCACGGCGAGCCCGGCCACGGCGAGACCGATCCAGCAAAAATCCAAAGCCCGTCTCGAGGTCAGCGCCGCGACCGCGAGCGGGCCGATGAACCCGATGGTCACGGCGGTGCCGAGCGGGATGCGCGCGAGCGCCTCGTAAAAGCAGAGGTTCATGGCCCCCATCACGCAGCCGAACGGCAGCAGCAGCCAAGCCTGCGCCAGAAGGTTGCGATCCAGGGCCGGGCGGGCGCCGAGCATCAGGAGCAACGCCGCGATGACGACCCGCAGGAACGCCGTCCCGGCCGGTCCGAGCGCCGGGAACAGGTTGACCGCGAGCGCTGCTCCGATCTGGATCGAGACGATCGAGAGCAATACGAGCCCGGGCGGCGGCGCCGCGCCGATCGCGCGCGCCACGGCGCCGCGGACGTGCCGGCTGCCCGGCAGGCCCGGCAGATCGAGCGGGGTGACGTGCAAGCGGGCCTCGCCGCTACGCCTTGGCCCGCTGCGCCCGGCGCCGCCGGGCCAGGGGCGCCAAGGCGTGGTTGACCGCCTGGAGGTCGAGATGTTCCGGGTCGAAGGCGCCGCCGACCCACTCGGTCAGCTCGGCGTGCTCCTCGTCGGTCGGATCGGCCAGCACCTCGAGCAGCCGCAGATAGCCATGCGGGCCGCCACAGTCCTCGGGCGGGCAGGCGCGCTTGCCGCCGATCAGCGAGGGGTACTGCCGGTCCGGATCGAGCGGCTGGACCTTCTCGATCACGAGCTGATGGTCCCAGCCGTCGCCGAAGTCGTAGAGGTAGCGGAACCGCGTCACGCCCCGATCGACGAGGCTCGCGAGCTTGACGCCGGTCTCGCTGTAGGTGCGCTCCTCGCCGGGCGAGTTGTCGGCGTCGTAGGGGTCGCCGTAGCGCCGGTCTGCCGACTTCGAACTCGTGCAGATGCCCGTCCTCCCAGCCCATCGCCAGCTGGATGACCTGGTGCAGCTTGCCGAGGCTCGAATCGTCGGCCATCCGGACCCGGCGCCAGATCGGCGGTCGGATGTCGCGCAGCGTGATCTTGAGAATGAGCTCCCTTGCCGGCATGGCGGGCGCGTTCCGTGTTGTGGTGCCTCGGCCCCACCATCGCCGCAACCACGACCGCGATGCAATCCGGGATTGGACGAAATGACCCGGTGATCCGACCGTCGACCAACGTATGATGGTCGCGTGGTGGGTTTCCTCAGACATCTCGGGGGTCCTGCGCCGATGGCGGGCCGGCGCCGGCTGTGGCTGGCGCTCACCTTCCTGGTGGCGCTGGCCGGCTGCGGCGAGCCGCAGGACGGCCGCATCACGCTCGACTTCTGGGCGATGGGGCGCGAGGGCGAGGTCGTGCAGGAGCTGACCCGCGAGTTCGAGCGCGAGAACCCGGGCATCCGCGTGCGGGTCCAGCAGATCCCCTGGAGCGCTGCCCACGAGAAGCTGCTGACCGCCTTTGCGGGCGACGCCATGCCGGACGTCTTCCAGCTCGGCGCGACCTGGGTCCCGGAGTTCGTGGCGCTGGGCGCGATCAGCCCGCTCGACGACCGGATCGCGGCCTCGCCGGGCATCGCGCGCGAGGATTTCTTCGCCGGCATCGTCGACCCGAACGAGATCGATGGCCGCCTCTGGGGCCTGCCCTGGTACGTCGACACGCGGCTCTTGTTCTATCGCAAGGACATCCTGGCGCGGGCGGGCTATCCGGAGCCGCCGCGGACCTGGGCCGAGTGGCGGGCCGCGATGGCGCAGATCAAGCGCTGGCCGGTCCCGATGCCGATGCGATCATCCTGCAGGCCAACGAGTGGGCGCCGGTCGTCATTCTGGCGCTGCAGCAGGGTGCCGAGCTGTTGAAGGGCGCTGCCGAGTGCGGCAATTTCAGCGCTCCGGAGTTTCGCAAGGCGCTCGCTTTCTATCTCTCGATGTTCAAGGACGGCTTTGCCTCGCTCGGCGTCAGCGCCGAGATCGCGAACCTGTACCAGGAGTTCGCGAACGGTCGCTTTGCGATCTACATCAGCGGCCCGTGGAATCTCGGCGAGTTCGCGACCCGGCTGTCGGCAGCGCTCCAGGATGCCTGGGCGACCGCGCCGATGCCCTCGCCCGATCAGCGCTATCCCGGGCTCTCGCTGGCCGGTGGTGCCAGCCTTGCGATCCGGCGCACCTCCCCTCACCAGGACGCGGCCTGGAAGCTGCTCGAGTTTCTCGCGGGCAGCGCGCAGCAGGTCCGCTTCTACCGGCTGAGCGGCGACCTGCCGGCCCGGACCGCGGCCTGGCAGGACGCGGCGCTCGCCGACGATCCGCGGGCGCGCGCCTTCTTCGCGCAGCTCCAGCGGGTGCGCTCGACGCCCAAGATCCCGGAGTGGGAGCGGATCGCGACCGCGCTCACGCGCCGCGTCGACCAACTGGTGCGCGGCGACAGCACGATCGAGGCGGCGCTGCCGGCGCTCGATGCCGAGGTCGACCAGATCCTCGAGAAGCGGCGCTGGCTGCTCCACCGGCAGGCGGGCGTCGCTGCCGGCGCCGGCGAAGCCTGCGGGCGGGTGCGGACCGCGGCATGGTGAGGGCGGGCTTCTGGTTCGCGCTGCCGGCGCTGGCGTTGATCGCTGTCTTCTTCGTGCTGCCGGTTCTGGCCGGGCTCGCGCTCAGCCTCACCGATTTCGACATCTATGCGCTGGGCAACCTCGACTATCTGCGCCTCGTCGGCCTGCGCAACTACGGCCGGCTGCTCGCGGACCCGCTGTTCTGGCAGGCGCTCTTCAACACCTTCTATTTCGTGATGATCGGCGGCCCGCTCTCGGTCCTGGTCTCGCTCGGCGCAGCACTCCTGATCAACGCCCGTCTGGTCCGCTTCAAGGCCCTGTTCCGGGTCGTCTACTTCCTGCCGGTGATGACCGCTCTGGTCGCGGTCGCGGTGGTCTGGCGCTATCTCTACCATCCCCGCTACGGCCTCTTGAACTATGGGCTGGGGTTGCTCGGGATCGCGCCGGTCGACTGGCTGGGCGATCCGTGGCTCGCGATGCCGGCGCTGATCCTGATGGCGATCTGGAAGAATTTCGGCTACAACATGATCATCTTCATCGCCGGCCTGCAGAGCATCCCCGAGCAGCTCTACGATGCCGCCCGCATCGACGGCGCCGGCCGCCTGCAGCAGCTGCGCTACGTCACCTTGCCGATGCTGGCGCCGACGTTCCTGTTCGTCGGCCTTTTGACCATGATCGGCTCCTTCCAGCTGTTCGCCGAACCCTATGTCATGACCCAGGGCGGGCCCGCGGACAGGACGCTGAGCGTCGTCCTGTTGATGTACGAGCAGGGCTTTCGCTGGTGGAACCTGGGCTACGCGGCGGCGATCGCGGTCCTTTTGTTCGCGATCATGCTGGCGGGCACGCTCTTGCAGCTGCGCCTGCGGAGGGGCCTTTGATCGGCCGCGCGGCCGAGCGCGCCCTGCTCTACGCGCTGCTGGTGATCGGCCTCGTGCTGACGCTTGCCCCCTTGCTCTGGATGCTCTCGGCATCGCTCATGCCGGCGGGCGAGGCCAGCCTCTATCCGCCCCGCCTGTGGCCGAGCCGGGTCACCTTCGAGCACTATGCGGCCCTGTTCTCGCGCCTGCATCTCGCGCGCTATTTTTTGAACAGCCTCCTGATCGCGAGCGCGATCACGGCGATCTCGCTCGTGGTCAACTCGATGGCGGGCTACGCGTTCGCCAAGCTGCGCTTTGCGGGCTCGGACCGCCTTTTCCGGCTGCTGCTGAGCGCGCTCGTGATCCCGGCCCAGGTCGCCATGCTGCCCTTGTTCCTGATGCTCAAGGAGCTCGGCCTGATCAACAGCTGGGGCGGCGTGATCGTGCCGGGGATGGCCAGCATCTTCGGGATTTTCCTGATCCGCCAGTACGCGCTCGCGATCCCCGACAGCCTGCTCGAGGCGGCGCGCATCGACGGTGCCGGCGAGTTCAGGATCTACCGGCTGGTGGTGCTGCCGGTCTGCCGGCCGATCCTGGTGACGCTTGCGATCTTCACCTTCATGGGCGCCTGGAACGACTTCATGTGGCCGCTGATCGTGCTGACCGACGAGCGCATGTACACGCTTCCGGTGGCGCTGGCCAACCTGCTCGGCGAGCACGTCCAGGACACCGAGCTCATGATGGCGGGATCGGTGCTGACGATCCTGCCGGTCATGCTGCTCTTCGTCTTCGTCCAGCGGGCCTATATCGAGGGCATCACGGCCGGCAGCCTTAAGGATTGATTAACCCAACCTCTGGTATGGGACGCGGGCGCTATCCCGAAGGGCGTGCAGGAATGCCACAGTTCCTGGCCCTTTGTCCCCTGTAGGTTGATGATTTCTTTACTCAAAGCACCAGCTTGTTAGTGTACCCCACGGAAATCCGAAGCGATCGGATCGGGGAGTTGCGTGCAAGCCTTGTGCCGCGGACTGTATCGCCGCCGACACAGCAGGTGTGGAATCGGAGCCGCTAGGTGATGCTGGACGAGCAGTCTCGAGATCGTCGCCGTTCGAGACGGACGGCTGCCGCCGCGGGCTCGGCGGCGGTCCTCCTGGTGGCGCTCGCGGTCGCACGCACCCCCGGCGCGGGCGGCGCTGCTGGACGACTTCGAGACGCTCGGCAACTGGTCGACGAGCGCCTCGGACGGCGTCAGCGTCGAGCTCGCGCAGGATGACGGCTATCGCGGCATGGCGATGCGCCTCGACTTCGATTTCAAAGGCAATGCCGGCTACCTCATCGCCCGCCGGCAGATCGCGCTGCCCCTGCCGGACGACTACGCCTTCTCGTTCTACATCCGCGGCGATGCGCCGGAGAACAATCTCGAGCTCAAGCTCATCGATAGCTCGGGGCAGAACGTGTGGTGGTCCTCGGAGCGCCACTTCGAGTTCTCCTCCCAGTGGCGCAAGATCACGATCAAGAAGCGCCACATCGAGTTCGCCTGGGGTCCCGACCACAGCGAGCTGAAGGAGGCCGCGACCCTCGAGATCGCGATCGCGGCCGGCCGCGGCGGTGCGGGATCGGTCTGGATCGACCAGCTGAGCTTCACCGAGCGCGACCTCGGGCCGTACGATCTGACGCCTGATCTCAAGGCCTCGACCAGCGCCGACGGCAGCCGGACCGAAGCCGTCCTCGACGGCGACCCGGCCACGGTCTGGCACAGCGGCGCCGTCGCCGAGGAGCAGTGGCTGCAGTTCGACTTCCAAAAGCCGCGCGAGTTTGGCGGCCTGGTGATCGACTGGGACGATCAGGACTTCGCCAGGACCTACGACGTCCAGGTCTCCGACAACGAGCAGGACTGGCAGAACGCCTTCCACGTCGAGGCCGGCAACGGCGGCCGCGACTACATCTATCTGCCCGAGACCGAGTCCCGCTATCTGCGCCTCGATCTCAAGCACAGCAGCCGGACCACCGGCTATGGGATCAGGAGCGTCGCGGTCGAGCCCTATCAGTTCGGCGCGTCGCCCAACCATTTCTTCGGCGCGATCGCCCGCGACGCGGTGCGCGGCAGCTATCCCAGATACTACTCGGACGAGCAGAGCTTTTGGACCGTGATGGGCGTGCCGGGCGACCACCAGCGGGCTCTGATCGATGAGGCGGGAATGGTCGAGGCGGGTGAGGGCTGGGGCTCGATCGAGCCCTTCCTCTATCTGAACGACCAGCTCGTCACCTGGAACGATGTCGAGCCGGTCCAGGAGCTCGAGGACGGCTATCTGCCGATCCCGAGCGTGACCTGGACCCGGTCCGGGGCGCGCCTCAAGGTCACGGCCTTCGTGGCCGGTGAGCCGGACCGCTCCTCGCTCTGGCTGCGCTATCGGGTCGGCAACGAGTTCGCCCGATCCGGTCAAGGGCCGCCTGTTCCTGGCGTTGCGCCCGTTCCGGGTCAACCCGCCCTGGCAGGAGCTCGGCGCAGGCGGGGGTGCGATCCACGTCCAGCAGCTGGCCTATGCCGGTCGGGCGGTGACGATCGACCAGGACAAGCGCGTGATCGCGCTGAGCCGGCCCGAGGGTTTCGGCGCGGCGCCTTTCGAGGACGGCAGCATCACCGATTATCTGCGGGCCGGGGCGCTGCCCGACCAGACCTCCGTGGTCGACCGGTTCGGCTATGCCTCGGGCGCGCTCCAGTTCGATCTCGATCTCGCAGCCGGACAGCAAAGGGACGTCTATCTGGTCGTGCCGTTGTTCAAGGAGAGCCCGCCGGCGCCGGTGGAGGCCAGCGAGGCGGATGCCGCGCGTCTGTGGACCGAGGCGTTCGCTGCGAGCGTCAAGGAGTGGCACCGGGCGCTCGATCGCGTGGCGATCGACCTTCCGGGCGGCGATCGCAAGATCGTCGAGGCGCTCAAGACGACGCTCGCCTACATCCTGATCAACGCCGACGGGGCGGCGCTGCAGCCGGGGCCGCGCGCGTACAAGCGGACCTGGATCCGCGACGGCGCGCTGATCTCGGCGGCGCTGTTGCGCATGGGCCATCCCGAGGCGGTGCGCCAGTTCATCGAATGGTACGCGCCCTACCAGTTCAAGGACGGCGCCATTCCCTGCTGCGTCGACGCGCGCGGCGCCGACCGCGCGGTCGAGCACGACAGCCACGGCGAATGGCTCTACCTGCTCGCCGAATACTACCGCTTCTCGCACGATGTCGGGCTCTTGACCGAGATGTGGCCGGGCGTCCTCGGCGCGGTCAACTACATCGACGGTCTGCGGCAGGAACGCCGGACCGAGGAGTACCAGCAGCCCGGCAAGCTCTTGTACTACGGCCTGGTGCCGAAATCGATCAGCCACGAGGGCTACATCCAGAACCCGGTGCACTCCTACTGGGACGGTCTGTTCGTGCTGCTCGGGCTGAAGGATGCGACGCGGATGGCGACCGTGCTCGGCGAGGATGCCCACGCGGCCGCGTTTGCGCGCATGCGCGACGAGTTCCGCTCCGATCTCTACGCCTCGATCGCGCTCAGCATGCAGCGGCACGGCATCGCCTACATCCCGGGGGCGGCCGAGCTCGGGGATTTCGATTTCACCTCGACCGCGATCGCCGCGGATCCGGTCGGCGAGCTTCGCAACCTGCCGGAGCCGGCGTTCCGGGAGACGTTCGAGGAGTACTATCGCTACTTCAACGCCCGCAAGAACGACCAGACCAACGATCCCCAGTTCGAGCGCTACACCCCCTACGAGTTCCGGATCGTCGGGCCGATGATCCGGATGGGCCTGAAGGAGCAGGCGCACGAGGTCCTCCAGTACCTGCTCGAAGGGCTGCGGCCGACCGGCTGGAACGCTTGGGCCGAGGTGGTCTGGCGGCAGCCGAGGACGCCGAAGTTCATCGGCGATTTGCCCCACAGCTGGGTCGGCGCCGAGTTCATCCGCTCGGTGCGGACGATGTTCGCCTACGAGCGCGAGGGCGATGAGGCGCTGGTCGTGGGCGCCGGCCTGTTGCCGGACTGGGTCCTGAACGATGCCGGCGTCAGCGTCCGGCGCCTGCCGACCTATTACGGCACCCTGAACTATTCGGTCCGGCCGCACGCCGACCACGAGCTCGTGGTCGCGATGACCGGCGACATCGCGCTGCCGCCCGGCGGGATCGTGCTGCCCTCGCCGCTCGAGCAGCCGCTGATCGGGGTCACTATCGACGGTCGCGACAGCCAGAACTTCACCGAGCGCGAGGCGGTGATCGATCAGTTCCCGGCCACGGTCGTGCTGCGCTACGGCGGCCCCTCGTTCGCTCCCGGCGATCGTGGGCTCAAGGACACCGCCCGCGAGCTCGAGGACGAAGGCCAGACCAAGCCGAAGGACCTGCACAGCTAGTAGCAAATTCCTATCGGGTAGCGCCATAGCCACTGGCGGAGTATTCGACCATATTGGCTGAGGCAGGCGAGGTTCATCATGCCGGCTCCGATCTCGATGGACCTGCGGCTGCGGATCGTGCGGGCCGTGAGCACGGCCGCTCGATCTGCGGAATCGGCGCGGCGGTTCTAGGTCAGCCCGTCGATGGCGATCAAGCTGATGCAGCGGCTGCGCGCGAGCGGCATGCGGTGCCGGCCCGCCACGGGGAACATCGCCGGCCACGGCTCGAGGCGCCGAGGCCGACGATCGCGGCCCTGGTCGAGGCGACCCCAGACCTCACGCTCGCCGACGTCAGGCCGAGATCGAGCGTCGCTGCGGTATACTCGCCCTCGACGATCCCCACCACGCCTCGCCGCATCGGCCTCAGGCATGGAAAAGTCCCTGAGAGCGGCCGCGCAGGATCGCCCCGGGTCGCCCGCAAGCCTGTCAGTGGTGGCACGGTTGGCGATCGCTTCATGGACCCGAACCGCCCGGTTCGTCTTCCTGGATGAGACCGCGACCACCACCGCCATGGTGCGGCGCCATGGCCGTAGCCGTGCAGGCGCGCGCCTGGTCGACGCCGTGCCGCACGGGCACTGGAAGACCACGACCTTCATCGCCGGGCTCCGGCAGGCCGGCATCGTGGCGCCGCTGGCGCTCGACGGCCTGATGACCGGGATCGCCTTCCGTGCCTATGTCGAGCAGTTTCTGGTGCCCGCGCTCGAGCCCGGCGACCTCGTGGTGCTCGACAACCTCGCGGCCCACAAGGTCGATGGTGTCCACAGAGGGGTCGCTGCGGTCGGTTGCCTCGGTCCTCTACCTGCCGCTCTACAGCCCCGATTTGAACCCGATCGAGCAGGTCTTCGCCAAGCTCAAGGCCCTGCTCCGCAAAGCTGCCACCCGCACCAAAGACGAGCCATGGTCGACCATCGGCCGCCTGCTCGCCTCGATGCCGCCCAAGCGAATGCGCCAACTCCCTCGCCCCCGGCGGCTATGTTTCCACCTAAATCGAAAGTGCTCTAGCTGTGGTTGCGCGGTTGGTCTTCCGGGAGAGCCCGCTTGTCAGGCCCAAGAACGCGCGTGCCGCTCCCGGGCGATGGCGCCGACCATCGGATCCGACCCGAGCCTGCTGACGCTCAGTCGAAGAAGCGCTCGTCGGCCAGGATCGGCAGGGCCCTGGCCGCGATCGGGTCGGCCGCGAAAGCGCGCTGGACCACGTGATCGGCCAGCCGATTGGCGATCGCGACGAACAGCATGCCCTGATCGAGGGCCAGATAGCGGCGCGCGACCTCGCCGCTCTTCGGGTCGACCGCGTCATAAAAGCCCCAGGCGCCATAGAGGCCGGGGTACCGCTCGGCGAGCGCGCGCAGGTTCTGGGCCGCGGGCCCGGGCGTCACCGCCAGCGCCAGCGCCGAGGCATAGGGCGCGACCACGCCGTCCTGGTAGCCGAGCACGCCCAGATAGCGGACGCCGAACTCGCCGTAGCCGTCGCCCGCCGCGGTGGCGGACGGCGACATGCCCCAGACCGGATAGCCCAGCTCCTCGAGCGCGTGCCGGCGCTGCAGGGTGGCGTGGACGAAGTCGTTGCGGCCGAGGCTTTCGGGCGCCAGGCGCGGCTCGTCGACCACCATGGTCGGCATCAGCGCCTCGAACATGCTGCCGCCCCAGGACGGCAGGTAGCGGTAGGGGCCCCGCTCGTACCAGCCGCCGATGACCTCCTGCCCCCGAACCTTTCGGGCCCGGCGCGCCTTGGGCGGCTGCGTCTGCCAGCCTTCCTCGGGCGGCAAGGTCCGCTGCAGCCGGAACCAGTGCGCCTCGGGCACGTCGCCCTTGCCGATCGCGATCAGGCTCAGCACGCGCGCTTCGGTGTACAAAAGGCCGTAGTGATACTGCGAGGGGCACCCGAGGTTGACGTAGTAGCCGTGGCTCATGAGGCCCAGGCTCTCGTCGTACAGCCAGCCGTAGTCGCCGTCCTCGATCAGCCGGCCGGCCGCCGCGGCCAGCTCCGGGAAGCTCTGGCGCACGACCATGAGACCGGCGGTCAGCCAGCTGGAGTCGACCGAGGAGACGAAGTTGCTGCTGCGCTCGAGGGTCGTCGTATCGTAGTAGTTGTAGAAGAAGCCGTGCAGCCGCTCGAGCCCCGCGAGGGTTGCGAGCGCGTGGTCGATCAGATCGATCGCCTCCGGCCGGCTGGTCAGGCCGAGTTTCTCGGCGGCGACCACGGCCATCAGCCAGATCCCGACCGTGCTCGGGCTGGTATAGTCGCCGACCTGGGCCTCGGCCGGCTCGACGCCGCCGCCTGCGAAGGTTACGTGATCGACTGGCAGGCCGTGCTCGCGATCGGTCAACGCCGCGAGCCCCCGCCAGGTGGCGCGCGCGACCTGGAGCAGGAAGGCGGTATCGTCGGCGAGCTGCGGCGGCGACGCGCTCGCGGCGGCGGGCCAGCCCCGCAGGCGGCCGGCGACCGCGGCGCGCGCCGCGTCCTTGCCGCCGCGCGCCTGCTCCCAGGCGTCCTTGCGCGGGGTCGGCACCGGGTCGGCCGCAGCGGGGCCCGGTCGTCCGGTCCGGATCAGGGCGAGACCGTCGAGGTAGATGGCGCCGGCCAGCGCCTCGCTGCGCGCCGCATCGACCGCCAGGACGAGCTCGTCGAGCCCGCTCCAGGCGCCGAGCCCGGTCATCCGGTTGAGCGGCACCCGGACCTCGCGCCACTGATCGCTGATGCCCTCGACGAGCGAAGTGCCGCTCTCGATGACGTCCGGACGGTCGGGGCGCGGCCGCTGAAAGCCGACCTCGAGCGCGCGCGCGAAGCCCACCTTTGGATCGCCCCGCACCCGCAGCTCGAGGTGGTCGTAGGCGCTGGCGTCCAGCCGGTCGAGCTTGATCCGCAGACCGGCCCGGGCGGGCCGGCCGGCATCGAGCCGGTAGGACAGGCGGAGCGCGGGGGCCTGGTCGTCGGGCCCGGCGGCCACGACCGCCTGCCCGGCCGCGGCGCCGGGGTCACCCTCGGTGAAGCTCACGATGTTGCGGCCGGCGCCGTCCGCCCCGTCCCGCCCGGCATCGTACAAGGAAAGGCGCGCCAGCACCTGATCGGGCGGCCCGTCGCCGCTCGGGCAGGCGCCGGCCCAAACCTCAGCCCCACCCAGCGCCAGCAGACCGAGCAGGACCAGGCCGCATGCGGCGGCCGCGGCCAGGCGCCGCGCTGCGCCCGCGGGCCAGCCCCCCGGCGCGCCATGACGATCCCTCATGGCGCGCGGCCGTCCGGCCTACTGCGTCGTCGACACCTTGAGCTCGCTCTCGGCATGGGCTGCGGTCCGCTCGGGATCGACCGGCAGATCCTCGATCTCGCGACAGTTCGCCCCGGCGCAGTTCAAGAGCTCGGCCAGGCGGGTCGTCAGGAGCTCGAGGGCCAGCGGCTCGGCATGGCCGGCCTCGCTGCTGAGCTGGTCGGGATCCTCGTGCAGATCATAGAGCTCGCGCTCGCCGTCGCCATACTCGACATAGATTTTCTCGGCGGTACGGACCGCGTCGAACCGCGCCGTCCCGGTCATCTCGTGAGTCTCGAGCTCGCGCCGCTGGATCAGGAAGCTACGGCGCCAGGGCCGCTCCGGGTTCTTGAACAGCGGCAAGAACGAGCGGCCGTCGACGAAGCTGGGCGGTGCCACCCCGGCGATCGCGGCGAAGGTCGGCCCGAAATCATTGTTGAGCACGATCGCCTTGATCCGCTGGCCGGCGGGCACGCCCGGCCCGCGCACGATCGCCGGCACCCGGATGTCCTCCTCGTAGGCGGTGGTCTTGCCGGCGATCATCCGGTGCTCGCCCATGTGGAAGCCGTTGTCGGAGGTATAAATGATATAGGTCTGGCCGAGCTGGCCGGTCTGCTCGAGGGTCCTAACGACGGTCTCGACCAGATCGTCGATCGCCTGGAGCGAGCGCAGCCGCGCGCGGTAGTGCTCCTGCATGGCCTGGATCTGGGGCCCGCTGAGCGGCGGCAGGTTGCGGATGATCGAGGGCTTGTCGCTCACGTCGGGCTCATCGAACGAGAGCGGACGCGGCAAGGGCGTATCGGCGAACAGGTGCTCGTGGCGCCGCGCGGCGGTCGCGGGCGCGTGCGGCGTGTAGGTCGAGAGGTAGAGGAAGAACGGCTGGCCGCCGGCGGCGGCCTCGCGGATCGTCCGCACCGCCTTGCCGGCGATCACGTCGGTGAGATAATCCTCGGCGCGCTCGCCATAGTGCACGATCCGGCCATTTTCGTTCAGGATGTAGTTGTAGTTCGACCAGTTGTCGCCGCCGGCATACCACTCGTCCCAGCCCGGCTGGACGCCGTCGGTCTGCGGCTCGTATTGGTTCAGGTATTTGCCATAGAACGCCGTGTGATAGCCGCCGGCGTGCAGCCAGGTCGCGATGGTCGAGTTGCCGAGCCCCAGCGCCCGCCACTTCTTGAAGCCGCCGGTCGGCAGCTGGATCCCCTCGATCTGGGTGTTGTGGGGATACTGACCGCGCAGGATCGTGGCGCGCGACGGGCAGCAGAAGGAATAGGTCACGAAGAAGTTGTCGAAGGCCGTGCCATCGTCCTCGAGCAGCGCCTTGGTCTTGGGCATGTAGGCGTGGATCCTGACGTCCTCGTCGTCGCTCAGGATGAACACGATGTTGGGCCTGACGGCCGGCGTTTGCGCCAGCGCGGCGGGCGGCCGGCCGGGCCCGATGACAAGGGCGGCGGCCAGCAACGACCAGCCGGCCGCGACGAGGATGCGGTCAGGCGACATGGCGCACTCCATTTGGCGACCAAAGAGGCGAGCCGGGCCGTCGCGGCCCGGGCGCCGTGCTCTGCGAGAGGCAACGGGAGGCATCAGGGTTGCATCGCCGCCTGACGGATGCTGCCGTCGCGGGGCGGCTGATCCTCGAGGCTGCGGCAAGCCGCGCCGGCGCAGCGGGCGAGCTTGCCGAGATGCGCCGCGAGCGCCGCCGCGAGCGCCGGGTCGGCGGTCCCGATCAGGTTGTCGAGCTCGTAGGGATCGTCTTGGACATTGTACAGCTCGCGCTCGCCGGTGGCGTACTCCATATAGGCCCACTCGTGCGTGCGCAGGCCCTCAAGGTAGGCGTGCCGGTCGAGCTGGTCGCGAGTGACCCCCTGCTGCTCGGCAAGATCGATATATTGCTGCTCGAGCTGGCGGCGCTCGATCAGGAAGCTCCGGCGCCAGGGATGTCCCGGGTCGGCGAGCAGCGGCAGGAACGAGCGGCCATCGACGAACTCGGGGGTCCGGACCCCGGCCATGTCGGCGAAGGTCGGCGCGAGATCGATGTTGAGCGCCATGGCGCCGATGTGGCCGCCCTTGGGCACCCCCGGGCCGCGCATGACCATCGGCACCCGGATGTCTTCCTCGTAGCCCGTGTCCTTGCCGGCGATCATCCGGTGCTCGCCCATGTGAAAGCCGTTGTCCGAGGTGTAGATGACGTAGGTCCGCTCGAGCACGCCGGTCGCTTTGAGCGCGCCGACGATGGTCTCGACCATGTCGTCGACCGCCTGCAGGGACTGCAGCCGCCGCCGGTACTCGTCCTCGAGCCAGGCGAGCGCATGGCCCTCGAGATGCGGAAAGCTCTGGATCACCCTGGGCTTGTCGCTGACGTCGGCCTCGTCGAAGGAAGGCGGCCGCGGCAGCTCCGCATCGCGGAACAGATGCAGGTGGCGCGGCGCGGCGGCGGCCGGGCTGTGCGGCGTGAAGGTCGAGACGTAGAGGAAGAACGGCTGCCCGGCCGCGGTCGAGCGCTTGATCACCGCGACCGCCTTGCGGGTCAAAACGTCGTTGGCGTAGTCGTCCGGCGCGGTCCCGTAGGCCACGATCCGGCCATTCTCGTTGAGGCTGTAGTTGTAGCCCTGGTGGGCGTCGGTGCCGCCGCCGTACCAGTCGGTCCAGCCGGGCGGCACGCCGCGGTTGGGCTCGTAGCGGTTGATGTATTTGCCGAACAGGGCGGTGTGGTAGCCGGCGGCCTGCAGCCAAGTCGCGACGGTCGACTTCTCGAGGCCCTGCTGGAGCAGCTTCTCGTAGCCGCCAAAGGGCAATTCGTTGCCCACGACGTGGGTGTTATGGCCGTATTGGCCGCGCAGGATCGAGGCCCTGGACGGACAGCAGAACGCGTAGCTGACGAAGAAGTTGTCGAAGGTCGTCCCGGCGTCCTCGATGAGCGCCTTGGTCTTGGGCATGAAGCGGTGGCTCGCGACGTCCTCGTCGTCGGTCAGGATCAGCACGATGTTGGGCTGGCCCGGGCGCGCGCCGGTCGTCGCGGCGGCAGCCGGCACCAGGCAGGACGCCATGGCCAGCAGGGCCGCGAGCGGCATCCAAAGGCACGAACGGGTCGATGAGGACATCGAGCGCTCCGGTTCGAGGGTCCGGAAGACTTCAGGCCGGATCCGCGGATCTGAAGGCAGATCCGGGATCGGCCGGCAGCGACGAGCAAGCGCGGCCGCCACCAAAATGCTGAGGGAATGGTGAAGAGAATCCTAACGCTCTCGCCATAGTTGAGGCGCTGTTGCCGTCGCCGGCGGTCACGGGCCCGGCCACCGGCTACGGGCGGGCCCGCGGCGCCGGACGCCCGCCAGCGGCCGGTCCGAGGGCGCGATCGGCTCGTTCCCGGGTGAAAGCGGCCGGCGGGCACGAGGGAACGGGGCTGCGGGCATCCTGATCATCCGGCTCGGCGTGCGGCGTTCGAGCCGCCACGCTCCAATTAGAACTGAGAGTTGATCACCTACCGAGCATCTACTGGCAGCTGTGCGGCGATCAACCCTCTTATTCCGCTGCGACGCAAAATCCTCAGCACCTGTTGCCCTGGAACCACGACACGCGCATCCTGGCCCGGAAATGGCGGCGAGCGGCCGTTACAAAGATGCAACAGATCACTGTGGTTCGGGATAGGAACGCTCGCCCGGCCGCTCCTTCTTCGCGGGCGTGGTCGTACCACTGGCTGGGGCTCGCAGGGTCGAACACGTGGCCCTTGGGATGGTGGGTCGAGGACGTCGGGCCAGTATGGCCGCGCGGTCACCGTCCGCGAAGACCGCTGACAGGCCCTGAACGCCGGTCTCAGACCATGGCCGCCAGCACCGCGAACAGGCGATCGAGGTCGGCCTCGTCGTTGTAGAGGTGGGGCGTGATCCGGAGCGAGGCGCCGCGCAGGCTGACGTAGACCCGCTCCCGGGCCAGCCGTTCCATGAGGGCGGCCGCCATGCCTGCGGGCAGGCCCAGGCCCAGATAGTGGCCGGCACGCCGGTCGGCGGGGGTCGAGCTCAGCCCGAGCGCGGCCGCACGCCGGGCGATCGCGCCGGTCTTGGCCGCGAGCGTCGCGGCAATCGCCGGCACGCCCCAGGCGAGCAGCTGCTCGAGGCCGACGATGCTGACCGGCAGGAGCGCGAAGTTGGAGCGCTCGCCGACATCGAAGCGCCTGGCGCCCGGCTGGTAGCGTTCGCGATAGTCGACCAGGCGGGCGAAGTCGCAGCTCGCCTCGCGGACGATCCAGTTCTCTTCGAGCGGCCGGCCGTCCTGGCGCTCCGGCGCGACGTAGAGGTAGCCGACGCTGTAGGGACCGAGCAGCCATTTGTAGCCGGCGCAGACCAGATAGTCCGGCCGCACGCGCTCCAGATCGAGCGGCAGGGCGCCCAGCGACTGGGTGGCATCGAGCACGAGCGCGCTTTCGACCTCGCGGCAGCGCAGGCCGATGCGGGCGAGGTCGAGCAGGCCGCCATCGGTCCAGTGGCAGTGCGGCAGCGCCGTGATCCCGACCCGCTCGTCGAGGCCTGCCAGCACGGCTGCCGTCCAGTCGCCGTCCGGCGGTCGTGGGATGGTCAGGACCTCGCCGCCCTGCCGCTTGGCGAGCTCCTGCCAGGCAAAGACGTTCGATGGGAACTGCTCGGCCAGCAGCAGGATGCGTTCGCCCGCGGCGAGCGGCAGATTGGCCGCGGCGACCGCGACGCCGTAGCTCGCCGCCGGCACGATCGCGATATCGCCGGTGCCCGCGCCGAGCAGGGCTGCGAAGGTCTCGCGCGCCCGCTCGCTGTCGGCGAAGAAGTCGTCGGCAGTGATCGTCCAGGGCCGGCATTTGCGGGCGATCGCTTCGGCGCCGACGGCCGCCGCCCGCTTGAGGATCGGCGACATGTAGGCGCAGTTCAGATAGGCGACGTCGGCCGGCAGCTCGAACAGATGGCGCTGGCAGGGGATCATGGGCGGACGGGGGCCTTGGCCGGAACACAGATCAGCGAGGACAGCAGCACCGCGCACAGGGTCTGGGCGCCGTCCCGGCGGCAGAAAGCCTCGGCCATGGCGACGGTGAGAGTCCGG
The DNA here is from genome assembly GCA_963798075.1 of uncultured Alphaproteobacteria bacterium. Lineage (GTDB taxonomy): Bacteria > Pseudomonadota > Alphaproteobacteria > Geminicoccales > Geminicoccaceae > DATAOG01. The sequence continues at coordinate 58,545 of CAWCRU010000004.1, read as the reverse complement.
CCGGGCTTGATCACCCGGCCGCGCGCGATCAGGCGCTCGCCCTCTGCGGCGGCGACGAAGTTGACCTTGTACTCGGTGGTCAGGACGTCGGTGCCGGCCGGCATCAGGCTGTAGGCGGCATAGCCGCCGGCGCAATCGAGCATCGCGCCGATCAGGGCGCCGTGGAACAGGCCCTGCTGCTGGGTCAGCCCCGGATGCGCGGAGGCTTCGAGGACGCAGGTCCCGGGGCCGACCGCGGCGAGCTCGATGCCGAGGGCTCGCATCAGGCCTTGCCTTGCGAAGCTCGCGCGGACCTTTGCGGCGTAGTCGGGGTTCTGCGGCTCGAAGTCGCTCATGCGCGCCGGCGCCAAGAGAGGGGCTGGACAAGGGTGCCCGGGTTCGGCCAGAGGATCTCAGCCGCAAGGCGGCCCTGTCAACGCGGGAACGATCGAAGAGGTGAGCCCCGATGCCGAGCTCGGCGCAAGCGCAGCAGGTGGTGGTGTTCGATCTGGGCGGCGTGCTGATCGACTGGAACCCGCGCTATCTCTATCGGAAGCTGATCGCGGAGGAGGCCGCGATCGAGCGCTTCCTGGCCGAGGTCTGCCATCCGAGCTGGAACGAGGAGCAGGACCGCGGCCGCAGCTTCGCCGCGGCGATCGAGGAGGCGGCCGCCCGCCATCCCGGCGAGCGCGCGCTGATCGAGGCCTATCACCACCGCTGGCACGAGATGCTGGCGGGCCCGATCCCGGGCAGCGTCAAGATCCTCGAAGAGCTGAAGCAGGCCGGCTTCGAGCTGCACGCGCTCACCAACTGGTCGGTCGAGAAATTCCCGATCGCGCGCGAGCGCTACGATTTCCTCGAGCATTTCGAGAGCATCCTGGTCTCGGGCGAGGTCGGCCTGATCAAGCCCGATCCGCGGATTTTCCTGCTCCTGCTCGAGAGCATCGGGCGAGCGGCCGCGGACTGCATCTATATCGACGACAACGCCGGCAACGTCGCGGCGGCGGCGGCGCTCGGCTTCGATGCCGCCCATTTCCAGGGACCGGACCGGCTGCGTCGGGATCTCGTTCGCCGCGGGGCCTTGAGCGGGCAGGGCTGACTTGCGCCGTCTCGGCCGCTGGCTCGGCGTCGGGCTTGCTGGGCCTTGTCGGGCTGGTCGCGCTCGGCGCGGGCGGCGGCTATCTGTGGCTGCGGCAGTCGCTGCCGCAGGTGAATGGGGAAATCCGGGTTGCGGGGCTGAGGGCGCCGGTCACGGTCGTGCGCGACCGGTGGGCGATCCCGCACTTCGAGGCGAGAGCTTCGAGGATGCGACCTTCGCGCTCGGCTTCGTGCACGCCCAGGACCGGCTCTGGCAGATGGAGTTTCAAAGGCGGGTCGGGGCCGGGCGGCTGGCCGAGGTCGTGGGGGCTGCGGCGCTGCCGACCGATCGCTTCATGCGCACGCTCGGGCTCTACCGCCGGGCGGCCGCGAGCCTTGCGCATCTGGCGCCGGCGACGCGCGCCTGGCTCGAGGCCTATGCCGCGGGCGTCAACGCCTATCTTGCGACCCGGAGCGGGCCGCTGCCGCCCGAGTTCCTGATCCTCGGCCACCATGCGATCGAGCCCTGGACGCCCGCCGACAGCCTGGTCTGGCTGCGCGTGATGGCGCTCGACCTCGGCACCAACTATCCGGACGAGCTGTTGCGGGCGCGGCTCAGCACGCGGCTTTCGGACCAGCAGATCGCCGACATCTGGCCGGACTATCCGCAAGGCGCGCCGATCACGCTGGCCGGGCTCACGCAAGGCCTCGGGCTCGAGGCGCTGGCGGCGGTCCTGCCGGCGGCGATCGCGCGCGACGGCTCGAATGCCTGGGTGGTGGCCGGCAGCCGGACGCGGTCCGGGGCGCCCTTGCTCGCGAACGATCCCCACCTCGCGCTGCAGGCGCCCGGGGTCTGGTACCTTGCCCATCTGAAGACGCCCGAGCTCGAGCTGATCGGCGCCAGCCTCCCGGGCGTGCCGGCGATCGTGCTCGGCCACAACGGAACGGTGGCCTGGGGGCTCACCAATACCGGCGCCGACGTCGAGGACCTGTTCATCGAGCGGCTCGACCCCGCCGATCCCGGACGCTATCTGACGCCGCAAGGCTCGGCGCCGTTCGCGGTCCGCGACGAGGTCATCCGGGTCAAGGGGGCGCCGCCCGTCACCATTGCCGTGCGCGAGACCCGCCACGGGCCCGTGCTCTCGGATCTGATGGCGGACGCGGCGACCACCTTCGGCAGCGACCGCGTGCTGGCGCTCGCCTGGACCGGGCTCGCCGAGGACGACCGCACGGCCGATGCGCTGCTGGCGCTGGGCCGGGCGCGGGACTGGCCGGGCTTCGTCGAGGCGACGCGGGCGGTTGGCGCGCCGATGCAGAACATCCTCTACGCCGACACCGCGGGCCACATTGGCTTCATCGCGCCCGGGCGGGTGCCGGTCCGCCGCCGGGGCGATGGCCGCTGGCCGGTTCCGGGCTGGAGCGGGGACTACGACTGGCAGGGCTGGGTCCCGTTCGACGCGCTGCCGCGGGCGCTGGATCCGAAGGATGGCCTGTTCTTCAACGCCAACAACAAGATCGTGCCGGATGGCTACCCCTACCTTCTGGCCGCCGATTGGGAAGCGCCCTATCGGGCGCGCCGGCTGGCCGAGCTGCTCGCGGGCGGCGGTGACGACCTCGCGGCCTTCGCGGCGATCCAGGCCGACCAGCGATCGCTCTTGGCGGTGGATCTGCTGCCGATCCTGCTCGCGGCCCCGCCCCTGAGCCCGGCCGCGGCCGCGGCGGTCCGCGAGCTCACGGTCCTGGGACCGGGTGATGCGGGCGGACGGCCGCGCGCCGCTGCTGTTCGCGGCCTGGTACCGCGAGCTCTCGCGCCTGATCCAGGCCGACGAGCTCGGCCCCCTGTTCGGGTCCTTCTGGGGCGTCCGGCCGCGGTTCATGGAGCAGATCCTGAAGCGGCGGCCGGTCTGGTGCGACGACGTGACGACGCCGGCGGTCGAGACCTGCGCCGAGCTCGCGAGCCGGGCGCTCGATCTGGCGCTGGCCGACCTCGCGCGGCGCTACGGCAGGGACCAGGCGGACTGGCGCTGGGGCGAGGCGCATCCGGCGCGCATGGCGCACGCGATCTTCGGCGATCAGCCGCTGCTCGAGCGGCTGTTCGACATCGAGACGCCGAGCGGCGGCGGCGACACCACGGTGGACGTCGGCCACTTCGCGCCCCGCGACGAGCGGCGGCCGTTCGCCAGCACGCATGCCGCCAGCTATCGCGGGCTCTACGATCTGGCCGACCTCGACCGCTCGCGCTGGATCGCCGCGACCGGCCAGTCGGGCAACCCTCTGTCCAGCCACTATCGCGATCTCACGCGGCTCTGGGCGGCCGGCCTGAGCCTGCCGATGACCCGGCGCAGCGACGCCTACGACAAGGGCGCGATCGGGCGCCTGCGGCTCCTGCCCGCGGATTGAGCGGGCGCCGCGCGCCCGCCGCGACGGGGCCGCGCCGGCGCGGCGACATTAGGTCGCAGGTTCGTGTTTTTCCGGTTGGCAGGCGTCTGGCGCCGCGAAGTTCGCGTAGTGGGCGATGAACGGTCATCAACAGCCTGTGCATAAAAGAGACTTTCCCCTATCGGTTGTATTCGCCTGCGGGCTCGAATCGCCTCCTCGCATGGCCCATGACGATCCCGGCCGACCAGCGCTTCCCCTGATCGTGCAATCACTTGCGAGGATCGATACCACTTTGCCAGATTGTAATTTCGGACCGCCCTCGCCGCCGGTCGGCGCGGCGTGGCGCGCCCGCCACATTTTTCTCTAGCGCAGTGGTTTCGAGTGGGCGTATTTTACCTCGCGTAGTCCCATCGCATCCGAAATTCACGTTGAACGGGAAACCCGTTCGCCCATGCCGTGGAGTCGCACCGACAATGACCCAACTTGCCAGCAAAGTAGCCAGTCGCGGGGTCGGCGGCCGAAGTCGGGCCCTCGACGTCGACCGGTTCGTCAGTCTGCGCATCCGCCAACGGCGCATCATGCTCGGCCTGACCCAGCAGCAGATGGCCGAGCTGATCGGCGTCACCTACCAGCAGGCGCACAAATACGAGACCGGCATCAATCGCATCTCGGCCGGCCGGCTCTACCAGATTGCCCGGGCGCTGGGGGTCGAGATCAGCCATTTCTTCGAGGACGTCGAGCCGGGCAGCAGCGCCACCCGCAATCAGGAGCTGATGCCGCAGCAACGCATGCTCCTCGAGCTGGCGCGCAACTTCGCCGCGATCAAGAGCCGCAAGCACCAGGAGGCGCTCTGTCATCTGGCCCGCGTGCTGAGCGACGGCGAGGCCCGCCACTAGCGGGGCGTCCCTCACGGGCGGAGCGCGCCGCTGAGCCAAAGGGCGAGATAGACGAGCGCCGGCGATGCCGCGATCAGCAGCATCGCGACCAGGAAGCCGGACGGGCTGTCGATGAACGGCAGTCCGGCCAGGTTCATGCCGAAGATGCCGGCGGTCACGCCGGGCGGCAGGAACAAGGACGTGATCACCGACAGCACGTAGAGCTGTCGGTCGACCCGGCCGGCGGTCCGCGAGTTGGATCTCGTCCCCGCAGCAGCCTGGCCTGCTGCTGGATCGGGACGATGTCGCCCTCGAAGCGGCGCCGAGGGCCCGGCGTCAGGGGGCCGCGCGCCCGCCCCTCGCGAGCTCGATGATGCGCAGCGTCTCCGACCAGAGGCCGAGCCCGGCGATCTGGTCGAGGCTGAACCAGCGGGCGTCGGCGGCATCGCCGCCCGGGCGGAGTTCGGGTCCCTCGGCCTCGGCGCTGAAGTCGATGAGCGTGTAATGGTAGCGGACGCGCTCGCCGTCGCGCTCGATGAGATCGACCACCGCCAGCACCTCGCCGACCGCGACCGCAAGGCCGGTCTCCTCCCGAACCTCCCGCCTTGCCGCCTCGGCGACCGTCTCGCCCAGCTTCTGGGCGCCGCCCGGCAGGCTCCAATGGCCGACGCGCGGGGGCTTGCCGCGTCGGATCAGGAGGACGCGCTCGCCATGCCAGACCACGACGCCGACGCCGACCAGCGGCCGCGGTGGAAATTCACGGGGCGAGGTCATTTCTGTCGAGAGGGCAGTCCAAGGAGGGCCAAGGACGTCCAAGGAGGGCGGCCGCGGCGGCCCCGCCGGGCTAGAGGAACAGGGTCAGCACGCCGGTATAGCCATAGAGGCGGTCGTGGTAGATCTCGCCGTTGGTGAAGAAGCCGGCGAGCGGCAGCGGTCCGAGCGCCGCCTCGATCATCTTGAGCTCGGCCGAGTCGGGGCCGAACATGTGGGCGCCGCGGGCGACGCAGGTATGATAGAGGGCACCCCGGATGCGCCGGCCGTCGAGCCGCGTGCGCAGGTCGTCCAGCATCCGGCGCAGATCGGCCTGGGCGGCGCTGCCGTCGCGCTTGACGAACAGCAAGGGGTCGCCGCGCCTGAGGTCGGCGCCGAGCGCGATCATCTGGCGGCGGGCGTCGATCGCGAGCAGCGGGCGGACCACGTAGTCGGCGCGATCGGAGCCGGCAAGCGGCGTCGCCGCGTGGATGTAGCCGCCGATCCGCTGCGGCTTGCGCGCCAGGACCTCGCCGATCTCGGCCTCGAGGACCGCGACGGCGGGCCGGCCGTCGATCGCCAGCACCCAGGGCCCCTGGCTGGCGCTGACCTCGTGCACCGGGCCGATCGGCGTGCAGCCCTGCGAGAGGCCGGTGATCAGCGGCACGCCGGCGCTCATCAGGACGCCCGAGACCCCGCCCTCGGTCGGCCGGCCGGCGATCTGGAGCGGCGAGCCGTTGGCCGAGGACAAGCCGCCGACCAGAAACGCGTCCATGCCCTCGCTGAGGCGGGCGATGGTCTCCGCGGCGCCGCCATGGCGAGGATCGCCGTGGACCACGCCAAAGCGGCCGACGCCGCCCGTGGCCCCGTCGGCGAGCCGGGGGTCGAGGTCGGCGCGCCCGTCGCGCAGGCCGTCGAACAGCTGGAAGCTCTGCTCGGGCAGGCTCGCGACCAGGGCCACGATCGCGCCGCTGCCCATGTATTCGCGGCCGCTGCCGCAGACGCCGGCGCCGCCGGTCCCGACCCAGTCGCGCACCCCGGTCGCTTCGCTCAGCCGGGCGACGATCAGATCGAGGGCCTCGGCCAACGGATCGCTGGCGTAGACGAAGCCGAGATTGGCGCTCGCCGGCAGATCGGCCAGGCCCTGGATGCAGCCCCGGCAGGCGCGGTGCCAGTCGGTGCCGCGCCCCTGGGCCGCCCGGAAGACCTCCATACCAACATCCCCCAAAAGGCCCCTCCACCTAGCCTAGCGCGGCAGGAAAGCCAATCGCACAGAAGGTTCAACTATGAGGCGATATTTCTCTTGACGAACATTTCGGAAACGTTGAGACTACGCGCAACGTTGGTTGGTGCAACGGGTGACTCCACGGCATGGCCAGCGTTTGACTGATGAGATGGGACCCTCGGGGGGTCGTCCTTGCGGACGGCCCCCCAGCAGCTTTGCGCGGCGCCCGGTGTCGGTACCGGGACGGGCGGGAGCCGGCTGGCTCGCTGGCTGCGGTCCGGTCCGGCCGGTCCGGTCCAGGCGTCGGCACCGCTGGTCGCCAGGCGGAAGCCTGCCCGGGGCTGGGGGCGCGCCGGCGGTACGGACCTTGCGTCCCGCTCCCCTAAGCGGCGGCGGCCGCGGAAGCCGATCGGTCCAACCTCAGGGTGTGATGCCGCGACCGGCGACCGCCGGATCGACCGCCGGGGTGGCGCCCGGTCGGGTCGGATGTTGGATGGTCGGCGATGCCGGCCGCTCGATCGGTCGCCGGACCGGCCGCCAAAGAAGTGGGCCTGCACCAGGAACCGCCGCGCGGGGCTGCGGCGGGCCCCCGCAACCGAAGCGCCGGGCGGGTCCGGGGAAGACCCGGCCAGCGGCCAGGGCTATGGTCTCGGCCCGGTTGCGACCGCGAGGGGGCCGGCGCACGCTCGCCCGCGCCGCGAAGTGGGCCTCGCCGAACCTAACCTCTGGTGTTAATGCATCGGCAGCCTTTTCACCTTTTGCTTGATGAACAATCGGCCCTCGGCTAAGGAGGGCGGCAGTGGGTCAACTCCGTTCATGTTCAGTCGCGCGTGACCGGTCGTCGAGTTCTCCTTTACGATGCCCAATGTCGTAGTCATTGATGATCGGGTCACCAATCGGAACATACTTACCCGGTTGGCGGCCTCGGTCGAGGAGGGGGTCCGGGTCAAGGCATTTGCTAGCCCGCAGGCGGCTCTCGATTCGGCGTCGGGCCTGCTGCCGGATCTGGTGATCACCGACTACAAGATGCCCGGGATGGACGGCGCCGATTTCGTCCGCGCCTTTCGCGCCTTGCCCGGCGCGGTCGACGTGCCGGTGGTCGTGGTCACGGTCTACGAAGACCGCAGCTATTGCTATCAGGCGCTGGAAGCCGGGGCGACCGACTTTCTGCTGAGCCCGGTCGATCATGTCGAGTTCCGCGCCCGGGCGCGCAATCTTCTGACCCTGCGCAAGCAACAGAGGCTCCTGGAGCAACGGGCCCGCGACCTGCGCCGCGAGCTCGCGTCGAGCAGCGAGCAGCACGAGGCGGCGCTGCGGGCCAGCGAGCTGCGCCTGCGCCGCCTGATCGACACCGTGCCGGCGGCCATCAGCGCGGTCGACCGCAACGGCCGCCTGACCCTGATCAACAGCGCCCATAAGGAGCTCTACGGGGTCGATCCGGCGAGCGCGATGGGTCGCACCCTCGAGCAGGTGCATGGCGAGGCCTACGCGACCCGGCAGCTGGTGCTCAATGCCAAGGTGTTCGAGACCGGCGAGACCCTGCCGAGCTTCGAGCAGGAGGTGACGTGTCCGGTCTCCACTCAGGAGCACGTCCTGCTGACCACCAAGTCGCCGCTGCTCGACGACGCCGGCCGGGTCGCCGACGTGGTGACGGTGTCTTTGGACATTACCGAGCTCAAGCAGGCCGAGGCGCGGATGCGCCACCAGGCCGGTCACGACGCGCTGACCGGCCTGCCCAACCGGGCGCTGTTTCGCGAGTACCTCGACCATGCGCTGGCGCGGGCGCGCCGCGCCGCCAGCGTCGCGGCGGTGCTGTTGCTCGATCTCGATCGCTTCAAGGGGATCAACGATGCTTTCGGCCTGCCGTGCGGCGACCTGCTGCTCAAGGCGGTGGCCGAGCGTCTGCAGGCCTGCCTGCGCGAGACCGATGCGATCGGCCGCCTCGGGGGCGACGAGTTCGTGATCCTGCAGAGCGAGGTCGGCGCCGCCGACGAGCCGCGCGCCCTGGCGCGGCGTCTGATCGACAGCTTCGGGCAGCCGTTCGTGATCAACGGCGAAGAGCTCCACACCAGCGCCAGCGTCGGGCTCACCCTGTTCCCGGCCGATGGTCAGGCGGCCGACCGGCTGCTCAAGAACGCCGAGCTCGCGATGTATCGGGCCAAGTCGAACGGCCGCAACGGCAGCTGCTTCTTCGCCCCCCAGATGAACCTCGTGGCGCGCCGCACCGGGCTGCTCGAGCGCGAGCTGCGCCAGGCCTTCGCGGCCGACCAGTTCACGGTCCACTACCAGCCGCAGCGCGACCTCCGCAGCGGCCAGATCGTCGGCATCGAGGCGCTGCTGCGCTGGCGCCATCCGCGTCGCGGCATGGTCCGGCCGAGCGAGTTCGTCGAGCTCGCCGAGGACATCGGCCTGATCGGCCCGTTGACCGAGCGCGTCCTCGACCACGCCTGCCGCCAGCATCGCCTGTGGCAGGCCGCCGGCCTGCCGCCGCTGCGGCTCTCGGTCAATCTGTCGCCCGTGCAGTTTCGCGAGGGCGGCATCACGAGCCTGATCGAGAACACGCTGGCCGAGACCGGGCTCGACCCCGCCTGGCTCGAGATCGAGCTGACCGAGGGCGTGATGCTCGACGACAGCGAGATCGTGATGACCAGCCTGCGCCGGCTGCACCAGATCGGCGTCAATTTCTCGCTCGACGATTTCGGGACCGGCTATTCCTCGCTGGCCTACGTCAAGCGGCTGCCGATCCAGCGGCTCAAGATCGACCAGAGCTTCGTCCACAAGGTCGGTCACGACGGGCAGGACGAGGCGATCGTGCGCGCCGTGATCGACCTCGGCCACAGCCTGGGCCTCAAGGTCACGGCCGAGGGGGTGGAGACCGCGGACCAGCTCGCGCGGCTGCATCAATTGGGTTGCGACGAGGCGCAGGGCGATCTGATCAGCCCGCCGCTGCCGGCGGAGGATTTCCACGTCCTGTTCCAAGGCCGGGACCTGCCGGCCGTAGCCTCTGGCTGAGGCCGGCGCGGCCGGCAGGCCCGATGCGCGCGAGCGCCACCCTCCCGCCCCCGAGACGAGGACCGCCGGTGACGGAGGGGCCCTCGTGAGTGTCCGGGCGTTCCGGTCGGACCCCGCGGCAGCGGCGGCAAGATCGCGGCCACGGCGGGCGGCCGCGGCCTGCCGGCGGCTGGTCGCCCGCCTGCAGGGGCGCGCCGACAGCGAGCACGAGCAGGTCCTGATCCGGGTCGCGATCGCCGCGGCCTGTCTGCTCTACCTCAGCCTGACCGCGCAGGGCGACGGTCAGGCGGCGGCCCTGGCGCAGCGCTGCCGGCCGCTCGGGGTCGCTTACCTCGCGGGCGCCCTGCTGCTGTTCGGCCATCTGCTGTGGCAGCCGCAGCCGCGACCGGCCAGGCGCTATGCCGGCATGACCCTCGACATGCTGACGCTCACGGTGGCGTTGACGATCGGCCAGGCGACGGCGGCGGTGTTCTATCCGTTCTATCTTTGGATCACCTTCGGGATGGGGTTCCGCTACGGCCGCCGCTATCTGTTCATATCGGCGCTGGCGAGCCTGTGCGGCTTTGCCCTGGTGATCGCGCTGACCGGGTACTGGCGGCGCCAGCCGGCGCTCTCGGCCGGCCTCTGGTTCGCGCTCCTGCTGCTGCCGGCCTACGCCGCCTCCCTGCTGATCCGGCTGACCGATGCGCTGGGCCGGGCGGAGGCGGCCAACCGGGCCAAGAGCCGCTTTCTTGCGACCATGAGCCACGAGCTGCGCACGCCGCTGCACGCGATCATCGGCATGGCCGATCTGCTGCGCAGCACGTCCCTCGAGAGCCCGCAGCGCGACATGGTGCAGACCGTGCGCAGCGCCGCTCAGACCCTGCTCGAGATGATCGGCGAGATCTTGAACATCGCCCGCATCGAGTCCGAGCAGGCCGATCCGGCGGTCGAGTTCGATCTCCACGCCCTGCTGGCTTCCGTGCACGCCATGCTCCACCACCAGGCGGTCGAGAAGGGGCTGACCTTGCACCTCGAGGTCGACCCGGCGGTACCCCACCTCTTGCACGGCGCCAGGCGCTCGCTGCAGCAGATCCTGGTCAACCTCGCCGCCAACGCGGTCAAGTTCACCGACCGCGGCCGGGTCACGATCCGCCTGCGCGGGCACGCGATCGGGCGCGAGCTCGCGACGGTTGCGATCGAGGTGGAGGACACCGGCATCGGGATCCCGCCCGAGGCGCAGGAGCGCATCTTCGAGCGCTTCACGCAGGCCGACGAATCGACCACCCGGCGCTATGGCGGCACCGGGCTCGGGCTTGCCATCGCCCGCCAGCTGGCCGGGCTGCTCGGCGGCTCGCTGGTCGTCGAGAGCACTCCCGGAGCCGGCTCGTGCTTCCGGTTCGAAGGCGCCTTCGCACGCTGCCCCGATGGCGAGCGGGCGCTGAGCGGGCAGGTCGTCCTGATGGGCGAGCGCGCGGCGGCGCTGGTCTACAGGCGGCGGCTCGCGCGCTGGGGGGTCGAAGTGATGCTCGCCGGCGGCCCGGAAGTGGCGTGCGGCGCGCTCGCCCAGGCCGGGCGCCGGCGGGCGCTGGTGCTGCTGGGCCTGCCCGCGGCCGACCTCGATCGCCAGCTGCGCGCCGACTGGGCCCGGCGCTTCCCGGCCGAGCCGCTGAACGTCATCCTGATCGCCGATGGGGTGCCGGCCGCGGCCGGCGACTATCTGGCCCGGCTGCCGCGGGCGGCGAGCGACGATCTTCTCTATGCCAGCCTGCACGCGGCGCTGGCGATCGCGGACGGGTCTGCCGACGCGGCGGGGGAGGCGACCCCGGCGCTGCCGATCGTCTCCCCGAGCCGGCGGATCCTGGTCGCCGAGGACAACCGGATCAACCAGCTGGTGATCGAGAAGATGCTGAGCGGCGCGGGTCACGAGGTGACGATGGTCGGCAACGGCGAGGAGGCCCTCGACGCTCTGGCGGCCGCCCGCTTCGATCTCGTGGTCATGGACCTGAACATGCCGGTCATGGGCGGCCTCGATGCGGTCAAGCTGCACCGGTTCGGGACCGGCGGCCGCGACCTGCCGCCCTTCGTGGCGCTCACGGCCGACGCCACCGCCGAGGCCAGGCGCCAATGCGAGGCGGCCGGCATGGACGCCTACGTCACCAAGCCGGTGGCGCTCGAGGAGCTGCTGGCCCTGGTCGAGCGCCTGACCCGGCCGGCCGCGGCGAGCGCCCGGGCGGCGCCTGGCGATGCAAGGCGGCCCTCCAGCAGCGAACCCCGCGCCGCCGACGCGCGCCCGCTGCCGGTGCTCGACCCGGCGCTGCTCGACCGCTTGCGCCAGCTGGACGACGAGGAGGGCTTCCTGGCCGGGCTGATCCACGACTTCATCGCCGACGCCGAGCAGCTGATCGCCGAGCTCGAGGTCGCCGCCGGCGCGGCCGATGCGACCGCCTTCCGCGACCGGGCGCACGCGCTGCGCAGCAGCGCCGCGCACCTCGGCGCGACGGCGGTGTTCGAGCTCTGCCTCGGCTGGCGCGGCATCGGCTCCGCCGAGCTCGCGGAGCGGGGCGCCGACCACGTGGCCCGGCTCAGGTCCGAGTTCGAGCGGCTTCGGCGGGCCTTGCTCGCCGAGCTGGCCGCAACGCGCGGGCGACCGGTCCTCAGCCGACCGCGCTGAGCAGCTGCGGCGGCTCGGCTGGCGCCGGCGCCCGCGTCCGGCGCCGCTGCTGCGCGGCCGCGAGGCGTTCCATCCGCCGCAGATCGGCCTTGTCGAGGGCGAGCGCTGTGGTCACCCAGAGCTCGGTGACCGCGATCAGCTCGTCGTAGCTGACGGGCTGGCAGCGCCGGCGGACCTCGCTGAGCGCGCGCAGCACGGCATGGCGGCGCTCGTTGCGGGCGAGGTAGTCGCGGACCGCGGCCTCGCCCTCGCCGGGTGCCACCACGAGGTCGACGAGCCCCATCCGCTCGAGCTCCTCGGCCTCGTACAGGCGGCCGCTCAAGATCAGCTGCTGCGCCCGGCACCCGTCCAGGCGCCGGCACAGCAGGCTGTAGGCGCCCATGCCCGGAAACATGTTGAACAGGATCTCGGGCAGGCCGAACTTGCTGCCCTGCTCGGCGATGATGACATCGTTGGTCAGCACCGCCTCGAAGCCGCCGCCGAGCGCGTCGCCCTGGACCAAAGCGATGGTCAGCAGCGGCAGCTCGAGCTTGCACAGGTTCTGGTAGACGACGTCGACGCAGGCATGCGCGTACTGGCGAAGCTCGGCCTCGGCCTGCGCCCGGATCAGCTCGACGAACAGCTCGAGATCGCCGCCGAGGTTCCAGACGCCCGGCATCGTCGAGGTCCAGATCAGGCTGCGCAGGGGCGCCTGCGCGCGCGGGGGGCCGGTCAGGCCGCGCTGCAGACGGACCTGCAGGCGTCGGATCGCCGCCAGCAGCTTGGGCGTGAAGCAAGGTCGCTCGCCGTGATTGAACGCGCACCAGAGGCTGCCCTGGCCCGCCTCGAAGCGAACCCCGAGAGCGTCCGACTGGCCCTCGAGGTCTCGCAGATCGAAGCTGACGACGTTGTCCCGACGCCAGCCACGATCGGGATCGTACCGATTCGGGAAGTTCTCGATGCGGGCGATTTGCCGGAGCGCGCCCGTCTGGACCGCGGCCTGAGCCGAGCCATCCAGCGTCTGTCTTTTGAAAAAGGTCATCGATGTCCTCTCAAGTCTGGTGCGATGTTGATTCTCCTCTGGTCGCCCGGCGCAGTTGCCACCCATCACTGCGCCGCTACCGACGTGACCCAGACGACCAGGGGTTTTGCGGTTAATTGATAAAACACAATCGAAGCTTATTCAAGTATATATCTAAATTTGATTTGAAATTTTCAAGTACAATTTAAGTCAAATCAAAGTCAATTTCCGATAACGGGCCTGCTCTGCCGCCGCTCGATTGCACAAGTAGGGGAATTTGCAGACGCGGCAAGAAACCGCTGGCGGCCGCGGCCGCGGGGGGCCGCGGCGGCCGGATCGCAGGCGGCGGCGCGACCGCCGGCGGCAGCCGTTCAGTCCAGAATCAGAACCTCGACGCGCCGGTTGGCCTGGCGCCCGGCCACCGTGTCGTTGGACCCGATCGGCTCGTCCTCGCCGCGGCCTTCGATCGACAGGCGCTTGCCGTCGATCTCGAAGTTGTCGACGAAGAACTGCTTGACCAGCTGGGCGCGCCGCTGCGAGAGCGTCTTGTTGTAGGACGCCTCGCCGATCGCATCGGTGTAGCCGATGATCCGCACCGGATGCCCGTCGTAGGCGTTGATCAGTTCCGCCACCTTGGCAAGGGTGTCGTTGGCGCTCGGCTCGATCTGGTCGCTGTTGATCGCGAACAGGCCCTCGCCCGGGACCGTGAGCGCGAGCCCCTGCGGGCCGACCTTGGCGCCGAGATCGACCAGCAGGCCTTGCACCTGCAGGCGCTGCTCGAGCGGTAGAGCGGCGGTCAGGCGCGCGAGGTCCCCGTTCGCCGGCGCCTGGCCGGCGGCCGCCGACTTGATCAGATCGAGATCGGCACCGACCGCCGCGCTCTGGGCCGCAGGGGCTGCCGCGCGGGCGACCGGCGGCGGCGACGGGGCGCCGGGCCCCGGCGCGGCGCCGCTCGAAATGCCGGCGGCGGGAGCGGCGGCAGGGATGGTCTTCGGCATGTCCGCCGCACCGCGGTCGAGCGCGGCATCGCCGGCCGCCGGCATGTCGACGACGAGCGCTGCATTGAGCTCCTTGATCCGGGCTTCGACCGCCAGCAGGTTCTGGCGGGCGGCGTCGGCGGCCGAGCCCGCGGCCGCCCGCAATTGGGCCACTTCCTGCTCCAGATCGTGCTTGCCGCGCCTTGCCTCCCCGAGCTCGGCCTGGGCCGAGGCCAGAGCCGCGCGCAGCCGATCGGCCTCGGGCGCGGCTTGGGCGGCCTGCCCGCGGGCCTCGTCTCGCTCGCCGCGGGCCTCGGCGAGCTGGCTTTGCAGGGTCGTCAGCTGCTGGTCGAGACCGGCGCTTTTGGTCTCGGCGCTCTGGGCCTTCGCCTGCAGCTCGGCGACCCGCGCCTCGGCCTCGCTGCGCGCGCCGGTCGCGGTCTCGAGCCGCTGCTCGGCGCCGGCAAGCGCGGTGCGCAGACGCGTGATCTCGGTTGCCGACTGCTCGGCCGACCTGGCCAGCGTGTCGACCTTGGCCGCCAAGGCCTGGTCACTCTTTTGCGCCGCGGCGGCGCTCTGGTCCCGCGCCGCCTCGGCGCGGGCGAGGCTGGTAGCGAGTTGGGCATTCTGCCAGCGCATCGTGACGAGCTCCTTTTCGATGCGCTTGGCGTCGGCGGCCGCGTCCGCCGCCGTCTTGCTCAGCTCGGCGACCCGCGCCTGGGCGTCCTGGCTTCCCTGCTGGAGATCCGCGGCTTCGGCGCGCAGGCGTTCATTCTCCTGCCGGAGCGTGCTCAGCTCCTGGCGCGCCTGGCCCATCGTCGCCGCCACCGCGGCAGCCTTGGAGAGCTCCTGGAGCCGGGCGCGGGCGGCGGCCAGCGCCGCGTTGAGCTCGGCAAAGGGCGCTCGCGCCGCGTCGCCCGGCGCTGCCGGGTCCGGCGCCGGCGCCGTTGGGTCCGCGACCCTGATCACGCCTGCGCCCGCTACCATCGGCCGGCCCGGCGGCAGCGCCGCCGCTGTAGTCGCGTACAGTCCCGCGACCGCGGCCGCCAGTAGCGCACAGATCCGCCAATCGCTTTGGACTGGATGCGCTCGCTTTCGATCGCCCATGACCCACAAATCCGCTGCTCGATCCAGCTCTCGTATTGCGCAAGCTGAGACTTGCCAACTCGACTGGAGATCATCGCGCCCGATCGGGGCGCGTCAAGCTAAATGTCGCAGCGGTTCGATTGCGGCGGCATGGCTTGCAGGCCCGGCCAGCCTGGACGCCCGGGCGGCGCGGGGCGCTTCGATGGTGCTGCCGGCGCACGGCCGGATCAGGCGCGCCCGATCATGCGGCCCAGGCGACCGCCGCGGCGGCTGATCTGGACCAGGGCCGCGGTCGCGTCCGGCGCGCCCTTCAGCAGCTCGTTGATCTCGGGCGCGACGGTGATCAGCCGCCGGCTGGCGAACGCCTCGTGATTGGGCTCGATTTCCGCCGGCTGGTAGAGATAGTTCACCATCACGCCGGCCGACTGCTTGAGACGGCGGCTGCCGTTGTCGGCGAGCCAGTTGAGGCGCTCGATCCGGGCGCCGTTGCCGAGGTGGAAGCGGGCGACCGCGTCGAGCGGCAGGCCGGCGTCGTCGCGCTCGACCAGGTAGCGGGCAGCGGCCCGGATCAGAGGCGCCTCGAGGGCCGCGACCAGCTCGGGATGCTCGAGCCAGCCTCCTTGCCCGAGCACCGCGGCCAGATCGCCTTGCGCCTGGGCGCCGTCGCTCGCCGCGAGCGCGCGGCGTTGCCGGGCGTCGAGCCAGGCATCCTCCGGCTGCCGCCCGAGCCAGGCGAGCAGGCCCGGCATCGGCGACAGGGTCGCGAACTGCTTGAGGTTCGGCAGATCGTGGGCGAGATCGTCGACCACCCGCTTGATCAGGAAATTGCCGAAGCTGATGCCGCGCAGGCCATAGAGCGTATTGGTGATCGAGTAGAAGATGGCGCTGTCGGCCCGCTTGGGATCGAGCCCCGGGCCGTTCTCGTCCAGGAGCGGCTCGATCTGCCCGGCCAGGCCCTCGACCAGAGCGACCTGGAGAAAGATCAGCGGCTCCTTGGGCAGCGACGGGTGGAAAAACGCATAGCAGCGGCGATCGCCGTCGAGCCGATGGCGCAGATCGCGCCAGGAGCGGATCTCGTGCACGGCCTCGTACTCGATGATCTTCTCGAGCAGGGCTGCCGGCGTCTCCCAGGTCAGCCGCTGGAGCGTGAGAAAGCCCACGTCGCACCAGGTGGCGAGCACGTGCCGGAAGTCCTCGTCGAGCGCCTTGAGCTGCGGATCGGCGCTCGCCAGCGCCAGCAGGTCGGCGCGCATGTCGACCAGGAACTCCATGCCTTCGGGCAGGGCGTTGAACTTGGTCAACAGGCGCATGCCCGGGGTCACCAGGGAGCGCCGCAAGGCGCGCTCGGCTTTGAGCCTGGCGGGCTCGTCGACGGCCGTCCGGTAGGACTCGATCGCCTGCTCGACGCCGGCCCGCTCGACCCCGAACTGCTGCGCCAGCAGGCCGAAGAAGCGGGCGCGACCGGTCGGGCTGAGGCCGAGATAGACCGAGGCGATGCCGGCCGCCTGCGCCCGCGCCAGGACCTCGCCGCCGCGCGCCTCCAGGCAGGCGCGCATCTCGGTCGCGAGGCGTTCGGCCTGCTCGGCCGGGAGGTCGGGATCGTCGCTGCCGCCGAACGGCATCAGGGTGCCGGCGGCGATCTCGCGCAGCGCCCGGCTCCAGCGCCCGAGGGTGCGGCCGACGATGGAGGAGAGGTCGGGCTCGGCTTCGGCGGGCGCCGCGGCGGCCGTCGGGTCGCTCCCCGGCGGGGGGGCGGCGGCGAGCGCCGGATGGGATGCGGACGAATGGCCTGGGGCCTCGGTCATGGCGGCGTCCTGCAGCCGTTGATGAGCGGGTCCACCCGATGCCGCGACCGGCGCCACGCGAACCCGCAGCCAATCATGCGCGAACCCTACCCTCGAGCCCCGCTAGAAAGCGTGAAGGCTTGCCCGGACGCGCGCGCAAGCCGGTAATCTGGCACGGCGATTGCGACCGGACCACCCCCGCCTGCGATGGCCACCCCGCCTGCGATCGTTCGGGCCAGCCAGCTTGTTAACGGCTCGAGCGCTAGCATGCGGCCGCGCGGCGGAGTGCGGGCAAGGGGGCAGGAGCGAGCATGGCGCAGGGCCGGCCACGGGCTGGGTGGGATGGCGGCGCAGGCGCCGGCTGCCGACGCTCAACCTCGCGCTCCAGGGCGGCGGCGCCCACGGGGCGTTCACCTGGGGCGTCCTCGATCGCCTGCTCGAGGACGAGCGCTTCGCTCTCGAGGGGATCAGCGGCACGTCGGCCGGCGCCTTGAATGCGGTGGTGCTGGCCTCGGGCTGGCTCGCCGGCGGTGCCGCGGGCGCCCGTCAGGCGCTCGCCACGCTCTGGCGGGAGATCGCGGCCCTCGCCCGCTTCAGCCCGCTGCGCGCCGGCGGCATGACCCAGATGGCGGCCGACTTCACGGCCCAGCTGCTCTCGCCCTACCAGCTCAACCCGCTCGCCCTCAATCCCATGCGCCGGATCGTGGGCGAGCTCGTCGACCTCGAGCGGCTGCGCGGCGAGCGGACCCTCAAGCTGTTCATCGCGGCTACCAACCTGCGCACCGGGCGGGCGCGGATCTTCCGGAGCCCCGAGCTCTCCACCGACGTGGTGCTGGCGTCTGCCTGCCTGCCGCAGATGCACCAGGCCGTGACGATCGAGGGCGAAGCCTATTGGGATGGCGGTTTCGTCAGCAACCCGCCGCTTTGCGCCCTGGTCGAGCACTGCCGGGCGCGCGACCTCTTGCTGGTCCAGATCAACCCGGACGCCGTCACCCTGCTGCCGCGCAGCGCGCGCGACATCCGCAACCGCATGGCCGAGATCGTGTTCGGACGCCCGCTCGCGATCGAGCTCGAGGTCCTGGCGGCGCGCCGTCGGCGCGCGCGCTCGCCGCT
Organism: uncultured Alphaproteobacteria bacterium; assembly: GCA_963798075.1. GTDB lineage: Bacteria > Pseudomonadota > Alphaproteobacteria > Geminicoccales > Geminicoccaceae > DATAOG01. Next base: position 40,635 of record CAWCRU010000004.1, on the reverse strand, counting down.
CGGCTGGCTGAGCTCGGGCGGCCGCCGCTTCGCCCGCCACCGCCGCCATGTGATCGACGGCGGGCCGGTGCTGGCGCGGCTCGATCCGGCCAGCAAGATCGACCCGGACTGGCCGCGCCTGGTGCAGTTGCGCGACCTTGGCCGGGGCGCGGCCGAGGCCTGGCTCGGTGAGCGTGGTGCGCTCCCGGCCGCGGCCGCGGCGGCAGCGCCACCGATGCGGCTGCGCGAGCGGTCGTCCGCGGCAGGCTCTGCCTAGCCCCGCGTTTGCGACCGGGCCTTGGAGCGAAGGCCCGCGCGAGGCCGGGTCCGGCTTGGTTGATCGGGGCGCCCTGTTGGCGCAAGCTCGAGCGCGAACCCAAGCCATCGCAGGAGCATTGCCCATGGAGCCGGGCCAACACCGCCCGCCCGCCAGGCTGGACAAACCGGGTCGCGGACGGATCTACGACAGCATCGCCGAGACCATCGGCAACACGCCGCTGGTGCGCATCCCACGGCTGGCGGCAGCGCATGGCGCGCGCGCCGAGATCACCCTCAAGCTCGAGTTCTTCAACCCGCTCGCCAGCGTCAAGGACCGGATCGGGGTCAGCATGATCGAAGCGATGGAGGCCCTGGGTAAGCTCGGGCCAAAGACGGTCCTGGTCGAGCCGACCTCGGGCAACACCGGCATTGCGCTTGCGTTCGTGTGCGCCGCGCGCGGCTACCGGCTGATCCTGACCATGCCCGAGTTGATGTCGGTCGAGCGCCGCAAGCTGCTCGCCTTGCTCGGCGCCGAGCTCGAGCTGACGCCGCGCGAGCTGGGCATGAAGGGCGCGCTCGCCAGGGCCGACGAGCTGCTGGCGACCATCCCGGGCGCCCTCATGCCGAGCCAGTTCACCAATCCCGCCAATCCCGAGATCCACCGCCGGACCACGGCCGAGGAGATCTGGGTCGATACCGCAGGCCTGGTCGACTGCATCGTCTCAGGGGTCGGCACCGGCGGCACGCTGACCGGCTGCGGCCAGGTCCTGAAGCCCAGGCGGCCGGGTCTGCGCATGGTCGCGGTCGAGCCGGAGGCGAGCCCGGTGCTCTCGGGCGGCAAGCCCGGGCCGCATCCGATCCAGGGGATCGGCGCGGGCTTCGTCCCCGAGGTCCTGGACACCAGCCAGATCGACGAGATCGTCAAGGTCGGCAACGACCAGGCGTTCGCGGTGGCGCGCGAGCTCGCCCGGCTCGAGGGCATCCCCAGCGGCATTTCCTCGGGTGCCGCGCTCGCGGCCGGTCTCGAGATCGCCAGCCGGCCCGCCATGGCCGGCAAGCTGATGGTGGTGATCATCCCGTCGTTCGCCGAGCGCTACATCACGACCGCGCTGTTCGAGGGACTGTGAGAGCCGGCTGCCGGCGCCTACTTCATCACTTCCGCCAGGGCGGCGGAAAAGCCGAGCAGCGAGATCGGCACGTTGACCTCCGGCACCTTGCCCTCGCGGTCGAAGATGTGGAAGCTGACGATCGCCTTGGTCCCGGCCTTGAGCACGGCCGCGAGCTCGGGCTTCAGCAGCAGCTCGATCCGGCAGCCTTCCTTCTCGCACCGCTCCACCTGGACGGGCTGGCGCTCGCCACCGTCGACCTGGAGGGCGGCGCCGGGGGGCAGGGCAATGCCGAGCGGCAGCAGGATCAGCATGCCTGGCGTGTCGCCCTGGGGCAGCCGGCCGATCACGGCGAGCAGCACGCGGTTGCCTTTCTGGTCGACGATCCGCTGGCGCATCTCGCAGAATTCCGGCTTGCCTTGGGCGGCGGGCTCGCAGCGCACGGTCCAGTCCTGGAACTCCTTGCCGTCGCGGCCCTGGGCGCCCGGGGCGACGCTCCCGGGGGCCGCCGGCGCCGGGGTGGGGCCCGGCTGCGTCTGGCTCGCCTGCGCGAGCGCCGGACCGGCCGCGGCCGCGCTCAGCAGAGCGGCGAGCAGCGCCGCGGTCGCGAGCCGCGCTGCGGCCCTTGGCGTGGCGCCGGGGCGGGATGTGCCGGCGGGCGACCTTGCTGGTCTTGAGGCGATGATCATTGTGGGCGCACTCCCAATGGACCGGGGCTCGCCCGGCGTCAATCCGAGTGACAAGATGGGCGTCGGGCGCCTTGCGGCAACCCGCGGGCGGCCGTTCAAGCGCCCCGGTCGGCGCGGATCATGTCGGCCGCCTTCTCGGCGATCATGATCACCGGCGCGTTGGTGTTGCCCGACGTGATCGTCGGCAGGACCGAGGCATCGACGACGCGCAGGCCGGCGAGGCCGTGCAGCCGCAGCCGATCATCGACGACGGCGCCCTGATCGTTGCCCATCCGGCAGGTGCCGACCGGGTGGAAGATGGTCGTGCCGATCGCGCTCGCCGCCTGGGCGAGCTCCGCGTCGCTCTGGAATTCGGGGCCGGGCCTCAGCTCCTGCGGCCGGAAGCGGGCGAGTGCCGGGGCGGCGCAGATGCGCCGGGTCAGCCGGATCGCTGCCGCCGCGACCAGGCGATCGGCTTCGGCGCTGAGATAGTTCGGCCGGATCGCGGGCGGCACGCCCGGATGCGGGCTCTTGATCCGGACCTCGCCGCGGCTCTGCGGGCGCAGATTGCAGACCGAGGCGGTGAAGGCGGGGAACGGGTGCAGCGGGTCGCCGAACTTGTCCAGCGAGAGGGGTTGGATGTGGTATTGCAGGTCGGGGGTCGCGCGCGCCGGATCGGAGCGCGCGAAGGCGCCGAGCTGCGAGGGCGCCATGGTCAGCGGCCCGCGTCGGCGGAGGAAGTATTCGACGCCCATCCAGGCGCGCGCGAGCCGGCGGCTCGCCTGCTCGTTGAGCGTGCGGGTGCCCTCGACCCGGTAGATCAGGCGCAACTGCAGGTGGTCCTGGAGGTTGGCGCCCACGCCTTCCAGAGGGTGGACCGGCGGGATGTCCAGCTCCTTGAGCAGATCGCCGGGGCCGATGCCCGAGAGCTGCAGAAGCTGCGGCGAGCCGATCGCGCCGGCGGCGAGGATCAGCTCGCCCTTGACCTCGGCATAGCCGTCGCCGCCGTGGCGGCGAAAATGGAGGCCGCCCGCGCGGCGCCCGGCGAGCGCGATCCGGGTCGCCTCGGTGCCGGTCAGGACCTCGAGGTTCGGTCGCCCGCGCGCCGGCCTGAGGAACGCCTTGGCGGTGCTCCAGCGGACGCCGCGCTTCTGGTTGACCTGGAAGTAGCCGCAGCCCTCGTTGTCGCCGCGGTTGAAGTCGTCGGTCCTGGGGATCCCGACCTCGGCGGCCGCCGCGCGGAACGCATCCAGGATCTCCCAGCTGAGGCGCATCTCCTCGACCCGCCATTCGCCGCCGGCGCCGTGCAGCTCGTCGGCCCCGTGGACGTAGTCCTCGGACTTCTTGAAGTAGGGCAGGACGTCGTCCCAGCCCCAGCCGCGATTGCCCAGCTGGCGCCACTGGTCGTAGTCCGCCGCTTGGCCGCGCATGTAGATCATGCCGTTGATCGACGAGCAGCCGCCCAGCACCTTGCCGCGTGGATAGTTGAGGCTGCGGCCGCCGAGGCCGGCCTCGGCCTCGGTCTTGAAGCACCAGTCGGTGCGCGGGTTGTTCTGGGTGTAGAGATAGCCGACGGGGATGTGGATCCAGGGATAGCTGTCCTTGCCGCCGGCCTCGAGGAGCAGGACCGAGACCGCGGGGTCGGCCGAGAGGCGGTTGGCGAGCACGCAGCCGGCGGTGCCGGCGCCGACGATCACATAGTCGAAACTGCCGATGTTGCGCGGCCCGCCCACCTGTCGCCGACCTCCGGTTCGCTGACCTGCGGCGCACACTAGCAAGCGCCGGCGCCGCCGGTCACCCCCCGCAGACCGCCGCGCGGCCCCGGTGCCGGCGAAATCACGTCAGGAACGTGAGGACCAGCGGCATCGTCGCCGCCGAGCTGGCGGGCGAGCACGTAGCTGGAGGCCGAGATCGGCCCGGCCGTGAACAGCACCGCGACCGAGGCGGTCAGTCCCTCGATGCCGAGCAGGCGGCAGGCGAGCCCGGTCGCGGCCGGCAACAGCAGGAGCTTGAGCGCGCAGGTGGCAAGCGCCGCCGGCCAGTTCCGGCCGACCCGGGCGAGCTCGAGGCTGGCGCCGACGCACAAGAGACCAAGCGTCAGCGACGCCTGGCCCAGGACCCGCAGCGTGTCGCCGGCAATCCCGGCCAGATCGACGCCCGCCGCGTTGAGCGCGAAGCCGAGCAAACAGGCCAGGATCAAGGGGTTGCGCGCGACCGAGGCGAACACCTTCTGCGGGTCGGCGGGCCGCCTGCCGTAGTGGATCAGGGCGATCACGCTGAGCAGGTTGATCGTGGTCACGACGATGAAGATCACGAACCCGAGGACCGCGAGGCCGGCCTCGCCGTAGAGCGTGCCCGCGCTGCCGAGGCCCACATAGGTGTTGATGCGGATCGCGCCCTGGAAGACCGAGCTGAAGCCCGCCGCGTCCAGATCGAGCCACGGGCGGAGTGCCAGGGTCAGCGCGCTGACGATAAGGATCGCGCCGATCAGCGCGATCGCGAGCGGCAGCACCCGAAAGCCCGCTAGCTGCGAGGTGGCGCTGGTCAGCAACAGGAGCGCCGGGAACAGCACGTGATAGACCAGCCGCTCGGCGGCAGGCCAGAACGCCTCGCCCGGAAAGCCGCGCGCCCGCAGGACCCGCCCGAGCGCGATCAGCAGGAAGACCGGCGCCAGCGCGCCGAAGGTCGTGAGCATCGGGGGTCGCGGACTGGTCCTGGGGACGAAATCGCTGAGCGTATCGTGAAGCCGCCGCCGGCTTAGCAGGTCTTGCCGGCTTTTCGGGATCGGGCGGGGATCTGGCAGGGATCCGGCGGGTCGCCGCCGGCAACCGAGGGGATGGCGAAAGCCGCCGACGCTCGACGCCGCGACCAGGCGTCGCTCTTTGCTGCAGGCGCCGGTTTCCGGGTTCGCCCTCGCATCCGCGGCCCCAGCCTTAGGCCGCGCGGTCGTGCTAGCTCAGGGCGTGGTGGATGCTGGTGATGATGATGCCCCAGAGCACCAGTGACGACAACACGCTGAACAGCACCCCGTCCGCAAGCTGCCACACCCCGGTGTCGGCACAGATCGGCGGCCGCGGTGGCGGCGGCACCGAAGTTGCTGAAGTCGGGCGAGCCCGCGACATTTGTGGTCTCCTATCCCAAAGATGTCCGCGCCCAGTCGATTCAGATTAGCACTTTGACGCGAAGATGCCAGCCGATTCTCATCTCCTTTTGGAGGTAGAGGCCGGGCAAACAGCGGGGCCGCTGCTCGGCCGCGACCGCGCCAGGCGCCGCTCTGCTAGGGGTTCTTCTGCGCCTGACGACGATAGATCTGGGCCGTCCCCTGGTCGACATCCTTGGGCGGCGACTGCGGTTGCGGCATGGCGTAGAACTTGGGCTCCCGATCCTCCAGCGACTGCTCGAACGGCAGGCGCATCTGGACCTGGGTCTGGTTCTCGGCGGCTTCCCGCTGGGCGGTCTGGAGCTGCTCCGCGAGGTCGCGGTTCCACGGCAGCGCGTAGGCGCGCGGCTCGCGGACGTCGGCCAGTTGCAGCCAGACGTAGATCGCCTCGTTCTCGCGGAAGGTGGACGCCAGCACGGTCGCCTCGTCGGCGTTGGCCAGCCACCACTCGAGCTGGACCGGCTTGGGCATGCTCAGCAACCGGCTCAGACTGGCGTAGGTGGTCGGCAGAAACAACGCCGCGGCGCCGATGGCGGCCACCTTGATCCACAGCCGGCGCGGCGCCCAGATGCTGATGCTGGTCATCAGGCCGGCGACGACCGCGACCGCGGCGAACAGATAGGTGAGCTCGGTCATGACGTCCTCCAGGCCCGCAGGTTGCGCTGCAGACTGTGCACGCTGCCCGGAACGAGGTCGCCGTCCGCCGACAGCTTGAAGCGGTAGACGGTCAATTCCTCGCCCTCGCGCACGAGCTCGATCTTGCTGGCCAGCAGCTGCCGCGCCGAGTCCTTGGCCGACTTCTTGACGCTGGTCACGACCGTCACCGGGATCGGCAGGACGCCGGCCGTGTTGCGGTAGAGGTGCACGTTGACCGTGTATTCGCCGGCCGGGATGCCGCGCGAGTACGACACCTCGTAGTTCATGCCGGTCGCATCGGCCCGCTTGCCGAGATCGTCGCGCAGGAGATTGAAGATCAGGCCGCCCTTGTTGGAGTAGCCGACCGGCCGGTCGCCCGGCGCCTGGACCCAGAGGTCGACGTCGCTGTCGAGATCGTCCGGCCAGCGGACCTCGACGATCACGTTGCCGGGCGGGTAGGTGTTCTCCTGGGCGGCCTTGCCGGGCGGGTTCAGGTGCGGCAGCAGCAGGATGACCATCGCCACGAACCCGGCCAGCGCCAGCATGATGACATCGCGAAAGACCGTGTCGCCATCGTCCTGCTCGAGCTGCTCAAGACCGTGCATGGCGCTCCCCAAGCTCGACGATCGTGGTCACCAGGGTGATCGTGCCGCTCTCCAGGATCCGATAGTTGAGCATCAGCCAGACGTTCAGGACCGCGCCGACCAGGGTCGTGTAGAGCGCCACCGACATGCCGCTGATCAGGGTCGAGACCATGGGGCCGATCGCATCGATATCGGCGGCGGCTTCGGGATCGATGCCCGAGAGCGCGATGATGAACCCGACCACGGTGCCGATCAGGCCCAAAAACACGAGGCTGTTGGCGATGTGCCGGATCGACCCGATGCGGGCGCCGAGCTTGAGCTTGAGCGTCGAGGCCGAGAGCGCGCGGCTCTGGCCGTCGCGGCCCTGCATGGCCTGCAGATAGCGGGCGCCGCGCGCCGAGCGGTCGCTGCCCGGCCCCTTGAGCTGATTGATCTCGGTGCTGGTCAGGACGATCTTGCGCCCGCAGCTGAACAGGCCGTAAGCGAACACCAGCGTGATCACCGAGACCAGCTGCGTGGTGTCGCTGCCGAACACGACCTCGACCCAGCCCTTGAGCCAGGCGGCTCCGAGCAGGGCCGCCGCGACCAGGTTCAGCACCAAAAAGCGCAGCAGCAGGAGATAGCGATAAGACGCCGTGTCATCCTCCGACAGGACGGCGAACCAGTTCGCCAGGAGACCCTGCCGCGACGCCAATCCGGGCGCGCCGGCGGCAGCTGGAAAACTGGCGGCGGCGGGAGCAAGAGTATCCGTCATGACCGCCTCGTGGGGCTGGGGTGAATTGCTGCCCGGCCCGTCGGATCCCGCGGCGGGGCCCGCGCGCTGCGGGTCTCGACCACGATCGGGACTGCCGGTGGCCGGCGCTGAGGCGGTACAATCGCCGCGTTTGGTTAAGAAACGATAAACAGCTCACCCACCGCCGAGGCTCGTCGAGCGACTGTTGCGCGCATGCCGCAAGCCGCGGCGAGCGGACGGGCGCCGCCCGGCGGGCAGACAGCGCGCGGGCGCCCGCGCGGCTATTCGACGGTGACCGATTTCGCCAGATTGCGCGGCTGATCGACGTCGGTGCCCTTGAGCACGGCGGTGTGATAGGCGAGCAGCTGGACCGGAATCGCGTACAGGATCGGCGCCAGCAGCGGGTCGACCTCGGGCAGCGCCACTGCGGTTGTGACATACTCGGCCAGTTGCTCGCAGCCGCGCCGGTCGCTGAGCAGGATCACCTTGCCGCCGCGCGCGACGACCTCCTGCAGGTTGCTCGCGGTCTTGTCGAACAAGCGGTCGGGCGGTGCCACCACGATCACCGGCACCTTCTCGTCGATCAGCGCGATCGGCCCGTGCTTGAGCTCGCCGGCGGCGTAGCCTTCGGCGTGGATGTAGCTGATCTCCTTGAGCTTGAGCGCGCCCTCGAGGGCGATCGCGAAGCTCGTGCCGCGGCCGATGTAGAGCACGTCGCGGGCCGGCACCAGGCCGTGCGCGATCTGCTCGTAGATCGCGTCCTGCATCAGGGCCTCGGCGGCGCGCGCCGGGACCTCGTCGAGCGCCTGGGTCAGCTCGGCCTCGCGCTCGGACGTCAGGCGGCCGCGCGCGCGGGCGGCGCCGAGCGCCAGGCAGGCAAGCGTCGCGAGCTGGGTCGTAAACGCCTTGGTCGAGGCGACCCCGATCTCAGGGCCCGCCAGCGTGCGCAGCTGGCAGTCGGCCTCGCGCGCCAGCGTGCTGTCCTGGACGTTGACGAGCGCGATCGTCTTCAGCCCCTGCGCCTTGACGCAGCGCATCGCCTCGATCGTGTCCATGGTCTCGCCCGACTGCGACACGAACAGCGCCGCACTGCCCGGCACCAGCGGCGTGCCGCGGTAGCGGAACTCCGAGCCGATGTCGAGGTCGACCGGCAGGCCGGCCAGCTGCTCGAACCAGTAGCGCCCGATCATGCAGGCGTAGGCCGCGGTGCCGCAGGCGACCATCGCGAGCCGCGGCAGGGTCGCGAGATCGACGGGCAGCTCGGGCAGCACGATCCGGTGGTCGGCGGGGCTCGCGAACGAGCGCAGCGTATCCCCCAGAACCGCCGGTTGCTCGTGGATCTCCTTGTGCATGAAGTGGCGGTAGTTGCCGCGGCCGATCAGGGCGCCCGAGAAGGCGGTCTGCTTGATCTCCCGCACGGCCTCGGCGCCGTCGGCGGCGTAGACCGACGCGCCGCGCGCGGTCAGCACCGCCCAGTCGCCCTCCTCCAGGTACTGGATCCGATTGGTCAGCGGCGCCAGTGCCAGCGCGTCGGAGCCGATGTACATCTCGCCGTCGCCGTAGCCGATCGCGAGCGGGCTGCCGCGCCTGGCGCAGATCAAAAGATCGTCGTGGCCGGCGAACAGCATGGCCAGCGCGAACGCGCCCTCGAGCCGCTCGAGGGCGGCGGCGGCGGCCGCGACCGGACCGAGGCCGGTGGTCAGATAGTGGCTGACCAGGTGCGGCACGACCTCGGTGTCGGTCTGGGTCGCGAACTTGTGGCCGCGCGCGCTCAGCTCCTGCCGCAGGCTCTGGAAGTTCTCGACGATGCCGTTGTGGACGACGGCGACCCCGCCCGCCTCGTGCGGGTGGGCGTTGTCCTGGGTGGGCGCGCCATGGGTCGCCCAGCGGGTGTGGCCGATCCCGGTGACGCCCTCGAGCGGCCGCGCCTCGAGCGCGCGCTCGAGATTGACGAGCTTGCCCTCGGCGCGCCGGCGCTCGACCCGGCCCGCGACCAGGGTCGCGATGCCGGCGCTGTCGTAGCCGCGATACTCGAGCCGTCTGAGGGCATCGAGCAGCAAGGGCGCGGCCGGCTGACGACCGAGGATACCGACGATCCCGCACATATGCAGCAGCTCCTGTCAGGCGAAGGTTTACGTCCCCGGCCGCCGGCGGCCGCGGATCCGGGCGGCGCCGTCCGGGATGTCGGTCTGGCGGGCCCGCGCGATGCTGAGGCTCCCGGCCGGCACGTCGCGATTGATCGTGCTGCCGGCGCCGACGAAGGCGCCATCGCCGATCGCAATCGGCGCCACCAGGGCCGAGTTGGAGCCGATGAAGACGCCCTTGCCGATCTCGGTCCGGTGCTTGGCGGCGCCGTCGTAGTTGCAGGTGATCGTGCCGGCGCCGATGTTGGACCTGGCGCCGACCCGGGCATCGCCGATGTAGCTCAGATGGTTGGCCTTGGCGCCGGCCTCGAGGGTGGCGTTCTTGACCTCGACGAAGTTGCCGACCTTGGCGCGCTCGCCGATCGCGGCGCCGGGGCGCAGACGGGCGAACGGCCCGATCTCGGCGCCGGCTCCGATCCGCACCCCCTCGAGGTGGCAAAAGGACAGGATGCGCGCGTTCGGGGCGACCTTGACCCCGGCTCCGAAGACGACGAAGGGGCCGACCTCGACGCCGGCCGCAAGCTCGGTATCGGCGGCGAGGTATACCGTCTCGGGCGCGATCATGGTGACGCCCGCCGCCATCGCCGCCGCCCGCAGCCGCTGCTGGAGGATCGCCTCCGCCTCGGCCAGCTGGGTCTGCGAGTTGATGCCGAGCCCGGCCTCGTAGGGGCCCTCGATCGCGGTGCAGGCCCAGCCTCGGGCGCGCGCGTGCTCGACCACGTCGGTGAGGTAATACTCGCCCTTGGGCTGCTTGATCTCGATCGCGTCGAGCAGCGGCAGCAGCCGCGCGGCATCGAACGCCATGATGCCGGCGTTGCAGGCGCCATCCCGCTTCAGGGTCGCATCGGCATGCCGCTCCTCGACGATCCGGGCGAGGCCGGCCTGGTCCAGGGCGAGGCGGCCGTAGCCCGTCGGATCGGGCGGCCGAAAGCCGAGCACCGCGACCGCGGCATCGGCCGCGCGCCGCGCCTCCAGCAGCTGGCGAAGGGTCGCCGCGGTCACGAGCGGCGTGTCGCCATAGAGCACCAGCACCTCGCCCGTGGGCGGCAGCTCGGCGCGCGCCGCCAGCACGGCATGAGCGGTGCCGAGCTGCGGCGCCTGATGGACGATCACCGCCGGCAAGGGGCCACGCTCGACCTCGGCCGCGACCTGGTCCATGCCCGGCGCCAGCACCACCGCCGCCCGCGCGGGCGCGAGCGCCGCCGCCGTGGCCAGGACATGCGCGAGCATCGGCCGGCCCGCCAGCGGGTGCAGGACCTTGGGCCGCTCGGATCGCATGCGCGTCCCCTTGCCGGCGGCGAGCAGGACGATGGTGACCGGAGCAGGCATGGCGTTCCAACCTCGCACATCGGCGATGCCGATCGGCCGGCGGCACTTTGCGGCCAGGCAATTGCTGAGTATTTAACGCAACCGATCCTCCCGGTAAAAGCAAGGACGAAACGTTTGGCGCTCCGGTTTGCGGCGGTCGTGTTCGACCTCGACGGCACCTTGATCGACAGCGCGCCCGACCTGCACGCTCTGGTCAACGAGATGCTGGCCGAACTCGGGCGGCCCGGCCTCACGCTGGCCGAGCTGCGGCCGATGATCGGCGACGGCGCGCGGGCGCTCCTGGAGCGCGGCCTGCGGGCCTCGGGCGGGGTGCCGCCGCGCCTCGACCTCGACGCGCTGTTTGCGGAGTTTCTGCGCCGCTACACGAAGATGCCGGTGCGCTCCGGCCAGGTCTATGCGGGCGTGACCCTGATGCTCGCGGAGCTGGCGACGGCCGGCGTCCGCCTTGGGATCTGCACCAACAAGCCGCAGGCGCCGACCGACCGGCTGCTCGCCGGGCTGGGTCTCGACCGCTTCTTCGCCGCGGTCATCGGCGGCGATGCCCTGCCGGTGCGCAAGCCCGACGCCGGTCACCTGCGGGCGGTGCTGGCGCGCCTTGGCGTCGATGGCGGCCGGGCGGCGATGGTCGGCGACAGCCGCACCGACCTCTTGACCGCGCGCGCCGCAGGCGTGCCCTGCGTGCTGGTGAGCTTCGGCTACACGCCGGTCCCGGCGCGCGAGCTGGGCCCCGATCGCGTGATCGACGACATGGCCGAGCTCGGCGCTGCCCTCGCCAGCCTCGGTCGCGACCCTGGCAACGGCCCGGCGGCGCCGGCTTGACACTGCTTGGAGGGCCCTCCTATAGCGGTGCGGCGCAGACGGGCGGTTAGCTCAGCGGGAGAGCACTCGCTTCACACGCGAGGGGTCGCTGGTTCAATCCCAGCACCGCCCACCACCGCGCGCGCCCCCGGCCGGGAGCGGCGTAGGGCGCCCGGCCCTGGACAGAGCGGTGATCCAAGCTAGTTTGGCGCAGGTCCGAGGGCGGCCCGCGGACCCGAACGGGCTCGAGCCCGCCAGGTATCCGCGGCAGTGCTGACCATCATCGATCGCTACCTGCTTCGTCAGATCGTCACCAGCTCCTTGGTGATGACCGGGGTGGCACTCGCGATCCTGTTGCTCGAGCGGGTCCTCACCCTGTTCAGCCTGGTCGCCAACCCCAACAAGGCGTTCAGCTACGTCGGCCAGATGCTCGTGCTGCTGCTGCCGCATTTTTTGAGCATAGCACTGCCGGCTGCGTTCTTCTTCGGCGTTCTTTTGACCTTCCGGCGCCTCAAGCGGGACAGCGAGTTCGTGATCCTGGCGGGCGCCGGGCGGAGCCTCGCCCGCCTGCTGGCGCCGGTCATGGGCCTGGCGATCGTGACGGCCATGCTCGCCGCCCTGATCATCGGCTGGCTCAGCCCGCATGCGCGCTATGGCTACCGGGCGCTCAAGCAGCAGGTCGCCGAAGCGTCGCTGGGCGCGGCCGTGCGCGGCGGCACCTTCATCCATGCGGGCGACCTGACCTTCTTCGCCGAGCGCGCGACGCCCGCCCCCGACGGCCTGCGCCTTGGCAAGGTCTTCGTCTATCAGGACCGGCCTGGGGGCGGGGCTACCGTGGTCACGGGTCAGGACGGCCGGCTGGGGCAGCTCGAGGCCGACGAGAGCCCGCTTTTGATCCTCGAGCAGGGCGAGCGCGCCGAGCTGCCGGCCGCGGGCCCGCCCAGCACCGTGACCTTCGCCAATCTCAGCTGGCCGGTGGTGACCGAGGCCGACGAGAGCTTCCGGCCGCGCGGCTTTGACCAGCGCGAGCTCACGCTCAGCGAGCTCTGGAGCCGGCCGGCGACCGCCGCGAGCAAACCCAGCGCGGCCGAGATCGCGGCCGAGCTGCATTCCCGCCTGGTGGTGATCGCGTCGGTGCCGATCCTGCCGTTGCTGGCGGCGCCGCTGGCCCTCATCGGCGGCCCGCGCAGCCAGCGCAGCAGCCTTGCCATCGGCCTGTTGATCCTGGTGGTCTACTACCAGCTGTTGAACTTTGGCGAGGCGCTCGCCAAGCGCGAGCTGCTGGCCCCCTGGATCGGGCTCTGGCTGCCCTTTCTGGCCCTCGCCGCGGGTGCCGGCTGGCTGTTCCTTGGCGCCCTCCAGGGCGCCCGGCCGAAGCGGCGGCGAGCCTGAGGCGGCGCCCGCGCCAAGGGCCGCCCAGGGATATTTTTCGCATGCTCTCGGTGCTCAGCCGCTACATCGCGCGCCGACTGCTCGCCCGCGCCGCCCTCCTTCTGTCCGGGCTCGCCGCCTTGATGATGATCCTCGACTTTTTGGCCAATGGCGATCAGGTGATCGCGGGCAGCGACAGCGTCCTGCTGCCGATCCTGCGCTACACGCTGCTGCGCCTGCCCGAGATCGTGGCGCAGCTCCTGCCGATCAGCGCGATGCTTGCCGGCCTTTTGACCTTCGCCGAGCTCGCGCGCCACAGCGAGCTGACCGCGATCGCGGCCGCCGGCGTGTCGAAGGCGCGGCTCGCAGCCGCGGTGCTGCCGGTAGCGCTGCTGATCGCGGTGATCCAGTTCCTGATCGATGACCAGGCGGTGCCGGTCGCGGTCGGCAGGCTGCGGGCCTGGGGCATCGGAGACTATGCGCCCGCCGGCGACGCCGGCGACGCCTGGCTGCGCCAGGGCGACGACATCTTGCGCCTGCGCGCGCTCGATCCGGCCGCCGGCCGCATCGACGACGTGACGATCTTCCGGCGCGACCCGGGGGGCAATCTCGTCGCCGTGCTCAAGGCGCCGAGCGCCACCTGGGAGGCGGGGGGGTGGACCTTGCGCGACGTCAGCAGGACCCTGATCGGGCCGGGCGTGGTCGAGCACGAGGACAGCCTGCGCTGGCCCGCCGATCTCGATCCCAAGCTGCTCGCCTCGTTCCTTGCCGATCCGCGCGAGACGCCGTTCGCGCAGCTGCTGCGCGCGATCCGCGCGCCGGGGCTTGGAACCCAGCCGAGCTATCGCTACAAGCTCTGGCTGCAAGAGCGGCTCGCCGCGCCGGTGACGACGGTCGCGATGATCCTGATCATCGTCGCCCTGGCGCGACCGGTGAGCGGACGCAGGGCGCAAGGGTGGTTGATCGCGTTCGGGGTGGCGGTCGGGTTCGTCTGCTGGACCTTCGATGGCCTGGTCCTGACCTTCGGCGATCTCGGCCTGCTGCCGCCGGCCCTGGCAGCGTGGGCACCATTCGCCGTGTTCGCCGCGAGCGCTACCTCACTCCTGCTGCAGCAGGAACGGCGCCCGGCCGCGGGCGCCTGGCCGGAGCCGCAGACGTGAGCGCGAGAGGCGGGCGTCGTCGTAAGCCCAGCGGTTGGAAGTGATGCGCCGGATCTTCGAGATCTTCATGAGCGTGCCGGGCTGGTCCAAGTGGACCATCATGGCCGGCCTGCTGCTCGCCAACCTGGTCGAGGGCTTCGGGCTCGCGAGCCTGCTGCCGGCGCTCACGCTGCTGATGAACGACAGCAGCGGGCAGTCGACGGTCGTGCACGACATGGTCTATGGCGCCATGAACGCGATCGGCCTGCAGCCCTCGCTGTCGACGCTGCTGCTGGCGGTGGTGTTCGGGGTGGTCGGCAAGGCGGCGCTGGTCGTGCTCGCCCTGGTCCGCGCCGGCTACGCGGTGGCCGAGGTCTCGACCGAGCTGCGCACCACGGTCGTCCAGAGCCTGCTCGAGGTGAAGTGGTCCTACTTCACCCGCCAGCCGGTCGGCCGCTTCGCCAATGCCATGAGCCAGGACGCGACCCGCGCCGGCCGCGCCTTCATGCTCGCCACCATGTGCCTGGCCTCGCTCGTCGAGACCGCGGTCAGCGTCACCCTGGCGTTTTTGATCTCCTGGCGCCTGGCGCTGCTCGGGCTGGGCGTCGGGGCCGTGATCCTGATCATTCTGGGCCCGCTGGTCAGGGTCGCGAAAAAGGCGGGGCGCCGGCAGCAGACCAGCACCCAGGCCTTCGTGACCCTGCTCAGCGACACCCTGATCGGCATCAAGCCGCTCAAGGCGATGGCGCGCCAGACCCATTTTCTGCATCTGCTCGAGAAGCGGGCCGAGAGCCTGCGCCGGGCGCTGCGCCGGCAGGCGGTGGCCGAGAACCTGATGAACGAGCTGCGCGAGCCGATCTTCGTCCTGTTCGCCGTGGCCGGCATCTATCTGGCGCAGGCGCAGCTGTCGGTCGCGACGCCCGAGCTGATCGTCACGGCGGTCCTGCTGTACCGGACGGTGGGCGCGCTCGGCCGGGTTCAGCGGCAGCTGCAGAGCGCCGTGATTCTGGAAGCCTCGCATCGGGCGGTGCACCAGATCATCGCCGAGGCCAAGGGCGAGCGCGAGGCGTTCCTGGGCCGGCGGACCCCGACGCTGAGCCGCGGCCTGGCGCTGGAGGGCGTCTCCTTCGGCTTCGGCGACCGCCTGGTGCTGGACGATCTGTCGCTGACCGTGCCGGCCGACCGGCTGACCGTGATCATGGGGCCTTCGGGGGTCGGCAAGACGACCATCGTCGATCTGCTGCTCGGGCTCTATGCGCCGCAAGACGGCCGGATCGTGATCGACGGCGTGCCGCTCACCGAGCTCGATCTGCGCGCCTGGCGCGGCATGGTCGGCTACGTGCCGCAGGAGCTGATCCTGCTGCACGACACGGTGTTCGCCAATCTGACCCTGGGCGACCCCGAGGTCAGCACCGGGCAGGCGATCGCAGCGCTCGCGACCGCGGGCGCCTGGCCGTTCGTGGAATCGCTGCCCGAGGGCCTGATGACCACGGTCGGCGAGCGCGGCATGCAGCTCTCGGGCGGCCAGCGCCAGCGGATCGCGCTCGCCCGCGCCCTCCTGCTCAAGCCCAAGCTCTTGATCCTCGACGAGGTCACGAGCGCCCTCGACCCGGCGACCGAGGCCGAGATCTGCGCCAATGTCCGCGCCCTCGACGGCAGCTTCACGATCCTGGCGATCACCCATCGGCCAGCCTGGGTCGACGTCGCCGACCGGGTCTACGAGATCGCGCCGGGCGGCGTCCGCCTGGTCAGCGACGCGACGGCGGCCGCTGCCGGCCCGGCAACTGCGGCGCAGGCCTTGCGGGCCGGCGCCGCCTCAGGCTGAGCGGCGCTCGGACAGCACCGCGCAGGTCTTGAGGAAGGCCTCCTGCGGGTAGTCGTCGAGCGCCAGGATGGGCTCCAGCCCGAAGTCGCGAAGGTCGGCGATCCGGCCCTGGAAGTAGTTGCGGCGCAGAATGTTGAGCCGCGGCCACAAGGCCCGGTTGACCTCGCGGAACGGCTCGATCATCAGCGTGTGCCGGCGGGCGACGCGGGCGATCTCGGCGAGCGCCTGCGGGCGCAGCCGCTCCATCTGCTCGAGCGCCAGCACCGTCATCACGAGATCGAACTCGCCATCGGCAAACGGCAGGCTGGCGGCGTTGCCCTGGCGGAAATCGATCGCGCGAAAAGCGCTCGGATCGGCGAGCGGCAGGGGTGCAAAGGCCTGCATCGCGGGCGGCAGCTCGCTCTGCTCCTGGAGCAGGCGGGCGGCCTCGTGGCCGGCCGCGGTGAGCTCGATGCCGGTGAAGGCGATCTGGGGCAGGCGGCCCGCCAGCAGGATCAGATTGATGCCGTTGCCGCAGCCGACCTCGAGCACCCGCCGCGGGCGCAGCCGCTCGAGGAAGCGGATCAGCAGCAGCTGCCGGAAGCGGGTGGCGCCGACGTCGCTGGCCAGCATGCGCCGGCCGCGCCACTCCCAGGGTGTATGCTCGGCCTGCGGCGTCTGGAGGCCGTAGGTGGCGTAGTCGATCGCCCGCCAGGCCTTGTCGTATTCCCTGCGGACCGCGGCCTCGCGGCGCTGCATCCGGGGCAGCCAGCCGAGCGCCAGCCGGCGCGCGGTGGCTTTGACGAGCTTGCGCTTGCGCCTGGCAATCTCCTGCGCAACGACCCCGGGCTCGCCCGCGTCGCCACCCAGGATGAAGGGCTCGAACAGGCGGGCGATCTCGTCCTCGCCGATGCCGAGATCGCTGTTCGCCAGCGCGACGAACGGCCGCGGCCGCGCGCCGGCCGCGGCGGCGGTGCCGAACGCAGCCTCGCGGCCGCTCATGCCCCGGCCTCCTGGGCCAGCCTGCCGTTTGCAGCCCCGGCGCGGGCGGCTCCGGCAGCGATCGCCGGATGGAAGATCGCGTTGTAGGCATAGCCCTCCGGGTCCTCGCCGCGGGCGATCTTCTTGAGGCCCGAGCGCGTATAGTGCTTGAGCGTCAGCTCGTAGCCGTGATCGGCCATGAAGGGCGCGATCTCGCCCTGGTGGCGCTGGTTGATCTCGACCTGGATCGAGCGCGGCCGGTCGGGACTGCGCAACAGGCGGGCCATGCCGCGCAGAACCAGTAGCTCGTTGCCGTCGACGTCGAGCTTGACATGGTGGGGCGGCGGCAGCGCGCCCGTCTCGAGCATGGCGTCGATCGAGGTCGCGTATTTGAGCTCGGCGATCTGCGGCCGGTACTGGGTCTCGGCCGCGCCCCGGCTGGTGGCGAGCTGGCTGTCGGCCGACCCCGCTGCGGCCGAGACGTAGTTGAAGGCGAAGAACCCGGGTTGGTCGTGGAGGGCGGCACTGCACGGAGTGACCACGTCCTGCAGGCCGTTGAGGGCGACGTTGTCGAGCAGCCGCGCGAAGGTCGGACCATGCGGCTCGAAGCCGTAAACCCTGCCCTGCGGACCGACCCGCCTGCCGGCAAGGATCGTGTAGAGGCCGATGTTGGCGCCGATGTCGTAGAAGACCTCGCCTGCCTGAACTTCCCCCCGGATCCAGGCGCAGGTGCCCTTTTCCTTGGTGAACAGGCCCATGCCGCGCGCGAGTTCGAGCATGCCGGTGCAGCGGAAGCGATAGGTCTGGTCCTGGGCGCGGATCTCGACCTCGCACGCGAGCGCGTCGCGACGCCCGAACCAGAACTGGCGCCAGCGCCGGGCCAGCCGGTGCGGCGGCCAGGCCCGGCCATCGGAGACGATCCGCATCGCGCGCCGCCGGTTGCCGCGGCCGGCCTCAGGCCGGCCGTTCGATGGTGATGGTCAAGGTGCGCCTCAGTGCGCTGCTGCCGCGGCCCGTCATGGGGCGCACCGAGTGCCAGGAATTGAAGGTTTTCACGAACACCACGGCCTGGTTCGGCGTGAACGCGAAGCTGTCGACCAGTTCCATGTCGTCGAAATCGGCCAGCCGGTTGAAGCTGATTGTAGGCGAGCGCCGGGCCCTTTGGTCGGTTGACGTCGGTGCCGCCGCCGAACGCAGGGTCCCATTCACCCTCCTCGGCGATCGCGACGACCATGGTGACGACCTTTGTCGGCGCATCGGTGTGGGGCGCGACATGGCCGCCGTCGGCCGGCAATGCCGAGAACTCGAACCGCGCCTTGAGCGGCGCGATGCGCTCGCTGGTCCGCCCGTTGAGGGCGAGCCAGACCTGCTTGGCGTAGCGCTTCGCCGGTGGCATGGCGCGATAGCCGAGGTCGATCTGCCGTTCCTTGAGCGCGGCCATGACGCCACCCACGAAGTCGTCGCTCTTGATCCAGCGGTGGAACGCGCGCCAGACCGGATTGTGCCGGATGAAGTCTTGGAAGGCGCGCGGGTTCTCCTTTTCCGACAGCATGAACTTGCGGCCGCGTTTGCCCTTGTCCTCGTAGCTGTCGAAGCGCTCGAACGGCGGGAAATTGTCGAGGAACTGCCGGTAGGCGGCATCGCTCATCAAAGGCTTCGCGAGCCCGATGGGGAACGGCTCGTAGCGGAACTTGAGGTTGTCGTAGGAAAAATACATGGCCTGGGCCCCGCCGATCGATCTGAAGCCGGCTGAAGGCGCGGATGCCGCCCCCTTCGCGGGGCGGCCGGCGCCTTACGCCCCGGCCTCGATGTTGATGGTCAGCGTCTTGCGCATCGCCTCCGAGCCGTTGCCGGCCATCGGCCGCACCGAATGCCAGGAATTGAAGGTCTTGACGAACACCACCGCCTGGTTCGGCGTGAACGCGAAGGTGTCGATCACCTCCATGTCCTCAAAGCCGGCCTGGCGATTGAGCTCGTTGTAGGCCAGCGCCGGGTCGCGCGGCCGGTTGACGTCGGTGCCGCCGCCGAACGCCGGGTCCCACTCGCCCTCGTCGACCATCGAGATCACGAGCGTGATGATCTTGCCGGGCGAGTCGGTATGCGGGATGATGTGGCCGCCGGCCGCCGGCAGCATCGAGAACTCGAAGCGGGCGGCCAGCGGCGGTCTGCCGGCGTCGAGCCGGCCGCGGATCAGGTTGCGCGAGAGCTTGCCGAGGCGCCTTGCCGCCGTCGGCAGCTTCCGGTAGCCGAGGTCGATGTGGCGCTCGCGCAGCGCCTGCAGCACGCCCGCGATGAATTGATCGCTCTTGAGCCAGCGGTGGAACTCGCGCCAGATCGCCTGGTCGTGAATGATCGCGTGGTAGCGCTTCGGGTTGTTCTTCTCGGACAACGAGTACTTGTGGCCGAGCTCGGGCAGGTAGGCGAACAGCTCCCTGGCGGGGTAGGCTGCGAGCATCTCGCGATAGCCGCCGGCGTCCATCAGCGGCCGCGCGAGGCCGATCGGAAACGGCTCATAGCGGAACTGCAGGTGATCGTAGCTGAAGAACATAGGCGGCGATCCTTGCGCTCACGCCTCGGCGCCGGCGGTCTCGCGCGACCGCGCGGTGGCCGGCGCCGGCTTGCGCAGCACGACCTGCGTCCAGTGGTCGCGCCGGGTGTAGCCGAGATCGCGGACGCCTTCGCTCGCAAAGCCGCCGAGCTCGACGATCCGCTCGATGAACGAGTCGCGGTCGCGCCAGATGGTCGCCTCGAATTCGCCCGGCACGTTGCCCTCCTCGTAGCCTTGCATGAGATCGAGGACGAACAGGCCGCCCGGCCGCAGCAGCCGGCGGACCTCGCCGACCAGCCTGTCGAGCGCGAACACGTGGTCGAGCGCGTTGCTGTAGATGGCGTCGAGGGAGCCGTCGGGGAACACGATCGCGTGAAAGTCGCCCGGCAGCACGTAGCCGTTGCCCTCGCCCGGGTTGAGGTCGATGCCGACCGCGAAATGGCCGAGCGCGTGCAGGGCTCTGACCTCGGTGCCGAGCCTGGCGCCCAGACACAAGCATGGTGCGCGCCTCGCGCAGCTGCGGCGCAGCTCTCGAAGCGCCGCTTGAACTCGGCGAGGTCGGCGTCCTCGGTCTCGCGCAGGCGAGGCTCGATCTTGGCGAGCTTCGCGCCCTGATGCCGGGCGTACTCCTCGTAGGAGGCGTAGAGGCGCCTGGATTCGGCCTCGCCATGCTGCCAGCGCTCGCCCTCGAAGAAGCCGGCGTTGCGCCGCCTGGCCTGGTCGGCCTGCTTGCGCTGCCGGGCGGCGGGCCCGAGGCCGTAGCGCGCGATGTTAGACAGGCGCCGCCAAGCGTGCTGCAGCCGTTGCCGTGCGCCTTGCTCAGTCATGCGGTGGCGGTCCTCCTGGCAGCCGGGTCGGCGCGTGCCGGGCCGGCCTCTGTGACCGGCAGCAGCGGCACGCCCGCGCGCTCATGCACCACAGGCTCGGTCGTATAGAGGTTGGCATGCCTGCGGACAAGGCAAGCCAAGACCGAGATGTCGGTATTCGCGTGCTTGCTCCGGGTCGTGCCGAGCTGATCGATCAGCGGATTGTGGGCGTAGGCGTGGGTGATCTCGAAGCTGAAGCCGCTCATCACGACGCGATCGAAGGCGCCACCTTCGAGCCCGAGCGCGAGCGCGATGATCCCGGTCGACGGCTGCTTGTGCTCGATCTGCGCCCGGATCGCCGGCTCCTGGCCGCACAGCCGCAGCACCAGATCGTGGTAGAACGCGCGCGGCGGGCTGATGAACTCGTCGAAGCGATAGCCGGCGGCGCGCAAGCTGCGCTGGAAATACCAGGGCTTGAGCTTGATCCTCCTCGCCTCGCGCACGAGCCGTTTGAGCAGGAAGCCGCGCGCGGCCGGCCGCGGATAGAGGTAGAGCTTGCCCGTGCGCAGCCCCCGCAGGGCCTCGAGCGCGAGGTCGTTGGCAGCCTTGTGCCCGGAGGTCAACACCGAGGTCATGACCGTGAAGATGGGATCGGGCAGCCCGAGGCCCAGGGCCGAGCGCCCCGACGCGTTGGCGCAGGCGAGCGCATCGAAGCCCGCGGCCGGCGGCAGCACGGGCTCCGGCTTGGATCCCAGAATCAGCAGTGTCGGCATCGGCTGCGGCGTGGCCCTTGCGCGCTCGCCCCGGACCCCGGGCCCGCGCCGCCCGCCAAAATCCGATCGGGGACGCGATCGCGGACGCGCCGGGCGCGGGCACCTTAGTAGCACGATCGGGCCCGGCTTCAAGAGCGCGCCGACCGCTTGCAGGCGGACGCGCCATCCCGTACAAGCGATCAGGATCCGGCCCACTCCCGGCTCACTCAGAAACCGCGCCTCTCGACCCCGCCTCACCTTACAGCCAAGGAACCGCGACCGTGACGCCTCGGGTATTCATTCACACCAATCACAAGCAATACGTCGGCGCCCTGGTCTCGCAGTATTCGTTCGGGCGCAACTCCGCCCAATGCCGACAAGTTCGCCGTCGAGATCATTCACACCAAGGACCATCCGTTCCTGTGGGCGAAGGAGGGGCAGCGGTTCCTGCGCGACGGCCGCCAGGCGGTGTGGCGGATGGAGGACCTGCAGTCGTTCACGCCGTTGCGCTTCATGCCGCCGGAGCTGATGGGCTATCAGGGCCGGGCGCTGGTGGTCGACCCCGACGTGTTCGCGGTCGCCGACGTGCTCGAGCTGCTCGAGCGCGACATGCAGGGCAGCGCGCTGATGTGCCGGCCGCGCTCCGGCAGCAAAGGTGCGGGCGGCGGGCTCGCCACCAGCGTCATGCTGCTCGACTGCGCGAAACTCCGGCACTGGCGCGCCGAGCCCGACTTCGATTTGCTGTTCGAGGGCAAGCGCGACTATGCCGACTGGATCACCCTCAGTCTCGAGCCCAAGGGCAGTATCGGGTTGTTCGAGCCGGAGTGGAACGACTTCGATCACCTGACGCCGGACACCAAACTTTTGCACAACACCAAGCGGCAGACGCAACCGTGGAAGACCGGCCTGCCGGTCGACTTCACCGCCCCGGACAAGCGCTTCAAGCCGCTGAAGCCCAGGACCTGGATCAATCCGCTCAAGAAGCTGGCGGGCGGCGGCCCGCCCAGCCAGTACGCGCGGCATCCCGACCCCCGGCAGGAGCAGTTCTTCTTCGGCCTGCTGCACGAATGCCTGCAGCAGGGCATCGTGACCGAAGCCATGCTGCGCGACGAGATGCGGCAGAACCACATCCGTCACGACGCCCTGGAGCTGGCCGAGCGCACCCCGCCGCTGGCCGCTTGAGGATCGGCGGGCGCAACGCCATATCGATGCGCACGCGTCGCCAGCAGGCAACGCCGACCCCGGCCGCGAGCACCGCCTGGCGGGCAGGGCGGCCCTGAGGTGCCGGCGCCCGGTTGCGGTTGATGCCTCGGTCGGAGCCTTGAGGAACTCGTCGCATGAAGCCCGCCGTCTTCATCCATACCAATCATCGCCAGTATATCGGGGCCCTGGTCTCGGCCTATTCGATGCACCGCTGCTCGCCCCATGCCGAGCGCTTCGATGTCCAGATCATCGAGCACCGGAACTATCCGTTCTTCGAGCCCTACGAGGGCAAGGAGTACCTGCGCGACGGGGTCAGGCGCCGTTGGCGCAACGACGACCTGCAGTCGTTCACGCCGTTGCGGTTCATGCCGCCGGAGCTGATGGGCTATCAGGGCCGGGCGGTGGTGGTCGACCCGGACGTGTTCGCGGTCGGCGACGTCTACGAGCTGCTGACCCGCGAGATGGCCGGCAAGGCGATCATGTGCCGGGTGCGCAGCGGCACCAAGCGCCTCAACGCCGGCAACTACGCGAGCTCGGTCATGCTGCTCGACTGCGCGCGCCTGCGGCACTGGCAGGTCGAAGCTCAGTTCGGCGAGCTGTTCACGTTCCAGCGCGACTACCGCAAGTGGATCAACCTCCTGGACGAGGACCCGTCGACGATCGGCCCGCTCGAGCCGGAGTGGAACGACTTCGACCGGCTGAGCGCGCGCACCAAGATGGTCCACAACACCAAGCGCAAGACCCAGCCCTGGAAGAGCGGCCTGCCGGTCGACTTCATCCCGGCCGAGACGTTCAAGCTGTTCCCGCCGATCGGCTGGCTGATGCGGGCGCGCCGCCGGCTGTTCGGCGATTACGGCCTGCTCGGCAGCTACCGCCGCCATCCCGACCGCAAGCAGGAGCAACTGTTCTTCGGCCTGCTGCGCGAGTGCGTCGAGCGGGGCATCGTGAGCGAGGATCTCCTGCGCGCCGAGATGCGCCGCAACCACGTCCGTCACGACGCCTTCGAGCTGCTCGAGCGGACGCCGCCGCTGGCTGCCTGAGGCTCAGGCGCGCTTCTCGAGCCAGAGACTGCTCGCGAGCCCGCCACCGCCTGCGGGCAGCTCGCCGAGGACGCCCGCTGCCACGCGCTCGGGTTGCCGGCTGAGGATATAGTGGCTCGCGAAGCGGATCGCGTAGCCGCCGCCCTGGAGCAGGGCTGCGATCGCCTGCTGCTCGTTGTAGCCGCGCCAGGCCCAGGCCGCGGGGTAGGGGTCGGGCAGGAAGACGTCGTGGACGTGGACCAGGACGCCCGGTGCGATGGTCGGCAGGATGCGGTTCAAGAGCCAGTCGACATCGCTGCCGGGCATCAGGATGTGACTGGAATCGACGACCAGCAGGTCACCCGCGGCAAGCTCCGCAAAGCAGCTCCCGGGGGCCTGCTGCAACGTGGTCGCGAGCCGCTTCAGATCGAGACCGGCAAGCGTCGCCCGCGGCGCCGGGTCGATGCAGAGCAGCTCGGTAGCGAGGCCGTGATCGGCGACCGCGCGGGCGAGAAAACGGGTCGAGTGGCCGGAGCCGACCTCGACGATCCGGCGCGGGCGCGTGGTCGCGACCAGGGCGTAGGCGGCGGCCGCGTCGAGCTTGGCGAACCAGTCCTGATCGAAGCGCGGCGCCGGCGGCGGCCCGCCGAGGCGGCGAAGCTCCGGGCCCAGAGCCTCGATCGCGGCGAGGACCCGCTCGTATGCCGGCCAGCCCGCGGCGAATGCCCTCTCGAGCGCCGGATAGGCGCAGGGGTGGACCTGATGGGCATAGCGGTGCGGGATGAAGAAGCCGCGCGGCCGGCCGCCGAGCAGGGTCGCAAGACCCATGACCAGGCGCCGGCGCCGGCCACGCCGGATCTCCCTGGCGCTCGCTCCGGACCGCTCGACCACGGGCGCCCGCCCCCGGCTCAGGGGTGGAGGACCAGGCCCTCCTGCGCCACCCGCGAGCCGGGCAGGAAGCGTCCGAGCTGCGCGGCGATCTGGTCGAGGGCGGCGTCATCGTGGTCCGGATCATGGTGGAAGGCGACCAGGCGCCCGGCCCCGGCCGCCCGGCACAGGCGCACGCCCTCGTTCCAGGTCGAGTGGCCCCAGCCGCGATAGCTCGGATACTCCGCCTCGGTGTAGGTGGCGTCGTAGATCACGATCTGGCTGCCCTCGATCAGCTGGAGGATGGACGCGTCGAGCTCGCCCTCGCGATGCTCGGTGTCGGTGACGTAGCAGATCGCCTTGCCGGCGTGCTCGATCCGGTAGCCGGTGGCGCCGTTCGGGTGGTTGAGCGGGGCGGTGCGCAGGATCACGTCCGGCACGACCTCGATCACCATGCCGGCGGCGAAGTCGTGGAAGGCGATGCAGGCGTGCATGATGTCGAGCGGCACCGGGAAGATCGGCGCCCGCATCAGATCCTTGAGCACGGCTTGCAGGGCGCCCTGCTGGCCGCCGAGGTGGCCGGCCCACAGCTCGAAGCGGTTGTTGACGTTGTAGGCCGGGCGGAAGAACGGGAAGCCGTTGATGTGATCGATGTGGGTGTGGGTCAGGAAGATGTGGGCATTGAGGCCCTGGCGGCCGTTCAGGCTGGCCCCGAGCGCGCGCAGCCCGGTGCCGGCGTCGAAGATCAACCGCTGACCGCCGCACATGACCTCGAGACAGGCGGTATTGCCGCCGTAGCGGAGCGTGTCGGGGCCGGGGCAGGGCACGGTGCCGCGGACCCCCCAAAAGCGCAGCCAGAACTCGTCGCTCACCGCCATCGCCGCCTGCCTTGGCCATCAGCAAACAGGAATTTGCGACCGAGGACAAGGGCCGCAAACGCGCTCCGCCGCGGGCCCGCTTAGCCGCGAGGTTGGCGGGCGCGTCAATTTCCGCCGTGCCGGTAGAGGAAATAGCGCTCGCGGGCGACCCCCTCGGGGGGCGGCAGCGGCGCCAGCGCGGGGGTGCGCATCGGCTGGTCGGAGACCACCAGGGCGCCCTGCGCGAGCAGGGCGGGCAGGGCTTGCGCGAGCCAGGCGGCAAGCTCGGCGTTGCGCAGCGCGTCGCCGGTGCCGATGTCGCTGTGCACGAGGGCTGCGGGCGCGGGCAGCAGGCGCCTGGCGGCCGGCAGGGTCTCGCGGATGTCGCCTTGGATCAGATGCGCGGGATCGGGCATGGATGCGGGATGCGCTGCCAGCTGGCGCTCGAACACGAAGATCGCGCGCGCCGGCAGCAGCTCGCGCAGGTGATCGTAGGTCCGCCCGTTGCCCAGCCCGAGCTCGAGCACCGGCCCCGGCAGACCGGCGATCGCCCGCGCCGCATGGTTCAGACACGCCCGCTGCGCCTCCAGCCGGCGGATGAAACTGTCGAGACGGCTCATCGGGCGGGCTCCGTTCTGCGGCCGGACTCCATTCTGCGGCCGGACTCCATTCTGGCGGCCGGACTCCATCTGCGGGCGGACTCCATCTGCGGGCGGGCTCCCAATCTGCTCCTGCGCGCGCGGACTCGGTCCTGCGCGCGGCCGCGGCCTGCCAGGCAGGTCGCCGGCCCGGCCCGCCGAGCGGGCGGCAGCGCCGACCCATCTTAGCTCCCGGTCCGCTCCTTGGCTCGGTCGGCGAGAATCGAAGGCTCGCTTCATGTAGCATGCGCGCTCGCGAGGCCAACGCCGCATCTGCGATCAATTCCCTGTCGAGACCTTGCCGCCCGGCCTCCTTCGCCGCGTCTCCGATAGATGCTTGAGGCTGCAGCTCATCTGAGTGAGCGCCTACGATGCGCGGGGCCGGTCCCGGCTTGCTGGCGACTTTGGGCCCCCGGCGCACGAGAATGGTCGATTTTGCCGGAGGTCAACAAGGCCGCGGATTCGTGTCGCGTGCGGGCCTTTATCGTCGGATCCCGCCGACCGCTGGCGCTTGCGGCCGTATCCCGGTCGACAGAGTCTGCACTCGCCCGGACACACCCGCGCCTTGCGGGCCGGCGTCACCCGCGGCTGGCGATCCGCGCACCGCGGCCGGCGGCCGGCACCCGGGCGGGCGGGGGTTCGAACCCGGGCGCCCGGCGGTCCGAACCCGGGCGGCCGGCGGTCCGAACCCGGGCGGGCGGATCGGATTCCGGTTGGCGGCCCCGGCGCCAGCTCGCGGGCTTCGCCGACCGCGCCATCGATCCGGAGCTGCCGGGGCGACCCGGTGGCTGCCGCGGGCGGTGAGCGATCGCCCGCCGGCTATCGGCGAGACGGGGCTCGGCAGCCGCAGCGGCTGGCGGCCGCCGGCGCCCTCATGCTCGCCGCGCGCGCGCTCGCCGAGGCCGGACGGCGCGCGCCCTGCGTCGCCGGTCAGGCGGCGGCGACGTTGCGCTGGCCGGGCCGCGGCCCGCCGGGCGGAGTCGACGCCTGATTGCGCTGACGATTGCGCACGCTCAGCTCGCCCGCGATCTCGCCGCCCCGCTCGAGCTCGAGCTCGCCATAGCTGATCTTGCCGACCACCCGGCCGCCCTTGTGCACGACCAGCCGGTTGCGCACCGACAGGTCGCCCTCGTAGACGCCGCTGATCTCGGCGTCCTCGACCTCGCAGCTGCCGATGAAATGGCCGGTCGGCTTGATCTCGAGGGCACGCGTGGCATTCATCGTGACCTCGACCTGGCCCTCGACGATCAGCCGCTCGCAGGCGGTGATCTCGCCCTTGAGCTGGATGCCCTGGCCGACGATCAGCCGCTTGCCGGTCGCCCCCTCGTCGGACGGTGAGCGGTTCTGCGATGCCGGGCGATCGACCGGGTCGAGCGCGGCCCCGGCCACCGCCGGCTTGGTCGCGGACAGGCGCTCGGCGGACGGGGTCGCCGGCTGATCGGCACGCGTGGGCTGCTTGAAGAGCATGGTCCGACACTCTCGCTGGAATTGACCTCGGCCCGCGCCTACCGCGGGGCGTTGACCCACCTTCCGACGCCAGGGTTAAGAGAGGGTTAGCCGCACACTCCGAGTTGGTCTCAAGCCAAGCGCGCCGGTGCCGGAGCTCGCCTCGTCCGGGGCCCTTCTCGAGGTCCAAAAGCAGCTCGATCCTCAGCGGCGATGGCCGGAGCGCTGGCGCTTGGCCTTGGCGATGCGCTGCGCCCGGGTGCGGGCGTTTTCCGAGCGGGCGCGTTGGGATTCGGCGCGGGCCGGGTCGCGGGCGGTCGGGTTCAGCCGGACCCCGAGCTCGGAAGCCTCGAGGCGGCGGATCTCGTCGCGCAGGCGCGCAGCGTCCTCGAACTCGAGGTTGGCGGCCGCCTCCTTCATCCTGGTCTCGAGCTCGGCGATGTAGCTTTGCAGGCTCATGCCGGTCAGGACGCGCCGGCGCGTCGGTGCCGATGTCGATCGTGACGTGATCGCGCTCGGCGACGTGCTTGAGGATGTCGCCGATCTGTTTTCGGATGCTTTCCGGCGTGATGCCGTTGGCCTCGTTGAACGCCCGCTGCCTGGCCCGCCGGCGCTCGGTCTCGGAGATCGCGGTCGTGAGCGAGCCGGTCATGCGATCGGCATAGAGGATGACCCGGCCTTCGAGGTTGCGGGCCGCCCGCCCGATCGTCTGGATCAGCGAGGTCTGGGAGCGCAGATAGCCCTCCTTGTCGGCATCCAGGATCGCGACCAGGCCGCATTCGGGGATGTCGAGGCCTTCGCGCAGCAGGTTGATCCCGACCAGGATGTCGAACACGCCGAGGCGGAGATCCCTGACGATCTCGATGCGCTCCAGGGTGTCGATGTCGGAGTGGAGATAACGCACCTTGATGCCGTTCTCGTGCAGATATTCGGTCAGGTCCTCGGCCATGCGCTTGGTGAGCGTCGTGACCAGGACCCGAAGACCGCGGGCGGCCGCCTGGCGGCACTCGGCCATCAGGTCGTCGACCTGGCTCTCGACCGGGCGGACGATGCATTCGGGATCGATCAGGCCCGTGGGCCGGATCACCTGCTCGGTGAACACGCCGCCGGTCTGGCGCATCTCCCAAGGGCCCGGCGTCGCCGAGACGAACACCGTCTGCGGCCGCATCAGGTCCCATTCCTCGAACTTGAGCGGCCGGTTGTCGACGCAGGAGGGCAGGCGGAAGCCGAACTCGGCCAGCACCGACTTGCGCTGGAAGTCGCCCCGGTACATGCCGCCCAGCTGCGGCACCGAGATGTGGCTCTCGTCCACGATCAGGAGCGCTCCGTCCGGGATGTACTCGAACAAGGTCGGTGGCGGCTCGCCCGGGCGCCTGCCCGTCAGATAGCGGGAATAGTTCTCGATCCCGGGGCAGCTGCCGGTCGCGGTGATCATCTCGAGGTCGGCCAGCGTCCGCTGCTCCAGCCGCTCGGCCTCGAGCAGCTGCCCTTTGGCGCGGTAGGATTCGAGCCGCTCCCTGAGCTCGACCTTGATCGCGGCGGCGGCCTCGGCCAGCGTCGGCTTGGGCGTGACGTAGTGGCTGTTGGGGTAGAGCCTGACCCGATCGAGGGTGTCGGTGCGCTCGGCGGTCAGCGGGTCGAACTCGACGATGCTCTCGATCTCGTCGCCGAACATCGACAGCCGCCAAGCCCGGTCCTCGAGGTGGGCCGGAAAGATCTCGATCAAATCGCCGCGCGCCCGGAAAGTCCCGCGATGGAAATCGAGATCGTTGCGCTTGTACTGCAGCTCGACCAGCGCCCGCAGCAGGCGGGCGCGCTCGACCCGCTGGCCGCGCATCAGGTTGAGCACCATCTTGGCATAGACCTCGGGCGAGCCGATGCCGTAGATGCAGGAGACCGAGGCGACGATCACGACGTCGTCGCGCTCGAGCAGCGCCCGCGTCGCCGAATGCCGCATGCGGTCGATCTGCTCGTTGATCGCCGAGGTCTTCTCGATGTAGGTGTCGCTGCGCGGCACATAGGCCTCGGGCTGATAATAATCGTAGTAGGAGACGAAATATTCGACGGCGTTATGTGGAAAGAACGACTTCATCTCGCCATAGAGCTGGGCCGCGAGGATCTTGTTGGGCGCGAGAATGAGGGTCGGCTTCTGGACCGCGGCGATGACATGGGCCATCGTGAAGGTCTTGCCGGAGCCGGTGATCCCGAGCAGGACCTGGTCCTTGGCCCCGCTCTCGACGCCCTCGATGAGCTCACAGATCGCCTGCGGCTGGTCGCCCGCGGGCCGGTAGTCCGACTCGAGCTCGAAGCGGATGCCGGCCTCCGGCCGCTCGTTGCCGACCAGCTCCAGCAAGGGGTTTGCGGCCAGCGCCTGCAGCAGGTCGACCGTCTCGTCGTCATACAGTCCGGGCATTTCTCGCAGTTTCCCACCGGGTGCATCCCACCCAGAGCTAGAGCCTCGGCCCGTGAACTTCAAGCCTCCCGCGCCCCGCCCGGCACCCGCGCGGGGTCCAAGTCAAAGCGAGGTCATAGCCGGATGCGATGAGCCTAAAGCGCTATCGCCGTTGCCGGGCTTGCGCCACGGTGGCCCCTGCCGGACAGTGCCGGCAGGGGCTCTGCTGCATCTCTCATAGAAGCACCGTAAATGCCGCATTCTCTACCCGGCAGATGATATCTGGGTCCAGAGACAAAATAAAGAGCTTGAAGAACACAGTCTTTCTGCCTCTCGACGTGTACGAAGTCACTCTGGTCGAAGCGAGATTAAATGTGGCAAAACTGTCATTGGTATGATCCGGATTGTCCTTCAAGGTCTCAACGAGCGACAGGCCGCCGGGGGCACGGCTTGCGGCCGCTCAAGGGGCTTGGTAATCTCGCCGTCTATATTGACGAGCCTGTCTTTGCGGATTACGCCATCGTTGACACAAACCAGAGTGCCATGGAAAAGCACGACGACTGTTCTGGGAGACGGCAGATTGAAGTCGAAGCGTCTTAGCTCGATAATAGTTCCGGACGGCTGTCCCGCGAAGTCGACGCAGGGAGCGCATGGCGACTGTGCCCGGACGGATGCTGCATTTGAAGCTGATGGCAAGGAGGACAGGCAGGCGATCAGCGCCCCGAGAACGATCCATCTTTCACCCGTGGTCATCGTAGTAGCCTCCGTTTCATTCGATTTGCTAGATGGTAGCCTGCTGTTCCGCCTCCTGCAAATGCATTTCCGGGGATTAGTACCGCGCCAGTGGGCTTGGTGGTAGAGAATAAGCCTCTCTCGCGGCGCATGCCGCGCTTCCCCGATGGAGTCGAAGAAAAGCCCGAATCACAAAGAGATCCGGGGGGGCCAAAAAGCCGGGCCAGTGGATCGCCTCCGACGTTTGAAGTCCGCGGCGGCGGCGGCGATGATTGCCTTGGATGGCGAGCCAGCCGTTTGCGGGACGTTCGGGTGCTTGTGCGCGCCGTAGTCGTCGAGAATCACCTGCATCACCTTGCCGGCCTGCATCGCGCGCCGTTCCGATCAGGTAAGCCGTGGCCAGAGCCTCGAGCGACGAACTTCAGGCCAGTGCGCCGCGGCGGCTTCCGAAGCGGCCTTGGTCGCACGCCCACACGCAGCTACGATGGCCGGACGAGATGGGACACGGGGGGACGTGCCGATGACCGGGCCCAGGTTGGATGTGGTGGTGGTCGGCGCGGGGTTCGCCGGGATGTACATGCTCTACCGGCTGCGCGGCATGGGATTGAGCGTGCGCGTGCTCGAGGCGGGCGAGGGCGTCGGGGGGACCTGGTATTGGAACCGGTATCCGGGGGCGCGCTGCGATATCGAGAGCATGGAGTATTCGTACCAGTTTTCGGACGCGCTGCAGCAGGAGTGGGCGTGGAGCGAGCGCTATGCGGCGCAGCCCGAGATTCTCCGGTATGCGAACCATGTGGCCGACCGGTTCGAGCTGCGGCGGGATATTCAGTTCGAGACGCGGGTGAGGGCGGCGAGCTTCGATGAGGCAAAGGGCGGCTGGCGGCTCGAGACCGAGGCGGGCGAGGAGGTTCGTGCGGCGTTCTGCGTCATGGCGACCGGCTGTCTGTCGTCGCCCAATACGCCGAAATTTCCGGGGCTGGAGCGGTTCCTTGGGCCGGTCTGGCACACCGGCAGCTGGCCGCATGAGGGGGTCGATTTTGCCGGGCTTCGGGTCGGGCTGATCGGGACCGGCTCGTCGGCGGTGCAGTCGATCCCGGTGATTGCGGCGCAGGCGGAGCGGCTCTTCGTGTTCCAAAGGACGCCCAACTATGTGGTGCCGGCGCGCAATGGGCCGCTCGAGCCAGAGGTGCAGGCGCGGATCAAGGCGGACTATGCGGGCTTGAGGGCGCGGGCGAAGCAGGGGCGGACGGGGTGTCTCTATCCGATCCGGGAGGAGCGGGCGCTCGAGGTCAGTGCGGCCGAGCGCCTGCGCGAGTACCGGGCGCGCTGGGAGCGGGGCGGGCTCGGCTTCCTTGGCGCGTTCGCGGACCTGCTGGTCGACCGGGCCGCGAACGACACGGTGGCGGCGTTCATCCGCGAGCGGATCGGGGCGATCGTCAAGGACCCGGAGGTCGCGGAAAAGCTCATGCCGCGCTCGACCTTCGGCTGCAAGCGCCTGTGCATCGATACCGGCTATTTCGAGACCTTCAACCGGGACAACGTCACGCTCGTCGACGTCAGCCGGACGCCGGTCGAGGCGGTGAGCGAGCGGGGCGTGAGGGTCGGGGGCGAGGTGTACGAGATCGATGCGCTGGTGCTCGCGACGGGCTTCGATGCGATGACCGGGGCGCTTTTGCGGATCGACATCCGGGGTGCCGGCGGCCTGCGGCTTCGAGACAAGTGGGCGGCCGGGCCCAGGACCTATCTCGGGCTCGCGGTCGCGGGTTTTCCGAACCTGTTCACGATCACCGGGCCGGGCAGCCCGTCGGTGCTCTCCAACATGCTGCCCTCGATCGAGCAGCACGTGGAGTGGATCGCGGACTGCATCGGCCATGCGCTGGCGCGCGGCCTGGAGCGGATCGAAGCGACCCTGGCGGCCGAGGACGCGTGGGTCGCCCACGTCAACCAGGTGGCGGATGCGACGCTGTTCCCGTCCTGCAACTCCTGGTACGTCGGCGCCAACGTGCCGGGCAAGCCCCGGGTCTTCATGCCCTATCTGGGCGTGCCGGCCTATGCGGCGAAGTGCGAGCAGGTGGCGGCGGACGGTTACCAGGGGTTCGCGCTCGGCGCGGGCTGAGCGAGCCGGCAACGGCGTTCAAGGGGGAGGGCAGAGCATGAGCAACGAGATCCTGGCGGAGCTGGCGGCGGCGATCGGAACCGGAAAGATCCGGGTGGTCGATCTCAGCCAGACGCTGAAGCCGTCCACCCCGGTGATCCAGCTGCCGCCCGAGTTCGCGCCGTCGAGCGGCTTTCGGATCGAGGAGATCTCGCGCTACGATCAGCGCGGGCCGGGCTGGTATTGGAACAATTTCGCCTGCGGCGAGCATACCGGGACCCATTTCGATGCGCCGGCGCATTGGGTGACCGGCAAGGATTATGCGGACGGCTTCGTCGACACTTTGCCGGTGCAGAGGTTCGTGGCGCCGGCGTGCGTGATCGACTGCTCGAAGGAAGCGGCGGCGGATGAGTGCTTCGTGCTCGAGCCTGCGCACATCGAGGCGTTCGAGGCGAAGTATGGGCGGATCCCGAAGGGGGCCTGGGTCCTGATGCGGACCGACTGGTCGAAGCGGACGGAGCCTTCGGCGTTTCTCAACATCAAGGACGACGGGCCGCATGTGCCGGGGCCGAGTGCGGCCGCGGTGCGTTTTCTCGTGGAAGGACGGGAGGTCAATGGCTGGGGGGTCGAGGCGGTCGGCACCGATCACGGCCAGGCGTTCGCGTTCGAGCCGGCGTTCCCGGCGCACAATCTGATGCATGGCGCGGGCAAGCTCGGGCTCGCGTCCTTGTGCAACCTCGACCAGCTGCCGCCCACGGGCGCGCTCCTGATCACGCCGCCCTTGAAGATCGAGAGGGGCTCGGGCAGCCCGCTGCGCGTGCTGGCCCTGATACCGGGCTGAGGGCCTGCCGGCGGGTTTCCGCCGGATCCGGCGGCCCGGTCAATGCCTCGTTAGCGATTTGCCTCCTAGGCTCGATCTCCCAGACCCGGGACGGGAGCTTGACCGATGGACAGGCGATCCTTCGCGCTGCGGCTGGCGCTCGCCGTCTGCTGCTTCGGCCGCTCGCCGCCCGCGGCGTCGGCGCAGGCGGTGGCCGACCCCTGGCAGCGCCAGGCACGGCGGCTCGCGGGCCTTCTTCGCCACCGGGCGAGCGCCCGGCGCATCGGGCGCGCCTATCTGCGGGCGCATCCGGCCGAGGCGCGGATCGAAGCGCTGGTGGCGGGCCTCACCGCCGGCCGGGGCGGGGAGCCGCCCTGGGCCGGGCGTGCCGGCTCGCGGGCGCTGCGAGCGCGCCTGCAGGAGCAGATCCGGGCCGATTTCGCCGCCGGGCGCACGGTCGGCGTGCGCGGCTGGGTGCTGGCGGAGAGCGAGGCGCGGCTGTTCGCGCTCGCCGCGCTGAGCGCGGCCTGAGCGGCGCCATGCTGATCGATGCGCGTGCGCTCGAGGCGGATGCTGTGCTCGAGGGCGACCTTTGCGTGGTCGGCGCCGGCGCCGCCGGGATCGCGATCGCGCTCTCTTTCGTCGACACCGGCCACCGGGTGCTGCTGCTCGAGAGCGGCGGCCTCGACTTCGACGACGCGACCCAGGGGCTCTACGAGGGGGCCAGCGTCGGCCAGGCCTACTACGATCTCGACGTCTGCCGGCTGCGCTTTTTCGGTGGCACGACCAACCACTGGGAGGGCCGCTGCCGGCCGCTCGACCCGCTCGACTTCGAGCCCCGGCCGGGGGTGGCGCACAGCGGCTGGCCGATCCGGCGCGCGAGCCTCGACCCGCACTATGCGCGCGCGCAAAAGCTCTGCCAGCTCGGGCCCTACGATTACCGGCCCGCATCCTGGCTCCTGCCCGGCGAGGCGGCGCTGCCGTTCGATCCGGCCAGGCTGACCACCGGTCTGTGGCAATTCAGCCCGCCGACCCGGTTCGGGGAGGTCTACCGGGAAACGCTGAGCCGGGCCGGCAATCTGCAGGTCGTGCTCAACGCCAATCTGGTGGACATCGAGACCGGGGCCGACGGCGCCGAGGTCCAGGCCCTCCAGGTGGCGACGCTTGCGGGCAAGCGTTTGCGGGCGCGCGCGCGGGCGTATGTGCTGGCCTGCGGCGGGCTCGAGAACCCGCGTCTGCTGCTCGCCGCCAACCGCGAGGTCAACGTCGGGCTCGGCAACCAGCGCGGCAATGTCGGCCGCTACTTCATGGAGCACCCGCATCTGCCCGGCGCCAAGTTGCTGGCCGGCGAGCCGGCAGCGATCGAGTTCTACAGCTATGACCACCGCCGGCCGCGCCTGGCCGGCAGCGAGGTTCTGGCCCTGGGCTATCTCGGCCTCGATCGGGATCTGCAGAGCGGCGCCGGTCTCTTGAACTGCGACTGCTGCTTCGTCGACGACAACGTCGGCAGCTCGGGCTACGCCGCGTTGCGGCGCCTGTGGAATTCGGCGCGGCAGGCCGAGATGCCGGACGACCTCGATGGCCGATCTCGGCCTCGCGCTGGAGACCTTCGACGACAGCGTTGCCGGCCTGCTCGGCCGCTTCGGCCTGCGCGAATACCGGCCCGACCGCGCGAGCTTCACGATGTGGAGCACGGCCGAGCAGGCGCCCAATCCGGACAGCCGCGTCACCCTCGGGCAGGCGACCGATGCGCTCGGCCTGCCCAGGCTCCGGCTCGACTGGCGGCTCAGCGAGCTCGACAAGCGCAGCCTGCAGGAGGTCCATCGCACGATCGCCCAGGAGTTCGGTCGCCAGGGCCTCGGCCGGCTGCGGATCGAGGAGTGGCTGAGCGCCGATCTCACGAGCTGGTCGCCCGAGATGATCGGCGGCAACCACCACATGGGCACGACGCGCATGAGCGACGATCCGGGTGCGGGCGTGGTCGATCGGAACTGCCGGGTGCACGGCATGGCCAACCTGTTCGTCGCCGGCTCCTCGGTCTTCGCGACCGCCGGCAGCGCCAATCCGACCTTGACGATCGTGGCGCTCGCCCTGCGCCTTGCAGATCACCTGCAAGAGGGCGTGATGGCGGCAGCCTAGCCGCGACGTCAGGCCTCGCTCGCCTTCGGTCCGGCTCGCCTGTCGCTGCCCGGCGCCCTGTGCTAAGCGACGGGCGCCAACGGGGAGACCGGTCGTCATGCTGGGGGATGCGCGCGAGCTCGAGGACGGCGCGCGGATCGAGTGCGATCTCGGGATCATCGGCGCCGGCGCCGCCGGGATTACGCTCGCGCGCGCTCTGGCGGACGCCGGCATCAGGATCTGCCTGCTGGAGAGCGGCGGGCTCGAGTTCGAGGAAGCAGGTCCAGGACCTCTACAAGGGCGGCAACGTCGGCCTGCCCTATTTCGAGCTGGACGCCTGTCGGCTGCGCTTTCTCGGCGGCGCGACCAACCACTGGGCGGGGCGCTGCCGGCCGCTCGACGAGCTCGACTTCGAGGCGCGGCCCTGGGTCCCCCTGTCCGGCTGGCCGCTGACCAAGGCCGAGCTCGAGCCCTACTATCGCCAGGCGCAGACGATCTGCCAGCTCGGCGCCTTCGACTATGCGCCGGACCGCTGGCTCGACCCCGGCCAGACGGTGCTGCCGTTCGATCCGGCCAAGGTCATGAGCCGGGTCTGGCAGTACAGCCCGCCGACCCGGTTCGGCGAGGTCTACCGGGCCGAGCTCGAGGCGGCCGCCCACATCGACGTCCTGCTGCACGCCAACGTCGTCGACATCGAGGCGAACGATGCCGGCAGCGAGGTCCGGCGGCTCCAGGTCGCGACCCTCGAGGGCAAGCGGCTGACGGTTGGCGCGCGCGCCTATGTGCTGGCCTGCGGCGGGCTCGAGAACCCGCGCCTGCTGCTGGCCGCCAACCGCCAGGTCAAGGTCGGTCTCGGCAATCAGCGGGACATGGTCGGGCGCTGCTTCATGGAGCATCCGCATTGCAACGCGGCGCGCGCGCTGGTGGTGGCCCCGGCGGTGCTGAGCTTTTACACCTACGGCCAGGGCGGCGGCCATGGGCAGGGGATCCCGGTGGTCGGCTGCCTCAACCAGAGCCCGGAGCGCCAGCGGGCCCGGCAGCTCTTAAATTTCGACAGCCTGTTCACGGTCGACGACATCGGCGATTCCGGCTTCGCGGCGCTGCGCCGGGTCTGGAGCGCGGCCGGGCACGGCCAATGGCCGGAGCACCTGAGCGCCGATCTCTGGCAGGCGCTGACCGACATCGACGACACCGCGGCCGGGCTCGCGGGCCGGCTCGGCCTGCGCCGGTACCACCCGGCCGACGCGAGCTTCCGGATGTGGTGCAGCGGCGAGGCGGCGCCCAATCCGGACAGCCGGGTCCGGCTCAGCGACCAGCTCGACGCGCTGGGCATGCCGCGGATCGCGCTCGACTGGCGGCTGACCGAGCAGGACAAGCGCTCGCTGCTCGCCGGCCACCAGGCGGTCGCCGAGGAGCTCGGCCGGACCGGCCTCGGCCGCCTGCAGATCGCCGAGTGGCTGACCGAAGCCGACGACAGCTGGCCGCCGACGCTCGAAGGCGGCTACCACCACCTCGGCACCACGCGCATGAGCGTGGACCCGAGCCAGGGCGTCGTCGACCCGAGCTCGCGGGTGCACGGCATCGCCAATCTCTACGTCGCCGGCAGCTCGGTCTTTCCCACCTCCGGCAGCGCCAACCCGACGCTCACCATCGTCGCGATGACGCTCCGGCTCGCGGCGCACCTGAGGGAGCGGCTGGCGGCATAGCAGCGGCCGTCGGCAACGGCAGGGAGGGCACTGGCCGCCCGCGTCCTGCCGTTCGATGGCGCGGCCGCACGAGAGTTTGCCATGATGGCAAGCGGGGAAATCGCCTGCCCGCTCCACCGCATCGCCGCCTCGTGGGCCGCAGCCGCCCTGCCCTGCCGCCCCCTATGGGTTGACGCGGGCCGCCAGGACACACACCTGTGCCAAGCGGGGTGCGCAGGGGCCGGGGCATGGACAAGAAGAGTCACTTCAACGCCTGGTACGTGATGATCGCGGTCCTGGCGATGCTGCTCGTGCAGGCGGTGGTCCAGCACGCGCGCGAGACCGAGTACCTGCCCTACAGCCAGTTCCAGGCCGACCTCAAGAGCGGCAAGATCGGCGATCTCGTGATCACCGAGAGCCGGATCCTCGGCACCCTCAAAGATGCCGGCGCCGGCGAGCCCAGCCGGTTCGTGACCACCCGGGTCGACCCCAGTTTCGCCGCCGAGCTGGAGAAGTACGGCGTCGAGTTCAAGGGCGGCAGCGATGAGAACTTCCTGACCACGCTGCTCTCGTGGGTCCTGCCGGCGCTGATCTTCTTCGGCATCTGGATCTTCATCCTGCGCCGGATGTCGATGGGCGGCATGGGTGCCGGCGGCCTGATGTCGATCGGCAAGAGCCGCGCCAAGATCTACGTCGAGAAGGACACCAAGACCACGCTCGCCGATGTCGCCGGCGTCGACGAGGCGAAGGCCGAGGTCCAGGAGATCATCGATTTCCTGAAGGACCCGAAGAAGTACAGCGTGCTCGGGGCAAGGCTGCCGCGCGGCGTGCTGCTGATCGGGCCGCCCGGCACCGGCAAGACCCTGCTCGCGCGCGCGGTCGCCGGCGAGGCGGGCGTCACCTTCCTCTCGATCTCGGGCTCCGAGTTCGTCGAGATGTTCGTGGGCGTCGGCGCCGCGCGCGTGCGCGATCTGTTCGAGCAGGCGCGCAAGATGGCGCCGTGTATCATCTTCATCGACGAGCTCGACGCGATGGGCCGGGCGCGCGGCATCGGCCCGATGGCGGGCGGCCACGACGAGAAGGAGCAGACCCTCAACCAGCTCCTGGTCGAGCTCGACGGCTTCGATCCGAGCCAGGGCATCATCCTGCTCGCCGCGACCAACCGGCCCGAGATCCTGGACCCCGCCCTGCTGCGGCCGGGCCGCTTCGATCGCCAGATCCTGGTCGACCGGCCGGACAAGCAAGGCAGGCTTCAGATCCTCGAGGTGCACGCCAAGAAGATCAAGCTCGACCCGAACGTCAGCCTCGAGCAGGTGGCGGCGCTGACCCCGGGCTTCACCGGCGCCGATCTCGCCAATCTGGTCAACGAGGCGGCGCTGCTCGCGACCCGCAGGCGCGCGACCACGGTCACGCTCGGCGACTTCACCGCGGCCTTCGAGCGCATCGTCGCCGGCCTCGAGAAGAAGAACCGGCTGCTCAATCCCAAGGAGCGCCGCGTGGTCGCCTACCACGAGCTCGGCCACGCCCTGGTGGCGCTCACGCTCCCGGGGGTCGATCCGGTGCACAAGGTCTCGATCATCCCGCGCGGGGTCGGAGCACTCGGCTACACGATGCAGCGGCCGATCGAGGACCGCTTCCTGATGACGACCGAAGAGCTCGAGCACAAGATGGCGGTGCTGCTCGGCGGCCGCGCCGCGGAGGAGCTGGTGTTCGGCGAGATCTCGACCGGAGCCGCCGACGATCTGATCCGGGTCACCGACATCGCGCGCAGCATGGTCACCCGCTACGGCATGGACGCGACCTTGGGCCAGGCCGCCTACGAGACCGAGCGCGGCAGCTTCCTTGGCCTGCCGAGCGAGGGCGGCGGCCGGCGCTTCAGCGAGGACACCGCGCGCGAGATCGACGTCGCCGTGCGCGGGCGGGTCGAGCGGGCCTACCAGCAGGCGATCGAGATCTTGAAGCAGCGGCGCGGCGAGCTCGAGGCGCTGGCGCGCAAGCTCCTCGAGAAGGAGACGCTGACCGCCGAGGAGCTGCCGCGGCCGACGCCGACACCGCCCGAGGCCGAGGCGGCCTAGCCGCCTGATCCGCCCTGGTGCCGCCGGCATGGGTGCGAAGGCGCGCCGGCGGTGGCGCGCCGCTCCGGGCCTGGCCCTGCTCCTGGCTCTGAGTGCCTGCGGCCGGCTCGATGTCGAGCAGGCGCGCATCTGCGAGCGCGTGATCCCGGGGATCGAAGGCGTCGATGCGGCGATCGAGGTCGTGGGCAGCGAGCCCGACCCCGGCGTCGACCACGGCGTGATCGTGCGCTACCGGGTCGCCGAGCCCGAGGGCCCGAAGAGCGAGCGCTGGCTCGCCTGCCGCTTCGGCGGCGGCGGCTTCCAGCGCGACCGCCTGAAGCTGGTCGGCGTCGCGAGCGAGCAGGCGGGCGAGCTC
This sequence comes from uncultured Alphaproteobacteria bacterium, assembly GCA_963798075.1. Classification (GTDB taxonomy): domain Bacteria; phylum Pseudomonadota; class Alphaproteobacteria; order Geminicoccales; family Geminicoccaceae; genus DATAOG01. The sequence continues at coordinate 1,537 of CAWCRU010000004.1, read as the reverse complement.
TCGGACGTCCAGGTCTTTTTGCTGCGGCAGTATTGGCTGGGCTTCTACGAGGCGGAGGCGGCGGCCGCGGCCGGGGGGCGGCCTGCCCCGGCCGGGCCCTGGCGCGATCTGCTCTATGCTCTCCAGCTCGCGGTCAGCGCGCTCACCGTCGGCTGCCTCTATGGCCTGCTCGCGATCGGCTACAGCCTGGTCTACGGCATCGTCGGCAGGATCAACCTCGCGTTCGGCGAGATCGCGATGGTCGGCGCCTACGCCACCTTCATCGGCGTGGCGGTGCTGGCTCTTTTCGGCGCCGGCACGCTGCCCTTGGCGCTGCTGCTGGTCTTGCTGGTGGTAGCCGTGGTCGGCGGGGTGCATGGCCTTGCGACCGAGCGCCTGGTGTTCCGGCCGCTGCGCGAAGTGCCCTCCCAGGCGCCGCTGATCGCGACCGTCGGGCTTGCGATCTTTTTGCAGGAATACCTGCGGCTGACGCAGGGGGCCGCCGACCGGTGGATCCAGCCGGTCTTCTCCGAGGCGCACGAGCTTGCCGCGGGCAGCGGCTTCACGGTCACGATCAGCACCTCGCAGCTGCTCATCCTGGGCTTTGCGAGCCTCCTCTATGGCGGCCTCTGGCTGCTGATGGGCCGCAGCTCGTTCGGGCGCCAGGCGCGCGCCTGCGCCGACGACGTGGAGATGGCGGCCTTTTGCGGCATCAACGTCGAGCGGGTGATCGCACTGACCTTCTCGCTCGGCGCCGCCTACGCCGGGGTCGCGGGCTTCGTCGTCCTCCTGCGCTACGGCGGAGTGCGCTTCTACGATGGCTTCCTGCTCGGTTTCAAGGCGCTGACGGCAGCCCTTCTGGGCGGCATCGGCTCGGTCCCGGGTGCCATGCTGGGAGGCCTTCTGATCGGCACCCTCGAGACCTTCTGGGCGGGCTATCTGAGCCTCGGGTATAAGGACGTGGCCGTGTTCGCGGTCCTGGCCGCGGTCCTGATCTGGCGCCCGCAGGGCCTGCTCGGCCAGGAGGTCCGGCTTGCCAACGACGCTTTTCGCCCGCGCCCGCTGTGAGCAGCCCGGCGCCAGTCAGCCGCGGCGGCGGCCCGCCGGCGGCTGCGACTCCGCCGGCTCGATCTCCGGCTCGAGAACCTGCGCGACGCTGTAGGGCAGCTCGCTCGGAAATGCTGCCGGGCTCAGTCCGGTCTGGTCAATGGCCCGGCCCAGAGCGTCCGGGTAGAGGTCGACGACAGTGCCCTCGAGATCACGCTTCAGGCTCGGGCTGCGCCGCATCAGGCGGCGAATGGCGTTGCGCTGCTCTCGGATCGTGTCCTGCCAGCTGCGCGATCGGCGCGCCGGCTGATAATCCCACTTCAGCATGTGCATGAGCAGGATCTCGAGCCGGTTCTCGAGTTCGCCCCATTCGCTGCGGCCCATGGTGTCGAGCTCCTCGGCGAGGTTGCCCGTGTCGAGCTGGTCCAGGCGGCCGGCGCGCACCAGCGCCGCCTGCTGCTCGGTCCAGGCGAGAAAATCCTCGTCGTAGAGGCTCGGGCGAACGAGCGTC
>CAWCRU010000003.1:0-31834 GCA_963798075.1 uncultured Alphaproteobacteria bacterium | reverse complement strand
TTGGCCATGGTGGTGGGCCTCACAAGGCTTCCGGTGGCGGATCCTACCACATGCCGCGGCGGTCGTTACCGATCGGCGAGCGCGAGTTTGGCGCCGAGCGCGACAAAGGCGCCGGCGCAGGTGCGGCGCATCCAGGTCAAGACCCGCGGCCGCGAGATCACGTGATTGCGGACCCTGGCGGCGAACAGCCCGTAGCCGACGAAGACGACGAACGTGAGGAGCATGAAGACCGAGCTCAACTCCAGCATGCGGGCGAGCGGATGGGGTTCCCCGGCGCTCACGAACTGGGGCAGGAAGGCAAAGAAGAAGATCGAGAGCTTCGGATTGAGGAGGTTGATCAGGATGGCGGCGACGATCACCTGGATGGCCGGGCGCGGGCCGGTCTCCGGCTCGACCCTGAGCGCGCCCCGCTCGCGCAGCGTGTGCCAGGCCATGTAGAGAAGATAGGCGACGCCCAGGTATTTGAGCGCCTGGAACGCGAGCGCGCTGGTGTGCAGCAGGGCTGCGAGCCCCGTGATCGCCGCCGCCATGTGCGGGACGATGCCGAGCGTGCAGCCGAAGGCCGCGACGACGCTGGCGCGCGCCCAGCGCGAAAGGCCGGCCGCCAGCGTATAGAGGACGCCGGTGCCGGGCGCGACGACCACGATCAGCGAGGTGACTAGGAAGTCGATGCTCATGGCGCCCTCTCGGCACGCTGGGAAGGCTCAGCGCGGAACGATGGCGTCGATCTCGGCGAGCTCGGCCGGCGTCAGGCGCCAGATCGCGGCTTTGGCGTTGGTCGTCGCCTGCTCGGGGGAGGTAGCGCCCGCGATCACCGAGGCGACCTCGGGGCGGGACAGGAGCCAGGAGATCGCGAGCTCGAGGAGGCTGTGGCGGCGCGCGTCGGCGAAGGCGATCAGCGCCTCGACCAGGTCGAGCTTGGGCGCCGAGAGCAGGTCGTCGAAGCGGCCGCCGGGCTGGATCCGGACACCCGCGGGAGCTGCCCGACCGCGCCGGTATTTCCCGGACAAGAGGCCGCTCGCGAGGGGGAAATAGGGCAGGAAGGCGAGGTGCTGGCGGGCGCACTCGGGCAGGACCTCGGCCTCCGGCTCGCGTTTGAGCAGGCTGTACTCGTTCTGGACGCTGACGAAGCGGGCGGCGCCGGGCGCGCACCGCCGCCTCGGCCTCGCGCAGCTGAGCCGCGGAGAAATTGGAGCAGCCGATCTCGCGGACTTTGCCGGCGCGGACCGCATCGTTCAGGGCGCCCAGCGTGTCCGCGATCGGTACGCTGGGGTCGGGCTGGTGGAGCTGGTAGAGGTCGATGCGGTCGGTCTTGAGGCGCTTCAGGCTGTCGTCGAGGGCGGCGCGGACGTAAGCGGGCTTCGCGCCCTGGCGCTGGTCGTCGACCTTCATGCCGAACTTGGTCGCGAGCACGACCTTGTCGCGGCGGCCTTGCAGGGCCGGGCCCAGGTAGTCTTCGGAGAGGGTGCCGCCGTAGATGTCGGCGGTGTCGAGGAAATTGATGCCGGCGTCGATCGCCGCATGCACCACGCGCGCGGTCGCCGCGGCATCGAGGCGGCCGCCGAAATTGTTGCAGCCGAGGCCGACGACCGAGACCTCGAGCGTGCCGATGCGGCGCCTGTCCATCAGCCCTTGGTCGCGCCCGAGGTCAGGCCGGCGATGTAGTAGTCCATGAGGAAGGCGTAAAGGATCACGGGCGGGGCTGCGGCCAGCAGGGCGCCCGCCATCAGGCCGCCCCAGTGGTAGACGTCGCCCCGGATCAGCGTGGTCACGGTGCCGGCGGTCAGCACCAGCTGGTCCTCGGCGTAGACGAAGGCGAGCGGATAGAGGAACTCGGCCCAGGAGACCGTGAACGCGAAGATGGTGGCCGCGATGATCCCCGGCAGGGCCACGGGGATGAAGATCTTGATCAGCATCTGCAAATGATTGCAGCCGTCGATCAGCGCCGCCTCGTCGAGCTCGCGCGGGATCGATGAGAAGTAGCCGATCAGGATCCAGGTGCAGAACGGCACCGCGATGATCGGATAGACCAGCACGAGGCCCCAGTAGGAGTTGAGCAGGTGGAGCCCGCCCACGATCTTGAACAAGGGAATGAACAGAAGGGTCTCGGGGACCAGGTAGCTCAGAAACACGCCGGTTGCGAGCACGGTCGAGCCGAAGAAACGCATTCGGGCGAGCGAGTAGGCGGCAAGGATGCTGATCACCATCGAGATCGCGACCGTGCAGACGGTGACGATCACGGTGTTCTTGAAGTAGGTCGGGAAGGCGGTGTTGAACAGAAGGTTGGTGTAGTGATCGAGGGTCATCTTGCCGTTGATGATCCAGGGATTGCCGGCCAGGCTCGAGATCTCCTGGTCGGTCTTGAACGAGGTGATCAGCATGTAATAGGGCGGGAACAGGAAGAAGACGATGAAGATCGCCAGGAAGAGATAGGAGGCATAGAGCGCCCAGCGCCGATCGCCGCGGGCCTTGCCGCGGCTGAAGGCGGCAGACGCGCTCGTGGGAGCGACTTGCGTGGCCATTATGATCGAGCCGCCCGTTGGCGCACATCGCGCAGGATGAAGAAGGCGGTCACCGCCAGGATCGGGAACATGAACAGCGACGACCGAGGCGCCGAGCGGGATGTCGCCGCCCTGGATGCCGAGGTGGAACGCCCAGGTGCCGAACAGGTGGGTCGTATCGCGGGGCCCGCCGCCGGTCAGCACGCGCACGATGTCGAAGTTGGCGAAGGTCACGATGGTCGAGAACAGCATCGTGATCGCGACGATGTTGCGCAGCATCGGCAGGGTCACGTAGACCAGCCGCTGCCAGGCCGACGCGCCGTCGACCTTGGCGGCGTCGTACAGTTCCTCCGGGATCGACTTGAGCGCCGCGAGATACATGATCAGGAAGAACGGCGCGCCGTACCAGATGTTGACCAGGATAACCGCGAAGCGCGCCCAGAAGGTCTGGCTGAGCCAGGGGATGTGGGGTCCGCCCACGGCCTCGAGCAGCCAGTTGATGGCGCTGTAGGTCGGATCGAACAGCCACCACCAGCCGAGCGTGCTGAGCGCCGGCGGGATCACCCAGGGCACCAGCGACAGGCCGCGCCAGATCCGCTGGCCGCGCTCGTGCACGTTGTGGATCAGGTGGGCGCAGATGAAGCCGATCAGCGCCTTGAAGAACACCGCGGTGAAGGTGAACAGCACCGACTGCCGGACCACCATCCAGAAGGTGCTGCGCCCGAACAGGAAGAAGAAGTTGTCGAGACCGACGTAGTGGGTCTCGGACTTGTTGAGCAGCGACAGATTGACCGAGTAGAAGAACGGATAGACGACGAGGCCGGCGATGATCAGGATCAGCGGCAGGCACATCAGGAAGGCGAGCGTCGAGCGCTGCTGCCAGAAGCCGCGCATGTAGGTGCGAAAGCTCGGCGCCGCGCTGGAAAGGCGCCTTTCGTTCAGTACCGCACTGGTTCGAGCCATGGCCCTGTCTCCCGACGGCCCGCCGAGGTTGCCGGCCGGAACGACGGGGAGCCCCGCGCGTCCCGGCCCGATCGGATCGCCCGGGGCCGGCCGGCGGCAGCGCGCCGCCGGCCGCGACCCGCGGGCATGGGCTCAGCCGCGCATGTAGCCTTCGAGCTCGTCGCTCGCCCAGGCGATCGCGTCGTCGAAGGACTCGCCGGTCTGGGTGACCCGCGCGACCATGTTCGGCACCAGCGCCTGGTTGTAGATCTGGGCCGCGATCGCCGGCGGCGCCGGATAGCCCGAGATGATCGTGTGCTCGTTACCCCGTCCCGGGTAGTTGTAGAGGGTGCCCTCGGGCGGCTTCTCGCTCTCCCACACGGGGTTGTCGAAGAACGCCGGCTGCAGCGGCAGGTCATAGCCGTGCGAGGCCTTGACCAGCTCGGCGGTCTGCTCCTTCTGCGACAGGTACAGCAGGAGCTCCTTGGCCGCGGGGATGTTCTCGGAAAAGTTCCAGATGCCCCACATGTAGGGCAGGCTGCCGCGGTAGCGGCCCTCCGGCCCGGCCGGGGTATCGTGATGCCAGAGCTGGGCGCCGACGGCGGGCTGGTCCTTCACCGCCACCGCCCAGGCCGACGGCGGGTTCTGCACGCAGGAACCGGTGCCGGAGATGATCCAGCGGTTGTTGCCGGCATCGTCCCAGGCGTAGACGTCCTCCGGCATGTACTGGGTCAGCTTTTGCATGTACTCGAGCGCGGCGCGGGTGCCTTCGGAATCGACCGTGATCTCGCCCTCGGGGCTCACCATCTGGCCGCCGAACGACAGGAACAGGGGCCCGAGCCAGTCCTGGCTGTCGCTGGTCGGCCCGATCGGATTGCCGAAGTCGTGGCCGGCCTCGTGCAGCTTCTGCGCCGCGACCAGAAACTTGTCGTAGGTCCATTCGGCATCGATCTTGGCCTGATCGCGCGGCCCGGCCGGGAACAGATCCTGGAGGTCGACGCCCGCAGCCTTGAAGTAATCCAGCCGTGAGACCATCGGGTAGGTGTGCGAGCCGGTCGGTGCCACCACCGCCTTCCAGCTGCCGTCGTGCTTGCACAGGTAGGCGGCGCGATCGTCGTAGGGGCCATACTGCTTGGTCAGCTCGGCCATCAGGTCGTCGACCGGCTCGAGCAAATCCTTGTGGATCGTGACGTCCCAGGTCGGCAGCGCGAAGATGTCGTGGCCGGTCTTGGCGCGCGCCTCGGCGGCCGCGGTCACCTGGTTCTTGAAGCCGATCGAGGTGATGAAGTCGAGGGTGATCTCGACATTGTTCTTCTGGGCCCAGTCCTTGCACATCGTGGCCAGGACATCGTTGGCGCCGGGGACCCAGTGGTCCCACATGCCGAGCGTCAGCGTGCCGGCGGAATGGGCGGACTTGATGTAGGGCGCTGCCAGCGTCGCGCCGGTCGCGAGCGCGGTGGTCTTGAGGAACCTGCGCCGGGTCGGTGTCCAAAGTGCCATTAGCCTCTCCCTGATGTCGCGGGGTTGTCAGCCCACCGCCGGCGCAGAAGTGACGACCGCTCAGACGGGGTCTTCTCGCCAGCACGCCGCTGTCTTAGTAAGACCACATAGCCGGACCGGGCGTAGGGGACAAGCCCGACCGGCCCCCGGCGGCGCGGAAAAGGAGGCAACGCTCATGCAGATCGCGGCGGACCGGTTGCGCCGCCTGGCGGCGACCATTCTCGAGGCCGCGGGCTCGGCGGCGGCGGAGGCGGACGCGGTCGCCGGGCGCCTGGTCGGCGCCAACCTCGCCGGCCACGATTCCCACGGCGTGATCCGGGTGCCGCAGTATGTCGATCAGGTCCGGGCCGGGCAGATCCTGCCCAACCGGACCGCCCTGGTGGTCTCGGACAGCGATGCCGTCACCGTCCTCGACGGCCGCGGCGGTTACGGTCAGATCGTCGGCGCGCAGGCGGTGCAGGCGGCGATCGACAAGGCCGCGAGCCACGGCATCGCGCTTTCGGCCCTGCGCGGATCGGCGCATCTCGGGCGGCTGGGCGACTGGGCCGAGATGGCGGCCGCCGCCGGCATGGCCTCGATCCATTTCGTCAATGCGACCGGGATTCCGCTGCGCGTCGTGCCCCATGGCGGCCGCGACGGCCGCGGCACCACCAACCCGATCGCGATGGGCATCCCGGTTGAGGGCGGCGAGCCGGTTGTGCTCGATTTCGCGACCTCGGCGATCGCCGAGGGCAAGGTCCGGGTCGCGCGCAACAAGGGGACGCCGGTGCCGCCCGACTGCCTGCTCGACGCCGCCGGCCAGCCGACCACCGATCCCAATGCGCTCTATGCCGAGCCGCCCGGCAATCTGGTCCCGTTCGGGGGTGCGGTGACCGGCCATAAGGGCGGCGCGCTGTGGCTGATGGTCGATCTGTTGGCCGGCGCCTTCACGGGTGGCGGCTGTTCGCGGCTGCCGGAGGGCGAACCGCGCTTCAGCAGCAACATGCTCTCGATCGTGATCGCGCCCGAGGTCTATGCCGGTGCGGGTCTCGCGGCCGAGGTCCGGCGCTATCTGGAGTTCGTCAAGAGCTCGCGACCGCGCGCCGCGAACGGCGAGGTCCTGCTGCCGGGCGAGCCCGAGCGCCGGGCGCGGGCCGAGCGCCTGGCGAACGGCGTGCCGATCGATCCGATCACCTGGGAGCACATCTTGGGGGCGGCCGAGCGCCAGGGCCTCGGGCGCGCCGAAATCGAGGCGCTCGCGGCCTGAACGCCCGGCTTGCTGAACGGGTCAAGACGCGCCATGATCCGGGCAAGCAAAGGCTGGAGGCTTGAAGGCACGCAAGGCGGGAGCTGTGGGCGATGGCATCGGTTGATATCGGCAAGGTCGACAAGTTTTTCGGCTCGACCCAGGTGCTCTACGAGGTCGAGATCGAGATCAGCGACGGCGAGTTCGTCGTCCTGGTCGGGCCGTCCGGCTGCGGCAAGTCGACCTTGTTGCGCATGATCGCGGGGCTCGAGGAGATCAGCGCCGGCGAGATCTCGATCGGCAATCGGGTGGTCAACAACGTGCCGCCCAAGGACCGCGACATCGCGATGGTCTTCCAGAACTACGCCCTCTACCCGCACATGACGGTCTACGACAACATGGCGTTCTCGCTGAAGCTCGCGAAGGCGCCCAAGGACGAGATCAAGAAGCGGGTCGACCGGGCGGCCGAGATCCTGGGCCTGGGCGAATATCTGAGCCGCTATCCGCGCCAGCTGTCGGGCGGCCAGCGCCAGCGGGTCGCGATGGGCCGGGCGATCGTGCGCGATCCGCAGGTGTTCCTGTTCGACGAGCCGCTCTCCAACCTCGACGCCAAGCTGCGCGTCCAGATGCGCACCGAGATCAAGGAGCTGCACCAGCGCCTCAAGACGACCTCGGTCTACGTCACCCACGACCAGATCGAGGCGATGACCATGGCCGACCGGATCGTGGTCCTGCACGACGGCGTGGTCGAGCAGGTGGGCGAGCCGCTCGAGCTTTACGATCATCCGGCGAACCTGTTCGTCGCCGGCTTCATCGGGTCGCCGGCGATGAACTTCGTCGAGGCCACGATCAAGCGCAATGGCGCCCCGGCGTCGGCGCTCACGCCGAACGGCACCCGGCTGCCGTTGTCCTCGCAGGCCGGCGGCCGCGACGGCCAGCAGGTCGTCTACGGCATCCGCCCGGAGCATCTGGACCTGACCGACAGCGGTGCCGGGCTGCCGGCGGAGGTCGTGGTGGTCGAGCCGACCGGCGCCGAGATCCTGGTCTTCACCCAGCTGGCCGGGCAGGAGGTGGCGGTGGTGTTCAAGGAGCGCCACAAGTTCCGCCCGGGCGACAAGATCGGCCTGACGCCGCATCCCGGCACGATCCATCTGTTCGACAAGCAGACCGGGCAGCGCATCCCGAGCTGAGGCCCGCAGCTTCGCCCGGGGCCGGCGGTGCCCGAGAGGCTGGCGCCGGCGACCCTCGGGCGAGCCTCCCCAGCGGTCGAGCGGCCGGGCTACGATCGCGCCCGCCTGCCGGTCGGCATCGTCCATCTCGGCCTCGGCGCGTTCCATCGCGCGCATCAGGCGGTCTACACCGAGGACGTGCTGGCGCAGGCCGCCGGCCCGTTCGGCATCTGCGGCGTCAGCCTGCGCAGGGCGGCGGTCAAGGATCGCCTGGCGCCGCAGGACGGCCTCTATACGGTCGTGACGCGGGCTGCCGGGGGCGAGCGGCTGCGCATCGTCGGCTGCCTGAAGGAGGTGCTGGTCGGCCCCGAGGACCCGGCCCGGGTGCTGCGCCGGATCGCCGATCCAAAGGTGGGGCTGGTCTCGTTGACGGTGACCGAGAAGGGCTATTGCCACGACCCGGCGACCGGGACGCTGGATGCCGGCCATCCCGACATCCGCCACGATCTCGAGCAGCCCCTGCGGCCGCGGAGCGCGATCGGCGTGCTGGTCGCGGGCCTGGAGCTGCGTCGCCGCCGCGGCGGGCCGCCGCCCACGGTGCTTTGCTGCGACAACCTGCCGCATAATGGCCGGACCTTGCGCGGGGTCGCGCTGGCGTTCGCAGCGCTCAGGGACGATGCGCTCGCAGGCTGGCTGGCGGCCGAGGTCGCCTTCCCCTGCACCATGGTCGACCGGATCGTGCCGGCGACGACGGAGGCTGACATCCTGGCCGTGGCGGTGGGGCTCGGTCTGCACGACGCGGCGCCGGTCGTGGCCGAGCCCTTCCGGCAATGGGTGATCGAGGACCGCTTCACGGCGCCGCGGCCGGCCTGGGAGGAGGTCGGAGCGGAGCTGGTCGCCGATGTCGCTCCTTACGAGGAGATGAAGCTCCGGTTGTTGAACGGCAGCCATTCGGCGCTCGCCTATCTTGGCGCGCTGGCGGGCTTCGAGCACGTCTTCGAGGCCATGCGGGTGCCGGAGTTCACAACCTTCGTCGGCCGGCTGATGGCGCTGGAGGTGGCGCCGACGCTCGCCGTGACGGTCGATCTGGACGCCTATCGGGTCCGTCTGCTCGAGCGCTTCGCCAATCCGGCGATCCGCCACCGGACCGCGCAGATCGCGATGGACGGCTCGCAGAAGCTGCCGCAGCGGCTGCTGGGACCGATCCGGGACCAGCTGCGGGCGGGCGGCCCGATCCGCCACCTGGCGCTCGCGGTGGCCGGCTGGATGCGCTATGCGAGCGGGCGCGACGAGCAGGGGCGGGAGGTCGCGATCGCCGATCCGCTGGCCGACCGGTTGCGGGCGATTGCCGGGCGGGCGGACGGCGATCCGGCGGCCCTTGTCGCCGGTTTCCTTTCGCTGGGCGAGGTGTTCGGCCACGATCTGCCGCGTGAGGCGCGCTTTGTGGACGAGGTGACCGCGGCGCTCCGCTCGCTGATCGAGCGCGGCGCGCGGGCCACGGTTGCCGCCTGCGCCGCGGGCGAAGGGTTAGCCCGGCGTTAACGATTTCGCGTTAGCCCTTTCTTTGGATGGTCCATGCGACCGTGGGAATCCGTGCCCGCATCGGGGGCGGGACCGGGTCGGCGGCCCCGGCGGGATCGGGTCGGCGGCCCCGGGAAGCGAGCCCTGCCGATGAGCAGGCCGGAACCGGGACTGTGGGCCGGACAACCAGGGGGCCGCGACGGTGGGCCGGACAATCGGGGAGGTCGCGAGGGTGGGCCGGGCTCGCCGTCTGGCCGGCCGTCCATCTTGAGCTGCTGCTTGGCGACGCGTCGATCCGCATCGTCGCGCGCGGATTCGCCGCCGCGCCCGGCCGAGGATCTCGAGCACCAGGACCGCGGATGAGGGACCGCAACGGGGGGCCGCGGCCCCCGCGTCGGAGCAGCGGCGCTGTTGGCTCGCGGGGAGTGACGGTCGGCCGGGCGATTTGGGCCCGGTGTCGCCGGGGAACAGGATTCCGGGCTGGCTTATGGCGGTGACGAAGGTGTCCGCGACCGTTGCAGATGGCGGGTGTGCTCGCGACGCTCGTGATCCTCTGCCTCGCTGCCTGGTCCCGCCACAGCTATCTGGTCGACCTCGCGTTCGCGCTGGTCCTGGTGTCGTTCACGGCCAGCCTCGCGATCGCCCATTTTCTGGAACGTTGGTTGTGAGCGCGCTCGGCGACTTCCTCCTGATCTTCACGGCCGGGGTTGCGGCCCTCGGCGGTCTGGGCTTTGCGCTTGCACGGACTGCCTACGCGCGCCTGCACTGGGTGAGCTTCGTGAGCTCCCTCGCGCTGCCGCCCAGTCGTCCTCGCCGTCGTGATCCATGACCCGAGGCCGGCGATGGTCGCCAAGGTCATCCTCGTCCTCGCGGCCTCGCTGGCGGGCGGAGCGGTTCTGACCCATGCGACCGGGCGCGCCATCTTCGTGCGGGTCGAGCGGGCGATGAGCGTCCTCCAGGCGATCATGTTCGTCCTCGCGGCGGCTTCCGGAACCGCGGTCGTGCTGACCCGCGAGCCGCGCCGGCAGGCGATCGCGATCGCCTTCAACGGCATCGTGCTGGCGCTGCTGTTCCTCGCCCTGCAGGCGCCGGACGTGATCCTGGCGCAGATCGCGATCGGCGCGGCCTTGCCGCTTATGGTCTTCGTGACCATGCTCGGCCCCGCATTCGCGCTGATGGGCATCGCGGTGGCGCTCGGTTGGCTGCCGCGGCTCACGTCGGCGGTGATCGAGCAGGCCGCCTGGTTCGCGAGCGGCCACGAGTTCGCCGCACGCCTGCTCGATGGTGCGGCCTGGGCGCCGGCGCCGGCATCGTCCGCGCCCGAGCTCCCGGCGCCGGTCCCGGGTCTGATCGCCGCGCTCGCGGCCATCCTGATCGCGGCCGCCGCGCTCCACCCGGACACGACCGCCGGCCGCGTGATCCGGCGGCTGCAAGGCACGTGCCTGCTGCGCCGGCTGCAGGACCTGCACAGCGGCCACGTCGGCGACTACACCGCCTGGCTCGTGCTCGGCGCGGCGGCGATCGGCGCCTGCCTGGCCTGCTTCGGCACCGCGAGCTGACGAGGCGCGATCCGCGGGGCGGCGCCAGCGTCGCCGGTGACCCGCTCACCTGCCGCCGCTGCCAGAAGGTTCCACAGTGATCGACAGCCTGCGGTCGAGACCGGACCGCGAGATCGCCGAGCTCGGACCCTGGTTCCACAACCTCCACCTAGTTGAACTGATTGTCCTTCTCGTACAGCAGCGCGAGCTCGCGCTTCTCGAACTCCTCGAAGAACTCGTTCCACGAGATCTCGACGAGGCTGTCGTGCTCCGACTGCGGCGTCTTCGGGAACATGATCCGGATGATGCCGACGTCGCCGCTCTGGTGCGTACAGTCGACCGCGGCCGGCCGCCTTTGGCTTCGGCCCACTTCCGGATGGTGTCGTGATCGGTGCTGACTTCCGCCATGGCTCCGCTCCCGTCTGGGGTTCTCGCCTGGCAACGGGCTGAGAGGTCCGGGTTTCGGTGGCCGTTCGAAACCCGTGGCCGCGATGATCGCGGCTACGCCTGGTCAACGAATCGGCAACCATGGGCGACAGCTGGCCCCCGGCCGAGCGCTCGCAGGCCTCCTGACACCCTGCCGGTCCTCCCGCTGGCGCCTGCCGGGTGGACGGGCGGCGAGCGGTGCGTTGCCGACACTTACCCGCCATCCGGAACGTTCCTGCTTGCCTGCCCGCAGGCGCCGGCGGGATCCTCGCCTCCCGGGTCGGAATCGGACCCCGTGGACGAGAGGAGCTTGTGAACGGATGACTATGCGTCGCGCGCCGGCCGAGGCGGTCATCGCTGGTAGCGCCGGGGACCCGCCCCGGTCGACGGTGCTGGCGCTCGTTTCGGTGACCGCGCTTTTGCTCGCTGGCGCGACGGCCGCGGCGCAGGACGGGCAGGGCCTCGTCGCGCTGAGCCGGGACCCGGGGCAGTGGGTCATGCCTGCGCGCAACTATGCCAGCACCCGATTCAGCGAGCTCGACCAGATCAACGGCCAGAACGTCGCCCAGCTCCAGCTTGCCTGGAGCTTCTCGGTCGGAGTCAACCGCGGTCAGGAGGCAGCGCCGCTCGTGGTCGACGGCACGATGTACGTGGTCGGGCCCTTCCCCAATAAGCTGTTCGCGCTCGATGCCACGACCGGCGAGCTGAAGTGGACCTACGAGCCGCCTACCGCCGAGGCCGCTCAAGGGGTCGCCTGCTGCGACGTCGTCAACCGGGGGGCGGCCTACGATCAGGGCAAGATCTTCTACAACACCCTCGACGACCACACAGTCGCGCTCGACGCCCGGACCGGCAAGGAGCTCTGGCACAAGAAGCTCGGCGACATCAACCTCGGCGAGACCATGACCATGGCGCCCCTGGTCGTGAAGGGCAAGGTCCTGGTCGGCAACAGCGGCGGCGAGATGGGCGTGCGCGGCTGGCTGACCGCGCTCGACGAGAACAGCGGCGAGATCGTCTGGCGCGCCTACTCGACCGACCCCGACAAGGACGTCCTGATCGGCGACGATTTCGCGCCCCGCTACGACTGGATGAAGGGCAAGGATCGGGGGGTCAAGACCTGGCCGCCGGACCACTGGCAGCAGGGCGGCGGCACGGTCTGGGGCTGGATCTCCTACGATCCCGAGCTCGACCTGATCTACTACGGGACCGGCAATCCCGGGCCTTGGAACTCGAACCAGCGGCCGGGCGACAACCTCTGGACCACGACCATCTTCGCCCGCGATCCCGACACCGGCATGGCGAAATGGGCCTACCAGACCTCGCCCCACGACCTCTGGGACCACGACGGCAGCAACGAGGTCGTGCTGGTCGACCTCGAGGTCGGGGGCAAGCCGCGCAAGGTCCTGATCCGGCCCGGGCGCACCGGCTACATGTACGTGATCGACCGCGCGACCGGTGAGCTCCTCTCGGCCGACGCCTACGATACCGTCACCGCCTACAAGGGCGTCGACCTTAAGAGCGGCCGGATCATCCCGAACGAGGCGCTCGACCCCAAGCTCGGCAAGACTACCCAGAACGTCTGTCCGGCGGCACCCGGCGCGAAGGACTGGCAGCCCACCGCCTGGTCGCCGCGCACCCGGCTGCTCTACGTCCCGCATCAGCACCTGTGCATGAATATGGTGACCTCGGAAGTCGGCTACATCGCCGGCACGCCCTATCTCGGCGCCACCGCCGACATGTACGCCGCACCGGGCGACGGCTACCGCGGCGAGTTCATGGCCTGGGACCCGGTCGCGCGCAAGAAGGTGTTCGCGATCAAGGAGAAGTTCCCGGTCTGGAGCGGCACCGTCGTGACCGCGGACGACGTCGCGTTCTACGGCACCATGGACCGCTGGCTGAAGGCGGTCGACGCCAGGACCGGCGAGGTGCTCTGGAAGTTCCTGGCACCGTCGGGGTTCATCGGCCAGCCGGTCACCTACCAGGGCGCCGACGGTCGGCAGTACGTGGCGATCCTCTCGGGCGTCGGCGGCTGGTCGGGGGCGGTCGCGATCGCCGAGCTCGACCCACGGGTGCGCAACGGCGCGCTGGGCTTCGTCGGCGCCACTCAGGACCTGCCGGCCTACACCACGGGCGGCAGCACGCTCCTCGTGTTTGCCCTGCCCGAGGGCGCAGCGGCCAGCCGGCATGCGACGGCGCAGTAGCGCGCTCGCCGGCTTGGCACTCGCCGCTCTGGCGACGGCCGGCCTCGGTCTCGCGCCGCCCGCCGGCGCGTCCGCGCCGCCGCTTCGGGTCTGTGCCGATCCCAACAACCTGCCGTTCTCCAACGACCGGGGCGAGGGTTTCGAGAACGAGCTCGCGGAGCTCGTCGCAGATGAGCTGCACACGAGCGTCGCTTACGCTTGGTGGGCGCAGCGCCGCGGCTTCATCCGCAACACGCTGAATGCCGGTAGGTGCGATGTGATCATGGGCGTGCCGCCGCTCGACATGATCCTCACGACCAAGCCCTATTACCGCTCGACCTACGTCTTCGTGAGCCGGCACGACCGCGGGCTCGGCGTCAGCTCGCTCGAGGCGCCGGAGCTGCGCGCGCTGAGGGTCGGGGTCCACCTGATCGGCGACGACGGTGCCAACACGCCGCCCGCCGATGCGCTCGGCGCCCGCGACATCGTCGACAACGTCAAGGGCTACATGATCTACGGCGACTACCGCCAGTCGACGCCGCCCGCCCGCCTGGTCGAGGCGGTCGAGCAGGGCGAGGTCGACATCGCCGCGGTCTGGGGGCCGCTCGCCGGCTGGGCCGCCCAGCGCTCGCCGGTGCCGCTCGACGTGGTGCCGATCACCGGCACCGAAGCCTTCCGGCCGCTCGTCTTCCAGTTCCCGATCGCGATGGGCGTGCGCAAGCAGGACACGGCCCTTGCCCAGCGCCTGAACCAGGTCATCGACGAGCGGCGCGTGGCGATCCGGGCGCTGCTGCTGCGCTACGGCGTGCCCCTGATCGATGACCCGGGCGCCGACGCCCGCGAACGCCAGCCGGGAGGGTGACGATGTCCGGGCAGCCCAGATGCGGCCGAGCGGCGAGGATGCGCCGGGCGATCCTCGGCATCCTGCTCGGCAGCCTCGCCGTGCCGCCCGTGGGTGCCGCCGACCAGGACGCGGCCAAAGGCGGCAGCGCCAGCGATCTGTTGCACGTGCCGGTCGTCGACCTGCAGCCGGATAGCGTGCGGCAGCGGCCGGCGATCACCAATCCGGTCGCGGACGATCCCGGCGCCGCCGAGCGTGGCATGCAGGACTTCGCCGATATGAACTGCGTCGGCTGCCACCCCCGAACGGGCCGGCGGCATGGAGCCCGCGCTCAGCAATGCCAAGTTCGTCTACGGCAGCGAGCCCGCCAACATCTACCTGACGATCCTGCAGGGGCGCCCGAACGGCATGCCGGCCTGGGGCGGCATGCTGCCGGCCGAGGTGATCTGGGACCTCGTCGCCTACATCGAGAGCATCAGCAAGGAGCCCCACGGCGCCTGGGGCAAGACCACCTCGGCCGGCGGCTTCACGATCGAGCAGGTGCCGGCCGAGTTCCAGTCGACCGCCACACCCTGGAAGTACACCAAGCCCTTCAGCTACGGCCAGGCGCCGGATGCCAAGCCCAAGGGCGTGCCACCGCCACCGGGCGAGCAGGCGCGCACCCCGGCGCCGGAGCAGCCGTCGAAGTGAGCATGGCGGGCAGCGGGAGCGCCAGAGGGACGCGATGACGAGCTCGAGCGGACAGGCTCTCGGTCGGCTCGGCGGCCATGCTGCCGCTCTCGTGCTCGGCATCGCGACCGGTGCGACCTCCGCGCGCGCGGCCGCCGACGCCGCGGGCCAGCCGGCGGCCCAGTCCGCGCTCCGGTCGGCGACCCAGGCGGCGCTCGCCAATGCGCCGATGCTTTATGTCCGGTCCTTCGGCGCCCGCGGCCACGAGATCGCGGACCTGATTCTGGCGCTGCTGGTGCTGTCGGTGGCCGTGGTCCTGATCATCGCGGTCGCGGTCCTGCTCGGGTCCTTGAACAACCGCGCCCGCGGCGGCCCGGATCTCCAGGGGCGGCGGCCGGTCGAGCGCGGCGGCAGGGGTGTTCTCTGGATCTACATCGGCCTGCCGCTCACGGTCGTGGCGCTGGCGGGCTCGGTCACCTGGACCATGGTCACCATGGCCGCGATCGCCGATCCGCCGCGCCCGGCCGCCGCCACCATCGAGATCACCGGCCACCAGTGGTGGTGGGGATCCGCTACAAGAGCGACGACCCGTCCCGCGAGTTCACGACCGCGAACGAGATCCACGTGCCGGTCGGCGAGCCGGTCCGCTTCGAGCTGCGCTCGGCCGACGTCATCCACACCTTCTGGGTCCCGGCGCTCTCCGGCAAGACCGACCTGATCCCGGGCCAGACCAACACCACCTGGCTCGAGGCCGACGCGCCGGGCGTGTACCGCGGCCAGTGCAACGAATACTGCGGCCAGCAGCACGCCCACATGGCGCTCTCGCTGTACGCCGACCCGCCCGACCAGTTCCAGTCCTGGTGGGACGGCCAGCTGCGGTCGGCGCCGGCGCCCGCGGCCCCGGCGGCCGCGAGCGGTCAGCGGCAGTTCCAGCAGAAGTGCGCCGCCTGCCACAGCGTCCGCGGCAGCCTCGCGGGCGGCCGGGTCGGACCCGACCTCACGCATCTGATGAGCCGGGGCACGATCGCGGCCGGCTTGCTGCCCAACATGGTCGGCAATCTCTCGGGCTGGATCGCCAATCCGCAGGTCCTGAAGCCGGGCTGCAAGATGCCGAACCTCGAGCTCTCGGGGCCCGAGCTCCAGGCGATCCGCAGCTATCTGCTGACTCTCGGGTGAGGGACTAAGGCGTGGCCGTCGCACGAGAGCTTCGAACCCCCAGGATCGGGACCGGGAGCAGCGAGCTCGCCCGCCGGCTCGAGGCCCTCTGGGAGACCAAGCCAGGGCTCTACGGCTGGCTCGCGACCGTCGATCACAAGGAGATCGGCATCCGCTACATCGTGACCGCGTTCGCCTTCCTGATCGCCGGCGGCCTCGAGGCGCTGATCATGCGCGTCCAGCTGGCGCAGCCCGACCAGCATCTTTTGAGCGGCGCCCAGTACGAGCAGCTGTTCTCGATGCACGGCATCACGATGATCTTCCTCTACGCGCTGCCGATCCTCTCGGGCTTTTCCAACTATCTGTTCCCGCTGCTCTTGGGCTCGCGCGACATGGCCTTCCCGCGGCTCAACGCCTTCTCCTACTGGGCCTATCTCGCGGCCGGCCTCTTCCTCTACGCGAGCTTCCTGGTCGGCCAGGCGCCCAACGACGGCTGGTTCAACTTTGCACCCTATTCGGAGCGCGCGTTCAATCCCGGCCTGAACATGGACTTCTATGCGCTGGGGATGGTCCTGCTCGGCATCTCGACCACGGCCGGGGCGGCGAACTTCGTGGTCACGGTGATGCGCACGCGCGCGCCCGGCATGTCGATCAACCGCCTGCCGATCATGATCTGGGGCACGACCACGGTCTCGGTCGGCAACCTGTTGGCCGTGCCCTCGGTCAGCCTCGCCTTCGTCCTGCTCTGGCTCGACCGGCAGTTCGGGACCCACTTCTTCGATGCCGCCGACGGCGGCCAGCCCCTGCTCTGGCAGCACCTGTTCTGGATCTTCGCCCACCCCTGGGTCTACATCATCGTCCTGCCGGCCATGGGCATGGTCTCGGACGGCCTGCCGGTGTTCTGCCGCCGACCGCTGGTCGGCTATACGCTCGTGGCGCTCGCGACCGTGATGACCATGGTCCTGGGCTTTGGCGTGTGGATCCACCACATGTTCGCGACCGGCATCCCGTTCCTTGCGCTCTCGTTCTTCAGCGGCGCCTCGTTCATCATCACGATCCCGAGTGCGATCGCCGTCTTCGCCTGGGTCGCCACCATCTGGGCCGGGCGACCGGTGATCACGACCGCCTTTCTGTTCTTCGCGTCCTTCATCGTGATGTTCCTGATCGGCGGCGTCTCGGGCATCATGACCGCAGCCGTGCCGGCCGACTTCCAGCTGCATGGCACCTACTTCGTGGTCGCCCACATCCACTACGTGCTGATCGGCATCAATTTATTCGGCGTGCTCGGCGCGCTCTACTTCTGGTTCCCGAAAATGAGCGGCCGCCTGCTCGACGAGCGCCTCGGCCAGTGGAACTTCTGGACCGTGTTTCTGGGCTTCAACCTCGCCTTCCTGCCGATGCACTGGACCGGACTGCTCGGCATGCCGCGGCGGATCTACACCTATCCGGCCGAAATGGGCTGGAGCACGGTCAACATGGTGACGACGATCGGCTCGTTCGTCCTGGCGCTCGGCATCCTCCTCCTGCTGATCAACGTCTGGGTCAGCCTCCGGCGCGGCGTACCCGGCGGGCCCAATCCCTGGGACGCGCCGACCCTCGAATGGGCGACCTCCTCGCCGCCGCCACCCTATAATTTCGCGGTCATCCCGGTGGTCGCGAGCCGGCATCCGCTCTGGGAGGAGCGCCTGGGGGAAGGCTCCGGCCGCTCCTCGCTCGAGCGTGGCCTGGCGCTCGACGATGGCAAGGAGACGATCGGCACCACGGTCCTCGATGCCGAGCCCGACGTGATCCTCAAGATGCCGGACGATTCGCTCTGGCCGCTGCTGACCACGGTGACCATGACCGCGGGCTTTGCCGGGCTCCTGCTGCAGCTCTGGTGGCTCGCGGCCGCGGCGGCTGCGGCGACGCTCGCCGGCTTCCTGATCTGGCTCTGGCCGCGCGCCAGCCTTGACCAGCGAGCGAGGCCGGCCGATGGCTGAGGCAACCGCCATCACGCATGCCGGCCGCCGCAGCAATCACGCGGACAGGGAGGCGCCCGGACGCCGCACGCTGATCCTGGAGCGGCTGCCGATCGGCAGCCTCGATCGGCGGGCGTCCGGCTGGTGGGGCATGCTGACCCTGATCCTGACCGACGGGTTCCTGTTCGCCTACCCGCTGTTCAGCTACTACTATTTCGCGGTCCAGCACGGCCGCGCCTGGCTGCCGCCGGAGCTGCCCTAGTTCCGCCTCTCCGGCCCCAACACCGTCATCCTGCTGCTCAGCAGCGTCGCCGTCTGGTTCGGTGAGCGCGGCGTGCGCCAGGGCTCGCGCGCGTAGCCTGCTGCTCGGGCTGCTGGTGGGCCTCGTGCTCGGCGCGGCCTTCGTCGGCATCCAGTACCTGGAGTGGGCGAGCAAGCCCTTTGGCATCGCCTCCAATGCCTACGGCTCCCTCTACTTCACCGTCACCGGCTTCCACATGGCCCACGTCGTGGTCGGGCTCCTGGTGCTGCTCGTGCTCCTGGTCTGGTCGGCGCTCGGCTACTTCAACCGCGAGCGGCTGGCGCCGGTCGCGATCGGCGCGATCTACTGGCACTTCGTCGACGCCGTGTGGCTGACCGTGTTCTTCACCTTCTACGTCACGCCCTACCTGAGCTGATCATGGTGACCAACGATACCGGGCTCAGTATCGGCCATCCGCACCCCACCGGGACCAGGTCCGCGAGTGGCTGCTGCTGGCGAGCCTGCTCGTGGCGCCGCTCGCCTGGAGCGCGCAGCTCCTGCTGATCTATGGCTTTGCCAGCTACGCCTGCGCGCCGGAGCGGCTGTCGGCGGCGGGCTGGGTGCACTGGGCGCTGCCGCTCGCGAACAGCCTGGGCCTTCTGGGCGCCCTGCTGGCAATCGGCCTGTCCTGGCGCAACCTCGGCCGCACCCGGCACGAGCATGCCGACCAGACGGGCGGCATGATGGACGCCGGCGAAGGCCGCACCCGCTTCCTCTCGATCTGGGGCCTGTGGCTCGGCATCGTCTTCGTGCTCGCGATCGGCTTCAACACGCTCTCGGTCTACTGGACGGGTCTGTGCGCCGGCTGAGCCGAACGGCATCTCTGATCAGAACGACCGGCCTGGCCGCGTTGAGCGTTATGGCGGCCCGCCCGGCGCTCGCGCACAGCGGTGGATTCGCGCGCCTGCGCCGCTGGAACGGCGCTCGCATCGCCAGCCAGTCGGCGCTCGCGGCCCTGGTCGCCGGGCTGCTGGTGCTGCTCGCTGTGCTCTCGCGGCCGGCCGATCGCGTGAGCGATCAGTTGTTCTGCGCCCACATGGTGCAGCACCTGGTCCTGATGCTGGTCGCGGCCCCGCTGCTGGTGGCCGCGCGCAGCGCCATGGTCTTCCTCTGGGCGCTGCCCGCCGGCCTGCGCCGCTCGGGCGGCTCGTGGTGGACCGCGAGCCGCCTGTCCCTGGTCCTGCGCCCCCTGGTCAGCCACCCGCTGATGATCTGGGTCTGGTTCTGCGGTTTCTTCGTGTTTTGGCACCTGCCCGGCCCCTACGGCCTGGCGCTCGGCCACGAAGGCGTCCACGTGCTCGAGCATCTGGCCTTCCTGCTCAGCGCCTTCGCCTTCTGGTCTGTGGTGATCGAGCCGCTGGGCCGG
This sequence comes from uncultured Alphaproteobacteria bacterium, assembly GCA_963798075.1. Classification (GTDB taxonomy): domain Bacteria; phylum Pseudomonadota; class Alphaproteobacteria; order Geminicoccales; family Geminicoccaceae; genus DATAOG01. The sequence continues at coordinate 12,542 of CAWCRU010000003.1, read as the reverse complement.
CGGCGGCTGGACTATGGTGCCACGCTGCTGTTCGTCGCCACCGCGGCGATCGTGAGCGGCCTGCCGGGCGCCTTGATGATCCTGGCCGCCCGCCCCCTCTACCCGGCGCATGCCGAGGGCGCCGCCGCCTGGGGCCTGACGCTGGTTCAGGACCAGCAGTTGGGCGGGCTGTTCATGTGGATCCCGGCGGGCTTTGCCTATCTGGTCGCGATCGCGGTCCTGTTCGTGCGCTGGCTGCAGGCGGCGGAGGCGCGCACGGCCGCCCGGGCGGCGCGTTGGGCGCCCCTCGCCGGGCTCCTGTTCGTTCTGATCCTCTGCAGCTGCGAGCAGCAAGGCGTCGGTGCCCGGGCCGGCGTGAGCGGTGATCCGGATCAGGGAGCGAAGGAGATCGCCGCGACCGGCTGTGGCGCGTGCCACATGATCCCCGGCATTGCCATGGCACGCGGCCTGGTCGGGCCGCCGCTCGATCACATGGGCCGCCGCACCTTCGTCGCCGGCCTGCTGCGCAACACGCCCGAGAACATGGTCACCTGGCTTCGCGATCCGCAGGCCGTGGTCCCCGGCAATGCGATGCCGGACATGAGCCTCAGCGAGCGACAGGCCCGCGACATCACCGCCTACCTTTACACCCTCGACTGATGCCGCCTGCAGCGCCGCCCGCTGCCACTCCGAGCCGGGGGCGCCAGCGGCGGGTCCGGCTGGACATTCGAAAATCTGCGGCTGGAACCGGAGGCGGCACGGACGGTGGCCCAGGGCCTCCACGCGCCTGCGATCGACGCCCGCCGAGGCTCATGCGCTCCCCAGCCCGTCGGATCGCATTCTCTGCGCATATCCGCTGCAGCCAAAACGGCAACGAACCTCGGTTGATCTGGCAGGAGGATGCTGCCGATCCGCGAGGCAGCACGGGGAAAATTGCCCGAGGCGGCAGGCCTCGGGAAAGCACCGTACTGGAGCTCGCTCACGACAGAGCTGGGCGGCATGGTGGCTATCGGCATCAGCCTCGCAAGGTCTGCGAAGAGGTGCGAACGCGAGCCTGTGCGCGTCGGTGGCACGATCGCGTGCTCAGGACGAGCAACCGCCAGCGCGAGCGAGCGGCGGCGGTCGCGGCCTGCGCTTCGAGCTCGCTGCCGCCCTGGCATGCCATCGAATTCTTCGGCTTGCACGACGCGGAGCTGCTCAAGCAGATCACCGACATGGCGTTCAACGAGGGCGAGCACGCCGGGTAGCCGCCCCGATCTCCCGCCCCCGCTCCGCACGGCTCCGGCCGTCGGGGCTCGGGCTCGTAGGAGGGGGATGGTGCCCTCCGCAGATGGAGATCCTCCATGACCAAGCTCAGCGACACCCAGCTCGTGATCCTCGGCGCCGCCGCGCAGCGCGCCGACCTCTCGGTCCTGCCCCTGCCCGACAGCCTCAAGCTCAAGGGCGGCGCGCTCGCCAAGGTGATGGACGCCCTCCGCAACCGCGGCCTGATCCGCGTCATCGGTGCTGACGGCGACCCCGAGCGCGTCGTCATCACCAGCGAGGGCATGGCGGCCATCGGTCTCGAGCCGGAAGACGACGAGGGCCCGGCGGCCGCCGTGGAGCTCGGCGCAGCCCCGACGTCGGCCGAGAGCGACGCCCCGGCGGTCGAGGCCCCGGCTCCCGCCGCCGAGGCCGACGGCGCGGCAACGCCCGCCAAGACCAAGCCAGCCAAGGCCAAGGGCAAGGCGAAGACCATCAAGGCCGCGCCTGCCGCCAGCGAGCCCAAGGCAGTGACCGAGGCCGCGCCGATCACCAAGCCTACGCCGCGCGCCGGCACCAAGCAGGCGCTCATGATCGACATGCTCAAGCGCCCCGAGGGCGCCACCGTCGAGCAGATCGCCGCGGCCACCGGATGGCAGCACCACACCATCCGCGGCGCGATCAGGGGTACACTGAAGAAGAAGCTCGGCCTCACCGTCGAAGCGATCCGCATCCGCGAGGTCGGCCCCAACAAGGCCGGCGCCAAGGGCAGCAGCACGGTCTACCGGATCGTCAGCTGATCCCAACTCCGGGCAAGCCCTACGCCGCCGCGGCCTCGCGCCCCGGCGGCGATCTCTTCACCCAGATCGGTTTGCAGCACCTTCAACCACACTGCCCATGCGGCGCGCCCGGCCGTTCGGTACTGAGGCGAATATTGCACAGCTTTAACTGGCCATCGAACACCATTCTCGGCAGAGGAAGCGACGTCCCCTCCCGGAGGATTCAGGGAGGCGATCCTCCTATAAGGAGGGGCGGGGTTGAGGCCCCCGTGCCAACATGCCGGGGGCCTCCCTTTCGTGGCGAACCTCTTCGAAGCTCCCCTGCCTTCCTCGTCCAGGATCGCGGCGCCGCCACTGAACCCCTGCCAGCGCAGGATGATCACGTCGACGTACTTCGGGTCGAGCTCGACCAGGCGGGCCTGGCGCCCGGCCTTCTCACAGGCGATCAGGGTGGAGCCGGACCCGCCGAATGGGTCGAGGACGATGTCGCGGGTCTTGCTCGAGTTGCGGATCGCCCGCTCGACCAGCGCCACCGGCTTCATGGTCGGGTGCAGGTCGTTCCGCACCAGCTTGTCGAAGAACCAGACGTCGCCCTGATCGCGCGCTCCGCACCAGTCGTGGTGGCTGCCGTCCCGCCAGCCGTAGAGGATCGGCTCGTATTGGCGTTGGTAGTCGCTGCGGCCGAGGCTGAAGGTATGCTTGGCCCAGATCACGAAGGTCGACCACTTGCCGCTGGCGGCCCGAAACGCGCGCTGCAGCTTGTCCAGCTCGGAGCTGCTCATGCACACATAGCAGCGCGGCCGCCAGGCGGTCTGCAGATCATGCATGTTTCGAACCTCACGAAAGACGCCTCGATCGAGGCGATTGAGAAGCGAACTTCGGCATTCCGCCGCTCAGCGGCCGGATACCCCCCTCCCGAATTTCGCGGCCACACACACGCGACGGCCCAACCGGTCCCTGGAGGCGACCGCCCTAGTCTAGAGGATGTCGTCCCGGATGCAGGCCTTCTGGTGCAGGGGCCTGACCTCGCGCAGTTCCGGCACCCGTTCGGCGCAGGCCGGGAGCGCGTAGGGGCAGCGGGTCCGGAAGACGCAGCCGGAAGGCGGGTCGATCGGGCTCGGGATATCGCCTTTGAGCACGATGCGGCCGCGGCGCGCCTTCGGGTCCGGGACCGGCACCGCCGAGAGCAGCGCCTCGGTGTAGGGGTGCTTGGGGTTGCGGCAGAGCTCGCGCGCGGGCGCCACCTCCATGAGCCGGCCGAGATACATGACCGCGACCCGGGTCGAGATGTACTCGACCACGGCGAGATCGTGGGTGATGAACAGGAGCGTCAGGCCGAGGCGGGCCTTGAGGTCGCGCATCAGGTTGACGACCTGGGCCTGGATCGAGACGTCGAGCGCCGAGACCGGCTCGTCGGCGACGATGAACTCGGGCTCGACCGCGAGGGCCCGCGCGATGCCGATCCGCTGGCGCTGGCCGCCGGAGAACTCGTGCGGATACTGCGTCATGTGCTCGGGCGCCAGGCCCACCATCGCAAGCAGCTCGCCGACCCGCTCGGCGCGGGCGCGGGCACCGCGCGCGAGCCCGTGGATCACGAGCGCCTCGCCGACGATCTCGGCCACGGTCATGCGCGGGTTCAAGGACGCGAACGGGTCCTGGAAGATGATCTGGGCGCGCCGGCGAAAGGCGCGCAGGCCCGCCTGCGACAGAGCCGTGACGTCGAGCCCGTCGAAGCGGATCGTGCCCGCGGTCGGCTGGATCAGGCGCAGCAGGCTGCGGCCGACCGTGGTCTTGCCCGAGCCCGATTCGCCGACCAGCCCCAGGACCTCGCCGCGCTCGATGTCGAACGAGACGTCGTCGACCGCCTTGACGTGCTGGCGGCCGCGCGCGAGCAGGCCGCCCTGGGCGGGGAACCAGGTCCGGAGGTGACGGACCTCGAGCAGCCGGGCCATCAGGCCGCCCCCGCGGCGATCTCGCGCCAGCGCCGGCAGCGCACGAGGTGGTGACGGCCGCAGGCTTCGAGCGCCGGCAGGCCGGTATCGCACAAGCCGGGGACGCAGTAGCGGCAGCGCGGATGAAAGCGGCAGCCGGCCGGCAGGCGCAGGGGGCTCGGCACGCTGCCGGGGACCGCCTCGAGCCGCTGCTCGCCCTCGCGCGCCCGGTCGAGGCGCGGGATCGAGCCCAGGAGCGCCATGGTATAGGGCATCTTCGGCGCGGCGAAGATCGCGTCCACCGAGCCGGTCTCGACCGCGGCGCCGGCATACATCACGACCACCCGGTCGGCGATCTCCGCGACCACGCCCAGATCATGGGTTATGAACAGGACAGACGTGCCGAGCTCGCTCTGCAGATCCTTGATCAGGCCCAGGATCTGGGCCTGGATCGTGACATCGAGCGCGGTCGTCGGCTCGTCGGCGATCAGGAGCGCCGGGTTGCAGGAGAGCGCCATCGCGATCATGACCCGCTGGCGCATGCCGCCGGACAATTGATGCGGATACTCGCGCATGCGCCGGCGCGGCTCGGGGATGCCGAGCCGGGCCAGCGTCTCGACCGCGAGCTCGAAGTCCTGGCGCCCGGAGCGGCCCTGGTGCAGCGCGATCGCCTCGATGATCTGGTTGCCGACCGTGAAGACGGGGTTGAGCGAGGTCATCGGCTCCTGGAAGATCATCGCGACGTCGTTGCCGCGGATCTGGCGCATCTCGGCCTCGGACAGGCGGCCGAGGTCGCGCACGCTGCCGTCCTTGGTGCGCAGCCGCATGCTGCCGCTCACGATCCGGCCGGCCGGGCCCTGGATCAGGCGCATGAGGGCGAGGCTGGTGACCGATTTGCCAGAACCCGATTCGCCGACCACGGCCAAGACCTCGCCGCGGTCGAGGTCGAAGGAGATGCCGCCCACGGCGCGCACGACCCCGTGCTCGGTCCGGAACTCGACCGCGAGGTCCCGCACCTCCAGCAGCCGTCCTTGCTCCACCCTTTCTCCCCCGGCAGGACCCGCGGCCAGGTTTGGCCTCGGCACGCGCCCGATCCGATGTTAAAGCTCGACCGATCGGTTTTGTCATGCCGCGTGCAGCGCGCGGCCGGATCGGAATGGCGGCTCCTTGAACATCGACTTCGCGGGCCGGACCGTGCTCGTGACCGGTGCCGGCCACGGCATCGGGCGGGCGATCGCGCAGGCGTTCGCCGAGCGCGGCGCGACGCTTTGGGCCTGCGACCTCAATGACGAAGGGCTCGGGGAGGCCGTGGGTCTGTGCGGCGCCGAAGCGCGGGCGCGCCGGGTCGACGTCACCGACCGGAACGCGGTCCGCTCGCTCATCGAGGAGGCCGGCCGGATCGACGTCCTGGTCAATGACGCGGGCGGCGTGCTCGGCCAGGTCGGGCGGCCGCTCGAGGAAATCATGCCCTCCGACTGGCAGGCGATCGTGGATGTCAACCTCTCGGCCGCGTTCTGGTGCGCGCAGGCGGTGGCGCCCGGGATGAAGCGGGCGGGCGGCGGCCGGATCGTCAACATCTCGAGCGGCGCCGGGCTCGGCATCAGCCTGACGGGCATCCAGGCTTATGCGGCCGCCAAGGCCGGCCAGATCGGGCTCACCCGCCAGCTCGCCCACGAGCTCGGGCCGTTCAACATCACGGTCAACAGCATCGCACCCGGCTTCATCCGCTCCAATCCGACCACCGAGCGCCAATGGCAGGCCTATGGCGAGGATGGCCAGCGCCGGCTGCTCGAGGGGGTCGCGCTGAAGCGCCTCGGGACGGCCCTGGACATCGCCCATGCCGTCCTGTTCCTGGCCTCGGAGTACGCCGGCTGGATCACAGGCCAGGTGCTGAGCGTGGACGGCGGCAAATGACGCCGCTCGACTGGCTGCATGCCCAGCGCGGACGGCTGCAGGACGAGCTGATCGCGTTCGCGCGGATTGCGAGCGTCAGCACCGATCCCGCCTACCGGGGCGAGGTGCGGCGGGCGGCGGACTGGGTCGCGGGACGGCTGCGCGCGGCCGGGCTCGAGGGGGTCCTGGTCCATGCGACCGAAGGTCACCCGGTGGTCACGGCCGAGTGGCTGGGGGCGCCCGGCGCACCGACCATCCTGGTCTATGGCCACTACGACGTCCAGCCGCCCGACCCGCTCGAGGCCTGGACCAGCCCGCCGTTCGAGCCGAGGGTCCAAGACGGCCGGATCTATGCGCGCGGGGTCTCGGACGACAAGGGGCCGCTCCTGATCCCGATCGCGGTCGCCGAGGCCTGCCTTGCGACCACCGGGCGGCTGCCGGTCAACCTTCGCTTCCTGATCGAGGGCGAGGAGGAATGCGGCAGCCTGAGCCTGCCGGCGTTCCTTGAAGACCATGCGGCGGCGCTCGCGGCCGACTGGGTGCTTTCGGCGGACGGTGCCATGTGGCGCCCGGACCTGCCCTCGGTGACGGTCGCGGCGCGCGGCCTGGTAGCTCTCGAGTTCAGCCTTTTCGGCGCCGCCAAGGACCTCCATTCGGGCCGCCACGGCGGCTCGGTCGCGAACCCGCTGGCGGCGATCGCGCGCCTCGTCGCGAGCCTGCACGACGAGCAGGGGCGGGTCGCGGTCGCGGGCTTCTATGACGAGGCCCGCGAGGCCGACGCCGCGATGCGTGCCGGGCTTCGCCGGCTGCCGTTCGACGAGGCGGCCTATCTCGAGGCGATCGGCGCGCTTCCCGGCGGCGGCGAGGCGGGCTACGGCCTGCTCGAGCGCCAATGGCTGCGTCCGACACTGGAAGTGAACGGCCTCTGGGGCGGCTATCGGGGGGCGGGCGGCAAGACCGTGATCCCGTCTGCGGCGCACGCCAAGATCAGCTGCCGGCTGGTCCCGGACCAGGACCCGGCGGCGATCGGTGCCGGGATCGCCTTGCACCTGCGCCGGCATTGCCCGGCCGGTGTGCGCATCGAGGTCCGGCCGCCGGACAAGGGCGCGCGCGCCTATGCGATCCCGGCGGATCATCCGGGCCTGCGGCTGGCCGAGCGCGTGCTGGCGGAGATCTACGGCCAGGACGCGATCCGGGTGCGGATGGGTGCGACCTTGCCGATCTGCGAGCAGTTTCGCAGCCGGCTCGGCCAGGAGACCGTGTTCTTCTCGTTCTCGACGGCGGATGAGGACTATCACGCGCCGAACGAGTTCTTCCGCCTCGAACGGTTCGAGGACGGCCTGCGGGCGTGGCTCCGCTACTGGCAGCTGGCGGGCGGCGGCGAGACCTAGCGCCGGCGCGGGTCGAAGTGGTCGCGAAGGGCGTCGCCCAAGAGGTTGAAGCCCAGGACCACGATCAGGATCGCGAGGCCGGGAAAAGTCGCGATCCACCAGGCGGTCAGGAAATAGCCCTGGCCATCGGCCAAGGTTGCGCCCCAGTCGGGCGACGGCGGCTGGGCGCCGAGGCCGAGGAAGGAGAGGCCGGCGGTCTCCACGACCACGGTGCCGGCCTGGAGGGTTGCCATCACCAGGATCGGCGTGAAGCTGTTGGGCAGGATGTGGCGGAGCATCAGGCGCATGCGGCCGGCGCCGAGGGCTTCCGCCGCCTGGACGAAGTCCTGAGCCTTGACGGCCAGGACCTGGCCGCGGATCAGGCGCGCGTATTGCGGCGTGTAGACGATGCCGATCGCGATCATCGAGTTGAGGAGGCTGGGCCCGAGGGCGGCGACGATGATCAGCGCCAGCAGCAGGTAGGGGAAGGCGAGCAGGACGTCCATCAGGCGCATGATCAGGCTGTCGATGCGGCTGCCATAGAAGCCGGCGACGAGGCCGAGCGAGCTCCCGAGCACGAGGGCTATGCCGTCGGCGACCAGGATCGACATCAAGGCGGTGCGCGAGCCGTAGATGACGCGGCTCAAAAGATCGCGGCCGTACTGGTCGGTGCCGAGCAGATGGGCCGCCGAGGGCGGCGCGAGCGGCTGCAGGAAGTCCTGGTCGAGGGGCCCGTAAGGCACGATCAGCGGCGCCGTGAGCGTCAGCAGCAGGAAGGCCAGCACGATCAGGGCGCCGATCCGGGCGGTCGGCCGGCGGACCAGGCGCAGCAGGCTGCGGCGGCGGGTCGACGCGACCAGCGTGGCGGCGCCCTCGGCCGCGATCATCGGTAGCGGATCCGCGGGTCGAGGTAGGCGTAGCTAATGTCGACCAGAAGGTTGACCAGGACGAACAGGAGCGCGGTCAGGATCGCCACGGCCTGCACGACCGGGTAGTCGCGGCTGAGGACGGCGTTGACGACGAGGCGCCCGAGCCCGGGCAGGGCGAAGATGGTCTCGGTCAGCACCGCCCCCGAGAGCAAGAGGCCGAGCTGCAGGCCGATCACGGTCACGACCGGGATCAAGGCGTTGCGCAGCGTGTGCTTGAAGATGACCTTCCACTCGGCGACGCCCTTGGCGCGCGCGGTGCGCACGTAGTCCTGGCTGAGCGCGGCCAGCATCTCCGAGCGGGTGATCCGGGTGATCAGGGCCAGCGGAATCGTAGCCAGCGTGCAGGCGGGCAGGATCAGATGCTCGAGCGCCTGCCCGAACAGATCGAGCCGGCCGGCGAGCAGGGCATCGATCACCGGCATGCCGGTGACCCGCGCAAGCTCGGCGCCGATCGGCAGCACGCCGCCGAGCGGCAGCCAGTTGAGGAAGGCCGAAAACACCAGGATCAGCATCAGGCCGAGCCAGAAGATCGGCATCGAGACGCCGAACAAGGACGCGGTCATGACGAGGTTGTCGAGCCAGGAGTAGGGCCGGCTCGCGGCCAGCACGCCCGCGGGCACGCCGATCGCGACCGCGATCAGGAGGGCGGCCAGCGTGAGCTGCAAGGTCACCGGGAAGGCGATCAGGACGGCCTGGAGCGCGGTCTCGTTGGTGCGCGTCGAGATGCCGAAGTCGCCGTGCAGCGCGTCGAGCGCGAAGCGCATGTATTGGACGTAGATCGGCTGGTCGATGCCGAGCTGGTGGCGCAGACGCAGCAGCTGCTCCGGGGTCGCGTGGTCGCCGAGCAGCAGCTGCGCGACGTCGCCGGGCAAGACGCGCATGGCGAAGAACACGACGACGCTGACGCCCACCAGCACGAAAGCGAGCTGGATCAGCCGGCGAAGGAGATATTCGGCCACCTTGTCCCGACCCTGTCCGTCACCGGCGGCCGCTCACCGCATCCCACGTCTGCGTCCAGGCGGCGTGGCGGCGGCAGGAGCGACGGTTTGCGCCCCTGCCCACCGGCGCCGGGCCCGCTCAGGGTTCGAGCGAGACCTTCTCCATGTCGAAGAACATCTGCGTCGGGTTGAGCTGGAAGCCCTTGACCTCCTTGCGCGCGGCGCGGACCTGGAGGGTCGAGTTGACCATGATCCAGGGCGCGCCCTCGTCGATCATCTTCTGCGCCTGCTGGTAAAGCTCGATGCGCTTGGCATGGTCGCTCTCGCGGCGCGCCTCGAGCAGGACCTTGTCGAGGTCCGGGTTGCGGTAGCGGGTGGTGTTGCCGACCGGGATGTGCTCGCTGCCGAAGATCTCGCCGAGGAAATTGTCCGGGTCGCCGTTGTCGCCGGACCAGCCGGTCATGAACATGCCGTCATACTTGCCGGAGCGGACCTTGGCGAGGAAGGCGCCGAACTCCATCTGCTGGACGCTCGCCTCGACGCCGACCTGCTTGAGGTAGCCCTGGACCGCGACCGCGAGCTGACCGCCGGCCGGGTTGTAGCCGCGGGCGGAGGTGTAGGCGAGGAGCTCGGCCTTGAAGCCGTCGGGGTAGCCCGCTTCCTTCAAAAGCGCCTTGGCCTTCTCGGGATCGTAGGGATAGCCCTTGAGGCTGTCGTCGAAGCCCCATTCGGCGGGCGGCAGCGGCGAGGTCATGGCGACCGCGAGGCCCTTGTAGAGGCTGTCGTTGATCGCCTGCTTGTCGACCGCGTAGTTGAGCGCCTGGCGCACCTTGACGTCGTCGAAGGGCTTGGTGTCGGTCGGCATGCCGATGCCGTTGATCGTGAGGCCGGTCTGGGTCAGGAGTTCGAGGTTCGCATCGCCCTTGATCGCCGGGATCACCTGGGTCACGACGTCGCCCATGATCTGCACGGTGCCGTTCTTGAGCGCGAGGAACGCGGCCTGCGGCTCGGGGATCACCTTGAAGATCAGACGGTCGACCTTGGGCTTGCCGCCCCAGTAGTTCGGGTTGGCGTCCAAGGTCACCTGATCGCCGTGCGCCCACTCTTTGAAGATGAACGGGCCGGTGCCGACCGGATTGTTCCGGAAATCCTTGCCAAACTTGGCGACTGCGGGCGGACTGACGACGCCGTTCCAGACCATCGCGAGGCTGGCCAGGAAAGGCGCCGATGGATTCTTGAGCTTGAACTCGACGGTGTGGTCGTCGACCGCGCGGTAGCTGTCGACCGCGTCGTAGGTGAAGTCGGCCATGGTCTCGACCGGGCCGCTGTTGTAGATGTAGGTGGGATCGTCCTTCTTGAACAGGCGATCGAGGCCCTGGACGTAGGTCTTGGCGTTGAAGGGCGAGCCATCCTGGAAGGTCACGCCCTGGCGCAGATGGAAGGTGTAGGTCAGGCCGTCGTCGGCGATGTCCCAGCTTTCGGCGAGGCCCGGTTCGACCTCCACGGTGCCGGGCTTGTAGCGCACGAGGCTGTCGTAGACCGTGGCCATGACGAAGCCCGAGGTGTTGTTGAGGACCGCCTCGGGGTCGAAGCCGGTCGGGTCGGCCTGGATCGAGATCACCAGGGTCTTGTCGGCGGCGCCCGCCGCCGTGATCGATGCGGCGGTCAGCAGCGCCGCCAGCAATGCACGTCTCATGGTTGCCTCCTCTGGAATGCTGCGCCCGATCAGGCCGTTTGCGGCCCGAAGGTCGCGCTCGCCGCGCCCGGTCCGATCTTCGAGCTTGCAGGCAAGGATAGGAGGCCGCTTTGGATTTGAAAAGCACACCTCGCGGGCCGCCGGACCGGGGCTGCCGGCGCGGGCGAGCGCGGTGCGCCGGGCTTCAACCCTGCGATACCTCGACCGGCGCGCAGGCCGGACGATCGCTGGCGCGGTCGCCGAGCCATGCCCACCCGGAGGAAGGTGGTCGGCCTCGACGCCTGCGTCCTCTCGAGCCCCGCGGTCTCTGCTCTGCGACGCGAGGCCACGAACGGGTCCGCCAGCGCGCGGGGGCACCAAGGGGGCCGCGGCGGCGCTCACCTGCCGGCCGCGGTCGCCCGTTGCCCGGCCCGGCCGGCGCGGGCCTTGCGACGGTCGGGGCCAGTGGCTAGATACGGGGTCCGTGGCCGGTGCGCCGGGCCGCGCGGAGGGGTGCCGGAGCGGTCGAACGGGGCGGTCTCGAAAACCGTTGTACGCGCGAGCGTACCGTGGGTTCGAATCCCACTCCCTCCGCCAATACCAGCTGAGCGAACCCGCTCTCCGCCCGCGGATCGGCCCTCTGAAGCCCAGGAATTCCGCCGTTTTTCGCGGACGGCTGTGCACCTCACCCGGTCGGCGGGGAGCAGAAAATAGTCTCTGTCGGGCGGGTTTCTCTGCGGCTGTTCACTTGGGCCATTCGGTACCCACTCAGATCAGCTCGACGAAACAACAACTTAGAACTCCTGGTCCTCAGGCGGGGTTTGAGAAAACTCTCGGCTGACCGAGATGAGACGTCGAACATAACGTTGTCAACGGTGGGATTTGAGGGGCCCTGAGCGTCGGCGTCAGTATGATATGAGGTGAAGACCACCATCGCGCTTCACGGCCGCATCGAGCGGGGACGGGGACCCTCACGTACTTCGCATTTCCGGAAATACCCAGCCCGTCTCTCGACTAGGCTCGACGAGTGCTAGCAGCCGTCGTGCCTGTGCCTCGTTGGGAGGTCGTGCGATTTCTCCGCAGGCAGCACGCAAGGCGGCTTCGTCATAAGGCTGAATCAGTCTCGCTGTCCAAGCATGCGCCCGCAACGCTGACCAGCGCTCAGGCGGGATCGCCAGCACGTCCTGCATGATCTGCAGGTCCCGATCCACTTCTCCTGTCGCCCGCGTCTCCTGGATCTCCGAACGAGCCGTGTCAGTGTCGACGACCCAGGCCTCAAGGCCCGGAATGATAGGTACCTCGCTCCGCAGCGCCGTCTCGCGGCACGCCTGCTGTTTCGCCCACTCGCTGATGTTCTGTCCCTCGCGCGGCGGTGTCCGAAGGACCCGCATCATGACCTCGCCGATCGCATCGAGCTGGCGGCGCACGACCTCGTCACAGCCTTGCATGCCCCAGATCCGGCGGTAGTCGAGCCGGCCGCCACGGGACAGATCGAGCGTGCACTTGGCGAGTTGCGCGCAGATGTAGGCGACCACCTGTGCGCGGTAGCCTCCCTCGTACCAGCCCGCTTCAGAGACCACCTTCTCCACCGCCCGAAAAATGATGGTCCTTGCCACCACCGCCCGGAACCAGTCGTCCGTAGCCTCCGTCCGCTTCCGTTCGTCCTTCCACAGCTCGGTGATCTTCCCGGCGTACGCCACGAAGGCCTTTTCGGCTCCCCTGCAGGCGGTATCGGGTTCGAGCGCGAAGCAGGTCTCGACCTTGGCGAGGTCGGTCTTCGTGACCACCTGCCGTTTCGGGTTCATG
>CAWCRU010000002.1:0-84266 GCA_963798075.1 uncultured Alphaproteobacteria bacterium | reverse complement strand
TGGGGCGGCCAGTTCCCGGTCACCCGCAACGCCCGCTACCGCTACACGATCGAGGCCTGGCGCGACCTGTTCGAGAGCTGGCGCGCCGAGGTCATGAAGAAGCACGATGCCGGTCTCGACGTCGGCCTCGAGCTGACCGAGGGGCGGGAGCTGCTCGAGCGCACGCGCGCCGAAGCCAAGGGGGCGGATCGGGAGGCCCTGAAGACCCTGCTCGAGGAGGTCGAGGCGCAGGCGGGCGACCACGGCCGGCTGCTCCAGATCCTGCTCGGCGAGAGCGTCCGCCAGCTCCTGCGCCGGGCCGGCATCCGCACCAACGCGTCGCGCTACAAGTCCGAGCTCGAGGTCCTGGTCGACCGGCCGGCCGCCAAGTTCGCCGCCTGGTACGAGCTGTTTCCCAGATCGCAGAGCGGTGATCCGAAGCGGCATGGCACCTTCGATGACGTCATCGAACGCCTGCCCTACGTCCAGGGCCTGGGCTTCGATGTCCTCTACTTCACGCCGATCCATCCGATCGGCAGGGTCAACCGCAAGGGGCGCAACAACACGCTGACCCCGGCTGCGGACGATCCGGGCAGCCCCTATGCGATCGGCAGCGGGGACGGCGGCCACGACGCCCTCCACCGCGAGCTCGGCAGCTTCGAGGACTTCCGCCGGCTGGTCGCGGCGGCGCACGCCCACGGTCTCGAGATCGCGCTCGACTTCGCGATCCAATGCTCGCCCGATCACCCCTGGATCAAGCAGCATCCCGACTGGTTCGACTGGCGGCCCGACGGCACGATCAAGTACGCCGAGAACCCGCCCAAGAAATACGAGGACATCGTCAACGTCCACTTCTACCGCGATGCGTTGCCCGCGATCTGGTATGCCCTGCGCGACATCGTGCTCTTCTGGATCGAGCAGGGCGTCAAGATCTTCCGGGTCGACAACCCGCACACCAAGCCGGTGCCGTTCTGGGAATGGCTGATCCGCGAGGTGCTCGATCGCCATCCGGACGCGATCTTCCTCGCCGAGGCCTTCACCCGGCCCAAGATGATGAAGCAGCTGGCGAAGATCGGGTTCACCCAGTCGTATTCGTACTTTACCTGGCGCACTACCAAAGCCGAGCTGACCGAGTATCTGACAGAGCTCACCCGGGAGGAGCCCAAGGAGTACATGCGGCCGAACTTTTTCGCCAATACGCCCGACATCAACCCGGTGTTCCTGCAGACCAGCGGCCGCGCCGGCTTCCAGAGCCGCCTGGTGCTGGCGGCGACGCTCTCGACCGTCTATGGCATCTACAACGGCTATGAGCTCTGCGAGGGCACGCCGATCCCCGGCAAGGAAGAATACCTCGATTCCGAAAAGTACGAGATCAAGGTCTGGGACTACGACCGGCCGGGCAACATCCGCGACTACGTTGCCAGGCTCAATCGGATCCGGCACGAGAACCCGGCTCTCCACGAGTTCGGCAATCTCCGCTTCTACAATGCCTGGAACGATCAGGTCCTGCTGTACGGCAAGATGACCGCCGCCAAGGACAACGTGATCCTGATTGCGGTCAACCTGGACCCGCACCAGCCGCAGGGCTGCCAGTTCGAGGTGCCGCTGTGGGAGCTGGCCCTGCCCGACTGGGCGAGCGTCGAGGTCGAGGAGCTGTTCTCGGGCGACAGCTTCACCTGGCACGGCAAGACGCAGCAAATGTGGCTCGATCCGCAGGTCAACCCTTGCGCGATCTGGCGGATTGTGCCACCCGGTCTGCCGACTTGATCTGTCAGTGCTGGCGAGAGGGCGGAACGCGATGATCGATCGCCGCGATCTGTTGTGGTATCGAGATGCGGTGATCTATCAGCTGCACATCAAAGCCTTCTTCGATGCCAACAACGACGGCATTGGCGACTTCACCGGCCTGATGCAAAAGCTCGACTACGTCCAGGAACTGGGGATCGACACGCTCTGGGTGCTGCCGTTCTATCCCTCGCCGCTGCGCGACGACGGCTACGACATCGCCGACTATCGCAACGTCAATCCGACCTATGGCACGATGCGCGACTTCAAGCGCTTCGTGCGGGCGGCGCACGACCGGGGCCTGCGCGTGATCACCGAGCTCGTGATCAACCACACGTCCGACCAGCATCCCTGGTTCCAGCGCGCCCGCGCCGCCCGGCGCGGCTCCGGCCATCGCAACTACTACGTCTGGAACGACACCGACCAGCGCTATCCCGAGACCCGCATCATCTTCATCGACACCGAACCGTCGAACTGGACCTGGGACCCGGTCGCCCAGCAGTATTTCTGGCACCGGTTCTATCACCACCAGCCCGACCTCAACTTCGACAATCCGCAGGTGCTGCGCGAGATCCTGCGCATCCTGCACTATCTGGCTGGACATGGGGATCGACGGCCTGCGCCTCGATGCGATCCCTTATCTGGTCGAGCGCGACGGCACGATCAACGAGAACCTGCCCGAGACGCATGCGATCCTGAAGCGCATCCGGGCCGAGATGGACCGGTATTTCCCCGGCCGGATGCTGCTCGCCGAGGCCAACCAGTGGCCGGAAGACGTGCTGCCCTATTTCGGCGACGGCGACGAGTGCCACATGTCGTTCCACTTTCCCGTGATGCCGCGGATGTACATGGCGATCGCCCAGGAGGACCGGCATCCGATCGCCGACATTTTGCGCCAGACCCCGGACATCCCGGGCAGCTGCCAGTGGGGAATTTTCCTGCGCAACCACGACGAGCTGACGCTCGAGATGGTGACCGACAAGGAGCGGGACTATCTCTGGAACTTCTATGCCGCCGACAAGCGGGCGCGGCTCAACCTCGGCATCCGGCGCCGGCTGGCACCCTTGCTCGAGAACGACCTGCGCAAGATCCAGCTGATGAACAGCCTGCTGCTGTCGCTGCCGGGCACGCCGATCATCTACTACGGCGACGAGATCGGCATGGGCGACAACATTTTCCTCGGCGATCGCGACGGCGTGCGCACGCCGATGCAATGGTCGCCCGACCGCAACGGCGGCTTCTCGCGCGCCGATCCGGCCAGGCTCTACCTGCCGCCGATCATGGATGCGATCTACGGCTACGAGGCGGTCAACGTCGAGGCCCAGCAGCGCGAGCCGGCGTCCCTGCTCAACTGGATGAAGCGCATGATCGCGGTCCGCCAGACGCACCAGGCGTTCGGCCGCGGCAGCTTGAGGCTGCTCTACCCGCGCAACCGCAAGGTCTTGGCCTACCTGCGCCAGCACGAGGGCGACCGCATCTTGTGCGTTGCCAACCTCGCGCGCTCGGCGCAGGCGGTCGAGCTCGACCTCAGCAGCTTCAAGGGCTGCGTCCCGGTCGAGCTGCTCGGGCGCAGCCCGTTCCCGCCGATCGGGGATTTGCCCTATCTCTTGACGCTGCCGGGCCACGGCTTTTACTGGTTCGTGCTCGCCGAGGCGGCCGAGCTGCCGCGCTGGCACGAGCCGATCCCGGAGCCCTTGCCCGACTTCATCACGCTCGTGATCCGCGATGGCTGGCGCGCGGTGCTCGAGGGCCAGGGCGCGCGCGAGCTGGCGAGCGACGTCCTGCCGGCGTTCCTTGCCAACCAGCGCTGGTTCGGCGCCAAGGATCTGACCATCGCCAATACCAAGGTCGCGGCCTGGGCCGAGCTGCCGGGCGGCAAGGACAACTACCTCTTGGCCGAGATCGAGGTCGAGCTCGCCGGCGGCGGCGCGCCGCAGCGCTACTTCCTGCCGCTCGCGACCAGCTACGACGACCAGGCGCTGAGCCACGGCTGGCCGCTGCTCTCCTTCGCGCTGGCCCAGGTGCGCCGCGGCGCCAAGGTAGGCGCCCTCTACGATGCCATGGCCGGCCCCGAGTTTCCGCTCGCCGCCCTCGATGCGATCCGCCGCGGGGCGGAGATCGCGGGTTCCAGCGGCACGATCCGCTGCTGGTCGACCTCGGCGCTGGCCGGCGTCGAGATCCCGCCGGAGGTCGAGATCAAGCGCTCGGCGGTCGAGCAGAGCAACTCTTCGGCGATGATCGGCAATCGCGTGGTCCTCAAGGCCTACCGCAAGCTCGCGGCCGCCGTGCAGCCGGAGATCGAGATCGGCCGCTTCCTGATCGAGGAAGCGCGGCTTTGCCAACACGCCGCCCTTGCTCGGCGCGATCGAGCGGATCGATGCCGACGGCCGGCCGACCGCACTCGCGGCGGCCTTCGGCTTCGTGCGCAACCAGGGCGACGGCTGGGTCTACACGATCGACTATCTGCACCGGACCTTGGACGAGCTGCGCCTGCACGCCGCCGCCGGGCCGGAGCCGGCCGCGGCGCCGGCCGAGAACCCGCACGGCTTCTATCTGGCGCAGGCGCGCGTGCTGGGCGAGCGGACCGCGGAGCTGCACCGGGCGCTGGCGATCCCGACCAAGGATCCGGCCTTTTCGGCCGAGCCGATCACGAACGCGGACCTCAAGGCCTGGCAGCGCGCCGGCCAGCGCCAGGCGGAGGCCGCGTTCAAGGCGCTCAGGCAGGCGCTGCCGCGGCTGGACGAGGGCGATCGGGCGCAGGCGCAGGCGCTGCTCGGCCGCCGCCAGGATTGCCACGACCGGATCGCGGCCCTGAGCGCCA
Organism: uncultured Alphaproteobacteria bacterium; assembly: GCA_963798075.1. GTDB lineage: Bacteria > Pseudomonadota > Alphaproteobacteria > Geminicoccales > Geminicoccaceae > DATAOG01. Next base: position 79,681 of record CAWCRU010000002.1, on the reverse strand, counting down.
AGCTGCCGGCCGCGGCCAAGACCCGGATCCACGGCGACTACCACCTGGGCCAGGTGCTGGTCGCCCAGAACGATTTCTTCATCCTCGACTTCGAGGGCGAGCCGGCCCGGCCGCTCGCCGAGCGCCGCGCCAAGTCGTCGCCGCTCAAGGACGTGGCCGGCATGCTGCGCTCGTTCGACTACGCCGCCTGGGCTGCGGTCATGAGCCTGGCCGAGGTCCATCCGGGCAGCGGCGAGGTCGTGCGCGCGCTCGCCGAGGACTGGCGCGCGGCCACGACGGCGGCGTTTCTCGCGGGCTACCGGGAAACCATCGCCGGCTGCCCGAGTTACCCCGAGGACGCGGCCGCGGTGGATCGCCTGTTGAACCTCTTCCTGCTCGAGAAGGCGCTCTACGAGATCTGCTACGAGGCTGCCAACCGACCGCTCTGGGTGCGGATCCCGCTCAAGGGCGTGTCGAGCCTGCTCGAGCTGGAGGCGACCCGCGATGCCGACGACTAGGACCCGACAGCAGCTGGTCGATCCGGGCGCCATCGAGGCGCTGGTGCGGGGCGACCATGGCGATCCGTTCGCCCAGCTCGGCATGCACGACGCCCCGCAAGGCGGCCTCGTGGTGCGCAGCTTCCAGCCGCAGGCCGCGCGGGTCTGGTTGGTCGACGCCGCGAGCGGCGCCGCGGCCGGGGAATTCTCGCGCGTCCATGCCGATGGCCTGTTCGTGATCCCGTTGCCGGACTTAAAGGCGCGCTTTGCCTATCGCCTGCGCCTCGAGGTCGGCCCCGAGGTGGTCGAGATCGACGACCCTTACCGCTTCCCCCCGATCCTGGGCGAGATCGACGTCTATCTGATGGCCGAGGGCAACCACCTCAGCCTCTACGAGAAGCTCGGCGCCCATCCGATGACCTTGGACGGCGTCGCCGGCACCGCCTTTTTGGTCTGGGCGCCGAACGCCGGGCGGGTCTCGGTGGTCGGCGGCTTCAACGGCTGGGACGGTCGCCGGCATCCGATGCGAAAGCGCATCGAGTGCGGGGTCTGGGAGCTGTTCCTGCCGGGCGTCGGGCGCGGCGAGGTCTATAAATACGAGCTCAAGGGGCCGCACGGCGAGCTGTTGCCGCTCAAGGCCGACCCGCTGGCGTTCGCCGCCGAGCATCCGCCGCGGACCGCCTCCGTGGTCGCCGGGCTCGACCCGCCCGCCTGGTCGGATGCCGAGTGGATCCATGCGCGTGCGCGCAGCAACGCCCGCGAGGCGCCGATCTCGATCTACGAGTGCCACATCGGCTCCTGGATGCGGGTGCCGGAGCAGGGCAACCGCTATCTGAGCTATGACGAGCTGGCGGACCGGCTGGTCAGCTACGTCAAGGAGATGGGCTTCACCCACCTCGAGCTTTTGCCGGTCTCGGAGTACCCGTTCGACGGCTCCTGGGGCTATCAGCCGATCGGCCTGTTCGCGCCGACCAGCCGGCACGGGCCGCCGGAGGCGTTCGCCCGCTTCGTCGACCGCTGCCATGCGGCCGGCATCGGGCTCTTGCTCGACTGGGTCCCCGGGCATTTCCCGACCGATCCGCACGGTCTCGGCTATTTCGACGGCACCCACCTCTACGAGCACGCCGACCCGCGCCTCGGCTTCCATCTCGACTGGAACACGCTGATCTACAATTATGGCCGGCGCGAGGTCGCGAACTTCCTGCTCGCCAACGCGCTGTTCTGGCTCAAGCATTATCACATCGACGGCCTGCGGGTCGACGCGGTCGCCTCGATGCTTTATCTCGACTACTCGCGCAAGGCGGGCGAGTGGATCCCGAACGAGCACGGCGGCAACGAGAACCTGGCCGCGATCGCGCTTTTGCGCCGGCTCAACGAGCTCGCCTACGGCGACGTCGAGGGTGCGACCACGATCGCGGAGGAGTTCGACCGCCTGGCCCGGCGTCTCGCGGCCGGTCTATCTCGGTGGTCTCGGCTTCGGCTACAAATGGAACATGGGCTGGATGCACGATACGCTCCACTACATCAGCGAAGATCCCGTGCATCGCAAGTATCATCACCACGAGCTGACCTTTGGCCTGATCTACGCGTTCACCGAGAACTTCATCCTGCCGCTCAGCCATGACGAGGTCGTGCACGGCAAGGGCTCGCTCTTGGCGAAGATGCCGGGCGACGGCTGGCAGAAGTTCGCGAACCTGCGCGCCTATTACGGCTTCATGTTCGGCCATCCGGGCAAGAAGCTTTTGTTCATGGGCGGCGAGTTCGCGCAGGGGCGCGAGTGGAACCACGATGCCAGCCTGGACTGGCATCTGCTCGACCATGCGGCGCATCGGGGCGTGCAGCAGCTGGTGCGCGATCTCAACCATCTCTATCGCGAGCTGCCGGCGCTGCACGAGCGCGACTGCGAGGCCGAGGGCTTCGAGTGGCTCGAGCTCCACGACAACGAGCAGAGCGTGCTCGCCTTCCTGCGCCGCGGCGCCGATCCCGAGCGGATCGTGGTCGTGGTCTCGAACTTCACGCCGGTGCCGCGCTACGGCTACCGGATCGGCGTGCCGCTGCCCGGCCACTACCGCGAGCGGGTCAACAGCGATGCCGGGGTCTACGGCGGCGCCAACATCGGCAATGGCGGCGGCCTCAGCGCCGACGACTTCGGCTCGCACGGCCGCCCGTATTCGCTGGCCTTGACCCTGCCGCCGCTGGGCACGGTGTTTCTCGAGCGCGCCGCCTGATCCGCGCGCGCCCGGGACGAACGAGCCAAGGACGAGCGAAGTCGATGTGGCAGCGGCCGGCGCTCACGGATCCCGCCGTTAACCTTAAGACAAGATTCAACCAGCAAGCTTGGTCGCCTCTGACGGAGGTGACCATCATGCCGACTCTGTTCTGGCTGGCGCTGCTGCTCGGCTATCTGGCAGGGGTGGCGGCCGCCGTCCTGCTGTTGCCGGCGCCGCTGATCGAACCGCTGGTCGGGCCGCTCGCGCTCACCACCGTGATCGCGGTGGTGGGGTTCGGGGCGCTGTTGCGCCTGCGCCGGGTCCGGCGCCGCGACCGCTCCGCCGAGCCGGCAGCGGCCGCGCCGGCGCCGGCGGCCCGCCGCCGCGCGGCACTTGCAACCGGGGCGCCGGCGGCAGCGACCGCCGGAAGTGCGGCGCCGGAGCGACCGCCCGAGGAGCGGTGGCCCTTGCAGGTTCGCCTGGAGGCGCCCGGCACGATCGGCCCGCGCGAGCTGCAGCAGCTGCTTGCCGAGGGGCGGGTCGACGTCGGTCTGCGGCCGATCGCGAGCCTGGAGCGGCCGGCCGCCGCGCTCTATCACGCCTTGCCGCGCCTGCATGGTGCCGACGACAGCCCGCTCGCGCCGGCGCGCTATCGGGCGAGCGCGGCGCGCTGCGGGCTGCTCGGCACGATCGATCAGCGCCTGCTGCGGCGCGCGGCCGAGCTGCTGCGCGAGGCCCGCGCCGAGGAGCGCGAGGTGACGATGGTGTGCGGCATCGCGGACGACAGTCTGTGCGATCCCGCCTTCGCCGCCGAGCTCGAGCGCCAGCTCGGCGACGACCCGGCGCTCGGCGCGCAGCTGGTGCTGGCGCTCGATCACGCGCTGCGCGATCAGCCGGGCGGCGCGGCGCAGGCGCGCATGCGGCGGCGCGGCGTGCGCTTCTGTCTGCGGCGGATCGGCCCGCCGCCGCTCGATGCGGCCGAGCTCGGCGCGGGCGGCTTCGATTTCGTGCTGCTCGAAGCGGCGCGCTTTGCGCTCGGCGCCGCCGATGACCCGATCGATCCGGTCCTGCTCGAGCTGCAGCGCGCCTTCGGGCCGGCCGGACCGCGGCTCCTGGTGAGCCGCGTCGGGTTCGACGAGGGCGCGATAGCGCTGCCCGGCGATTGGGCGCTCTCGGCCGCCGACGGCGCCTTCGACCTGGCGCGCCCGCACGCCGCCTGAGCGCCGGACGCGCGAGCCGCCGCGGCTTCCCAAGGGGGGCCGGTCCATGGCATAGACCCGGCGCTCGCGGCTGCGGCCCCGACGCGGAGGACATGCCCCTTGGTGACGCCGGCAGCGCCGGTTCCGCTGCTCTCAAGCCTGGGCGAGATCGCCCCCGCCTATGACGCCCTGATCGTCGATCTCTGGGGCGTGATCCACGGTGGCATCGAGCCCTATCCGGGCGTGCTCGAGACGCTGGCCGCACTGCGGGCGGCGGGCAAGCCCGTGGCGCTGCTCTCGAACGCGCCGCGGCGCGCCGCCTCTGCCGCCCGCCGTCTGACCGCGATCGGCGTCCCCCCCGACGCCTACGACCTGCTCATGACCTCGGGCGAGGCGGCGCACGACGCGCTCGCGCTGCGTGATCGCCCCGAGCACGCCGCCCTCGGGCGCGCCTACCTCTATATCGGCCCCGCCTGGGATATAGATCTGGTCGAGGGCCTCGACTATCGCCGCGTCGAGGCCGTCGAGCAGGCGAATTTCCTGCTCACGGTCGGCCTGTTCGACGAGGCCGACCCGCTCGCCAGCTACGATCCCCTGTTCGCGGCGGCCAGAGCCGGCAAGCTGCCGATGCTCTGCGTCAACCCCGACCTCGTCGTGCACCGCCAGAGCGGCATCACGAGCCCCTGCGCGGGCCTGCTCGCGCAACGCTACCTCGAGCAGGGCGGCCGGGTGATCTACCACGGCAAGCCTGATCCTTTGATCTTCCACCGCACCGCCCGCGCTCTCGGCCAGCCCGAAGACGCCTGCATCCTGGTCGTCGGCGACAGCCTCGTGACCGACATCAAGGGCGCCGCCGCCGCGGGCTACGACAGCCTGCTCGTGACCCGCGGCATCCACGCCGCAGAGCTCGGCATCCGCCCCGGCGAGTCGCCGGCCCCCGAGCGCCTCGCCGCGCTGTGCGCCCGTCACGGCCAGTTCCCCACGGCCGCGATCGCCACCTTGCGCTGGTGAACCGGCGATACTACCTTGGGTAGAGTGGCATGGCGATTGGAGGCGTGCTACGGTTGCCTGCCTCGTGGCCGCTGCGGCTGTCGGAGTGTCTGGAATGGCATCGAAGGGGGCATCAGTAGCGAGGATCGGCGCGATAATATGCTTAGCGCTTGTCCTTGTCGGGTGCGCACGCGATCAAGTCACGACCAACGTTGAAGTGTTCCAAGATCTGCCGAAAGACTATGTGGGTCAAACAATCGCGGTCGTAGCTGCTGACCCAAATAGGGCCGACACGATAGAGTTCAGAACCTACGCTTCCAAACTGGCCGGCAAGCTGGTTGATGCAGGTTTCCAAGTTGTCTCACCGGACCCAAAAGCGCCCCCGGATTACGTTGCGGCGCTTGCTTACGGGGTCGGCCCGCAGCAACCTGGCGCCGCTTACACGAGCGGCAGCATCACTCCGGACTTCATGGGCGGTGGCTGGTACGGCGGAGTTACCACGGTTGCGAGGCAGTACCCTCGCGCCCTCGTCGTCGGCATCGTCAGAGTGCCGCATCAGGAAGGAGAGGAGTCGCAACAGGTCTATCAAATGACCGCCGTTAGCACAGGCAGATGCCGCGCACTGAGCGCAGTCATCGATCCAATTCTCGAAGCGGTGTTCAACGACTTTCCCGGCGAGAGCGGCCGGCCGCGAACAATCACCATCCCGGCACCCGGCTTGCCATGCTGACGCGGCCGATGGCCGATTCAGCCGACCCGAGAAGTTGGTTTGAGGAATGGCGCGAGCCGAGCGAGTTCTATCACGCGGCTGACGTGGGCTTGCAGACGTTCTTCTGCACCGACAGGGCCCCGCCGCACTACTTGCGCGAAGCCTTTCACGTAGGCTGGTTCGGGTCGATCTGGCGTGACAACCGTGAGCTGTGTGAGGTAACGACTCCTGGCCGACGGCGGCTTCCCAGACGCTCAGCTGAGGGCCGACGGCCTCCACCTGAACATCGAGGTCACGATAGCCCTCGCGGCGGACAAGAAGATGTTTAAGGAATGGCGCGAGCTACGCGCCAAGACGGAGCGAGGAGAACTAGTCTTGGCCGAGTCTCCCGAGGAATATCAGGCAAGCGCACGCGCGGCGGTCCCAAGGGTAGTAGGCAAGAAAGCGGACAGACACTACGCCGGAGCGGCAGCCACGACGTTGCTCGTTTGCACAACGACGGCGCTCTTACCCGAGGAACTGGCGCGCCTAACGGAACCTTGGAAAGACCGCTTCGATGCCATCTATTTCATCTGCGGCATCGATGTCGTCATGGCATGGCCGACGCTGAGCATCCTGAGAGGCCAATGGCCTTTTTGAGGCCGGGCTAACGATCGGATCTCCAAATCACGAAATCAATACCTCCGAGCAGTCTCCGAGCTTGACGGCACGCCGCGGCCCGGGCGGATACAGGCATCGATCATTGCCTGGGTGAGCAGCGGACGGTAGAGGTTGAGCCATGGCGGAGGATCTGGAGCTGTTGCGCACGAGCAAGGCTTGGCCGGTGGTCGAGGCCGTCGGGCTGATCGAGCGGCTGGGCGGCCGGATGCCGGCCAAGGGGTTCGTGCTGTTCGAGACCGGCTATGGGCCGTCGGGTCTGCCGCACATCGGCACCTTCGCCGAGGTTTTCCGGACTTCGCTGGTGCGCCGGATGTTCGAGCTGCTCTCGGGCTGGCCATCCAAGCTCTATGCCTTTTCCGACGACATGGACGGGCTGCGCGCCGTGCCCGACAACATTCCGGATCGCGGTAAGGTCGCCGAGCATCTTCACAAGCCTTTGACGGCGATCCCGGATCCGTTCGGTACCGCAGAGAGTTACGGCGCGAACATGAACGCGCGTCTGAAGGCGTTCCTGGACGGCTTCGGGTTCGACTACGAGTTCGTGAGCGCCACCGAATGCTACCGCTCGGGGCGCTTCAACGAGGCGCTGCGGCGCGTGCTCGAGCGGCACGAGGCGATCCTGCGGGTCGTGCTGCCGACGCTTGGCTCCGAGCGGCGCGAGACCTACAGCCCGATCCTGCCGGTCTGTCCGGAGAGCGGCCGCGTGCTCCAGGTGCCGATCCTTGCGACCGATCCCGAGGCCGGCACCGTGACCTACCGGAACGAGGCCGGCCGGCTGGTCGAGCAGTCGGCCCTGGACGGCCAGGCGAAGCTGCAGTGGCGGCCGGACTGGGCGATGCGCTGGGCAGCGCTCGAGGTCGACTACGAGATGTACGGCAAGGACTTGATCGACTCGGCCAAGCTTTCCGGGCAGATCTGCCGCATCCTCGGCGGCACGCCGCCCGCGGGCTTTGCCTACGAGATGTTCCTGGACGAAGGCGGCCAGAAGATCTCGAAGTCCAAGGGCAACGGCCTCACCTGCGACCAGTGGCTCACCTACGGCACCAAGGAGAGCCTGAAGCTCTTCATGTATCAGGCGCCGCGCAAGGCCAAGCGGCTCTATTTCGACGTGATCCCGCGCAACGTCGACGACTATTTCGGCCTGCTCGACCGTTTTCCCGAGCAGACCCTGGAGCAGCGCTACCACAACCCGGTCTGGCACATCCATAACGGCCAGCCGCCCCCGGGCGGCCTGCCGATCAGCTTCTCGATGCTGCTGAATCTCGCCTCGGTCGTGAACGCCGAGGCGAAGGACGTGCTCTGGGGCTTCATCAACCGCTACGCAAGCCAGGCGACGCCTGCGAACGCGCCGCTGCTGGACGAGCTGGTCGGACACGCGCTTGCCTACTACCGGGATTTCGTCAAGCCCGCCAAGGCCTACCGGTTGCCCACGGCTGCCGAGCGGCCGGCGCTCGAGGAGCTCGCGCGCTGGCTCGATGGGTTCGAGCGGCGCTCCGGCCTCGAGCAGGCGGGCTTCGAGCAGGGGGCCCTGGCGATCCAAGAGGAGGTCTACGAGATCGGCAAGCGGCATGGCTTTGCCGCCAACCTGCGCGGCTGGTTCCGGGCGCTCTACGAGATCCTGCTCGGGCAGACCGAGGGGCCGCGCTTTGGCACCTTCGTCGCCTTCTATGGCGCGGCCGCGACCGCCCTGCTGATCGAGCAGGCCCTGGCGGGCCGGCCGATCGACCAGCCGGCGGCCTGAGCATCGCGCTCGATCCGATGCCGGCCCCGCCGAGCGCGGTCCCGAACAGCGCCCGCCGGATCGCGCTCGATGTGCTCGATCTCGTGCTCGGCGAGCAGCGGCCGCTCGACGACGTCCTGGCCGGCCACCCGCGGCAGGGCCTGCTTACGGCGCGTGACCGGGCGCACGCGCGCCTGCTGGCGGCGACCACGCTGCGCCGGCTCGGCCAGATTGATGCCATGCTCGAGCGCTTCCTGCGGGCGACGCCCAAGTCGGTCCGGGTGCGCAATCTGCTCCGGCTCGGCGCGGTCCAGCTGCTGTTCCTCAAGACCCCGGCGCACGCCGCGGTCGGCGAGACGGTGGCGCTGGCGAGCGGCCGGGAGACCTTCGCGCGCGGCCTCGTCAATGCCGTGCTGCGGCGGGTCGCGCGCGAGGGCCAGGGGCTGATCGAGGCGCAGGACGAAGCCCGCCTCAACACCCCGGACTGGCTCTGGCAGAGCTGGTCGGCGGCCTATGGCGAGGAGCGCGCGCGCGCGATTGCTCTTGCCCATCTGCTCGAGCCGCCGCTCGACCTCACGGTCAAGGAGCAGCCGGAGGTCTGGGCGCGCCGCCTCGATGCCCGGCATCTTTACGGCAACACGCTGCGGCGGGCCGCGGGCGGCGCGATCGAGGACTTGCCAGGTTATGCGAACGGCACCTGGTGGGTGCAGGATGCCGCGGCCGCGCTGCCCGCCCGCCTGCTGCCCGAGGCTCGCGGGCGCCACGGTGATCGATCTCTGCGCCGCGCCGGGCGGCAAGACCGCCCAGCTGGCGGCGGCCGGCGCCCGGGTGATCGCGCTCGAGGCCTCGCCCAGGCGGGCGCAGCGTCTGCGCGCCAATCTGGAGCGTCTCGGGCTCGCCGCCGAGGTCGTGGTCGCCGACGCGCGCGCCTGGCGCCCCGCCGAGCCCGCCCTCGGCCTGCTGCTCGATGCCCCCTGCACCGCGACCGGGACGATCCGCCGCCACCCCGACATCGCCTGGCACAAGAGCGCGGCCGACGTCGCCCGCCTCGCCAAGCTCCAGCACCAGCTCCTGGCGGCCGCGGCCCCGATGCTGGCGCCGGGCGGAGCGCTGGTCTACGCCAGCTGCTCGCTGCAGCCGGAGGAAGGGGCTCTCCTGGTCGAGGCGGCGCTTGCGGACGGCCTGCCGCTGGAGCGCTGGCCCATTGCGCCCGAGGAGCTCTCGGGCCTCGCTCTGGAGCGGACGCCTGCCGGCGAGGTCCGGATCCTGCCCTGCCATCTGGCCGAGCAGGGCGGTCTCGATGGCTTCTTCATCGCGCGCTTGCGAGCGCGCGGTTGAGCCGCTACCAGAGCCACAAAAGTCCTCCTCGGAGCTCCGCCAATGACCGCTCGGCCGACCCGGCGCGCCCTGCTCTCGGTCTGGGACAAGACGGGCCTCGCCGAGCTCGCGCAGGCGCTGACCCGGCTCGGCATCGAGCTGGTCTCGACCGGCGGCACCGCGCGCCTCTTGCGCGACGCCGGGCTCGAGGTGATCGACGTCGCGGCGCTGACCGGCGTCGCCGGCATCCTGGACGGCCGGGTCAAGACGCTGCATCCCGCGGTCCACGGCGGCATCCTCGCGCGCCGCGATCTCGCGGCCCACATGGCGACCATCGAGGCGCTGAACATCGCGCCGATCGATCTGGTGGTGGTCAACCTCTACCCGTTCGAGGCGACCATCGCCGGCGATGCCGGCGCCGCGGAGGCGGTCGAGATGATCGACGTCGGCGGCACGGCCCTGATCCGCGCCGCCGCCAAGAACTACGCCGCCGTCACCGTGATCGTCGATCCGGCCGACTACGGCCCGGTGATCGCCGCGCTCCAGGCCCAGGGCGGCGATACCGGCGAAGCCCTGCGCCGCGGCTCGCGGCCAAGGCGTTCGCGCGCACCGCCGCCTACGACGGGGCGATCGCGCGCTGGTTCGCGGACCGCGAGGGCGACCTTTTGCCCGAGCGCCTGGTCCTCGGCGCCACCCGCCGCCAGACCATGCGCTACGGCGAGAACCCGCATCAGCGGGCGGCCTTCTATACGACCGACACCGGCCGGCCGAGCGTCGCTGCCGCCGAGCAGGTCCAGGGCAAGGCGCTCTCCTTCAACAATCTGGCCGACGCCGATGCCGCCTTCGAGCTGATCAGCGAGTTCGGCGAACCCGCGGTCGCGATCATCAAGCATGCCAATCCCTGCGGGGTCGCGATCGGCGCCGACCTCGCCGCCGCCTACGGCCGCGCCCTCGCCTGCGACCCGCAGAGCGCCTACGGCGGCGTCGTGGCGCTCAACCGGCCCCTCGATCAGGCGACCGCGGAGCAGATCGCACGCGTGTTCACCGAGGTCGTGATCGCGCCCGCGGCCGACGAGTGCCGCGCGGGCGGTGCTGAGCGCCAAGCGGAACCTGCGCCTGCTGCTGACCGGCGGCGTGCTCGAGCCGCGCCCGGGCGAGCTGGTCATGCGCTCGATGATCGGCGGTCTCCTGGTCCAGGAGCGCGACGCCGGCCAGCCGAACGAGGACGACCTCAAGGTCGTGACCGAGCGGGCGCCGACCGCGGCCGAGCGCGCCGACCTGCGCTTTGCCTTCACGGTCGCGAAATACGTGCATTCGAACGCGATCGTGTTCGCCAGGGACGGCGCCACGGTCGCGGTCGGCGCCGGCCAGATGAGCCGGGTCGACGCGGTCCGGATCGCGGTCGAGAAGGCGGCGCTGGTCAGCCGCGAGGCCGAGGAGAAAGAGTCCCGGATCGTCGGCAGCGTGGTCGCCTCGGATGCCTTCTTCCCGTTCGCGGACGGCCTCGATGCGGCGCTGCGGGCCGGCGCCACCGCCGCGATCCAGCCGGGCGGCAGCCTGCGCGATGCCGAGGTGATCGCGGTCGCCGACGAGGCGGGTGCCGCGATGCTGTTCACCGGCATCCGCCACTTCCGCCACTGATCGCGGGCGGCGCAAAGCCGCAGCCTTGCCCGTTCGCGCGGCCCCCGGTCGACGTCCGGCGAGGCCGGCGCGATCCGGCTTGAACCGGGCTGCGAAGTCGCGTAAGCGTGACAGTTGCATGACAGTTGCCTGACACAAAATGGCGGTCGGATGAGACCTCTCGCCTCGATTGCGGCGCTCGCCTTGGGCGCGCTCCTGTTGTCGACCCGCGATGCCCACGCCTATCTCGATCCGGGCGTCGGCAGCATGCTGCTGCAAGGGCTGATCGCCGGGCTGGCGGCGGCCTCGGTGGTCCTCGGGCGCTACTGGCACAAGTTCAAGTCCCTGTTCTCGGCGTCGGACGACAAGCGCCGGCCGGGCGACGATCCGGGCGACCCGACCGCAGGCGAATGACGCTCGCCGCCGCGGCCGGGTCGTTTCGCGACCCCGCGGGCCAGGTCTTCGTCGACGGCGATCGGATCTATCGGACCGTCAACGAGAGCGCCGTGCTGGACTACGAGCGGCTGCGCGACCGGCGGGCTGCTCGCGCGGCTCGAGGGCAAGGGCTGGCTGGTCGAGAGCCGCGAGGTCGCGCCGGCCGGGCTCGGCGAGGCGGCCCAGACTGCCCGCTACGTCGTCGAGCATCCGCCGATCCCCTACCTCTCGTTCCCCTACGAGTGGAGCTTTGCGGCGCTCAAGGCGGCGGCTCTGCTGCATCTCGACCTGCACCTCGAGGCGCTCGCCGCCGGCGCCACGCTCGCCGATGCGAGCGCCTACAATGTCCAGTTCCGCGGCAGCCGGCCGGTATTCATCGACCTTCTGTCGCTGCGCTGCCGGCGCGAGGGCGAACTCTGGCTCGGCCACCGCCAGTTCTGCGAGCAGTTCCTGAACCCGCTGCTGCTGCGCGCGCTGCTCGGGGTCCCCCACAATGCCTGGTATCGCGGCAGCCTGGAGGGGATTGCCACGGTCGAGCTCGCGCGGCTGCTGCCGTGGCGAAGCCGCCTGTCGTGGAACCTTCTGGCGCACGTGCTGCTGCAGGCGCGCCTGCATGCGAAGGCGATGCGCGAGCCCGCCCCGAACATCGAGAAGGCGCGCCGCGCGCGGCTGTCGCCGGCCGCCTTCCAGGGCCTGCTCGGACAACTGCGGCGCTGGATCGCCCGGCTCGAGCCGGCCGACGGCGTGCCGAGCGCCTGGGGCGACTATGCCCGGCAGCACAGCTATCGAGCTGCCGAGGAGGCCGCCAAGCGCAGCTTCGTCGAGGCGTTCGTCGCGCGGACGCGGCCCGGGCTGCTGTTCGACCTCGGCTGCAACACCGGCGACTATGCCGCGCTGGCGCTCGCCGCCGGCGCCAGGCGGGTGGTCGGTTTCGACTTCGACCAGCAGGCGCTCGATGCCGCCTTTCGCCGCGCCCAGAAGGACGACCTCGACTTTCTGCCGTTGTTCCTGGACGCCGCCAACCCGAGCCCGGACCAGGGCTGGCGGCAGCTGGAGCGCAGCGGCTTTGCCGGCCGCGCCAAGGCCGACGCGCTCCTGGCGCTGGCCTTCGAGCACCATCTGGCGATCGCGCGCAACCTGCCGCTCGGGCAGATCCTCGCCTGGCTGACGGGCCTGGCACCCCAGGGCGTGATCGAGTTCGTGCCCAAGGCGGACCCGACGGTCGCCCGGATGCTGGCGTTGCGGGAGGACATCTTCCCGGACTATGATGAGGCAACCTTCGCGCGCCACCTGACCAGCACGGCCCGGATCGTCCGCAGCGAGATCGTCTCGGAGCACGGCCGCCGCCTGTTCTGGTACGCGCGCGGCGACCGCGACGATGGAGGGTAGGGTGGCTGCCAACGGCGACGGTTGGGCCCGGATCTTCTTGCCGGGGCTGCGCTATCACCTGCTCGCGCTCGCCTTCTTCACGGTGGTCTTTGCGATCATCCCGTTCACGATTTACGCGCATTCGGGCGAAGACTGGGACTTTCCGTTCCACGAGCTCCTCCTGGTGGCGGCGCTCGGCCTCGTCCTCTTCATCGGCTTTGCCGTCGTCCTGCGGCTGGTGGCGGCGGTCAATATCGGCGCCGCCGCGACGATTGCCGTCGTCATGTTCTGTCTCGGCGCGTTCCTTTTGCTCGCCCACGTCTACGCCCCGATTCAGCTCGGGCCGCTCGACGGCTCGAGGCTCCACAGCAGCGAGCCGCTGCTCTATACGCTGATCGAGCTTGGGCTGCTGGCGGCGCTGGTCCTGGTCTTCTTCCAGCTGCAACGCGGTCGCGGCCTGATGGTCGCGGGCCTGTTTTCGGTGGCGCTGCTGCTGGCGAGCTTCGGCTATGCGGGCGTTCTGCTGCGGGCCGATCAGCAAGACGCTGAGGCCAGCCGGGCGCCCGCCGCGGCCGCCGGTCGCGCCGCCGCCGCGGCGCAGCCGCAGGCGGTTGCCGCCGATGCGGCCGCCATCAGCGGCAACATCTACCACATCGTCCTCGACCGCATGCAAACCGATGCCTTTCTCGACGCTCTCGCGCAGACCGGGACCAGAGACGCTTTCGCTGGCTTCGACCTGTTCAAGAACAATGTGTCAAACTACGTCTGGACGCTGCAGTCGGCTGCCAGCTACTTTACCGGCACCTACTTCCAGGGCAAAGATTACAACAATTGGATCCACGGATGGCAGAAAGACCGCGGTCTCTTCCCGACCTTGTCAGACCGCGGCTACCGCATTTCGATGTACTCGCCAGTCGTGAGCTGGAAGACGAAATTCGTTGATCACTTCGAGTACGACGTCGATATTTACGGACAACAGACGGGCGTGCAGCATGCCGGGTTCTACGACCTGCTCCAGATCTGGCTCGCGAGCCTCGCGCCGAACATGCTGACGAACGAAGCCCTGCCGCTCGCGGCGGACGTGGCCGACCCGGTCTTCGAGCTGCTGACCGGGCGAGCGCGGCCGCTCTCGGGTACCGAGGGGCTGCATCAGGTCGCGGGCGCCATGGTGCTGCGCCGGCTGGCGCACGAGGAGGCCGCGCGCCCGGCGAACGGCGAGTACATCTATGCCCATGTGCTGTTGCCCCACGGGCCTCACGTCCTCGACCGGGATTGCCGCTATGTTGGCCCGACCGGCACGCGCGCCGTGCCGATCAAGGCGGTGGAGGGCTACCTGCTGCAGGCGCAGTGCTCGCTGGGCCTGGTGGCCTCGTTCCTGCAGGAGCTCAAGCGGCTCGGGCGCTACGAGGCCGCGACCATCGTGATCCACGGCGACACCGGCGACTGGATGCCGCTCGGCAAGACCAAGGAGAAAACCGGCCGCATTCTCGGCTATCCGCAGGCGAGCCTGCTCTCCTACGTGCAGGCCTTGCTGATGATCAAGCGACCGCACGCCGAGGGGCCGCTGCGGGTGGTCGAGACGCCGACCGAGCTCGTCGACCTCTATCCGACCTTGCTCGACGTCCTCGACCTGAGCCCGCCGCCCGCGGACCTCTACGGCCGCTCGATCTATGCCAAGGACGCCGATGCGCCGCGCGAGGTTCGCATCGCCTTCGATCCCAAAGCCGCGAGCTTGCAGGGCTCCAATCTGATCGAGGTGCGGATCGAGGAGCCCTGGCACCCGCGGTCGTCGCCGCTGACGGTCCTCGGCCCGGCCAGCAAGGCGGGCAACGCGCAGTGACGCAGGCGGGACGCGCGGGGAAACCCGTGCCGTCCGCACGCGCGCCCGCTGCCAGCGCGACCGGTGGCGCCTGGCGCCGGCTGGTCCGCCCCGGCCTCCAATACTACCTCCTGGCGCTTGCCTTCTTCACCGCGACCTTCGCCGTCATCCCCTTCACGATCTACGCCGATTCCGGTGACGACTGGGGCTTCCCCTGGTACCAGCTCCTCTACATCACGGGTTTCGGCGTGGTGCTGTGTCTTGGCGCCTTCGTCGTTATCCGGTTGCTCGCCCTGGTGCACCTTCGCGGGGCGCGGGCGCTGGCCTGCGTCCTGTTCTGCCTGGGCGTGTTCCTGCTGCTCGCCCACGTCTTTGCGCCGGTCAAGCTCGGGCCGCTCGACGGCTCCGAGATGGTGAGCGCCGAGCCCGTGCTGGATTCGATCGTCGAGGCCGGCTTCGCGGTCGTGCTGGCGCTCGTGCTCGTGCAGCTGCTGCGCGGCCGCGGCCGGACCATCGCGGCGGTGTTTTCGCTGGCCCTGGTCGGGCTCGCCCTCGGCTATCTCGGCGCCTTCGCCTACGCCCATCACGCTCGCCTCGCGGCGCTGAAGGTCCCGACCACGGGGGCGCCCGGCGTCGCCGGCAATGTCTATCAGATCGTCCTCGACACGATGCAGACCGATGCGTTCCTGGCGGCGCTGCGGGGCGCCGGCGCCGATGCCGCCTTCACCGGCTTCGATTTGTTCGCCAACAATGTCTCCAACTACATCACGACGGTGCCTTCCTCGGCCAGCTATTTTACCGGCTCCCTGTATCGCGAGGGCGACTATCAGACGTGGACCCATGGCTGGCGCACCACGACCGGCCTCTTGCCGATGCTGAAAAACCATGGTTACCAGGTCTCGATGTATTCGCCATTTCCGCAATGGAACAATGAATATGTCGACCGCTTCTGGTATAACGTCGATATCTACGAGCAGGACAGCGGCTTCGCCGATACCGGTCTCTACGATCTGGTGCACATCTGGCTCGCGAGCTTCGCGCCCAACTTCCTGACCAACGAAGCCCTGCCGGTCGCGGGCCGGCTGCGCGACCGGATCTTCCTGCTGCTGACCGGTCAGAGCAAGCCGCTCTCGATCCGCGAGGGGTTGCACCCCTATGCCGGCCTGATGATGCTGCGCCGGCTGGTGCGCGAGGAGGATCTGCGCGCGCCGAACGGCCAGTACGTCTACGCCCACGCTGCGCTGCCGCATGGGCCGTTCGTGCTCGACCGCAGCTGCAACTACGTCGGCCGCTCGAAGCCCGGGAAGCGGGAGCGGATCGAGGCCTATGTCGACCAGGCGGGCTGCGCGGTCCGGCTGGTGGTCGCCTTTCTCGACCATCTCAGGCGGCTCGGCCGCTACGATCAGGCGACGATCGTCGTCCATGCCGACACCGGCCACGGCGTGGGGTTCGTGGACCAGGCAGCGCCCGCCGGCAAGTCGACGACCCTCGGCGCCAGCGACGAGATGCTGCGCTCGTCGCTCAACGCGCTCCTGTTGGTCAAGCGGCCGGGCGCGCGCGGGCCGTTGCGGATCGTCGACACGCCGACCCAGCTGATCGATCTCTATCCGACCCTGCTCGACCTTCTGGACCTTGAGCCGGGCGCGCCGACCGCGGGCAAGTCGGTCTACGCGATCGGGCCGCGGGAGCGCCGTGAGGCGCGCTTTGCCTTCGACCCCGAGAACAAGCACGGCCCCGGCCTGATCGAGGTCAGGATCGAGGATCAGACCGACCTGCCGCACTCGAAGCTGAGCGTGCTCGGCCCGGCAGCCGACCCCGCTTCGTGGGCCGGCAAATAGCCGCGGGCGGCAGGCCGGCCGCTCAGCCGCCGCCGGCGGCGATCGCGACCGGCGGCGGGTTGCGAAGCGTCTGATAGACGACGCAATAGCGCTCGGTGAGCTTGATCAGGGTCGCGAGCTGGTCCGCGCTGGCGTCGCTGTCGAGCTCGAAGCGCAGCCGAATGTCCTTGAAGCCGACCGGCGCGTCCTTGGCGACCCCGAGCGTGCCGCGAAAGTCGAGGTCGCCCTCGACCTTCACCTTGCCGCTGCGGACCGGGATCGCGAGCGCGGTCGC
The DNA here is from genome assembly GCA_963798075.1 of uncultured Alphaproteobacteria bacterium. Lineage (GTDB taxonomy): Bacteria > Pseudomonadota > Alphaproteobacteria > Geminicoccales > Geminicoccaceae > DATAOG01. The sequence continues at coordinate 63,046 of CAWCRU010000002.1, read as the reverse complement.
GACCGCATTCAGCGTGACGCCGGCGCAGGCGGCGAGCGCTTCCAGCAACATGTCGCCCGAGCAGGCGTGGAGGCCCGAGCCGCCGGTTGCCGGATGCAGCCCGGCCTCGATCAGCGCCTTGCCGGTCTGCACCGAGCAGGTCACCCCCTCGCCGATCGCGCCCTCGGCCTTGAGCGTGATCAGCGCCGTCGCGGGCGCCTCCCGATAACGCTCCTTGAACGGCGCCTGCAATTCCTTGAGCGCGCTTGCATCCATCGCCATGCCTTCTCTCGCCGGTGGTCAGGGGCTACACCGCCTGAAGGTCGCACCGATCGGCCGGCGCGCGCAACTCATCATCATCATGTCAATGCCATGGAGACCGCATGCAACGCTTCAGGTTGATCCCGGAAGTCCATCTGTTCCTGGTCCAAGAGAACCGGATCCTGCTGCTCCGCCGGTTCAACACCGGCTACGAAGACGGCAACTACAGCGTGGTCGCGGGTCACATGGACGGCGGCGAGACCGCGCGCGCAGCGCTCTGCCGCGAGGCCGCCGAGGAGGCCGGGCTCGTGATCCGGCCGGATGACCTCCGTTTTGCCCACGTCGTGCACCGCTGCACGCGCGACGAGCGGATCGGCCTGTTCTTCGAGGCGCTGAGCTGGTCGGGCACGCCGCACAACCTCGAGCCGGACAAGTGCGATCAGCTCGCCTGGTTCCCGCTCGACGCGCTGCCTACCAACATGGTGCCCTACGTGCGGGCGGCGATCGACGGCTGGCGCACGGGTATCCGGTACTCGGAGGACGGCTGGCAGCGCTGAGCGGATCCGGCCTGCTTCCCATAAATCATTAGTGGCTTCTTTGTGAAGCGCGTCACAACCGGGGATCGTGCATCCCCCTATCATGACGAGATCCGTGAAGCTCACTGTCAAGGCATTAGGAGACAGAGCCATGCGCGCGATTATGATCTTGTTGCTCGCCTGCACCCTGCTGCAACTGGCGGCGAGCCCCGCCAACGCCTGTCCCCCGGACTACGCCGATTGTGGCCGTGGCGTCTGTTGCCCGAGGTAAGGCGGGCGCGGATGGGTTGCCGATGGCGACGGCTGCGGCCGCCCGCCCGTCGGCATTGCAGGAGTCCCTGAGCCATGCTCGAGATGCTCAAAAACAAGTTCGTGGCGCTCGCAACGATCGCAGTAGGCGGCGTCACGGCGCTGTCGTCATTCCTGGGAGGTGCCTCATATAGCGATGCCCTCGACCACTTCGGCTGGATCGAAGCCGCACAGTTGAACAGCGCGGTCCCCGGGCAATTCTACGTGATCTCCGATCAAAACGAGATCCGGGAGCCGCTCTGCTCGCTCACCTTTCGCGATTTCAGTCCGCAGGAGGGCCGGGAATCCGGCATCCGCTTTGTCAACCTGTTCGGCGAGATGTTACCCTCCGCCGCCCGGATGATGGGCTTCGGCGCGCCGGACTCGGAGGCCAGGGAGCCTGGCAGCCACGCATCCTACGTCTTCGAACTGAGCGCCCTCAAGCGCAGCTCGGTCCCCGTCGACAGCCTCCTCGAGCACAACCGGCAGATCCTCGAGGAGCGGGACATGACGGCGCTGCGCAAAGACCTCGATGACGAGCACTTCGCCGAGATCAGGCGGCTGGAGAGCTGCGCCAACGCGATCGTGACCAGCCTGCGCCAAGGATTGCAGGTCTGCCAGCTGACCGAGGTCGCGACCGACGAGGCAACCGACCGGCCGCTCGGCGTCGAGTTCGCGAGCTCCTGCCTTGCGCGCCAGGACGACACCGAGCCCAGGTACCTGCCGGAGCTGCGCCGCTATCCGCTCTGGACCAGGGTGAAGAGAACCCTAGGCCTGATCGACACCCAGTTGCTGTGAGCGCCCGCGCGCGACCGGCACTTCGGCGCTTCACCCGGCTAGGCCGCCGGCGTCAGCTCCCGGGTGAAGAGGCTGGCGCCGGCCAGGTCCTTGAGAGTGACGGTCATGACCTCGCTCTCGCCGTCGATATCGACCTGGCCGAAGAACTGCAGGCCGGCAGACGGCGCCAGGTTGGTCTGGCCCGCGGGCGGCGTTTTCTGGAACACGACCTTGGCGCCGAAGGTGTCGTCGAGCGGGTTCGGCCCGAAGGTGCCGGCATTCAGCGGCCCCGAGACGAACTCCCAGAACGGGGCGAACTCCTGGAACTGGGCCGCATTCGGGTCGTAATAGTGGGCGGCGGTATAGTGCACGTCCGCGGTCAGCCAGACGACGTTTTGGATCCCGGCGTCGCGGATGAAGCGGAGCAGGCCCGCGATCTCGAGCTCGCGGCCGCGCGCCGGCCCGTCGCCGCCCGCGACCGCCTCGAACAGCTCGCCATCGGGCACCACGAGGCCGATCGGCATGTCGGCCGCGATCACCTTCCAGGTCGCCTCGGAGGCGAGCAGCGCCTGCTGCAGCCAGCGCACCTGGGTCGCACCGAGGAACGCGGTGTCGGGCCCGGGCTCGGTCTGATCGTTGGCCGTGTTCGGCCCGCGGTAGGAGCGCATGTCGAGCCGAAAGACCTCGAGCGAGGGGCCATAGGCGAAGGCGCCATAGACCCGCCTGCGCTCGAGCGGGTGCTCGCGGATCGGGACGTAGTCGAAGAAGGCCTGGGCGGCGCGCGCTGCCAGCAAATCGACGCTCGTCACCTTGTAGGCGGCCTTCTTGGGGTCGCTCGCGAGGTCCTCGTGCGGGTACCAGTTGTTCGAGACCTCGTGATCGTCCCATTGCGCGAGCATCGGGACCTCGGCGTTGAAGCGGCGCAGGCTGGCGTCCATCAGGTTGTAGGCGTAGTTGCCGCGGAACTCGGCCAGCGTCTCGGCGACCTTGGCGGTCGCTTCGGTCGTGAGGTTCTTCCAGATGCCGCCGTCCGGCAATGGCTGCTCGGCCGCGAACGGGCCATCGGCGTAGATCACATCGCCGGAATGGATGAAGAAGAGGGGTTCGACCTCGCGCATCGCCTCGTAGATCTTCATGCCGCCCCAGTCCGGGTTGATGCCCCAGCCCTGGCCGCCGGTGTCGCCCGACCAGACGAAGCGGATGCTCCGGCGGGCGGCGGGCGGCATCCAGAAGCTGCCGGCGACCGGCTCGCTCACGAGCTTCCAATCGGCGAGGTCGGCAAAGCGCACGCGGTAGAAGACGCGCTGGCCCGCCGGCAGCCCGTCGAGGTCGAGCTTGGCGGTGAAGTCGGCATCCTCGAGCGCGGCCGGACCCGGCACCATCCGCGCATCGGCGAAGCTCTCGGTGGTCGCCCATTCGACCAGCATGCGCGCCGGCCGGTCGGCCTGGGCCCAAAGGATCGCCCGGTCGCCCGCGAGATCGCCGGTCTGCGCGCCCGACGGCAGCCTCGGCCGCATCCGGTCGTTCGTGATCACCGCCGGCGCGGTCGCCTGGGCGAGCCCGCGCACCGGCACCAGCGAGCCCGCGAGCAGACCGCCGCCCGCCAGTGCCGAACGCTGCAGGAGGCCCCGCCGGGACAAGGTCGCAAAGCTGGGCCGGATCAGGGCCATGGTCGCGCTCCCAAGGGATCGGTGCGGCGGTGAAGCTAGCGGCGCCCTATGACAATCGATCGGCGATCGCGTGCGCAGGTCGCGACAGGCGGCTCAACGCGCCCGCTGCCACCACTGCTCATAGGCCCGCTCAAGAGGCAGGCCGGCCTCGAACAGCAGCCCCTGCGCGGCGCCGACCCGCTCGAGCAGGCGGCGCTCGGTCGCATCCTGCGCCTCGATGTCGCCGTCCGGCAAGATGTGTCGAATGGGCTCCGCCAGCGGCTTCAGGTAGCGGCAGATGAGGTGCAGGCGGTGGCACTCCAGCGGATCGCGCTCGCGACAGAGCATGGCGACGCGGCGTTCGCGGGCTGCTGCGAGCAGCTGCTCGATGCCGGCGCGAAAGTCCGGCTGACGCACCCGGCTGGCGTAGTCCGCCGCCGCCGCCGGCGCCTTGCCCGGCCCTGGCCTGCCGCCCAGCCGCTCGCCCAGATAGAGGTAGCCGATCCCCGCCTCGGCCAGGAGCGCCGCCAGCGCAGGCTTGGAGAAATGCGGCACAAACCGGGAAAAGGGGCGCGAGCGGACGTCGGCCACCCTCTCGATGCCGTGGCGGCGCAGCAGGCCGAGGAAGGGCTCGAGCGCGTGGTTGGAGTGGCCGATCGTGAACAGCAAGGCCCCGGCTCGCGCGGCGCACTCGGCCCCGGTGGCGAGCGGCAACCCATGGTTTAGCAGCCGGCGGCGGACTGTGGCAATGCGGTCGCAAGTGGGCGCGAAACGACGTCGCAGCCGATTCCAAGGCTGGCCATCGGCCGCCGATCGGGCTAATCCACCCCGGAACTCTCGAGGCTCGCGCGGTCCGAGAGGCTCCGATCCGATCCGAGGTTGGGAACCAGTCGATGTCGTCCTGGCCGCTGCTCGTGGTGGCTGCCGCGCTTGCGGTCTCGAGCGCCTGCCTGGCGGCCGAGCCCCGTGCGGCCGGCCAGCAGCCGGCGGACGCTGCGGCGGCTCACGGCCAGCGCCATCTGAGCCTCGATGTGACGCCGCAGGTCATGGGCGTGGCCGATCCGGCGGCCGTCAGCGAGGCCCACCGCGCCGAGGCGGGGCATGGCGGCCTGGCGCCGCCCGCGGGCGAGCGCCGGGTGCACCTCGACCTGCATGTCGGCCGGACCTCGCCTGCGGGGCGCAGCCCGGGCGACGCGCCGCCTCTCTTTGGCGAGGTCGGCATCGACCTCGACCCGGCGGCCGGCCTCTCGCTGGTGCCGTCCTACCGGGTGGTCGTCGACGAGGGCGATGGCGCCGACGGGCGCACGATCGGCGCGCAGGTCCTCAAGCTCGGCGCCCGCATCCGCTTCTAGCCTATCCGGCCTTGGCCGGTTCGCCGGGTGCGGGCTCGCTCAGCGGCCACAGCAACACGCCGCCGATCACGAAAAACCCGAGAATCGTGGCGATGCCGAGGCGCTGGCTGCCGGTCCAGAAGGTCACCGTGCCGAGCAAAAAAGGGCCGATGTAGGCGGTGATCTTGCCGGTCAGCGCATAGAGGCCGAACATCTCGGTGCGGACCTCGGCAGGCGCGAGCCGCGCCATCAGCGAGCGGCTGGCCGCCTGGGTTGGGCCCACGAAAATGCCGAGCAGGCCGCCTGCGATCCAGAACCCGAGCGCGCTGGTCGCGAGCACCGCGGCGGTGCCGCAGGCGAACAGGCCGACGAGCCCGATCAGGATGGTCCGCTTGGCGCCGAGCCAGTCGTCGACCCAGGCGAAGGCGAGCGCGCCCAGGCCCGCGGTGACGTTCAGGAGAATGCCGAACTGGATCACCTCGGCGATCGCCATGCCGAAGGTGCCGGCGGCGTAGATGCCGCCGAAGGCGAACAGCGTGTTGAGCCCGTCGGTATAGATCATGCGCGCGAGCAGGAAGCGCCCGATCGCGCGGTAGCTCCTGAGGTTGGCGAAGGTCCGCCTGAGCTGGGCGAGCCCCTGGCGGACCGCTGCGGCGGCCGGCAGGCCGGAGCTCCGGCGATCGGGCGTGAACAGGAACAAGGGCAGGCTGAAGACGGCGAGCCAGAGGCCGACGAGCGGCCCGGCGATGCGGACGTCCTCGGCCTTGCTCTGGTCGAGCCCGAAGGGCGCGGGCTCGGCCTGGATGAAGCCGTAGAGGACGAGGATCAGGCAGGCAAGGCCGCCCGCGTAGCCCAGGCCCCAGGCCCAGCCGGACAGCCGCCCGAGGTATTCGCGGCTCACGATCTCGGGCAGCATGGCGTTGTAGAAGACGCCTGCGATCTCGAAGGCGAGGTTGGTCAGCGCGGCGATGGCAAGGATCATCAGCGCGACCTCGGGGCTCGGCCGGCCGTACCAGAGCAGACCGCAGCCGAGCACCGCGATCAGCGTCCAGACGAGCAGCCAGGGCTTGCGCCGGCCGCCGGCATCGGCGATCGCGCCGAGCACCGGGCTCACGACCGCGACCGCGATCCCGCTCGCCGACATCGCCCAGCCCCACTCGGCGGTGCCGGCGACCTCGTCGGTCGCGATCGCTTTGGTGAAGTAGGTGGCGTAGACGAAGGTGATGATCACCGCCGAGAAGGCGGAGTTCGCCCAGTCGTAGAGCGCCCAGGAGAACTGGCCGAGGCGGGACGCGGGAGGAGCCATGGTCTGGGGTATGCCCGGGGCGCGCGCCGGGCACAAGCGTCGAGCGGATGCCGGGCGCGCGACCCACTCCTGCGGGCCGCGAGCGCGCTATACTGGCGGCGGGAGACGGCCTCGGCGAAAGGGAGGAGCCCGACATGACCGAAATCCCGATTCCGGTGGAGCAGACCCAGTTCGGCCCGGCGGAGATCGGCGCGATCGCGCATCTCTACCGGGGCGAGATGTACCGCAGCAAGATCTGGCGGACCCGCCTCGACACCAGCACCAACTGGGCGGTGGTGACCACCGGCATCGCCATCTCGGCGACCTTCAGCAGTGCGGCCGCCTCGCCGTTGCCGATGGTGCTGGTCTCGTTCCTGGTCGCGGTGTTTCTGATCTTCGAAGCCCGCCGCTACCGCTTCTTCGACATCTGGCGGACGCGCGTGCGGGTCATGGAGACCTGCTTTTATGGCCCGATCCTGCGCGGCCAGGGCCTGCGCATGGACAACGGCTGGGGAGAGGTCTTGGCCGGCGACTATGCCGACGTTCACTTCCACATCAGCATCTTCGAAGCCGCGGGCCGGCGCCTGCGGCGCAACTACAGCTGGATCTTCGGCATCCAGATCGTGAGCTACTGGGGCAAGATCTGTATCCACCCGGCGCCGATCACCTCGCTCCAGGACCTGTGGCTGCGGACCGCCGTCGGCCCCTTGCCGGGCCAGGTCGTGCTCTTGCTCGGGACCGTCTTCTATCTCGCTTTGCTGGGCCTTGGCCTCGGCACCCTGCCCAAGCAGAAGGCGGTCGGCCGGGTGCACCAGCTGCGGGGGACATCGGACCGCCTGCGCGAGCTGGCCGCGACCGAGGGCCTGTGAAGCGGATCCTGGCAGGCGGCGGGTTCGCGAGCACCTCGTCAGCGCGCCCGCAACGCGCTAGATAGGGGGCAGGCAATCTCGACAACGGAGCTAGATGCGTGGCCCCAGCAACTCCGATCTGCGACTTCGGCGACCCGGCGAAGCCGTTCGACCTGCCCGCGACCGACGGCCGGCGCTATACGCTCGAGGACGTGCGCGGCGCCAACGGCACGCTCGTCATGTTCATCTGCAACCACTGCCCCTACGTCAAGGCGGTGCTCGACCGGATCATCCGGGATGTGAGCGACCTCAAGGAGCACGGCATCGGCGTGATCGCGATCAACGCCAACGACCCGGTTACCTATCCGGACGACAGCTTCGCCAACATGCAGCGGCTGGCGCAGGCCAGGCAGCTGCCGTTCCCGTACGCGTTCGACGAGCAGCAGGCGGTGGCGCGCGCCTATGGCGCGGTCTGCACGCCCGACTTCTTCGGCTACAATGCCGATCTCGAGCTCCAGTACCGGGGCCGGCTCGATGCTTCCAAGACGACGCCGGTCCCGGGCGCGATCCGCGAACTCTACGAGGCGATGGTCCAGATCGCCGAGACCGGCCGCGGCCCCGAGCAGCAGATCCCGTCGATGGGCTGCTCGATCAAGTGGAAGGCGGCCTGACGCTCCTGGGGATCGCAGGCCCGGTTGCCCGCCTGACGGCGGCCGGTGCGGACCCCGCGCGGCGGTCGGGCCCGGGCCCGGGGCAGGCGCAGGCTCGCGGCCCGACGAGATCCGGGTCGCCGCTTGCCGGACGATCGAATGCAGCCCACCGTGGCCTGCGGCTGGTCGCGTTCGGGCGGGCCGCGCCCCGGGGTGGAGCGCCAGCGCCCGGATGAAGCGCAGTGACCGGGTAAAGCGCCAATGCCCGGGTGAAGCGCAGTGACCGAATGACCGCCAGTGACTCAGGTGAAGCGTCAGTGACTCAGGTGAAGCATCAGTGACCGGGTGGCGCGCCAGTGACGGAGTGGAATGCCAGTGACCGGGTGGAACGCCCGTGACCGGGTGACCGCCAGTGGCCCGGTGGAGCGCCAGTGAGCGGTGGGTTGTTGCGGGACTGGTATTGGGCGCGACGTTAACGCAGGATTAACCTTCGCGGTCTTAACTCTTCCGTCGGGTGGTCCATGCGACCGTGGGAATCCCGTCTCGGTTTGGTGGGCGGCGACGGATTCCCAGGATCGCATGGACCGTCGAGCATGCTAGGCGCCAATGGTTGACGAATTGTTGACGGGCCGGCCCGGCTTGGCAGGGGGCGAGGGCGCGGTCGGCAGACTGACCGGCGGCCCCGCGCGCGAGGCCGCCATGGCTTGCGGCTAGAGCCTGCCATGGCTTATGAGAGCCTGCGCGACTTCATCCGGCAGCTCGAGCGGACCGGCCGCCTGGTGCGCGTCAAGGCGCCGGTCTCGCCGGTGCTCGAGATCACCGAGATCCATACCCGCCTGCTCGCCGAGCGGGGGCCGGCGGTGCTGTTCGAGAACGTCGAAGGCAGCGCCATGCCGGTGCTCGCCAACCTGTTCGGCACCGTCGAGCGGGTCGCGTGGGGCATGGGCCGCGAGCCGGGCGAGCTGCGCGCGCTCGGCGAAATGCTGGCCTTCTTCAAGCAGCCGGAGCCGCCCGGCGGCTGGCGCGAGGCGTTGGAGATGGCGCCTCTGCTGAAGGCTGCGCTCAGCATGAAGCCCAAGAGCGTGAGCCGCGCGCCCTGTCAGGAGGTCGTGCTCGAGGGCGAGGCCGTCGACCTCGGCCGCCTGCCGGTCCAGACCTGCTGGCCGGGCGAGCCCGCGCCCCTGATCACCTGGCCGCTGGTGGTGACCAGAGGGCCCGGCAGCGACCGGGCTGACGCCTTCAACCTCGGCATCTACCGGATGCAGGTGACCGGTCGCAGCACGACCTTGATGCGTTGGCTCAAGCATCGGGGCGGCGCCCAGCATCATCGCCGCTGGCAGGCCGAACGCCCTGATCCGCTGCCGGCCGCCGCCGTGATCGGCGCCGACCCCGGCACCATTCTGGCCGCGGTCACGCCGGTGCCGGACACGATGTCGGAGTATCAGTTCGCGGGCCTTTTGCGCGGCCAGCGGGTCGAGCTCGCCCCCTGCGTCTCGGTGCCGCTCAAGGTCCCCGCCAGCGCCGAGATCGTGCTCGAGGGCCTCGTCAGCCTCGAGGACCACCGCGACGAAGGCCCCTATGGCGACCACACCGGCTACTACAACGCCGTCGAACCGTTCCCGGTGTTCACGGTCACCGCCATGACCATGCGCCGCGACCCGATCTACCTGTCGACGTTCACCGGCCGGCCGCCCGACGAGCCTTCGGTCCTCGGCGAGGCGCTCAACGAAGTCTTCTTGCCCCTTTTCCGGCAGCAGTTCCCCGAGGTCGTGGACTTCTGGCTGCCGCCCGAAGGCTGCTCCTACCGGGTCGCGGTGGTGACGATCAAGAAGGCCTATCCCGGCCACGCCAAGCGGGTGATGCTGGGCGTCTGGTCGTACTTGCGCCAGTTCATGTACACCAAGTTCGTGATCGTCACCGACGACGACATCTGTGCGCGCAGCTGGCCGGACGTGATCTGGGCGATCTCCACGCGGGTTGATCCGGCGCGCGACCTCACCATCCTGGACAACACCCCGATCGATTATCTCGACTTCGCCTCGCCCGAATCCGGCCTCGGCTCCAAGCTCGGCATCGACGCGACCAACAAATGGCCGCCCGAGACCAGACGCGACTGGGGCAGGAAGATCCGCATGGCGGACGACATCATCACCCGCGTCACCGAGCGCTGGGCCGACTACGGCCTGCCCGGCTCCGGCCGGCCGATCTGGAAGTAGCCTTTGGCCGTGATCGCCGGGCCGATTGCGCAAACCTTGCTCCAAGTTCCTCCCTTCGATCTCGCATGACCCCGCCGGCGGCGCAGGGTCGAGCCAGCGGACGGGCGTATCTTTTGCTGACGCTGACCGCGCTCTGCTGGGGCGCCAATGCGATCTTCGGGCGCCTCGCGGTCGGCGAGATCTCGCCGATGGCGCTCGTCACCTTGCGCTGGCTCGGCGCGCTCGGGCTGCTCGCGGTGTTCGCGCATGCCAAGGTCCGGCGCGACTGGCCAGCCATCCGCCAGCACCTGGGGTTCGTAGCAGCCATGGGGGCGCTCGGCTTCACGGGCTTCAATGCGCTCTACTACGTCGCCGCCCATTCGACCACGGCGGTGAATATCGGGATCATCCAGGGCGCGGTGCCGGTGTTCGTCCTGGCCGGCGCTCTGGCGGTCTGGCGGACCCCGGTCGCGGGCGTGCAGGTCGGGGGCGTGCTCCTGACCCTGCTCGGCGTCGTGATTGTCGCCTGCGCCGGCGACCTTGCGCGGCTGGCCACCTTCACGCTCAACTTCGGCGATCTGCTGATGATCGCGGCCTGCGCGCTTTATGCCGGCTACACACTGGCCCTCCGCCGTCGCCCGCCGGTCTCGGCGCTCGCCCTGTTCACCGTCATGGCGGGCGCCGCGTTCCTCGCCTCGTTGCCGCTGGCCCTGGGCGAGGCGGCGCTCGGCCGCTTCCAGTGGCCGACGCCCTTCGGCTGGGTCATCCTCGTCCTGGTCACGCTCTTTCCATCCTTCCTGGCGCAGATCTTCTTCATCGAGGGCGTGGCGCTGATCGGCCCAAGCCGGGCGGGGATCTTTGTCAATCTCGTGCCGGTGTTCGCCTCGATCCTGGCGCTCGTCGTCCTCAAGGAGCCGTTCGAGCCTTTCCATGCCCTTGCGCTCTGCCTGGTCCTCGGCGGGATCTGGCTGTCCGAGCGCGGCAAGCGGTCTTGATTGCCCGGCCCTCGCCGTGGTTCGGCGCCGGGCCGCGGCGGCACCGGGCCCATCGACGCGCGTCGACCACAAAGATGCGACGTTGACTTGAACGCGGGTATGACTGTGGTTATACTATCCGACATGAAGACCGCGGTCTCGATCCCCGATCCGCTGTTCGAGGCTGCCGAGCGGCTCGCGAGAAGCCAGGGCAAGTCGCGCAGTCAACTCTACGCCGAGGCCCTGCGGGCATTCTTGGATCAGCGGCGCGACCAAAGCATCACCGACCGACTGAACGAGATCTACGACGCGGAGCCGGGGCTCGCAAAGCTCGATCCGGTTCTCAAGGAGATGCAGTACCGCTCGCTACCCAAGGAAGAGTGGTAGTGCGGCGGGGCGAGCTGTGGTGGGGCGAGCTGCCCGAACCCGTCGGCGCCGGGCCAGGTTACCGTCGCCCGGTTGTGATCGTGCAAGCGGATGCGTTCAGCGCCAGCCGCATTGCGACCGTGATCGTCGCCACCGTCACGGCCAGTCGGCGTCTGGCGACCGCGCCCGGCAACGTCCGGCTACCGCGAGGAAGCTGCGGCCTGGACCGCGACTTGGCCATCAACGTCGCGCAGCTGCTGACGGTTGATAAAGGCCTTCTTTTCGAGCGGATCGGCGATCTCGCCGGGCCCAAGCTGCGCGAGCTCGATGACGGACTGCGTCAGGTGCTGGCCTTGTAGAGCAGGCATCCGGCTTCGGAGCGAAATCGCCGCTCGGGCGTGGCGGATGGCGGCGGGCGTGACCATATCTGCGACACCGGCTTTGAACCCAGGATTGCTGGCGAGCGATGACCCAAGGCGACCGCAACCGCGACCTGCTCGACGACCTGATCGCCCGCGCCCGGAAGGCCGGGGCCGATGCCGCCGATGCCCTCCTGGTCCAGAGCGCCGGCCAGAGCGCCACGAGGCGCCTCGGCAAGCTGGAGAAGATCGAGCGCGCCGAGGGGGCTGACCTCGGGCTGCGGGTGTTCGTCGGCCGGCGCCAGGCGATCGTCTCGACCTCCGACCTCGGGAGGGCGAGCCTGGGGCGTCTGGTCGAGAATGCGCTCGCGATCGCGCGCGCAGTGCCGGAGGACCGCTACGCCGGGCTCGCCGACGCCGATCGGATCGGGCGGGACGTGCCCGCGCTCGATCTCGACGACGGCGAGGAGCCGGCCGCCGAGGCGCTGGCCGAGCGGGCTGCTGCCGCCGAGGACGCGGCCCTGGCCGAGCCCGGCATCAGCAATTCCGAAGGTGCCGAGGCCGGCTGGTCGCGGATCCGCACGACCCTGGTCGCGTCCAACGGCTTCGCCGGTAGCACGGCGCGCTCGCGCCACAGCCTGAGCGCCGCGGTGATCGCCGGCGCCGATGGCAAGATGGAGCGCGACTACGAGTTCGCGACCGTCGTGCGCGCGAAGGATCTGCCCGAGCCCGCCGCGCTCGGCCGCCGCGCCGCCGGGCGCGCGCTGCGCCGGCTCAATCCGCGCAAGGTCAAGAGCCGGAGCCTGCCGGTCATGTTCGACCCGCGGGTTGCCGGCGGCATCGTCCGCCACCTCGCGAGCGCGATCGCGGGGCCCGCGGTCGCCCGCGGCACGACCTTCCTCAAGGACCGGCTCGGCCAGCCGATTTTTGCGCCGGGCGTGACCATCGTCGACGATCCGCACCGCGCCGACGGGCTCCGCTCCTGCGGCTTCGATGCCGAGGGCATCGCGACCGCGCCACGCAAGCTGGTCGATGCCGGCGTCCTGACGACCTGGCTTTTGGACTGCGCCTCGGCCCGCCAGCTCGGTCTCGAGAGCAGCGGCCATGCCGCCCGCGGGGTCGGCTCGCCGCCGGCGCCGGCGCCGACCAACGCTTACGTCGCGGCCGGCCAGGCGAGCCCGGAAGAACTGATGTCAGACATCAAGGAAGGCATCTATGTAATTGAGATGCTTGGGATGGGCATCAACTACATCACGGGCGACTACAGCCGCGGCGCGGCCGGTTTCTGGATCCAGGACGGCGCGCTCGGCTGGCCGGTCAGCGAGGTCACGATCGCCGGCAACCTTGCCGACATGTTCCGCCAGCTGACCCCGGCCAATGATCTCGAGTTCCGCTATGGCATCGACGCGCCGACGCTGCGCATCGACGCCATGACCGTGGCCGGCCAGTGAGCGAGGCCGATCTCGAAGCCGACCGGCGGCTGCTGCGGCGTGCGGTGACCGCGGCTGGCGCGCTCGCGCTCGAGCATTTTCGCGCCGGGCCAGGCCACTGGCACAAGGCCCCGGGCCAGGTCGTGACCGAGGCCGATCTCGCGATCGACCACCTGCTTCACGACATCTTGATCGGCGCCCGACCGGAGGACGGCTGGTTGTCGGAGGAGCGCGCCGACGACGGTTCGCGGCAACGCCGCCGGCGCGTCTGGATCGTCGATCCGATCGATGGCACCCGGGCGTTCGCCGACGGCGAGCCGGAATTCGCGATCAGCATCGCGCTCGTGGTCGAGGGCGAGCCGGTGCTGGGCGCCGTGCTCAATCCCGCGACCGAGGAGCATTTCGAGGCCCAGCGCGAGGGCGGGGCGCGCCTCAACGGCGCCCGCCTGCGGATCAGCGAGCGGCGCGAACTCGCGGGCGCGCGTCTGTTGTCGAGCCGCACCGAGATGCAGCGCCGCGACTGGCCGAAGCTGATCCCGGAAGGCGAGTTCACGACCATGGGCTCGCTCGCCTACAAGCTCGCCCTGGTCGCCGCCGGCCGCTTCGACGGCCTGGTCTCGCTGCGCGCCAGCCACGACTGGGATCTCGCGGCGGCAGCCCTGCTGATCGGCGAGGCCGGCGGCCGGATCAGCGACGCGGGCGGCGGGCCGCTGGTGCTCAACAAGCCGGTCGTGCGCCACGAGGGGCTCGCCGCCGCCGGCACCACGGCTCTCCACCGGGCGCTGGTCACCCGCCTGCGCTCGAGCTGAGCCCGCGGCCGCGGCGGACGGCCGACGCCGGCGAGCGGGCCCCGAAGTGGCATCACGGTCACAGGCAATTGGGGCGTCGGGTCGCCGGGAAACCGCCAGGCAGGTGGCTCCCGCCCCCGATTTGTGGCCGTTCGGCCACAGTCTCCAACGGAAATGCAACGGCGGGGCTGCGGACCGGGTGCCGTCGGAATATTGTCGGAGGCGCCCTGTTGACTTGCGTGTAATGATCGCGTGGCGGGGCACCACGCCGGTCCAGGATTGGGGACGTTTGATGAGGGCGCCGTGTCGGAAACGGAACGACTGATTGCCGAGCAGATCCCGAAGCTGCGGCGCTACGCAAGATCGTTGCTCGGTGATCCCATAAAGGCGGATGACTTGGTCCAGGAAGCGTTAGTCAGAGGGCTGTCACGGAGCCATCTTTGGCAGCCGGGGACCGACATTCGCGCCTGGATGTTCACGATTCTGCACAACATTCACATCAACAATCAGCGTCAACGGCGCACCCGTGCCGACTATCAGGAGCTCGATGACGACCAACCCGAGATGGCGACGGCCCCGAACCAGGAGCGCTCCCTCGAGATCCGTGATCTGGCGAGAGCGCTGCAGTTGTTGCCCGAACCGCAGCGCCAGGTGGTGCTGCTGGTCGGCCTCGAGGGCATGAACTACAAGAACGTTGCCGCCGCGCTCGACATTCCCATCGGTACCGTCATGTCCCGACTGCACCGTGGTCGCGAAGCCTTGCGCCGGTTCATGGCGTACGGTCCCGCGCCCAAGGCCTCGGGCCAAGACCCCAAGTTGCGCAGCATGCCATGACCACTCGCCAGACTTCGATCGACGAAGACGACTTTCAGGCTTTTGTCGACGGTCAGCTGCCACCCGAGCGCTGCCGCGCGGTGATGGCCTTCCTGGCCGCCAATCCCGATGAAGCGGCGCGCATGGATCAGTACCGTACGCTGACCGAGGCGCTGCATCTCGCTTACGACGAGGTGCTCTACGAGCCGCTGCCCAAGCGCCTGCGGGTCGAGCACTACCGGGGCCAGTCGTCCTGGTCCCGACGCCTGCAGGACTGGCTCGGCGTCGGCCGCCACGGCCTGGTCGCGCGGCTCGCCGCGATGGCCTTGCTGCTGCTCGCGGGCAGCGGCAGCGGTTGGCTCATGCACAGCGAGATCACCGCCCAGGAGGCCGAGTTGCCGGCGATGAGCTTCGCCCATCAGGCGGCCAATGCGCATCTGCTGTTCGCGCCCGACCTCCGCCATCCGGTCGAGTTCGGCGCCGATCAGCAGGACGGCCTGCCCTGGCTGTCGGAGCGCCTCGGCGGCGCCCTGCACGCCCCCAATCTCCAGTCGCTGGGCCTCAACCTGGTCGGCGGCCGCCTGCTGTCGGCATCCGGCCAGCCGGCCGCGCTGCTGATGTACGAGAACGCGGACGCGCACCGGGTCACGCTCTACGTCCGCGGCCGCTGGACCACGCCGGTGAACGGCGCCCATGAGGGCACCGTGAGCTACGCGAGCCAGGACGGGCTGAGCATGGTCTACTGGATCGAGGGCCCGTTCGCCTATGCGCTGATCGGCCCCATGGACCGCGACCAGCTGTTCGGCGCGGCCAAGATCATCCAGCAGCAGATGAGCGTGCCGACCCTGCCGGCGCCGACCCAGGACCAGACCGCGACCACCGAGAAGGACGCGACCTGAGATCGTCTTGATCCCGCCCCCGGCCCAGGGGATCCAAGGGGCCGGGGGTGGCAGGCGGCGACCGCCGCGGCCTCAGCCCTGGACCGAGTAGCCGCCGTCGATCGGAATTGCGGTGCCGGTAACGAAGTCCGAGGCGCGGCTGGCAAGGAAGACCGCGATGCCGGCGAAATCGTCCGGCTGGCCCCAGCGGCCGGCCGGCGTGCGCGCGACCACGCGCTCCTCGAGGCCGGGGATATCGCGCCGGCCCTGGACCGTGAGGGCGGTATCGATCCAGCCGGGCAGCACCGCATTGACCTGGATTCCGTCCTTGGCCCAGGCGCAGGCGAGCGCCCGGGTGAGCTGCACCATGCCGCCCTTGGTCGCGGCGTAGGGGGCGGTGAACCAGGCGCCGAAGATCGACATCATCGAGCCGATGTTAATGATCTTGCCGCCGCCTGCTGCGACCAGCGCGGGGTAGGCCGCCTGGCAGCACATGAAGGCGCTCGAAAGGTTGGTCTCGAGGATCCGGTGCCACTCGGCGAGCTCATACTCCTGCGGCTGCTTCCTGACGTTGGTGCCGGCATTGTTGACCAGGATGTCGAGCCGGCCCAGGCGGGCGAGCGTCGTCTGCACCAGGGCGTGGCAGGAAGCCTCGCTGGTGACCTCGACCGCGACCGCGAGCGCCTGTGCGCCCAAGCCCTCGAGCTCGGCTACCGCCTGAGCGCTCTTGTCGGGGTTGCGCGCCGCCACCACCACCTTGGCCCCGGCACCGGCCAGCCCGCGCGCCATCCCGAGCCCGATGCCGCCGTTGCCGCCGGTCACGATCGCGACCCGGCCGCTCAGATCGAACAGCTCCATGCGTGCCCGCCTCCCCTGCTGTCGCCAGCCGCCATTGCTAACAAACACCGGTCCCGGCCGCAATCGCCGCGAAATGGTCTCCTTCCAACTTGACCCCGAGCCGATTGAATATTCGACGGCGTGGTCAAGGCCGGTAATCGAGCGGGATATCTTAGAACTATTCTATTTATAGTCGCGTCGTCTATGGCTTTACTACAGATGATCGGCCTGCTAAAGATGGCCGGGCGACCCGACGGCGCCGGCGGCGGTGCCCGTGGGCGCAACATCGAGGCGAACGAGGACAGGATGACCGAGGACAGCGATCGCCCTGCGGCGCCGGCCGGTGCCCCGGGTGAGGGTCGGCAGGCCCTTTTGACCCCGACCCGGGTCAAGGTCTGGACCGGGCTCGGCACGGTGCTGCTGACCGGCGCCGCGCTCTCCCTGCTGCCGCATGCGGCGCCGGCGGGCGCGCTCGGCAAGCCCGGCGCCAGCGCGCCGCCGCTGATCCAGATCGCGGCCGGCGGCGAGGGCGGCGAGGGCGGTGAAGGCGGCGAAGGCGGCGAAGGCGGCGAAGGTGCCGGCGGCTCCGGGCCCGTCGACCCCGGCACCGACGACGTCGCCTGGCTGACCCAGCTCGGCCTGATGCGCGGCCACCTCGAGGTCGGCATGGACCTCTACCGGCAGGGCGATCGCGAGGCGGCGCAGCTGCATGTGGAGCAGCCGCTGGGGGAGCTCTACCCCGCTCTCGAGCCGGCGCTCGCCAGGCGCGGCGTCGCCGGCTTCGAGACAGACCTCGCGGCGCTCGCCAGGCAGGTCGCGGACGGCGCCCCGCCCGACCAGGTCGAGGCCGCCTATCAGCAGGCGCTGGCCGCCATCGCCGCGGCCGAGGCGGCGGTGCCCGAGGCGGCGCGCCTGGCGCTCGCGACGCGCTTTGCGGTCATGGTCAACCTGGTCCGGACGGCGGCGGCGGAGTACGATCAGGCGCTCGACGAGGAGGGCCGGGTCGTGAAGCCGGTCGAGTATCAGGACGCGCTCGGCTTCGTGCGCACCGCCAAGGCCATGCTCGACCAGACGCCGGCCGCGGAGCGCGCCCGGGCCGCCGATGCGATCGCCCGCGCCAAGGCGCAGTTCGACGCGGTCGCCGGACTCTGGCCGAGCCTGGTGCCGCCGGCTGCGGTCGAGGGCGATCCGTCCGAGCTGTTCGGCGCCGCCGCCTACATCGAGATCGCCGGCCTCCATGTCAAATGACGGCCGCCGGCGCCGCCGGGGCTCTGCGCCCGCATGATGTTGCGGATCGCGCAGGTGCTCGATCCCGAGCGCCTGGCGGGGCTGCAGGGCGCCCTCGCCGATCCGGGGCTGTTCGCCGACGGCCGCGCGACCGCCGGCTGGCACGCGCGCGCGGTCAAGCATAACCTGCAGGCGCGGCGCGGCGGCATCGTCGACGATGCGCTGGCGCAGATCAGGCGCGCGCTGCTCGCGCACGAGGTGTTCGCCGCCGCGGCGCGGCCGAAGGCGATCCCGCGGCTCACGATCAGCCGCTACGAGCCGGGCATGGTCTTCGGCACCCACGTCGACGACGCGCTGATGGACGGCGTGCGCACCGATGTGTCGTTCACGCTTGTTCCTTGCCGACCCCGAGAGCTACCAGGGCGGCGCGCTGGTGATCGACGACGCCTATGGCGAGCGCGAGGTCAAGCTGCCGGCGGGTGAGCTCTTCCTCTACCCGTCGACCACCTTGCACCGGGTGACGCCGGTCACGCTGGGCGTGCGCCTTGCCGCGGTCGGCTGGGTCCGCAGCTTCGTTCGCGACCCCGGCCGGCGCGAGATCCTGTTCGACCTCGAGGGCGCGTTGCGCGCGGTTTACGCCGAGGCCGGCAAGTCGCCGCTGTTCGACAGCTTGGTCAAGACCCGGACCAACCTCCTGCGCATGTGGGCGGACGACTGAGCGCGCCGGCCGGTATCGGCGGCGGGCGGCAGCGGCGCCAGGATCCGGCGGCGCGGGTTGACATCGCGGCCGCTGGCCTCACCTAACCTCTTGAGCTTCGCATGGTCTTTCGCGTGTGTCCGGCGCCGCGCAGGCTCGGCGGGCGCCGTGTGCTCCCAGGACATGTGCGGCAGTTCGATCGGCGGCACCGCTGGTGCCGGCGCCGATCCGGCGTCGGGCCGGCCAAGGTGCGACCGAAGCCAACCGCCAAACCCGAGGAGACCGCCATGAGCAGAGCAGCAACCGCGGGCAACCAGGTCCTGTTCCACTACACCGGCAGCCTCGCCGACGGCACGGTGTTCGATACCTCGACCGCGCGCCAGCCGCTCCGGGTCGAGATCGGCCGCGGCCAGATCATCCCGGGCGTCGATCGGGCGCTCGCCGGCATGGCGCCGGGCGACAGCAAGACCGTGACCGTCGCCGCGGCCGAGGCCTATGGGCCGCACCGCGACGAGCTGATCCACGAGATCGGCCGCGACAAGCTGGCGCCCGAGATGAAGGTCGATGTCGGCGACCGCCTCGAGGGCACCGATGCCGCCGGCAAGCGCCTGCAGCTGACCGTGGTCGAGGTCACCGACGAGGCGGTCAAGCTCGACGCCAACCATCCGCTCGCCGGCGAGGACCTGACCTTCCAGCTCGAGTTGGTCGAGATCGTCTAGCCCGGGCCGGCGGCGCCGGCCAAAGAGACTAGCGCACACCCTCGCGGCCGGTGCCGCGCATCAGGATCCGGGCCGCGCGCGCCGCGGCCAGGGCGTGCTCGGCCAGCGCCGCCGCATCGAGATCGGCGGCGGGCGGCTGCTCGGGCAGGAAATTGTGCTCGCGGTCTGTGCCCCGGACCAGCAGCGCGCTGTCCTCGCTGCCGGCGGTCTGGCGGACATGGGTCGGCACGTAGCGGACCACGAAGCCGATCCGCCGGTCGTCCGAGCGGTTGGCCAAAGAGCCGTGGATCAGCTTGACGTGGTGCAGCGACATCTGGCCGGGCTCGAGCACCAGATCCACCGCCTGCGCCGGGTCGACCTCGACCTGGACCTCCTGGCCGCGCGAGAGCAGGTTGTGCGGGGCAAAGGTCTCGGCATGCGGGATCACGTCCTGGAGGTGGCTGCCGGGGACCACCCGCATGCAACCGCTCAAAGCCGTGCTCGGCGCGAGCGCGATCCAGGCGCTCACGATATCGGCCGGCTCCAGGCCCCAGTAGGTCAGGTCCTGGTGCCAGGTGACGTAACTCGGGTCGTGCGCCTCCTTGGTGAAGAAGCCGCTCGCCCAGCAGAGGATGTCGGGGCCGAGCACGCCCTCGACCGCATCGAGCACCGCCGGGTGGCGCACGAGTTCGTCGAGGAAGGTGAACAACAGATGCGGCTTCTGCTTCATCGCGCCCTGGAGCGGGCCGCCGTTGGCCGCCTCCGCCGCCTCGAGACGCGCCCGCAAGGCGGCCGCCTGGGCGGGGCTCATGACCGCAATCGGGCAGAGATAGCCTTGCTCCCGGTATTGGTGGGCCTGGGCCGCCGACAGCTTCATGATCAGTGCCTCCCCGAGGCAAAGCCGCTCGTGCTCGCTCACGTCGCGGGCGCGGCCTTCGCTCCTCGAGCCACGGTCTTAGCCGGTCTCGCCCTCGGGGGACAAGCAGTCCCACTTCCGGTTGTTTGAGCGGCCTCGGCGCTCGCTGTGAAATAGCTCATATCCGGCCCCGCGTTTTGCCGATAGATGATCCTGCGACAACATTCCAAAGGAGCCTCTCGTGGTCAGATACTGGGGTGTGGCGCTGGCTGTCGGCGGCCTCGCCATGGGCGGCTGCAGCGGCACGATCTTCAAGCCCTTCGACGCCGACAAGGGCAGCGTGTCGCTGGACGCGCGCCAGCGCACGATCATCTCGGTCGAGCGCGGCACGCCGCCGGAGACGCACCGGGTCGTCTGCGCCGAGCCCAGCCCCGACGCCCTCGCGACGATCGCGGCCTCGGGCGGGCTCAGCGGCGGCGTCTCGGGCATCCCGCAACTGCCGGGCTCGGCCGAGGTCGCGACGAGCTTCACCAGCGCCGAGCAGGCGGCCCTCATCGGCGCCCGCAACTCGACGATCCAGCTGCTGCGCGACGGGCTCTACCGCGCCTGCGAGGCGTACATGAACGGCGCGCTCGGCGACTTCGGCTACGGCCTCGTGCTGGTCAACTACGGCCGGGTCATGGTGTCCCTGCTGACCGCCGATGGCCTGGCCCATCCGCCGATGCTGCCGCCCGTGGTGATCGGCTCGATGACCGGCACCATCACGACCAGCGCCGAGGGCTCGGCGAACGTGCCCGCGAAGGACGGCACCGAGACGATGCCGGCGGCGGGACCTGCCACCCATGCGGCGGCAGCCGGCGTGGGCGCCAATGCCGCCTTGGCCTCGGCGCCGGCGCCGGACAAGGCACCCGACGGGCAGATCAGCGACCAGGCCGAAAGCATCTTCCGCAACGTCGTCTTCCCGCTCGCCAATCCGACGTCCGACCCGGCCGGCAAGTTCATGGAGGTCGCCGTGGCCTGCATGGTCTGGCTCGACAATTCCGGCCTCAAGAAGGCCAAGGAAGGCAGCGATGTGCTCCAGGATCTCTGCAAGAGCATGCTCGCCCAGGCGCCCCAGATCGCCGGCCCCGCGATTCGGGCCAAGCTCAT
Source organism: uncultured Alphaproteobacteria bacterium (assembly GCA_963798075.1). GTDB lineage: Bacteria > Pseudomonadota > Alphaproteobacteria > Geminicoccales > Geminicoccaceae > DATAOG01. Next base: position 42,175 of record CAWCRU010000002.1, on the reverse strand, counting down.
CAGCCTCTACGGACCGGCGGCGTTCGGCATCAACGGCGACGTTCGACCGATCGCGAAGTAAGGGATCCGGCAGGCCCTGGCCCCGCAATCCGCTCGCCGTTCGTGGTGATCGCTAGCGCGTCTTCAGGAAATCGAGCACTGCCTGGTTGAACTCGGCGGGGTTCTGCCACATCGCGAAGTGGCTGACGTCGGGCAGGATCAAAAGCGTCGCGCCCGGGATCAGCGCCGCCAGCTCCTTGGTGTGCTCCTGGCGAATGCCCTCGTCGTGGGCGCCGTCGGCGATCATGGTCGGCACGCTGATCGTGGCGAGCTCTGCGGGCGCGTAGTCGGGCTCGGAGCTCCACATCGCGCTGATCTGCTCGACGAAGGCATCATACTCGTCCGGGGTCTTGGACAGGCGCCGATAGTCCCGGCCAGCCTGCTCGATGTAGCGGTTGAAGGTCGGGTTGGCGGCGACGTCGTCGCGCAGGCCGGCGGGGTTGAAGTTGGCGCCGAAGGCGAACAGCCCGGTCAGCCGCTCCGGGTGGTTCATCGCGAGATCGAGCCCGATGATGCCGCCGTCGCTCCAGCCGACGATCGCGGCCTGGTCGAGCTTCAGATAGTCCATCAGCGCCAGCACGTCCGAGGCCATCAGCCGATAGCTGTAAGGCTTTGCCGAGCGCGTGCTGCGGCCGTGGCCGCGGCTGTCGGCGACGATCACCCGGTAGTGCGCGGCGAGCGCCGGCACCTGATTGCCCCAGTAGTCGGCATTGCCGAGGCCGCCGTGCAGCAGGATCACGGGCTCGCCCTGGCCGAACGTGGCATAATACATCTGGATGTCGTTGACCGGCGCATAGCCGCTCTGCTCGGGAGCCGGCATGGCCGCGGGCGGCGGCAGCTGCTGCCAGAGCTCGTCCGCCTGCGCGCTCGATCCGGCAAGGCCTGCCCCCCAACCGGCGAGGAGCGCCCATACGACGGCTGCGGCACTTCGCATCGCTACCTTCCCCGCTGAGATCGCCCGCGCGCTCGTTCGCGCCCTCTCGCTTCGGTATCGCGCCGGCGCCTGCCTTGGCAAGCCCAGGGCCGGATCAACCCCGGTCGGGCAGGGGGTGACCCGGCATCAGATCGTAGGGGTGGACCCAGCCGGGCAGCGCCTGCAGGCGCGCGAGCCAGGCGCCGACAGGGGGCCACTCGGCCCAGGCGACCCCGAACTCGTCCGGCCAGAAGAGATAGCCGCAGATCGAGAGATCGGCGATCGAGGGCCTGGCACCGATCACGAAGTCGCGCTCCTTAAGGTGGCGCGCGAGAAGGCCGAGGCTGGCCGCCACCCGGGCGCGCAGGAACTCGGTGACCGGCGTCTCGCCGGTCTTCTGGAACCGGAGCAAGAACCGCAGGGTCGCGACGTAGCTCGTGAGCTTGTGGTTGTCCCAGAGCAACCAGCGCAGGATCTCGCGCCGCTCGTCCTCGTCCTGCCCGCCGAATTTTCCGAACCGGGCGGCCAGATAGTCGAGGATGACGCCCGACTGGGCCAGTCGTCTGCCCTCATGTTCAAGGACAGGGACCTCGCCCATCTCGTTGATTTGGCGAAACTCCGGTGTGCGGGTCTCGCCGTTGAAGAAGTCGACGAAGCGGGCTTCCCAGGCGGCCCCGCACAAGGTCAGCATCAAGGCCGCCTTGTACGCGTTGCCCGATTGAGCGAAGCAGTAGAGCCGGTACTCGGCCATCGGCGGTCCTTTGGATCGGTGGCGGCGGGGATGCGGCCGCATCTATGGCGCGGTCGCGCGCGCCGGTCGAGAGCGGAGCGGCCGCGGGGCCTGCCGCCGCTTGCGCACGGACGCGAGGTGCAGTATGTATCGAGGAGGCCAGTTCCGACGTTCCCCGGTTGAAGTCGCTGCCTCGCTCTGTCGCGTTGTCCGCTACTCTCACACGCCGACGTTGAGACTGTCTCGCGCCGTGGCATGTCGCCCGGCGGGCACTTCGCTAACACGAGGTTACGTTCTTGAAGACCGGAACAGTGAAATGGTTCAACGCCACCAAAGGCTATGGTTTCATTCAGCCTGACGGCGGCGGCGGCGACGCGTTCGTGCACATTTCGGCGGTCGAGCGGGCGGGTGTCGACCGCCTGAACGAAGGCCAAAGGGTGCAGTACGAGCTCGTCCGAGGCCAGAACGGCAAGACGTCGGCCGAGAATCTGAAGCTCGTCAGCTAGCCGCGCCCGCAAGCAGGTTTGCGAGCCCCCTGGGGAGACCGAGGGGGCTTTTTCCATGTCCGGCGGCGGCCGGCCGTATCGGCCTCCGTCTTGCCCAGGGCCGGGAGCCCTGCTATCCCCTTGGCCGAGGGCAACCGCAGGCAGAACGCGGTCAGGACGGGAGGGCACCCATGCGGCAAGGTTCGCTCGCGGCGGCCGGCATCGCGACGGCGGCGCTGGCGGCGTGGCTGGTCTCGACCGCCCCGCTCGCGGCTGCCGACCACCCGGGCTTCGGCTTCGACGACTTCGAGATCGACAGCGGCCAGGATCTCTTCGACATCTGCACGCTCGATCAAAGCAACGCCAGCTATTGGGAGGCCAAAGCCTTCTGCTTCGGCTATTTCCAGGGCGGGGCCGATTTTCACCGGGCGGTGGCGGCGGGTCCGGGATTTCGGCCGATCGTCTGCCCGGGGCCAGGGGCGACGGTCAAGGACGCGGTCGCCGTATTCGTCGACTACGCCCGCGCCCATCCGGAGCAGCTCGACCACGCCGCGATGGATGTGGTGTTCCATGCGGTGAGCGAGCGATGGCCCTGCTCGTAGGCCGGCGATCTCGACGGGCGCTTGAGGCAGCAGAGGGAGGGCGAGCGATGCCTGCCAGTGTTGGTCTGCGCGACGCTCGGCGCGGCCGCGGTCGGACCGGGGTTGCGGTCCTGGCCGCGGGGTTGGCCGCGACGGTGGCGCTCGGCGGCTGCACGATGAGCGAAACCGAGCAGCGTACCGTGAGCGGGGCCGGCATCGGGGCGGCCGTGGGGGCCGCGGGCGGCGCCCTGTTCGGCGCCATCGCAGGCGTGCCCGGCACGGGTGCCGCGATCGGCGCCGCCGCCGGCGCGGCGCTCGGCGGCACCGGCGGCTACATCCGCGATCAGCAGGTGCAGAGCCAGTCGTCGGCGGCGAATGCCGCCCAGCTGCAGGTCGAGAACGAGCAGCTCAGGCGCGAGCTCGCGGCACAGCAGGCGCAGCAGAAGCCGCCACCGCCGCAGTAGGCTCGCGGCGGTCTCCTGGCGGCAGGCAACCGGGCGCCGACAGTCCGCGCGGCTTGCGCGCTTGACGCGAGCATATTCCTATTGTAGGAACGAAGGTGGCGGAGCCGGCTCCTGGTATCCGGTCGAGGCCCCCGTCGCCAAGGCCCGTTTCAAGGGTTCTTAACCCAATATCCTGAGGCTGGTCGGCCCGTCATCGCGAGCGAAGGTGGCCCCGACCATGATTCCGACCTCTCCGATCGAGTTCACCCTCTGGGGCTCCGCACTCTACACCGAGCTCGCCGCCGGGCTCTGGCGGGCGATGGCGGCGCCCTGGCTGCCGCCTGGCTGGCCGGCCCCGGCCGGCGCCCGCGACCGGCAGGAGGCGCCGCTCCGGGCTCGGCGGCGGGCCCGACCCCTGCCGAGCGCGCGGCGGGCGGCGAGCGGCCGGCAGCCGCGCTCAAGGCGGCCCGCGAGGGGCGCCCGCCCGCCACGGCTCTGGAGCACCGGGTGATCGAGGTGCCGCGCGGGCGTTGGCAGCACCGGCGCGCGCGCGACGCCGGCCTGCCGACCGAAGGCTGACGGCAGGCGCAGGACCAGGCGGGCGCTCGCGGGCCTACGCCTCGACGCCCAGCAGGCGAAGGGTCGCGGCCGCCATGACCTTGGCGGCCGTCACCAGATCGTCGATCACCACGTATTCGTCGGGCTGGTGGGCGAGCGCGAGGATACCCGGCCCATAGGCGATGCAGTCGTCGAGCCCGCCGATCCGATGAATGTGCTTCTGGTCGTAGGTGCCCGGCGAGACGACGAGCTCGGGCGGCCGGCCCAGCACCCGCTCGATCGCGGCGGCGACCGCCTGCACGACCGGCGCATCGCGCGGGGTCAGCGTCGGCTCGACCTCCATGACGTCCCGGATGCGATAGCCGAAGCCCGGCCGGTCGTGGCGCAGCTGCTCGAGGATGGCGACGATCTCGGCCTTGACGTCGGCGAGCTGCTCCTCGATCAAAAAACGCCGATCGATCAACAGGCGGCAGCGGTCGGCGACCAGCGGGCTCGGCAGGTCCGCCTGACCCAGCGCCGGGCCGGCGTGGACCGCTGCGAGGTTCAGGGTCGGCTGGCGCGCCTCGCGCGGCACCACCGGCATCGCGGTCTGGCGGCCGGCGAGCTTGGGCAGCAGCTGGCGCTCGAGGCGATTGAGAAGGGCGGCCATGTGGCGGACCGCGCAGACGCCAAGGAACGGCATCGAGCCGTGGCCGCTGCGGCCGAGCGTCTCGATCTCGGCCCACCAGACGCCGCGATGGCCGATGCAGATGCGGTCGACCCCGAGCGGCTCGGGGATGATCACGTGATCGACCCGCGGCCGCGAGAACCAGCCCTGCTGCGCGAGCCAGGCGACCCCGCCGTAGCCGCCCGACTCCTCGTCGGCGGTGGCCGACAGCTCGAGCGCGCCCGCAAAGTCGATGCCGGCCTCGAGGATGCTCTCGAGCGCCACGACCGCGGCCGCGATCCCGCCCTTCATGTCGCAGGCGCCGCGGCCGTAGAGGCGGCCGCCGAGGACCGCGCCCGCGAACGGGTTCAGGCTCCAGCCGTCGCCCGGCGCGACGACGTCGATGTGGCCGTTGAAGTGGACGCAGGCGCCGGGGCGCCGGCCCTCGCGCCGCGCGACCAGGTTGATCCGCGGGAACCGCTCGCTGTCGCCGATCGCCCCTTGCGCGCGCACATAGGCGGTCTCGAAGCCGGCGCCGGCGAGGCGATCGCCCAGATGACGCGCGCAGGCCTCATAGGCGTCGCCCGGCGGGTTGACCGTCGGGATCTGGACCAGCTCGCGGGTGAGCTCGATCAGCGCGTCCCGCCGATCCTCGATTCGAGCGAACAGCGCCGCCAGCATCCGCACCTCCTGCGCCGTGATGCTAGTGCAAGCCGGCGGGCTGTCAATTTCTGCGCCGCCTTGGCGCCGGCGCCTCGCCGACCCGTCGCGCGCGCCGCCGGCCAGCTACCCGCGGCGCTCAGGCGGCGTCCGGTTGGGCTGTGGGCCGCAGCACGTCCTGGTGCGCCTCGAAGAACTTCTGGCCCGCCTCGTAGCCGATCTCGTACAGGGTCGACAGATTGCTGTACGACCAGTCCAGCACCTTCGGCCAGTGCTGATCGGGAATGTCGAACTTGATCCGCATCAGATTCAGTTGCCATTCCTTGGTTGTAATTGGCTTCGAACAGCTTGATGTCGTCCTTGGCGATCTCGACCAGGGGGATCATGATCGACTGCACCCAGGCATCGTAGAGCGAGATCGGCTCGCGGATGATCTTCTCGGACGAGAGGACGTCGAAAATCACCACGTTGCGCAACGGCGCCCGGCGGGCGAGCTTCTGGTGCCTGGTCTTGCCGGCGCGCTCGGCGTTCAGCCGGTCGTCCCGATATTTCAGCAGACCGTCGAAGCACAAGGTGTCGAGGGCCGAGCCTTCGATGTAGGTCTTGCCGTTCAGCTTGAACGGCGCATAGATCAGGGGAAAAGCCAGGGCGGCGCGGAAATGATCGGGCGTGATCTCCTCCTTGGTGAACAGCTCCATCTTGCGGTCGGTGATGTTGTAGGCGTTCATGTAGAACTCGCCCGGGAAGGTCTTCAGCCTGGCGAAATCGACGACCTCGTCGATCCAGGGCGCATGGTCGCAGAGCCCGACGCTCTTGCCCGACAGATCGGACGGGCACCAGGCCGCGAACATCAGCGCCATCCAGTCGGCGAACATGCGGCTCGCCGCCTCCTGGCCGGGCAGGACGCGCGGCAGCGACTGCAGCCATTGGCGATAGGCGTGCGCCATGGCGCCGGGCTTGTGGAAGACTTTGAAGTTGACCGGAAAGTGGTCGTAGATGCTGTCGTGGACCCCCATCTCCTTGGTCTGCTCCAGGGCCTGGCGCGCCGACATGCCCTTGGGCGCGGCGTAGAGCAGGCCGATCAGCATGCCGGCGCCGGCGGTCGAGATCACATCGAAGTGCACCTTGTGGTCGGCCAGCGCGGCCAGGGCGCCCGACTCCAGGGTCAGGGTCGGCGCCCCGCCGCCCAGCAGCAAACCGGTCGCTTCGGTGGCCATGGTCGTGCTCCTTACCAAATCCGACGGTCCCCAATCCGATCACCCGCGGGCGCCCCGGCCGCTCAGGCGGAGCACAGGGAGCGGTCCTCGTCCAGCCTCGCGAGCGCGGCGCGGACCCGCTCGCGCCCGATCGCCACGCCCGTGGCCTCGAACATCCGGCCGGCCACCAGATAGGCGCCGCGCGCCCGCGCCGGCTCGCCCTTGGCGGCCAGCACATGGCCTTCGGCGAGCCGCGACCAGGCGAGATCGAAGATGCACTCGCGCCGCTCCTGGATCTCGATCGCGCTTTTGATGTCGGCCTCGGCCTGCTCGATCCGGGGCGGCCTGAGCGCGAGCAGCGCCTCGGCGTGGATGCTGAGCGCGATCGAGCGGCTCCAGGCCTGGGCGGTCTCGGTCGCCAGCTCGAGCGCCTCGGCGCTGTGCCGCAGCGCCTCGCCGACGTCGTCATCGAGCAGGCGCAGCTTGGCGCGGAACGCCTGGAAGGCGCCGCGATGGAAGCTCGTGCCGATCTGGTCGCCGAGCTCGAGGCAGCGCTTGAGATCGGCCTCGGCGGCGGCGTACTGCCTCGCCAGCAGGTGGCCCTGGCCACGCCAGCCGTGGATCAGATACTGGCGGAAGACGTCGCCGGCGCGCTCGCACAGGCGCAGCGCCTCCTCGAACTCCGGCACCCCGGTCTCGAGCTCGCCGTGCCAGCCGCGGACGACGCCGCCGAAGAACAGGCAGGCCGCCTGGGTCGGCAGATGCTCGATTTGGCGCGACAGCTCGATGCCGTGGTCGGCGGCCGCCCGCGCCTGGTCGAACTCGCCATGCATGCCATAGGCGAAGGCCAGAACCCCCGACATCGCCGCCTCCTCGATCCGGTTGCCGAGGCGGCGCATCTGCTCGACGTTGCGCGCGGCATACATGATGGCGTCGCGCGCCTCGCCGCGCAGGCAGTGGATGCGGCCGAGCAGGTTGACCGGGTCGGCGGTGAAGCGGTCGTCTCCGCCCAGGCTCTCGGCGATCAGCAGCGCCTTGCCGGCGAGCTCGACCGCCCGATCGAAGCGGCCGAAGACGTAGGTGATCCGCCCCATCCAGTACTGGATCCGGCAGAGCGATTCGCGGTCGTTGATGGTCTCCGCGAGCGCGAACGCCTGCTCGAGGTTGCGCAGGTCCTGCTCGAAATGGGTGCGGTTCTGGGCGACGCTCGCGAGCTTGAGCACCGCCTCGATCTGGGCCCGCCAGGCGTTCTCCTCGGGCGGCAGCGAGCGCGCCAGATCGAGCCCCTCCTGGAAGCGGGCGCGAGCCTCGATCGCGGCGTAGCGAGCGACCGCGGCATCGCCTGCCCGCAGCGTGTAGACGAACGCCTTGGCCGGCCGCCCCGCCTCGCGGTAGTGATGCGCGAGCAGCTCCGGCTTGCTCTCGGTCGTCTCGCTGAAGCGCTCCTCGAGGGTCTTGGCGATCCGCTTGTGGAGCTGCTGGCGCTTGCTCCGCAGCAGGCTGTTGTAGGCGGCATCCTGGACCAGGGCGTGCTTGAACTCGTAGATGACATCCGAGGCCGCCCCGCGCCGGTAGATGAGCTCGGCGTCGACCAGCTGCGTCAGCGCCTGCTGCAGCGCCGGCTCGTCGAACGGCGAGACCGCCGCCAGCAGCTCATAGCTGAAGACGCGGCCGAGGGTCGCCGCCAGATGCGCGACGTCCTTGACCCCCGACAGCCGGTCGAGGCGCGCCATCAGCGAGTCGTGCAGAGACTCCGGGATCGACAGCAGGGGCAGGGGACCGGTCAGCCTGAAGCCGTCGCCCTCGAGCTCGAGGGCGCCGGACTCGAGCAGGGTCTTGGTCAGCTCCTCGACGTACAGCGGCACGCCGTCGGTCCGCTTGACGATGTGGTCGAGGACCTCGGGCGGCAGCGACCGGCCGCGGGTCACCTTGTCGACCAGCGCCGACGCCTGGCGGTGGCTGAGATGCGAGAGCGAGAGTGAGGTGATGTGCGGCAGGCCGGTCCAGGGCGGGGTGAAGCCCGGCCGGTAGGCGACGATGACGAGGACGGGCAGGCGCTGGATGCGCTCGAGGATCAGCTGGAACAGCTCGGTGGTGGTCGGGTCGATCCAGTGGGCGTCCTCGAGCAGGATCAGCAGCGGCTGGGCGGCGAGCCCCGCCAGCTGCTCGAGCAGGGCCTCGAGCATCAGCGCCTTCTTGCGCTCGGGCGCGAGATCGAGCGGCGGATAGCGCTCGCCGGTCGGGATCGACAGCAGCGGCGCCAGGAGGCTCGTGCCGCGGATGCCCCGATCGGGCCCCGGGCCCAGGATGGCCTCGAGCTTGTCGAGCTTGACCTCGGGCGGGTCGTTCTTCTTGAGACCGGCGGCGCGCTCGAGCTGATCGAGGACCGGATGCAGCGCGGTGTGGACATAGAACGGCGAGCAATAGTAGCGCAGCACGGTCGCCTGATCGGCGCGCACGGTCTCCCGCAACAACTCGACGATGCGCGACTTGCCGATCCCGGGCTCGCCGGTCAGCAGAACGACGTGGCCGTCGCCGGTCCTCGCCTGCTGCCAGCGCGAGAGCAGCAGCTGGATCTCCTCCTCGCGGCCGACGAGCGGCGTCAGGCCGCGGCGGGCGGTCGCCTCGAAGCGGCTCGGGGCGCCGGTCGCCTCGCTCACGCGATAGGCCGCGACCGGCTCGTCGATGCCCTTGATCGTCTGCGGGCCGAGCTCCTCGAACACGAACAGCCCCTCGAGCAGCCGGCGGGTGCGCTCGCCGACCAGGACCGAGCCGGGCTCCGCGAGGGTCTGCAGGCGGGCCGCGACGTTCGGGGTCTCGCCGACCACCGCCCGCTCGTCGCGGAACTCGCCGGTGCCGATGTCGCCGACCACGACCAGGCCGGTGTTGATGCCGATCCGGACGTCGATGCTGACGCCCAGGTCCTCGAGTTCGTCATCGAGCCGCTTGACCGCCACGACCATGTCGAGCCCGGCGCGGGCCGCGCGCGTCGGGTCGTCCTCATGCGCGGTCGGATAGCCGAAATAGACCAGGATGCCGTCGCCGACGTAGTGGCCGATGTAGCCCTCGTAGCGGGCGACCACCTCGGCGCAGCTTTCCTGATAGCGCCGCAGCACCTCGTGCAGATCCTCCGGGTCGAGGCGGGCCGAGAGCGCGGTCGAGCCGACCATGTCGCAGAACAGCACGGTCAGCTGCCGGCGTTCGGCGTCGTGGCTGGGCCGCGCCGGCTCGGGCGCCGGCGGTGCCGGGGCCGCGGCCTCGGGCGGCGCCGGCGGCCGCTCGACGGGAGTGGACTGCGTCAGGGCCGCGATCGCGCGCAGCAGGCGCTTGCGGTCGCCGAGCGAGACCCCGAGCTGGGCCAGATCCGCCTCGCAGAGATCGGCCAGGACGTCGAAGTCGATGTCGCTCGCAGTGAAGGCATCGGCGTAGCGGCCAAGGCCCAGGCCGTCGAGCCATGCGCCGACTTCAGTCATCTCCCGCGCTCGCCAGTCAGTTGGGTATCCCCGGCAAGCGCATGCTAAAGCACAAATTGCGCAGCAGGTCACGCCGCTTGTACGCAGCGGCAAACCCATGCCGGTCCGAGGGCGCCGTTTGCCTGCCCGCAGGCCCGGTGCTATGGACCGCTGCTCGCGACCAGACGACGAGGGGGTCTTTGGTGCAGGAAATACTGGATCAGCTCGATGCCAAGCGCGAGGCCGCGCGCATGGGCGGCGGCGAGCGCCGGATCGCCGCCCAGCACAAGCGCGGCAAGCTGTCGGCGCGCGAGCGTCTGCAGCTCTTGCTCGACCAGGGCTCGTTCGAAGAGATCGACATGTTCGTCGAGCACCGCTGCAGCGAGTTCGGCATGGCCGATCAGCGGATCCCGGGCGATGGCGTGGTCACCGGCTCGGGCACGATCAACGGCCGGCCGGTCTTCGTTTTCAGCCAGGACTTCACGGTCTTCGGCGGCGCGCTCTCGGAGGCCCACGCCGAGAAGATCTGCAAGATCATGGACCATGCGATGCGGGTCGGCGCGCCCGTGATCGGGATCAACGATTCCGGCGGCGCCCGCATCCAGGAGGGTGTGGCCAGCCTCGCGGGCTACGCGGATGTCTTCCAGCGCAACGTGCTGGCCTCGGGCGTGGTGCCGCAGATCAGCCTGATCATGGGACCCTGCGCCGGCGGTGCGGTCTATTCGCCGGCGATGACGGACTTCATCTGCATGGTGCGCGATACCTCCTACATGTTCGTGACCGGGCCCGACGTCGTGCGCACGGTGACGCAGGAGGAAGTGACGCACGAGGAGCTGGGCGGGGCCGCGACCCATACCCGGCGCTCGGGCGTGGCCGACCTCGCCTTCGACAACGACGTCGAGGCGCTGTCCGAGATCCGGCGCTTCTTCGATTTCCTTCCGGCCTGCAACCGCGAGCCGCCGCCCGCGCGGCCGACCGACGACCCGGCCGAGCGCCAGGAACCGGCGCTCGACACGCTCGTCCCGGGCAGCGCCAACAAGCCCTACGACATGAAGGAGCTGATCCTCAAGGTCGTCGACGAGAGCGACTTCTTCGAGCTCCAGCCGGACTATGCGAAGAACATCCTGATCGGCTTTGCCCGGATGGAGGGCTCGACGGTCGGGATCGTCGCCAACCAGCCGATGGTGCTGGCGGGCTGCCTCGACATCGACAGCTCGCGCAAGGCCGCCCGTTTCGTGCGCTTTTGCGACTGCTTCAACATCCCGATCCTGACCTTCGTCGACGTGCCGGGCTTCCTGCCGGGGACCGCCCAGGAGTACGGCGGCATCATCAAGCACGGCTCGAAGCTGCTCTACGCCTTCGCCGAGGCGACCGTGCCCAAGGTCACCGTGATCACGCGCAAGGCCTATGGCGGCGCCTACGACGTCATGAGCTCCAAGCATCTGCGCGGCGACGTCAACTACGCCTGGCCGCAGGCGGAGATCGCGGTCATGGGGCCCAAGGGTGCCGTCGAGATCATCTTCCGCGCCGACCTCGGCGACCCGGCCAAGATCGAGGCGCGCACCGACGAGTACCGCGCGCGCTTTGCCAACCCGTTCGTTGCCGCCGCGCGCGGCTTCATCGACGACGTGATCATGCCCCACGACACCCGCCGCCGCGTCTGCACGGCGCTCCGCTGGCTCCGCACCAAGCGCCTCGAGAACCCCTGGAAAAAGCACGGCAACATCCCGCTCTGAGCCTTGCGCTCGTCGGGTCGAATGGGAGGTACAATGGCCTGGCAACTTCGGGAGGCGAAGGCGAAGTTCAGCCAGCTCGTGCGCAAGGCGCTCGACGACGGGCCGCAGACGGTGACGCGGCGTGGCCGGGAGGTCGTCGTCGTACTTTCGCTCTCTGAATATCAGAAGCTGAAGCTGAGAAAGCCCAGCCTGAAGGAGGTCCTGATGTCTGGACCTGAGGGCGAGCTCGAATTGCCGTCACGGGCGATGCAGGAGCGTGAGATCGATTGGTGAGCGTCCAGCCGGGCTTGCGGGCCTCGCCGTAGCTGCCCGAACTCGTTTCTGCGTCCGCACTGAGATCGAGGAGCCCGCTGAACCTTGACATGGCGCGATCAAAGGCTCAACTGACTAGATCTGGTCAGTTGGTGGATACATGCAATGGATTGGCAGCTCCAGAAAGCCAAGGCGAAGTTCAGTGAGGTGGTTCAGCGCGCGATCGAGGACGGGCCGCAGACTGTCACGCGGCGCGGCAAACCGGCGGTCGTGGTCGTGGCCGCCGAGGAGTTCGAGCGGCTGCGGGAGCAGACGCCGACGCTCAAGGCCCTGCTGCTCGAGTGCCCGCTCGAGGGCATCGACCTCGAACGGCCGCGCGACTATGGCCGCGAGATCGACTTCTGATGTACCTCGTGGACACCAATGTCATCTCCGAGCTGCGCAAGAAGGAGAGCGGTGATGCCAGAGTTCGTGACCGGTACGCCACGGTCGACACGCGGACGATTTACCTGAGCGTGCTCGTCCTCGGCGAAATCCGCGCGGGATGCGGAGCGCATTAGAGAGCGCGAACCCCGCAAGGCGGCCGATCTCGACGGCTGGCTCAGACAGGTCATTGAGCGCCACCAGCGGCGCATCCTGGCCATCGACTACGAGGTTGCCCGGGTCTGGGGATGGATGAAGGGAAGGTTCCGCGTCCCCGTGGTCGACGGTCTCCTGGCCGCGACGGCCCAGGTTCACGGCCTGGTTCTGGTCACGCGCAACGTCAAAGACGTTGAGCGAACCGGCGTCAGCTTTCTGAACCCATTCGACGCCGTGACCTGAGATGCGAGGCTAGGCCGGGTCGCGCGGGGCGTGGGCGGCAAGGAAGGTCGTGACCGCCGCGTCGACCACCTCTGAAGGATCGCGGTCGCCGAACTCGGCCGTGAGGCCCAGGAGGTGGCGCATGTGCAATGGGCCCAGCAGCATACCGATGAACTGCTCGGCGGCGAGGCCGGCGTCCTCGACCCGCAGCCCGCCGCGGGCATCGGCGGCGCCCAGGTAGTCGGCGAGCCGGGCCAGCACGACCGCCGGTCCCGAGGCGTAGAACGCGCGGCCGAGCTCGGGGAAGCGCGGCGCCTCGGCCATCACGATCCGATAGATCGCCCGCGCCTTGGCCGAGAGCACCAGCTCGAGGAAGTTGCGGCCGATTGCACCCAGCGCCTCCCGCACCTCGAGCCGGTCGATGTCGGGGACCACGAGGGTCAGCGAGTGGCTCCGGCATTCGGCCGCGACGATCGCCGCGAACAGCTCGTCCTTGCCGGCGAAATGGGCATAGAGCGTGGCCTTGGAGACGCCCGCCTGGCGCGCGATCGCATCCATGCTGGCGCTGCCGTAGCCCTGCTCCCGGAACACGCTGCTCGCCGCCTGCAGCACCTGCTCGGCCTTGGGGCTGAGGGCGCCCGCGGGCGCCGTCGCGCTGGTGGTCATGCCGCTCGTCACCTTCCAGAAAACTGAACGGTTCAGTTTTAGCTTGACAAATGTGGCGACGCCACCATCTTGATGCAAGACTAAACTGAACGGTTCAGTTCAGAAACTGGAGGGCACGAGGATGGGTGAGACCCACGAGCTCTCGGATCCGAAGAGCGGCGAGCCCGAGCCCGCGGCGGCCCCGGCCGCGCCGAACCGGCGGGCTCGCCTGCGCGAACGGATCCTGCCCGTGGTCGCGGCGCTGGTGCTGATCGGCGCCGCCGGCGGCGGCTGGTACTGGTGGACCGTCGGCCGCTTCATCGAGACCACCGACGACGCCTACGTCCACAGCGACACCGCGGTGATCAGCCCGGAGATCGAGGGCTACGTGCGCGCCGTGCGGGTGGTCGACAATCAGGCGGTCAGGGCGGGCGATGTCCTCCTGACGATTGACGATCGCGATTTCAAGGCGCGGGTCGCCGCCGCCGAGGCCGACCTCGCCGCCAAGGCGGCAGCCGTCCAGAGCATGGCCGGCCAGATCACGCTCCAGCGCTCGCTGATCGATCAGGCGGCGGCCGCGGTGCCGCGCGCTGATGCCGATCTCACGCTCGCCCGCCAGGATCACGACCGCTATCAGCGCCTCGCGCGCGACGACTTCGCGAGCGAGCAGCGCTTGCAGACCGCGACCGCGGACCTCAAGAAGGCCGAGGCGACCCTTGCCGAGATGCAGGCGGCGCTGGCTTCCGCCCGCAATCAGAGCGCCGTGCTCGAGGCCGAGCGGACCAAGGCCCAGGCCCTGCGCCGCCAAGCGGAGGCGAGCCTCGAGCTGGCCAAAACCGACCTCGAGCGGACCGTGATCCGGGCCCCGGAAGCGGGCGTCATCGGTAACAAGGGCGTGCGCGTCGGCGAGCTCGTGCGGCCCGGCGACCAGCTGATGGCGCTGGTGCCGTTGCCGCAGGTCTACGTGGTCGCCAACTTCAAGGAGACCCAGCTCGACCGCATGCGGCCGGGCCAGCCGGTCGAGCTCGAGGTCGACGCCTTGCCCGACAGCCGCCTCACGGGCCGGGTCGAGAGCTTCGCGCCCGCGACCGGCTCCGAGTTCAGCCTGCTGCCGCCCGAGAACGCGACCGGCAACTTCACCAAGATCGTCCAGCGCGTGCCGGTGCGGATCGCCGTCCCGGCCGACAGCCCGCTTGCCGGCCTGCTGCGGCCCGGTCTCTCGGTCGTCGCCTCGGTCGACACCCGGACCCCGGGCGAGACCGCGGCCGCCGACAGCGGCGTGATCGGGGCCGCCCGCGCCGAGACCCAGGTCGGAGAGCTCGGAGACCGCTGATGGCGCGGGCGCTCCGCTACGACCGGCCCCATCCGGACGCAGAGCTGGACGTCGAGCCGGACGCAGAGCCGGCCCCGCCCGCGCATCCGCCGCCAGCTCCGGCGGCCGCGCGGCAGGCGCCGACCCTGCGCGACTGGCTGGGCTTCCTGATCATGATCGGCGGCATGTTCATGGCGATCCTCGACATCCAGATCGTCTCGAGCTCGCTCTCGGAGATCCAGGCCGGGCTGTCGGCCAGCGCCGACGAGATCAGCTGGGTCCAGACCTCCTACCTGATCGCCGAGGTCGTCATGATCCCGCTCTCGGGCTTCCTTGCCCGGCTGCTCTCGACGCGGGTCCTGTTCGTGCTCTCGGCGACCGGCTTCACGGTCATGAGCGTCGCCTGCGCCATGGCCTCGAGCATCGGCTCGATGATCCTGTTCCGCTGCCTCCAGGGCTTCCTCGGCGGCGCCATGATCCCGACCGTGTTCGCGACCAGTTTCAAGGTCTTCCCGCCCGAGCGCCGGGCCGCGGTCTCGGTGATGATCGGGCTGGTCGCGACCATGGCGCCGACGCTGGGACCGACCCTTGGCGGCTACGTCACCGAGGCCGCCTCCTGGCACTGGCTGTTCCTGATCAACGTCCCGCCCGGGATCCTGGTCGCGCTGGGCGTCTGGGCCCTGATCGACGTCGACCGGCCCGACAGGAGCCTGCTCAAGGGCTTTGATCTCACCGGCCTGCTCAGCATGGCGCTGTTCCTTGGCAGCCTCGAATATGTGCTCGAGGAGGGCCCGCGCAACGACTGGTTCCAGGACAATTCGATTGCGACGCTGGCCGTGGTCAGCCTGGCGGCTGCGGCCCTCTTCTTCTGGCGCGTCCTGAGCTATGGCCGCCCGATCGTCGATCTGCGCGCGTTTGCCGATCGCAACTTCGCGCTGGGCTGCCTCTACAGCTTCATCATCGGGGTCGGCCTCTACGGCTCGGTCTACCTCTTGCCCCTGTTCCTGGCCCGGGTGCGCGGCCTCAACAGCCTGCAGATCGGCCTGATCATGATCGTGACCGGCAGCGCCCAGTTCCTCTCGGCCCCGGTCGCGGGCGCCCTGTCCAGGAAGCTCGATCTGCGGCTCATGCTGGTCTTCGGCCTGTCGCTGTTCGCGCTCGGCCTCTGGCTCAACAGCTTCCTTACCGCCGAGAGCGGCTTTTTCGAGCTGTTCCTGCCGCAGGCGGTGCGCGGCTTTGCGCTCATGTTCTGCTTCATCCCGATCAACACGCTGGCGCTCGGCACCCTGCCGCCCGAAAAGCTCAACAACGCGAGCGGGCTCTACAACCTGATGCGCAACCTCGGTGGCGCCATCGGCCTTGCGGCGCTGAACACGGTCCTGATCGACCGCCTCAATCTGCATTGGGCCCGGCTCGGCGAGCAGATCAACCTCGCCCGGCCGGTGGTGCAGGCCCGGCTCGAGCACCTCACGAGCATGCTCGGCACCGTGCTGCCGGGCGACCCGCAGCACGCGGCGGTCCGCATGCTGGGCAACCTCGTCATGCGCGAGGCGACCGTGCTCACCTTCAACGACGCGCTGCTCGGGATGGCGGCGGCCTTTCTCCTGACGCTCGTGTTCATGCCGCTCGTACGCAAGCCCTCGCATCCCGCCGCCGGCCGGCCATTGAGGCGCTTTCGCGAGAGGCTGGACGCAGCTGCCGGGGCGCCCTATCCTCTGACCAATCTGGTCAGTAACGGAGCGGTGCCGATGGAATGGCAGCTGCAGGAAGCCAAGGCCAAGTTCAGCGAGCTCGTGCAGAAGGCGATCGATGACGGCCCCCAGACCGTCACCCGCCGCGGCCAGCCCGCGGTCGTCGTCCTGTCGGCCGAGCAGTTCGAGCTGATGAAGAAGCGGCAGATCAGCCTCAAGGATCTGTTGCGCTCGGCGCCCTGGCATGAGCTCGAGATCGAACGCGATCAGAGCCCTCCACGCGACGTCGACCTCTGATGTATCTGCTCGACACCGACGTGATATCGGAAATCAGCCGGGGCGAGCAGAGCGATCAGAACGTGAGGCTGTGGTACGACGCCATGCCGCCGGAGGAGCTCTGCACCAGCGCCCTGGTGATCGGCGAGATCCGGACCGGTGTCGAGCGGCTGCGTCATCGCGAGGCTGTGCGCGCGATGGCCTTCGAGCGCCATCTCGTCCTGCTGATCGATCTGTTTGCCGATCGGATCATCGGCATCGACCGGCGGACCGCGGAGGAATGGGGGCGACTGAACGCGCGGCGCACACGGCCGGCCATCGACGGGCTGATCGCGGCGACCGCGCTCGTGCGCCAAATGACCATCGTGACCCGCAATGTGCGCGACTTCGCCCAGACGGGGGCCGCCATTCTCAACCCCTTCGAGCCGCCCGCGGCGGCTGCCGGGCCGGGCTGACCGCATGTTCGAAAAGATCCTGATCGCCAACCGCGGCGAGATCGCCTGTCGGGTGATCCGGACCTGCCGGCGGCTCGGCATCGCGACCGTCGCGGTCCATTCCGAGGCCGATGCCGACGCGCCGCACGTCCGGATGGCGGACGAGGCGGTCCTGATCGGCCCGCCGGCGGCCGCCGAGAGCTACCTGCGGATCGAGAAGATCGTCGAGGCGGCGCGCCGGACCGGCGCCCAGGCGGTCCACCCCGGCTACGGCTTTTTGTCCGAGAACCCGGCCTTTGCCGAGGCGCTCGCGGCCGCCGGCATCGTCTTCATCGGCCCGCCCGCCAGCGCCATCCGCCTGATGGGCGACAAGCTCGAGGCCAAGCGGCTCGCGGCCGCGGCCGGGGTCAGCATCGTGCCCGGCCACCCCGAGGCGGTCCGCGACCCCAAGCTCGCGGCCAAGGTCGCCGCCGCGATCGGCTATCCGGTCATGGTCAAGGCGGCGGCCGGCGGCGGCGGCAAGGGCATGCGCGTGGCCCTCGACGAGCCCGACCTGCGCGAAGCGCTGGTGCGGGCCCGGAGCGAGGCGCGCTCGTCCTTCGGCGACGACCGCGTGTTCCTCGAAAAATTCATCCGCGAGCCGCGCCACATCGAGATCCAGGTGCTGGCCGACCGGCAGGGCAACACGCTCTATCTCGGCGAGCGCGAATGCTCGATCCAGCGCCGCCACCAGAAGGTCATCGAGGAGGCGCCGAGCCCGTTCCTCGATGCCGCGACGCGGCGCGCCATGGGGGAGCAGGCGGTGGCGCTGGCGCGGGCGGCGGGCTACCACTCGGCCGGCACGGTCGAGTTCATCGTCGATGCCAGGCGCAACTTCTACTTCCTCGAGATGAACACCCGCCTCCAGGTCGAGCACCCGGTGACCGAGCTCGTGACCGGTCTCGATCTGGTCGAGCAGATGCTCAAGATCGCGGCCGGCGAGCCGCTCGCCCTCGCCCAGGACGATCGTCCGCCTCGACGGCTGGGCGATCGAGGCCCGGGTCTACGCCGAGGATCCGGCGCGCGGTTTCCTGCCCTCGACCGGCCGCCTCAGGCGCTACCTCGAGCCCGAGGGCGAGGGCATCCGGGTCGATGCCGGGGTCGTCGAGGGCAGCGAGGTCACGCTCTACTACGACCCGATGATCGCCAAGCTCTGCGCCCATGGCGCCGATCGCGCCGAGGCCAGCCAGCGCCTGAGCGGGGCCCTCGATGCCTTCTACATCCGGGGCGTCAACCACAACACGGCCTTCCTGACCGCCCTCCTCAACCATCCCCGGTTCCGCGCGGGCGAGCTCTCGACCGATTTCATCGCCGCCGAGTTCGGGGAGCGCTTCGAGGGCGTCGCGCCGACCGCCGCGATGCGGACCGGGCTCGCCGCCGTGGCCGTCGCGCTGCGCCTGATCCAGGCCCAGCGCGAGGCTCAGATCTCGGGCCGGCTGCCGGGCTGGCGGCCGCCGCTGCGCCCCGACTGGGTGGTTCGGCTCGGCGACGAGAACATCGACGTCCAAGCGCAGCTGGAGCCGCCTACGTTCCTCGTCGAGGTCGGCGACGCCCGCCACGAGCTGCTGCTCGACTGGCGCCCGGGCCTGCCGCTCGCGCGCGCGACCATCGCGGGCCGCACCGCCGTGATCCAGGTCGACCCGGTCCCCGAGGGCTTCCGGCTCAGCCACGGCGGGGTCGAGCTCCAGGCGCTGGTCCGGACCCGCGAGGCCGCCGAGTTCGCGGCCCGGGTGCCGCCGAAAGTGCCGCCCGACACCTCCAAATTCCTGCTCTCGCCGATGCCGGGCCTGATCGTCTCCGTCGCGGTCGCCAAGGGCGACCCGGTCAAGGCCGGCCAGGAGCTGGCCGTCCTCGAGGCGATGAAGATGGAAAACGTGCTGCGCGCCGAGCGCGACGCCGTGGTCGAGGAGATCCGCATCGCAGCCGGGCGCCACGGTCGCGGCCGACCAGGTCCTGATCGCCTTTGCGCAGGCCATGGCTGCGCGCAAGGAGGGCACATGAAGCTTCCCCTCGAAGGCGGCTGCCTTTGCGGCCGGGTGCGCTATCGGATCAGCGCCGCGCCGGACCACGCCGACTACTGCCACTGCCGGATGTGCCAGCGCGCGAGCGGGGCGCCGGTCGTGCCGTGGCTGACCATGGCGAGCGCGGGCTTCGCCTGGACCGCGGGCGAGCCCGCGGTCTATCGCTCCTCGCCCGGGGCGGAGCGCCTGTTCTGTGGGGTCTGCGGGACCCAGCTCGTGTTCCGCGAGATCGCAGACCCGGAGAGCCTCGACGTCACGCTCGCGAGCCTCGACGATCCCGCGGCGGTGCGGCCGAGCCACCACATCTGGACGATGAGCCGGATCGGCTGGTTCGACACCTCCGACGACCTGCCGCGGTATTCGGAGCGCCGGCCCGGCCCTGCGGGCTGAACGGGTTCCGGAGCCTGATCAGCTCTCGTCGCGCTTGAGGAAGTCCTGGATCGTCTTGCCGGGCTCGGGGCGGAAGCGCTCGTCGAGGACATCGAGCGCGGCCATGCGGTCGAGCCGGAACGAGCGGAAGTCCTGGCGCAGCTCGCACCAGGCGACCAGGAGCCAGGCAGGCCCGTAGAACGACAGCGCGAGCGGCCGCACCACGCGCGCGCTCGCCCGCTCCTCGCCGTCGCGGTAGCGGAAATGGACCTTGAGCCGGCGCCGGAGCGCCTGGCGGAGCGCGCTCGGATCGACGCTGATCGGGTGGGCGAAGTGGCGGGCCGGGGCGAGCAGCGCGGTCTCCGCCATGTGTTGGCGCAGGCGCTCCGGGATCACCGCCTCGACCTTGGCGATCACGTTGCCGGCGGCGTCGGCGAGCTTGGCATCGCTCCAGGATTCGATGATCCGGGCGCCGAGCACGAGCGCCTCGATCTCGTGCTCGTCGAACATCAGGGGCGGCAGGTCGTAGCCCTGGCGCATGGCATAGCCGACGCCCGCCTCGCCCTCGATCGGGACCCGGCTCGCCATCAGGTCGCGCACGTCGCGGTAGATCGTCCGCTCCGAGACTTCGAGCCTCTCGGCGAGATCGCGGGCGCGCACGAGCCTCTGCCGGCGCAGCAGCTGGATGATCTCGAACAGGCGATCGGCGCGGCGCATCGGCTCCCTGCGAACGGGCCTCCAGGGCTCGATGGTCGAAGCCTAGCCGAGCTCTCCTGACAGCATGCTGTCAGGAGGGCGCGACTAAGATGGCAACCCTCACGACTGGCATGCATGAGGAGCCTTCAGATGTCGACAGTTCAGCTGAAATCCTCCCACGCGACCCTGGCGGCACGGCGGCCGGGCATGCGCCATGCCGGCGCCCCGCGCCGGCTGCGCCTGGGGCTGCGGGCGCTCGAGCGGGCCGTCGACCTGCTCCTGACCTGGCAGGAGCGGGCACAGCAGCGTCACCAGCTCGAGACGCTGAACGACCACATGCTGCGCGACATCGGCCTGACGCGCGCGGACGTCATGGCGGAGACGACCAAGCCGTTCTGGGAGCGCTGAGGGGGCCGCGGGAATTGGGTGGATTTTCGCCGCCCGGGCGGGCTATCTGCCTCTGCGGGAGCGCGGAGGAAAGCAGATGCTCGAGCCTGCCAAGGTCACGGGCGAGCTGCGGGCGCGGGTGCGCGCGGAGCTGCCGGAAATAGGCGAGATCCGGGATCCGGAGCTCGCCGCCAAGGTCGTCGAAGCCTGGGCGCTGGCGCTCGCCTCGAGCAGCTTCGCCGCGATCGCCGAGATCGAGCCCTCGGGCAACCCCGGCGTCAATACGCTCAGGCGCGGCCGCCAGACCGACCACATCCGGGGCGTGACGCGCATGGCGCTGGCCCTGGCCGAGCAGCTGCAGGCGCAGCTGCCGGACCTCGAGGTCGACCGCGACCTCCTGATCGCGGGCGCGCTCTGCCATGACGTGGGCAAGCCCTGGGAGTTCGACCCGGTCAACCGCCGGCGCTGGGAGGCCGACCCGCGGGCCGCGGGCCTGCCCTCGGTCCGTCACCCGGCGGTCGGCGTCCACATCTGCTTCACGGTCGGCCTGCCGGAGGAAGTCGCGCACTGCGCCGCCGCCCATTCCGGCGAGGGCGAGCTCCTCGTGCGCTCGCTCGAGAACACGATCATCCACCACGCCGACTACGCCTTCTGGGCCATCGCCCGCGCGGGGGGACTGCTGGTGCCCGAGACCGTGGCCGAGCTCAAGGTCCGGCACTGATCGACCGCTACGACAGCCCGCCTTGAAGTTGCCGCCGCGTGACACTATGCTTGGCCCGGTGTCACAGGGAGCCTGTCGATGCGCAAACTGAGCGTCCGGGAGATCCGAGCGTCGCTTCCTCGGCTGGAGCGGATCCTGGAGCAGGAGGGCGAGCTCGTCATCACACGCAATGGCGAGCCGATCGCGCGCGTACTGCCGGCCGTCAGAAGGGATGGCATGCCCAGTCATGCCGAGCTCCGCAGCCGAATGCCACGCCTGAGCGTCGGCAGCGAGGTCCTGATCCGGCAAGAGCGTGATGAGCGCTGACGTCGCCTATGTCGACAGCAGCGCGCTCGCAAAATGGTACCTGAACGAGGCCGGTTCGGCCGAGTTCGTCGACTTCATTCGCAGCCTGCAGGTGGCCATGATCAGCCGTCTGACCGTGGTCGAGGTGCGATCGCTGCTGGCACGCCGCCGTCGTGCCGGCGACATCTCGGCGGACTACCACCAGGACGCCGTTCGCACATTCGAGACCGACGTGCGCCGGGGCTTTCTTCGAGTCGAGCCCCTGGTTGACAACCAGGCGATCGTCGCGGCGGATTTCATCGACCGCCTGGTCGACCAGCCCCTGCGCACGCTTGATGCCCTGCATCTCGCCGTTGCCCACACCACCGGCGTCCGGCTCATCGCGACGGCCGATCGTGCCCTCGCTCGTGCCGCAGAAGCGCTTGGGTTCGCGACCGTCCTATTTGGCTGAGCCGCAAGCGGCGGTGCAGCCAGCGGGTGCTGCACGACTGTCGCTAGATGAACCGGCAGCTCGCCTGGCCCAGCCCCTCGATCTCGATCTCGACGAGGTCGCCCGCCGCGACCCACCGGGTCTCGACGACGCTGCCGAGCAGCACGAACTCGCCGCCCGCCAGAGCTTGGCCGCGCGCTGCCAGCGCGTTGGCGAGCCAGGCGAGCGCGTTCAGCGGGTGGCCCAGGATGTCGCCGCCGCGGCCGCTTGCGACCTCGCTGCCGTTGATCCGCATGCGGCCCGCGACGGCGGTCAGATCGAGCTCATTCCAATTCTCGACTGAAGACCCTAACACGCAGGCGGCGTTGAAGAAATCGTCGGAGATCAGGGTCGGCGTATCGAGCGACTTGTAGTCCCGGTAGCGGTCGTCGACCACCTCGATCGCGGCCAGGCAGGCGCCGATCGCGCCGGCGACGCTGGTCCGGTCGTAGGGCGCGCCGCCGGCCGGCAGGTCGCGGGCGAGGCGGACCGCGATCTCGCATTCGACCCCGACGCGCCGGAAGCGTGCGTGCTCGTAGGCGCCGTGCCGATGCCGGACCGTCGGTTCGAACACGCCGCCCGCGCAGGGACTGGCGATGCCGAGGAAGCGTTGCATCACCTCCGTGGTGCAGCCGATCTTGTGGCCAGCGAGCGGACCGCAGCCGGCCGCGGTCAGCTTGCGGTGCAGCGCGTCCTGCACCGCATACGCCGCCGCCTCGTCCAAAGGGCGGCAATCCGCGGGCAGGCGGTCGAAGTCCTGCCGGTCCAGGCGCAAGGCGCTCAACAGGTCAGCCGCCCGCTCGATGGCCGAAGGCGTCATGAAAGCTTTCTCCCTTCGCCCCCCAAGAGCACGCCCGGCGCCTGCCCGAACGCCGCCGGTCGGGTGGCGCGGCGACGCCGGGGAGCGCCAGTCAGACGCGCCCGTTCGGTCGCTTTGAACCAGACGGCATCTCCTTGCGCAGCTTGTCAACGTCGCCCGTCTCGACGAGGACGCTGCCGGGGGCCTCCACGGGCCAGGTCATGTATTTGGTTCGAGCCATCTGTTCGAACGTCGAGCGATGGGCGCGAACGATTCGCAGCCGGCCGTCCGCATCGAGGTCCTCGGTCGCGAAATGATCCTCGAGCGCCTCCCGGCTGACGGCGCAGCGGACGAGGCGGCCGCCGGCCTCGCCGGAAAAGGTGACGATGTCGCGCTCGAGATCATCTCGGACCCGCGGCGCCCCGAACTTGAGATCCAACCCCGGAATGACCGAGCGCGCGGCGCCCACCGTCTTGAGCGCGGCATCGCGAACGTCGGCCTCGATCAGGCCAAGGCCCTCGCCGATTAGCTGCCGCCATTTCCTGCCGCGGCCGAACGCCTCGCGCCATGCCGCCCCCAACTCGTGCGGCCGCTTTCGGACCAGAGCCTCGAGCAGCGCCTCGGCCTGGCGCAGGTCCTTGGCGGTCTTCACGGCGCCCTCGCTGCGGCGGCGTGCGACGATGAGCTTGTGCAAGGCGTAACGCTGCGGCGCCGGGACCGCGACATGGACGCCCTCGCCATGGAGCAGGACCGCGGGCTCGGGATCACGGATCAGGAAATCGAGGAAGCGGAGCTGCCGGGCATCCGTGCCCAACGCCGGCAACCGCGCCGGCGCATCGGTCTGCGGACCCTCGTTGGGCGTGAGAAAGTCGACGCGGATGCCAGCTTTTCCGACGTAAGAAGCCACGCGGCGCCGATCGTGCAGGTGCGCAACGGCACGGAACGACGGATCGACCTTCTTGAGGGTCTCAATGACGGCCGGCATCTTCTCCCCGACCGCGACCGACACAGTCTTGAATTGGGCAATGTCGACGTCGCCCGTTTGCACGGCGGCCAAAGGCATGCGGACGCCAAGCAGCGCGGAGTAGGTTTGGAAGGCGACCGTGCCGATGAGCACGCCTCTCACCCGAAAGAGGCCCGCTTGCGCCAAGGCCTCCAGGATCTCGCCGATGCGCGCCTCCGGACGCGGCAGATGAGCGGAGCGGACCAGCATCGAGACCAGCGCCTGCCGGTCGCGATGGTCGCTTTGCGCCGCCTTGTGGGTCTTGATGCGCTCGAGAAGCTCGGGCGTCTCGGGACCGACGTAGCGCTGCTTGCGCGTGCCGTCTTCCTGCGTCACCTGGAAGTACCAGTAGCGATGCGCTCGTACCGTCTTTGGGGTAAAGACGCCGCGTTCGGCGAACCCGCGACTGAACGCCGCCGAAGCACAACGGTCGAGCAGATCGGCGTACGCCGTCTGCAGGGTCAGGGGGATTTCGGACGCCACGCCGTTATACTCATATCGCGCTGTGCGTATAACTTCCATCCTCTACCCCGCCGACGCGCAGGTGGGCAAGAAAAATTATACGCTTATCGCAGTCTGCGTATAACAATTTAGCCGGTCCGAGTCCGCCCGCAAGGGCCAGATCAATCTGAAATAGGCCGGCACCCTGCCCCTCGCTGAGGCCGTTCGCCTGCTGGCGCTGCGCGCCGGCATCGCAGCGACCAGCACGCTCGCAAGGATCGAGGCGCCGGGCCGGGCGGGCGACCTCTCACGCGACGTCGAGGACTATTTGGCGGCCGCCTCGACCGCATCACCGGCCTGCAGCTGCGCCAGCAGATCGCCGACGTTCAGGCCGGCCGGCCCGTCTCCAGCTTCGTCGATCCTACTGGCCTCACGCTGCGCAGACCGACCTTCTCAAGAGCAGCTTCCGGGCACGCCCAGGTCCGGGCGGAGCCGACCGGCAACCGGTTGCCGCCTAGCGGCCGGCCCGCGCCTGGAGGGCGAGACGCCGCGCGATCGCGTCGATGTCGCCGCGCACGACCCCGATGTCGGCCAGCTGCTGGTCGGTGAGAGCGAAGAGCTCGGCGACCGTGGCGCGATGGTGGCGGCGCTCGGCGACCCAGGCGTTGAGCCGGGCGAACAGCTCGCCCAGGCGGCGGGCGGTGACGGATTGCGCGCGGTCGGCCAAAAGGTCGGCGCGGCGCGGGCTGATGACATGGGTCGCCATCTCAGGCACTCCTCGAAGCGTACGGTTGGGCCGGCGGCGTCGCGATCGAGCTCGCGGTCTGCGCCGGCGATGCTTCAGAGGTGGGCAGCCGCGGCCGGTTGCGGAAGGAGGCTTTTTGCATTGCAGCAATGCGCCGCTGAAGGCCCTCCGATCGCCGGTCGGCCGGACGAGCGGCCGCCGTGCGGCAAGAATCTCACCCGGCCCGGGGGTTTGCGAAAGCTGGCCGCGAGCGGCCCCGGCGCGGCCTATCCGACCCTCGCGGCCGCAGCGTCCGTGCGGGCGGCTCGGCTCAGGCCTCGCCGCCCTTGGGTCCCCAGAACACGACCCAGGTCGCAAAGCCCTCGGAAAAATCCTCGAAGCGATGGACGAAGCCCGCCGGCGCGAAGATCGCATCGCCCGGGCCGAAGGGCCGGCGCTCGAGGGTCTTTTCCTCGGCGCCGAGGGCGAAGGTGCCGCGGCCCGCGGCGATGATATAGATCTCGTCCTGCTCGTGCGGGGTCTGCGGGTCCGTGCCCTTGGGCGCGTAGTAGCGAAGCGTCATGCTGCCGTGGCGCATCAGCAGCGCCGAGCGGGCGCCTTCGGGGATCGGCGCGGCCCGCGCCTCGGCCAGCGTGTGCAGCCAGTCCATCGCCCGCCCTCCAGCTCGCTCAGAGCTTGGCCGAGTACTCGAGATTGCGCGCCTTGAGCTTGGGATCGGTGCCGAAGAAGGAGTGACGCGACATGTCGGGCGAATAGCGGCTGGCCGGCGGCTGCCGGCCGAGCGCCTCGGCCATCGCCCGGATATGGTGCGGGCCGGCGCCGCAGCAGACGCCCTGATAGCGGACGTCCAGCGCGTAGGCGGCCTTGGCGAACTCGGCGATCTCGTAGCGATTGCAGGTGAACGGGTCGAGCGCCACCGGGAACGGCCGGTCGTCCGGGAGGCAGTGGCAGCCCGGGTCGCGCAGCGACTGGAAGGTCGGCTGCTCGGGCGTGGTCCGATACGGCACCGGCAGCGCCGCGACGTGGCAGGACACGGCCTTGCGGATCCGCTCGAGCTCCGGCAGCATCGTCTGCGGCCCGCGCGAGCAGTTGAGCCCGACGACGTCGGCGCCGGCGTCCGCGAGCCGCTGGCAGGCTTCGCTCATCGAGATGCCATCCTGCATCAGGCCGTCGCGATGCATGGTGAACGTGATCACCGCCGGCAGGCCCGCCGCCTTGATCGCCTCGAGCGCCATCATCGTCTCGCCGAGCCAGCTGAAGGTCTCGCCGATGACGAAGTCGACGCCCGCCTCGGCGGCCCACTGCGTCTGCTCCTCGAACGCCCGGCGCACGAAGCCGAACGATTGGGCATCGTCGGGGTCGTAGACGTTGGTGTTCGAGAGGTTGCCCGCGAGCAGCGCGCCGCTCTCGTCCGCGACCTCCTTCGCGATCTGCAGCGCCTGGCGGTTGAGCGGCTCGAGGATGTCCTCCTTGCCGATCACCTTCAGCTTCTCGCGGTGGCCATAATAGGTGAACGCCTCGACCACGTCCGAGCCCGCGCGCACGAACTCGCGGTGCAATTGCCGCACGGCCTCGGGCTCATCGAGCACGACCTCGGGCACATAAGGCCCGGCCTGCAGCCACCCGCGCCGCTCGAGCTCGAACAGATACCCCTCGGCACAGATCACCGGCCCTACGGCCAGCCGCTCCAGCAACCCCGGTCCCCGCGCGCCCGCTCGCCATGACCATGCTCCTCCGCCACGAGTTCACGACCGGCGAGGGTGCTCGGCGCCCAGACCCCCGTCAACGCGCGGATGCGACGCCCGCTTGCCGAAATGGGTCAAGGTTCGCCAGCGCGGCGACTATGCCGCCCGAAGGGCCGCCTGCACCGCCTCCAGGGCGCGCTCGATCACCAGCAGATAGGCGCGGGTCGTACGATAGTAAACGAGCGCACTCATGATAGGAGCCGCAGCAGCGGTAGGCCAGCAGCAGCAACAATCCCAGCGCCCACCACGGCCCCGCCCAGAAGCCGATCGCGATAATGAGGAGCGGCAGCACGAACCCCACCATGATCCCGAAGAGCACGTCGGAGAACTTCGCTTTGTAGATAACACCACTATAGCGACCGTCATCAAGGTCGCGGATGCGATCAGTCACTTGTCACGCTCCTCTTTCATCTCCGCCCTGCCCGCGGCGCGTCCGGAGGAATAGATTGCCAAATAATAGCGGGGAAAGGCGAAATAATCAACCTATGGTGTAGAAAAGGCTCACAGGATCTGTGCGGGGGCGCTTGCCACGCCGGGAGGCGCGCCGCATAGTCGGGGCCATGGCCGCCGTCACCGAGTTCCCGAAAACCTTCAGCCAGCGGCATCTGCTCGGCATCGAGGGGCTGGCGCCCTGGGAGATCCAGCATCTGCTCGACCGGGCGGATGCCTACGTCGCGCACGGGCGGCAGGCCGACAAGAAGCTCAGCCTGATGCGCGGCCTCACCCAGATCAACCTCTTCTTCGAGAGCTCGACCCGGACCCGGACCTCGTTCGAGCTGGCCGGCAAGCGGCTCGGCGCCGACGTCGTCAACATGTCGGTCGCCAACTCGTCGATCAAGAAGGGCGAAACCCTGATCGACACCGCGATGACCTTGAACGCGATGCACCCCGACGTGCTGGTCGCGCGCCACCCGGACAGCGGGGCTGTGGCCCTGCTCGCGCGCCACGTCAACTGCGCCGTGATCAACGCCGGCGACGGCAGCCACGAGCATCCGACCCAGGCGCTGCTCGATGCGCTGACGATCCGCAGGCGCAAGGGCCGGATCGAGGGCCTCGTGGTCGCGATCTGCGGCGACATCCTGCACTCCCGGGTCGCGCGCTCCAACCTTCTGCTGCTGACCGCGATGGGGGCAAGGGTGCGGCTGGTCGCGCCCAAGACGCTCCTGCCGGCCGCGGTCGAGCGCTACGGCGTCGAGGTGTTCCACGACATGGGGCGCGGCCTCGATGGCGCCGACATCGTGATGATGCTGCGCCTCCAGACCGAGCGCATGCAGGGCAGCTTCGTCCCCTCGGTGCGCGAGTACTTCCATCTGTTCGGGCTCACCTACGAGAAGCTGAAGAGTGCCCGCGCGGATGCGCTGATCATGCACCCGGGGCCGATGAACCGCGGCGTCGAGATCGACGGCACGGTCGCCGACGACATCAACCGGAGTGCGATCCTCGACCAGGTCGAGCTCGGGGTCGCGGTCCGCATGGCCTGCCTCGAGGTCCTGACCCGGGAGCTGCGCGCGGCGGCATGACGAGGCGGACGGCGATCACCGGCGCCCGTCTGCTCGACCCGGCGAGCGACCTCGACCAGCCGGGCGGCCTTTTGATCGAGGGCGAGCGGATCGCCGACCTGGGCCCGCGGCTGTTCGCGGCCGGCCTGCCCGAGGATGCCGAGGTGATCGATGCCCGCGGCGCCTGCCTGGCGCCGGGCCTGGTCGACATGCGGGTCCAGCTCGGCGAGCCCGGCGCCGAGCACAAGGAGACGTTCGCCAGCGGCACCGCGGCCGCCGCCGCCGGCGGCGTCACGAGCTTTGCCTGCCTGCCCAACACCGATCCGGTGATCGACGACCCGGCGATGGTCGAGTTCGTGGCCAGGCGCGCGCGCCGGCTGAAGCGGGTCAAGGTCTATCCCTACGGCGCCATCACCAGGGGCTGCGCGGGCGTGCAGCTGGCCGAGATGGGCCTCCTGATCGAGGCGGGCGCGGTCGGCTTCACCGATGGCAGCCGGGCGCTCGCCGACAGCCTCGTGATGCGCCGCGCGCTCGACTACCTCTCCGTGCTCGGCGGCCGCCTGATCCAGCATCCCGAGGACCCGGCGCTGGCGCAGGGCGGGGTCATGAACGAGGGCGAGATCGCGACCCGCCTCGGCCTTGCCGGCATCCCGGCGGTCGCCGAGGTGATGCTGGTCGAGCGCGATCTGCGCCTGGTCGAGCTGACCGGCGCCCACTATCACGTCGCCCACATCTCGACCGCGGCCGCGATCGAGGCGGTCCGCCTGGCCAAGGCGCGCGGCCTGCCCGTGACCGCCGAGGCGGCGCCGGTCCATTTCGCCCTCAACGAGCTCGAGGTCGAGGGCTATCGGACCTATGCCAAGGTCTCGCCGCCCTTGCGCTCGGAGGACGATCGCCGCGCGGTGGTTGCAGGCCTCGCCGACGGCACGATCGATGTGATCGCGAGCGATCACTGCCCGCAGGACCAGGACAGCAAGCGGCTGCCGTTCGCCCAGGCCGAGTTCGGCGCGCTCGGCCTCGAGACGCTGCTGCCGGTTTCTCTCCAACTCGTCCAGACCGGTTCGCTCGGCCTGCTCGAGCTGCTGGCGAAGCTCACTCATGTGCCGGCAGCCCTGCTGGGCATCGAGGCGGGCCAGCTCCGCAAAGGTGCCCCCGCCGACCTCGTGCTGTTCGACCCCGAGGCGCCCGCCCGGATCCGCGAGGAGGATCAGCAGAGCCTCTCCAAGAACACCCCCTTCGAGGGCCGCCTGGTCCAGGGCAAGGTCCTGCGCACCCTGGTCGACGGCCGCACGATCTTTGCGGCCGGCGGCTGAGGGCGGCTGCCGCCCCGGCGAAGGACGTTTGCCTGCGGCCCGCCGCCCGCTATATACGGCGGCACGCGCGCGTAGCTCAGCCGGATAGAGCGCTTGCCTCCGGAGCAAGAGGTCGTGGGTTCGAGTCCCGCCGTGCGCACCAGCCCCATTGCGCAGCAGCACCCATGAGCATTTCGATCGAGGACGTGGTCGCTGGCCGGGTCGAGTTCGGCGACCTCGTCGTTCGAGGCGACGCGCGGCTGCCGCCGCTCCACCCAGGCGAGGTCCTGCGCGAGGAGTTCCTCGATCCCTTGAGCATGTCGGCCTTCGCGCTGGCCGAGGCGCTCTGCGTTCCCGCTGACCGGATCACCGCCATCCTGGCCGGCGATCGCGCGATCGGCCCTGATACCGCGCTTCGACTCGGCCGATTTTTCGGCATGACGCCAGATTTCTGGATCAATCTGCAGGGCGACTACGACATCAGGGAGCCGGCGGGGCGAAAAGAGCCCTGACCCATTCTCTCACTCGTTGCATGAGCGACCGACAAGGCCATTCTTGACGTGCTGATGGCAGATATATCATCATCTGGAGATGGCCAAAGATACTCGCGCCATATCATGGGTGAAGGCGGCCCGGAAGGATTTCGAGACGTTTCCGCACCGCGCGCGAACCGATCTCGAAGCCGCGCTCACGATCGCCGCAGAGGGGCGTATGGCGGACAACGCCAAGCCCATGAAAGGTCTCGGATCCGGGGTGTTCGAGATCGCTCTGCGCTACCGGACCGACGCCTACCGTGTCGTTTACGCGGTGCGGATCGATGACAATATCTGGGTGGTCCACGCCTTCCAAAAGAAATCGCCGACGGGGACCAAAACGCCGAAGCCGGAGATAGACCTGATCCGGCAACGGCTCCGACGCCTACGCGAGGAAGTGAGATGACCAACGCAGAAGACGACTTCGAAATCGTACGGGGTAGCGGCAACGTCTTTCGCGACTTCGGTGAACCGGATGCCGACGTCAAGCAGGCCAAGGCAATGCTGGCCGCCCGGATCATCGGCATTCTGGACGACCGCAAGCTGTCGACCCGCCAAGCGGGAGACCTGGTCGGCATCGACCAGAGCGAGTTCGTACGCATTCGCAACGCCAATCTCAACCGGTTCACGATCGACCGACTGATGCGCATCGTGAACCGGCTGGACCCGCAGGTCCGCATGGTGGTCAGCGAAGCATCACCTCAGCCGGCGGCCGTGCGCACGTGACGCGTCACCCGTCCTGGCGTGCTGACTGAAGGGCGGACCAGATTTTTTCTGGGGTCGCGGGCATGTCGAGGTGGGTGACGCCGCGCAGGGCGAGCGCGTCGACGACCGCGTTCATGACGGCGGGCAGGGCGCCCGTGACGCCGGCTTCGCCGCAGCCTTTGACGCCGAGCGGGTTGCTGGTCGCGGGCACCGGGTGGAAGCCCACGGCGATCGCGGGCACGCCGTCGGCGCGCGGCAGCGCGTAGTCCATGAAGGAGCCGGTGAGCAGCTGGCCCGAGGGGTCGTAGACCGCCTGTTCCATGAGCGCCTGGCCGATGCCCTGGGCGACCCCGCCATGGACCTGGCCTTCCGCCAGCATCGGATTGACGAGCGTGCCGAAGTCGTCGAGGGCGGTGTAGCGCACGAGCTCGGCCGTGCCCGTCTCCGGGTCGATCTCGACCTCGGCGATGTGGCAGCCGTTGGGGAAGGCAGAGGGCGGGCCCTCGGCCACGAGCGCGGTATCGAGGCTCGCAGGCAGGCCCTCGGGCAGAACGCTGGCCGCGCGCGCCCGGGCCGCGAGCTCGAGCAAGGGGATCGCCCGGTCGGTGCCGGCGATCCGGAATTTTCCCTCCTCGAAGGTGATGTCGGCGACCGCGGCCTCGAGGAAATGGCCCGCGAGTTGCCGGCCCTTCTCGATCACCGCGGCGGCGGCCTCGACGATCGCCTTGCCGCTCGACATGATCGAGCGCGAGCCGCCGGTGCCGCCGCCCGCCAGCAGCTGATCGCTGTCGCCCTGGAGCAGGTCGATCTGCTCGAACGGCAGGCCGAGGCGGTCCGCCAGGACCTGGGCGAAGGCGGATGCGTGGCCCTGGCCGTAGTCGAGGGTGCCCGTGATGAGCGTGACCCTGCCGTCCTCCTCGAAGCGGACGCCGCCCATCTCCGGGTTGGCGGGGGCGGTCACCTCGAGGTAGCAGGCGAGCCCGCGCCCGCGGAGTTTGCCGTTCGCTCTGGAGCGCTCGCGGCGTTCGGCAAAACCCGCCCAGTCGGCCTTGGCGAGGCCGTCCGCGAGCACCGCCGCGAAGTCGCCGCTGTCGTACTCGAGCCCGGAGGCCGCGGTCCAGGGGATGGCGGCGGCCGGGATCAGGTTCCGGCGCCGCAGCGCCGCCGGGTCGCGGCCGGTCTCGCGCGCGGCGGCGTCGACCAGCCGTTCCATGACGTAGTTCGCCTCCGGCCGGCCGGCGCCGCGATAGGGGCCGATCGGCACGGTGTTGGTGAAGGCGCAGCGCGTGTGGATCGCCACCACCTTCGTCCGGTAGAGGCTGGGCAGGTTCTTTTGCATGTTGACGCAAGGCATCGCCGGGCCGAAGGCGGTGAGATAGGCGCCCATGTCGGCTACCGTCTCGACCCGGACCGCCAGGAAATTGCCCTCGCCATCGAGGGCGAGCTCGGCCTCGACGACCGTAGCACGGCCCTGCTGATCTGAGAGAAAGCTGCCGCTGCGCCGGTCGCACCACTTGACCGGCCGGCCGAGCCGGCGGGCCGCGTGCAGGATGCCGACGTATTCCGGATAGGCGGCCGACTTCATGCCGAACGAGCCGCCGACGTTGAAGGTTTGCACCCGCAGCCGCTCGGGCTCGATCTTGAGAAGGTCCTCGGCGAGCGCGCGGCGCAGCCCGAACACTCCCTGGCAGCCGACGTGCAACGTGAAGCGCTGGCTCTCGGCATCGTACGCGGCGAGCGCCGCCCGGGGCTCCATGGGCGCGACCACGACCCGGTTGTTGACGAGCTTGATGCGGGTGACGTGCGCCGCTTGGGCGAACGCGCGCTCGGCGGCGGCCGTATCGCCGAAGCGCCAGTCGAGGCAGAGGTTGGAGCGCTCGTCATGCAGTCTCGGGGCGCCGGCTTCGAGCGCGGCCCCCGGGTCGGCCACCGCCGGCAGGGGCTCGATCTCGGGCTCGATCAGCTCGGCCGCGTCCTCGGCCGCATGGAGGCTGTCTGCGACCACGAGCGCCAGCGGCTCGCCGACGTAGCGCACCCGGCCGGTCGCAAACACGGGCCGCGGCGGCGCGAACAGCGGGCTGCCGTCCTGGTTCTTGAGCGGCAGCTTGCAAAGGATCGGACCGTAGTCGGCAAGATCGGCCGCGGTATAGACCGCAAGGACGCCCGGCGCCGCACGCGCCGCAGCGACCTCGACCCTGCGCAGGATCCCATGCGCGTGCGGCGAGCGCAGGACGACCGCGAACGCCTGGCCCGGAAGGTCGATGTCGTCGGTGTAACGGCCCTGGCCTGCGACCAGGTAGGGGTCCTCCTTGCGCGCGACCGGCTGGCCGACGCCGAACTTCATGGGCGGCAGGAGATCGTGGTCCATGCGCAAAGGGCTCCCTCGGTGCGACCGGCTGATGCCGAGCGAAGCCTAGTGCGATCGGCGTCGAGGGCAAGCCGCCCACGCCTGAATCCCGGGATTTCGATGCGCAAAGCCGATTGCTGCCGGGCGTGGTCCTATGCCAGAAAGCAGCGCATCGCAAGCGAGAGAGAGCGGTTGGCGGCCGCGGGCGGCGTGGCCGGCAGTGATGCCGGCGTGCCCGCCGGCCGGGTCAGCCGGGAGCAAGGGGTGAGCTCGAGCGAGCCTTTCGATCTCCTGGTCGTCGGCGGCGGCGTCAACGGCACCGGCATCGCCCGCGACGCCGCCGGGCGCGGGCTGAAAGTGATCCTGTGCGAGCAGGACGACCTCGCGGGCCACACCTCCTCGGCGAGCAGCAAGCTGATCCACGGCGGCCTGCGCCATCTCGAGCACTACGAATTCCGGCTCGTGCGCGAGGCGCTGCTCGAGCGCGAGGTGCTGCTGCGCGCCGCCCCGCACATCATCTGGCCGCTGCGCTTCATTTTGCCCTGCGACGGCCAGCAGCGGGCGGCCTGGCGGATCCGGCTCGGCCTGTTCCTCTACGATCATCTGGGCGGACGCCGGCTGCTGCCGGGCTCGCAGGCGATCGATCTGCGCGCCGATCCGGCCGGCCGGCCGCTCAAGCCCGAGATCGAGAAGGGCTTCGCCTACGCCGACTGCTTCGTCGACGACGCCCGTCTGGTCGTGCTCAACGCGCTCGATGCCCACGAGCGCGGCGCCGAAATCCTGACCCGCACCCGCTGCACGGCGGCGAGGCGGGCGGGCGGCCTCTGGTATGCGGCGCTCGATGCCGGCGGCGGCGGCCCGGCCCGGCAGGTCCGGGCGCGCGCGCTCGTCAACGCGACCGGCCCCTGGGTCGCGCGCTTTCTCGCCGACCACCTGCAGATGGGGGCTCCGAGCGATCTGCGCCTGGTCAAGGGCGGCCACATCATCGTGCCCCGGCTCTACGATCACCCCTGCCCCTACATCCTCCAGAACCCCGATCGCCGGGTCGTCTTCGTGATCCCCTACGAGCGCCGGTTCTCGCTGATCGGCACCACCGACGTCGACTATGCCGACGAGCCGACCCTGGTCGACATCGGCGACGACGAGATCGACTATCTCTGCCGGACGGTCAGCCGCTACTTCCGGCGCTCGCTGCATCCGAACAAGGTCGAATGGACCTACGCCGGCGTGCGGC
The DNA here is from genome assembly GCA_963798075.1 of uncultured Alphaproteobacteria bacterium. GTDB lineage: Bacteria > Pseudomonadota > Alphaproteobacteria > Geminicoccales > Geminicoccaceae > DATAOG01. Next base: position 7,995 of record CAWCRU010000002.1, on the reverse strand, counting down.
CGCTCTACGACGACGCCAGCGGCGACGTCTCGGCGATCACCCGCGACTACGTGTTCGACCTCGACGAGGCCGAGGACGAAGCGCCGCTGCTCTCGGTCTTCGGCGGCCAGATCACGACCTACCGCAAGCTCGCCGAGCACGCGCTCGAGCAGCTGCGGCCGGCGCTGCGGTTCAAGGGCAACGCCTGGACCGCGAGCGCGCCGCTGCCGGGCGGCGACCTGCCGGACGCGGACTTCGATGCCTTCCTGGCCGGGCTGCAGGCCGAGCGGGCCTGGCTGCCGCCGGAGCTCGCGCGCCGCTACGCCCGCGCCTACGGCAGTCGGGTCGCAGCCCTTCTCGACGGCGCCCGCGGCACGCAGGATCTGGGCGAGGCGCTCGGCGACGGCGTCTACGAGGCCGAGGTCGACTACCTGGTCCGCAACGAGTGGGCGCGGACCGCCGAGGATATCCTCTGGCGCCGCTCCAAGCTCGGCCTGCACGTCAGCCATGCGACCGCGGCGCACCTGCGCGCCTGGCTCGGCCACGACAGCGGCACCGGCTGAGCCTCCGGCCCGCCCCGCTGCGAGCAGGCTTGCCCAACCATGCCGGAACGCGTTAGTCCAGGCGCCGGGCCGGCGTGCGCGCCCGTAGCTCAGCAGGATAGAGCATCGGATTCCTAATCCGGGGGTCGGGGGTTCGAATCCCTCCGGGCGCGCCAATAAAATCAATAGCGCAGCCGCGCCGCTCGCGGCCGCGCCCCCCGTCCCCGGCAGTGCCGGCATAACACGGGGAGCCTGGAACCGGCTCGGGTATCCGGCGTTACTCGGGCACGAACTGCAACCCCCGAAGGAGATCGACATCATGGCTGGGACCACAGACAAGGTCAAAGGCTCGGTGAAAGAGGCCGCCGGCAAGGCGACCGGCGACAAGCGGCTGGAGAGCGAGGGCAAGACCGACAAGGCGAAGGGCGAGGTGAAGGACGCCGCCCACGACGTCAAGGAGGCCGGCAAGGGCGTGCGTGACAGCCTGAAGAAGGGCTGAGCCCGAAGCGATCCGCGGGGGCGGCGGGCAACCGCCCTCCCGCGGGGCGCGTCAGCCCGGCGGTGCAGCGTCCGGGGATGCGCCCGACCGGGCCTGAGCGACCCTCAGTTGAAGTGCATGCCGCCGTTGGCGGCGACCGTCTGGCCGGTCATGTACGGGTTGCCCACGACCATCAGCACGATGCTCGCGATCTCGTCGGCGGTGCCGAGACGGCCGAGCGGGATCTTGGGCAGACTGTCGATGCGGTGCGGCTTGATCATCTCGGTCGCGATCAGCGCGGGTGCGACCGCATTGACCGTGACGCCGTCCTTGACCACGCGGGCCGCGTAGCCGCGGGTCAGGCCCTCCATGCCGGCCTTCGATGCGTTGTAGTGGACGCCGACCGCGCCCGCCCCGCGCGCGGCGCCCGAGGAGATGTTGACGATCCGGCCAAACCCGCGCGCCCGCATGCCGGGCAGCAACGCCTGCGTGCAAAGGAACGCCGACTTCAGGTTCTGGGTCAAGGTCCGGTCGAACAGCTCCTCGGTCAGTTCCTCGATGCCGCAGGGTTCCGAGACGCCGGCGTTGTTGACCAGGATGTCGACCGGCCCGAGCTTTTCGGCCACCTCCTCAGTCAGCCTTTCGACCTCGGTCGCGATCGAGACGTCGGCAGCAAGGGGTTCCGCCCGCCGCCCGAGCTGCCGGATCGCCTGGGCGGTCGCCTTGGCGGCATCGGCCCGGCTACGGTAGTTCACGCCGACCGCGGCACCCGCCTCGGCCAGCACCAGCGCGATCGCCCTGCCGATGCCGCGTCCGCCGCCCGTCACCAGCGCGACCCGACCGCCGAGGTCCGGGTATAAAGCCATCTCGCCTGCTCCTGCTGCACCAGATCGGGCGAGCTTAGCCGATGCGGCGGGCGACGTCGCGCCCCGATCCGACGTCGTATTTGCTGCAACGCAAAATCCGCTTCAAGCCCGCCGCCGGATCGCCTAACCTCGAGCCGGTTCAGCCGGGACAACGTCATGGCAATCGAGGCCGAAGCCGTACCGCCCACGGAGCCGGAGCCGAGCGAGGCGGGGAGCGCCATCCTCGAGCCGGAGACGGCTTTGGGCGCCGACCTTTTGCCGCTGCTGCCGCCCGAGCTCGCCTGCTTCGAGGCGCCCGAGGCGGTCGACCCGGGCGCGCTGCTCGCCGAGCTTTGCACCCAGCTCGCGGTCCGCCGCGCCGAGACCGAGCTCAATCCCTTCGGCAATCCGATCCAGCTGCTGGCGCTCGACCTCGGCCGGCGCCTCGATGCCGGCGGGCTGTCGCTGGCCGCGATCGAGCAGCTGGTCCAGCGCCTGACCGCCCAGTCCTTCGTCCGCCGCGCCGGCCGGCTCAAGCGCTATCTCGGCGACAGCGACGGCACGGCCAATCGAGCGACCCTCAGGCGCCTGCTCGAGGGCTTGGCCCGCGAGGCCGGCGGCGCGCAGCCGGTGCCCTTCGAGACCTTCCGCGCCCGGGTCGAGAACGAGCGCTTCGGGATCGTGATCACGGCCCACCCGACCTTCGCGCTGGCCCGCGAGCTGCGGCTGCTCCTGAGCGCGCTGGCGCTCGAAGCGGACGAGGCGGGGCCCGCCCGAGAGGCGCGCCTCGCGGCGATCGGCCTCAGCGAGCACCGGCCCGACCGGCCCCTCGATCTCGAGGAGGAGCACCGCCAGTCCCTCGACGCGCTGGGCAACCTGCACGGCGCCCTGGCGCAGGTCTATGGCCTGGTCTTCGAGGTCGCCGAGCAGCTCTATCCCGAGCGCTGGACCGAGCTCAGCCCGCGCCTTTTGACCTTCGCGAGCTGGGTCGGCTACGACCTCGACGGCCGCTCCGACATCCCCTGGACCGTGACCTTCGCCAAACGGCTCAAGGTCCAGATCCTGCAGCTCGAGCGCTACCGTGCGGCCGCCCGCGCGCTCCGCGCCAAGGTCGCGGACGACGCCGGCGGCGGCGATCTGCTCGAGCTGCTGGAGGCCCGCCTGGCGCTCGCGGTCAAGCAGGCCGAGGACGAGATGGCGATCTTCGCCGACCCGGCCGCCGGCTCGGGCCCGTGGCGCGGCCAGCTGGCGCGCGCCGCCCGCGCCATGCACGCCGGTCGCAGCGCCCGCCTGGTCGACGCCGGCCAGCTGCTCGAGCTGATCGAGCGCGCGCTGCGCCTCACGGCCGACCCCCTGCTCCGGCGCGGCTTGTGCATCCTGCGCGCCGAGATCCGCACCCATGGCCTCGGCCTCGCGCACACCCACACCCGGCTCAACGCCCGCCAGATGCACAACGCGATCCGCAAGACCATCGGCATGGATCACGGACCCGACGATCCGAGCCATCGCCTGAGCTACCTGAACGCGATCAGCGCGCTGATCGATCAGGCCCGCCCCGTGCGCATCAACTTCGGCTCGCTGCTGCTCGAGAAGGCCACCGCCAAGCGGACCTTCATGATCATCGCCCAGCTGCTCAAATACGTCGATGCCACCCAGCCGGTCCGCTTCCTGATCGCCGAGTGCGAGACGGGCTTCACCCTCTTGACCGCGCTCTACTTCGCGAGGCTGTTCGGGGTCGAGGACAAGGTCGAGATCTCGCCCCTGTTCGAGACCAAGACCGCGCTCGAGCAGGGCGGCCGGGTGATCGCCGAGGCGCTCGGGGTCGCGAGCTTTCGCGCCTACGTCCAAAGCCACGGCCGGCTCTGCGTGCAGACCGGGTTCTCCGATGCCGGCCGCTCGCTCGGCCAGATCGCTGCCTGCTACGCGATCGAGCGTCTGCGTCTTGCGATCGGCCGCGAGCTGGCGCGCCAGGGTCTGGCCGACGTCGAGCTCGTGATTTTCGACACCCACGGCGAATCGATCGGCCGCGGCGGCCATCCCGAAAGCTTCGCCGATCGCCTGGACTACGTCGACACGCCCGCGGTGCGCGCCGAGCTCGCCCGCCTCGGCATCGCCTGCAAGCAGGAGGTGAGCTTCCAGGGCGGCGACGGCTACGTCTATTTCAGCACGCCGCGGGCCGCCTTCACGACGCTCACCCGGATCCTCGAGCACGCCCTGAGCCCGCCCGCCGAGACCGACGACCCGTTCTACAGCGAGACCGACTACGTCCACGAGTTCTTCACCGTCGTCCAGCGCTTCAACCAGCAGATCATGGACGATCCCTGCTACGGCGCCCTGCTCGGCGCCTTCGGCACCCATCTGCTGCACCGCTCGGGCTCGCGCCCGGTCCAGCGCCAGCACGACAGCTGGTCGGGGCAGATCAACCTCGAGCACCCCTCGCAGCTGCGCGCGATCCCGCACAACGCTATCCTCCAGCAGCTCGGCTACCTCGCCAACAGCATCGGCGGCGTCGGCCAGGCGGTGACCAAGGATCCCGAGCGCTTCCAGCGCCTCTATCAGGACTCGCCGCGCTTCCGGCGGCTGCTGACCATGGTCGAGCACGCCTTCAAATACAGCGATCTCACCGTGCTCAAGGCCTATATCGACCTGTTCGACCCGGGGCTGTGGCTGCTGCTCGCGACCCAGCGCGGCGAGGGCACGCGCGCCGAGGAGCTGCAGGCGCTCGCGGCGGTCATGGAGCGGGCTGCGGTCCACGAGCGCCTGACCCGGATCTGGCGCGTCTTCACGCGCGACTACATGGATCTCGCCGGCGCGCTGCGCGAACATCGCCGCCGCGCCCGCAAGGCCGGCGCCCAGCCGATCGCGGTCGATCCGACCTCGCGCGACGCCATGCACCTCTTGCACGCGCTCCGGATCGTCCTGATCCAGCGCCTCTATCTGCTGGCGGTCCACGTGCCCGAGTTCAGCGGCCGGCACGAGCTCACCCACGAGCGCCTGATCGCGCGCCTGATCCAGCTCGACGTCGAGGCCGCGGTCGCCAAGCTCGGCGAGATCTTCCCGATCGTCGATCCGACCGGCTTCGACGACGACTTCGGCGAGCCCGCGACCTACGAGAGCGCCGAGAGCCAGTCCTACGGCCAGGAGCACGCCCAGATCTTCGAGCCGATCGCCAAGCTCTACACGCTGATCCGCCGCATCGGCGTCGCCGTCATTCACAATGTCGGCACGCTCGGTTGATCGTGGTCGTGTTCAACATCGCGTGATCGGATGTTATTTGACCGCTGGGATTGTCGGTCGATTAAATCTCTGTCATGTCGTTGGCGTGAACTTGCAGCCGAACTAGGTAACCTGATGAAAGATCCCGTTACTCCACTCATCGCCGCGGCGCTGTGTGCCGCGGCGTTTTTTTGGCCGCCGGCGGCGATCGCGGCCGCGCCGGTGCCCGTGGTCGTCGAGCTCTTCACCTCCCAGGGCTGCAACTCCTGCCCGCCCGCGGATGCGGTGCTGGGCGAGCTGACGCGCGAGGCCGACGTCTTGGCGTTGTCCTTCCACGTCACCTACTGGGACCGGCTGGGCTGGCCGGACAGCTTCGGCCTCGAGGCCAGCACCGATCGCCAGGAAGCCTACGCAGAGCGCCTCGGCCTCAGCGGCCTCTACACGCCGCAGATGGTGATCGGCGGCCGGATCGACGCGGTCGGCTCGCAGCGCCGGCGCGTGCTCGAGGCGATCGAGCTGCTGCGCAGCCACCCCAAGCCCGGCCCGGCGATCGCGATCCGGGATGGCCGCCTCGAGCTCGAGGCCAGCGCCGATGGTCCCTGCACGCTCTGGCTGATGGCGTTCGATCGGGTCCATGACGTGGCGATCGGGCGCGGCGAGAACCGCGGCCGCACGATCCGCTATCAAAACGTCGTGCGCGCGATCGTCGACCTCGGGAGCTGGGACGGGAGCGCCACCACGCGGCCGCTGCCGCTCGAGCGACTGGCGGCCCAGCAGCGCGACGCAGTCGCGGTCCTGGTCCAGCGCCAGGCCGACGGCGCCATCGTGGCCGCGCAGCGGATCGACCTGCGGCCGAGCTGAAGGCCTCGCCGGCCGGCCTTTACGGCGCCCGGGTCGCGACCGACAGCGTCTCCTCGCCGAGGAAGCACTGGAAGTCGACCACGCAGTAGGCGTACTCGACCCGGAGCTCGACCGGCCCGTCGTCGCTGCTCGTGAACGGCAGGCGGACCGTGGCGGGCGGCGTGAAATAGTCGACCCCGGGCTCGATCTTGCGCTGGGGCAGGGGCCCCCGCCACTGGACGCCCGGGCGCTGGACGGGCGTCACGGTGATGCCGGGATCGGCGACCAGCCTGACCCCGCCGCGGGGTGCCACGGCCACCACGACCGCGGGGCCGTCCGGTCCGCGCTCGACCCAACCGTCGATCTGGACCCCATCGTGCTCGGGCGCGCCGGCGTTGAACTTGTCGATCAGCTGGTCGAGCGGCGTCTCGGCGGCGCCTGCGGCCTCTTCGGCAGCAGCCGTCCCGCTCGCCAGCCCGATCAGAAGGGTCGCCGCCCAGAGCACGCCGCGCATGACCCACTCCCGCCGCTCACCGCCGCCACACCAGGACCCCACCGGGACCACCGGCAATATAGCGGCCTTTGGCTCACCGCGCGAGGACCGCAGGCGCGGCTCGCCGAAAGGTGACGAGGCGCGAGGCGGCCCTCAGTCGACGATCTTCTGGCCGGTCGCCTCCCAGTCCTTGAGGAAGGCCGCCAGGCCCTTGTCGGTCAGCGGATGCTGGATCAGCTGATGGAGCACCTTGGGCGGCAGGGTCGCAACGTCGGCGCCCAGGCGCGCCGCCTCGATGACGTGGCCAGGCGAGCGCACCGAGGCGACCAGCACCTCGGTCGTGTAGCGGTCGCGGTAGTTGCGATAGATCTCGACGATGTCGCTGATCACCGCCATGCCGTCATGGCCGATGTCGTCGAGCCGGCCGACGAAGGGCGAGATGAAGGTGGCGCCCGCCTTGGCGGCGAGCAGCGCCTGCGCCGCCGTGAAGCACAAGGTGACGTTGACCTGGATGCCCTCGTTGGAGAGGCTGCGGCAGGCCTTGAGGCCGTCCCAGGTGAGGGGCACCTTGACGCACACGTTGGGCGCCAGCTCGGCCAGCCGGTGGCCCTCGGCGAGGATGCGCTCATAGGCGGTGGCGGCGACCTCGGCGCTGACCGGGCCGTCGACCAGCCCGCAGATCTCCTTGATCACCTCGAAGAAGTTGCGACCCGACTTGGCGATCAGCGACGGGTTGGTCGTCACGCCGTCGAGCAGGCCGGTGGCCGCCAGCTCGGCGATCTCGGCAACGTCCGCGGTATCGACGAAGAATTTCATGGCTGGATCCGTCTGGCTTGGGCTGGACCCGGTCCCGGCTGGCCGACGCGACCCCGGAGGCCGGGCGAGCATCCCGGCTGCGACCGGTCGCACCGGCGAGCCGGCGCGCCGCGCGCTCTATCGAAATGGGTCAGTCGACCCCCGACCGCAAGCTCGACCGCGCGAGAAAAACCGGGCAAAAAACTCCGACCATGAAAATCATAACAACGGGAGGGCAGCGTCGATGGAACCGGAGGACGCCATTCTGATCGGCAAGGCCGCAACCCCGCAGTGGCTGTCGCTCGCTCTCGCCAACCGCCATGGCCTCATCACCGGCGCGACCGGCACCGGCAAAACGGTCTCCTTGCAGGTCCTGGCCGAAGGCTTCTCGGCGGCCGGCGTGCCGGTCTTCATGGCCGACGTCAAAGGCGATTTTCTCGGGCGTGAGCCAGGCCGCGACGATCGGTCCGAAGCTGCTCGAGCGCGCGCAGGCGGTCGGTCTTGCCGACTTCGCGCCGCGCGCCTGCCCGACCGTCTTCTGGGACCTGTTCGGCGAGCAGGGCCATCCGATCGGACCACGATCTCGGAAATGGGGCCGCTCCTGCTCGCCCGCCTGCTCGGCCTCAACGAGACCCAGGAGGGCGTCCTCCAGGTCGCCTTCAAGGTCGCCGACGACCAGGGCCTGCTGCTGCTCGATCTGAAGGATCTGCGCGCCCTGATGCACTTCGTCGGCGAGCGCGCCCAGGATCTGTCGCTCGAGTACGGCCGGGTCGGCACCGCCTCGGTCGGCGCGATCCAGCGCCGCCT
>CAWCRU010000001.1:0-322482 GCA_963798075.1 uncultured Alphaproteobacteria bacterium | reverse complement strand
GACTTAAAATCCGATGGCCCTCGGGCCGTGCGGGTTCGACTCCCGCCGTCCCTACCAGCGACACCCAAGGGACCATGGGCACATGGCTGAGCAAGGTGGGGAAATCCGGACCGTCGCCGAGGCTTATCTGACGCTGCTCAAAGCGCGCGGCATCGACTGGCTGTTCGCCAACGCCGGCACCGACTTCGCGCCCGTGATCGAGGCGTTCTCCCGCGGTGCCGCCGCCGGCCTCGCGATGCCCGAGCCGCTCGCCGCCCCCCACGAGACGGTCGCGGTCGGCATGGCGCACGGCTACTACCTCGCCTGCGGCCGGCCGCAGGCGGTCATGGTCCACGTCAACGTCGGCATGGCGAATGCGCTGATGGGCCTGCTCAACGCCGCCCGCGAGGACGTGCCGATCCTGTTCACCTCCGGCCGCACCCCGATCACCGAATCCGGCCGCCTCGGCGCGCGCGATCTGCCGATCCACTGGGGCCAGGAGATGCGCGACCAGGGCGCCATGCTGCGCGAGTACGTCAAGTGGGACTACGAGCTGCGCTTCGGCGACCAGATCGAGAAAATCGTCGACCGCGCGCTCGCGATCGCCATGACCCCACCGCGCGGTCCGGTCTATCTGAGCCTGCCGCGCGAGGCCCTGGCAGCGCCCCTTTCCGACTTCGCCTTCAGCGCGGCGCCGCGCCTGCGGCCGGCGGCGGCCCCGGCGCCTGCCCCCGAGGCGATCGCCGAAGCGACGTCGATCCTCGCCCGCGCCCGCCGGCCCCTGATCATCTGCGGCCGCGGCGACGGCAGCGCGCAAAGCTTCGCCGCCCTCGCCGACTTCGCCGATCGCTTCGCGATCCCGGTGGTCGAGTTCTGGCCGTCCCGCCTCTCGCTCGCGACCGATCATCCGCTGCACGCGGGCTTCGATGTCGGCCCCTGGCTGCCCGAGGCCGACGCCGTCCTGGTCCTCGACGCGATGGTGCCCTGGCTGCCCCAGCGCCACCAGCTGCCCGACGGCTGCCCGGTGATCCAGATCGGCCCCGACCCGCTTTTCTCCACGCTCCCCATGCGGACCTTCCCGGCGACGGTCGCGATCGCCGCCGGCATCGGTGCCACGCTCGAAGCGCTCGCGGGCGCGCTCGAGGCCGCGGGCGGGATCAAGGGCGCCGAGCCGCGCCGCGCCCGGATAGAAGCGCGCAACCGCGAGCGCCGCGAGGTCCAGGCCGCCGCGGCCGAGGCCGGCCAGAGCGAGCCCATGACCGCGGCCTGGATCAGCCGTTGCCTCGACCAGGTGAAGGACAAAGACGCCATGGTCTTCAACGAGCTCGGCTGCGATCCGGCCCAGCTCACCTTCACCAAGCCCGGCTGCTACTTCAGCCACTCGCTCGCAGGCGGCCTCGGCTGGGGCCTGCCGGCAGCGCTCGGGGCCAAGCTCGCCTGCCCGGAGCGCCTCGTGATCGCCGCCGTCGGCGATGGCTCCTACATGTTCGCAAACCCGGTCGCCTGCCACCAGCTGGCCGAAGCCCAGAGCCTGCCGGTGCTCACCATCGTCTTCAACAACGGCGTCTGGAACGCGGTCCGCAAATCGACCGCCGCCGTCTACCCCGACGGCCACGCCGTCCGCAGCAACCGCATGCCGCTCTCCTCCCTCGAGCCCTCGCCCCGCTACGAGATGATCTCGCAAGCGAGCGGCGGCTACGGCGAACGCGTCGAGACCGCAGCCGACCTCCCCGCCGCCCTCGATCGCGCCCTCCACGTCATCCGCACCGAACGCCGCCAGGCCCTCCTCAACGTCATCTGCCAATAAGCGGCGGCAGCGAGGCGCTGCACCCCGAACTTAAACAACGTTTGGTGCGGGCGAGGCCCTCGAGCTCTCGGAACCCATCGACGGTATCGGCGATCCTGCTGCTTGCCGCCGGGCGTCACCCTGTTCGGTATCATGGACGGGCTGGCGAAGCTGCTGGCCGGCGACTACGCCGTGGTCCAGATCGTCTGGGCGCGCTACGCGTTCGCGGTCCCGGTCATTCTGGCAGTCGCCCGCCCGTCGGCCTGGCCCGGCCTGCTCCGCTGCGAGCGCCCGTCGCTGCAGGCGCTGCGCGCCATGATGCCGGTGCTGGCCAACGTGACCGTGATCCTCGGCGTGAGCCTCATGCCGCTCGCGGATGCGACCGCGATCAGCTTCGCCTCGCCGCTGCTGGTCGTCGCCCTCTCGGCGCCGCTGCTCGGCGAGCGGGTCTCCGTGCACAGCTGGGCAGGCGTCGCCTGCGGGTTCGCAGGCGTCCTGATCATCGCCCGGCCGGGCGCCGGCACGATCGCCTGGGCCGCCGTCTTCCCGCTGGCGACCGCCTTCATCTTCGCGCTCTACCAGATCCTGACCCGGCTGGTCAGCCGAGGTGACGATCCGGTCGTGACGCTTGCCTGGACCGTCGCGGTCGGTCTGGTCCTCGCGACCCCGCTCCTGCCCTTCCATTGGCACCCGGTTCGCGCGACCGACTGGCCGCTACTGGTGCTCTCCGGCCTGCTGTTCGGCGGTGGGCAGTTCCTCCTGATCCGGGCCTTCGCGATGGCCCAGGCCGCCGTGCTCGCACCCTTCACCTACGCCCAGATCATCGCGGCGGTCGTCTTCGGCGCCCTGGTGTTCGGCGATTTTCCCGACTTTTGGACCGCGATCGGCACGACCGTCGTCATCCTAGCCGGCGTCTACGTCATCCGCCGTCAGGCAGCATGAGGTCCGGAACGAACCATTCACATTGGCGCGTCGACGAGTGAGTGACCGACCGCGGGCTCAAGCTCGTCGGCAGTCCGGAAAAAACGGCGGCCGGAGGTCTTCTGGTTCTCGTAGATCGAGCCCTGGTGCCGGGCCGGCGGCAGCGGCAGGCGCACCGGCAGCCGCTCCTGGCGCGGCTCGAGGGTGTCCTCGCCGCACAAGAGCTGCTTGCGGAACTGCTCGAAGTCCGGGACGCCCAGGATCGGCCAGGCATCGGCCGCGCGGTATTGGTGCAGCAGGAGGCGGCGCGGCCGGCCCGAGGTGTTGGTCGCCGAGCCGTGCACCAGACGCGCGTGGTGCACCGTGATCGAGCCGGCGGCGCCGGTAAGCTTGACGGCGCGCGCAAAATCGAGCTCGCGGCGCACGGGATCGATCGCGCCGCAGAAATAGCCCTCGTCGTCGTGATGGTTGAAGATCGGCCCGAGGTGCGTGCCCGGGATCACCATGAGCGGGCCGTTGTCGAGGCCGACGTCGTCGATCATGATCCCGACCGCGGCCAGATCGTCGTTGGTGTGCGGATAGAACGCCCAGTCCTGGTGCCACTCGACCGGCGCACCGTAGCCCGCGGCCTTGAGGTTGAGCTTGCTGACGTCGAACCGGATCGAGGGGCCTAAGAGCCGCTGCAGCACGGCCAGGATGTTCGGCTGCGCGACCATGCGCGCATAGGCCTCGTGCCAGAGATGTGGTGTCTTGATCCGACGCACCCGCGGCTCGCGCGCCGAATGGCTGTCCTCGAGGTCGTAGATCTCATCATGGGTCGTCCGTGCCCGGGCGTCCTCGACGAACTGCTCGGTGACCCGCCGCAGCTCCAGGACCTCGGCCGGGCCGAGCACGTCCGGCACGACCAGATAGCCCTGCTCGCGGTAGAAGCGTATGTCCGCGTCCTCGATCATCCGACGTTCCCTCGTGCGATGGCCAAGCCCCCGATCGGCCTGGATGCTCGAAGATCCTGGCGCCAAGGTCAAGGGACGGCGCGCGAGGCGCAGCTTCAGTCCTGAGCGCTCCGGCGGATGATCGCGTCCTTGCGCTTCAAGACCTCCGGCAGCAGCCTGGTGCCGAGACCGGGGCCGGTCATCGGATGGACGTAGCCCTGCTCGATCCGCGGCACTTCCGTCACCAGCTCCTGATACCAGCCCGTATAGAAGGCGCGCACGCTCTCCTGGATCAGCGCGTTGGTCGCGTTCAGCGAGAGGTGCACCGAGGCCGTATAGACGACCGGCCCGGTGCAGTCATGGGGGGCGACCGGCAGATGCCAGGTCTCGGCCATGGAGGCGATCTTGCGCGCCTCCGACAGGCCGCCCACCCAGCTCAGATCCAGCATCGCGATCCCGACCGCGTTGCGCTCGAACAGCTCGCGGAAGGCCGCCCGCGTCGCCAGCGTCTCGCTCGCGCAGATCGGGACCCGGGTCGAGGCCGCGAGCTGGGCCAGATCGGTCGCCGAGGTCATCTTGATCGGGTCCTCGAACCAGAACGGCTCGAACTCCTCGAGGGCTCTGAAGATCCGCTTGGCGGCCGGCAGGTTCCAGAGTGTGTGCAGCTCGACCATGATGTCGATCCGGTCGCCGACCGCTTTCCTGATCTTGCGGAAGGGCTCGAGCGCCTTGTTCAGCTCCTCGGGGCTGATGTAGCTGCCGCCGGACGCCTCGGCCGCAAAGTCGAAGGGCCAGATCTTCATGCCCGTGATGCCCTGCTCGAGCAGGCTGTGGGCGAGCTCGTCGGCGCGGTTCAGGAAGGCATCCAGGTCCTCGTACGGCCCCTCCTCGCGCTCGCCGGGCAGGCCCCAGTTCCGGGTCAGCTGGCCGACATTGGTGCGCACGTAGCGATAGCCGGCGCAGGTGTTGTAGGTCCGGATCTTGGGCCGCGACAGCCCGCCCAGGAGCTGATGGACCGGCTGGCCGGTCGCCTGGCCGAACAGATCCCAAAGCGCTATGTCGATCGCCGAGAGGCCGCGCATCTCGGCGCCGCTCCCGGAGAAGCCGACGTAAGTGTCCTGCAGCATCCGCGAATGCCGGTCGATCGCGAGCGGGTCCTGGCCCAACAGGCGCGGTGCCGCGCTCTCGTGGATGTAGGCGGCCGTCGCACTCGCCCCGAAGAACGCCTCGCCGAGCCCGATCAGCCCCTGGTCGGTGTGCACATGCACCCAGACGAGGTTCGGGAACTCGCCGAGCTGGATGGTCTCGACCGCCGTGATCTTCATGCCGGCTTGCCCCCGCAATCGCGCCCGCGCCCAGCCCGGCTTCGAATTCGTGCCGGCGGGCTTCAATCGATCCGCGCCAGGACCTGCTCCAGGGCCGCAAAGAACCGCGGCCACCCGTCCTTCGCACCCTGGTAGTACTGCGGCTGATCCGGCGGGAAGCCCGACTGCTCCATGCGCAAATGGGTCCCGGTGCTCGCAGGGGTGAGAGTCCAGGTGACGACACTTTCGAGACCATAGGCCGCCCAGGTGTAAGACAGCGCTTTGTCCGGCTCGACTGCCAGGACCTGGCAATCGACGACGCCCCAGTCGGCGCGAAGATTGAACCGGTGGCCCACCACAGGCTTGAAGTCGTTCTTCATGAGCCACTCCTCGAGCAGGTGTGGCTGGGTGAGCGCGCGCCACACCTTTTCCGGCGGGCAAGGCATCTGGCGTTCGACAACGACGGAGAGCGCTTCGGTCGAGGTTTCGTTCATGGGTCCATCCTTTTCAGCAAGCCGCCGAGGTCGGCCTCAGTCCAGCAGCGGCAGACGGACGAGCGGTGCCGGCACCACGAGCTCGGCCGGCCCCATCGCCTCGCGGGCGGCGACCAGGCGCCCCGAGCAGCCGAGGATCGCGTCCGCGAGCGCGATCATGCGCGCGTTCGGCCAGGCGTGCGGGGCCGCCTTGCGGATCCGCTCGGCCGCCTCCTGCTCGCGCCCGCCGGCCTTGACCACGAGCCCGATCAACGCGGCCGCCATCGAGCGGCTGATGCCGGCAAAGCAGTGGACCAGCGCCGGCCCGTCCTCATGCGGCCAGGCGCGCATGAAGTCGACGACCTGGACCACGTGCTCTGCCTGCGGCATCACGTGCCCGTCCAGCGCCTCGCAGATGTCGTGGACCTCGATCCGCAGATGCCGGTCGGCGAGGATGCTCTCGGGCGTCGCCGGCAGCTCGCCCGGCGACAGCAGCGAGACGAGATGGCTCGGCGCCAGCGCCGCGACGTGGACCGGCATCTCTTGCAGATTGCAGACGTAGATCATTCGCGACTCGGGCGGCTCGAGGTTCGGGGACACTTTATCGATGGTCGCCCGTCTAGATGGCACGTCGGTCGCCATCCCGCCAGCCCCGCCCCCCGTCCTGCCAGCCCCGCCCCCGTGCTTGCCCGCCGTCCGCTACCCTCACCCCTTGAGGTCGCGGAACTGGCGCCGGAGCTTGAACTCGCTCGAGGTCACCCGGGCCTCGGCGGCGCGCAGCCGCCGCTCGAGCTCCTGGAACTTGCGGGCGAGATCATGGGCGGTGCGCCCGGGCTCGAGCCGGACCGAGCGCCAGAACGCCTCCTCCTCGGGGCTGTCGTACATGTCGGCCGGCCGTCGGGGCAGAGCGAAGGCCGCGATCAGGTAGCCGACCACGGTCGGGAAGGTGAAGAACACGGCACTCGCGACGACGATCGCGCGCACCAGGCAGGGCGTCAGGCCGAAGTAGTCGGCGATCCCGGCGCAGACCCCGGCGAGCCACGCCCGCCGACCGTCGCGATAGAGCCCCCGCGGGCTCGCCGGACGTTGCTGGCGCTCGAAGCTGGTCATGACGGCTTCTCCCCCGCAGGCACATCGGCATCGAGGATGCGCTCGACGTTGCCCATCCGTTCTTCCATGCGCTCGGCGATCTGCCAGAGCTCGGCAAACTGCTTCTCGTCCTCGGCCGTGAGCGTCTTGGCGGTCCGCCAGCGGGTCGTGTAGTGGACGATGATCCAGATCGGCGCGACCACGACCACGAACAGGATCAGGGGCACCTCGAGCATGGCCACCGCCTTCAGGCCGGCTCGCGGCGAGCGGACGCCTTGCCGAGCCGCGCCTTGAGGGCCTCGAGCTCCTCGTCGACGGCACCACCCGCGACCAGCTCGTCGATCTCCTCGGTGAGCGTCCGCGACCGCCCGAGATCGAACGCCTCGACCTCGCCCTCGACGCGATCGACCCGGCGCTCCATCTGCTCGAAGCGCACGAAGGCGTCGTCGATCCGGCGGTCGTGCACCTGGCGGCGCACCTTGAGCCGCGACGCCGCGGTCGCGTGGCGCGCGACGATCACCTTCTGCTTGGCCTTGGCCTCGCCGAGCTTGGTCTCGAGCTTGGCGATGTCCTCCTCGTATTTGACCAGCGCCTCATCGAGATGGACCAGCTCCTCATCGAGGCCCTTGAGGTCGTCGGCGAGCTTGGTCTTCTCGATCAGCGCCGCGCGCGCCAGATCCTCGCGGTCCTTGGTCACCGCGAGCTCGGCCTTGCGCTGCCATTCGACTTGCGCCTCGCCGAGCCGGACCGCGCCGCCGCTCGATGCTCTTGCGGTCGGCGATCATGCGCGCGGCGTTGCTGCGCACCTCGACCAGAGTGTCCTCCATCTCGTGGATCATCTGCCGGATCATCTTCTCGGGATCCTCGGCGCGATCCAGGACGGCGGTCAGGTTGGCGTTGATGATGTCGGTCAGGCGGGAGAAGATTCCCATATCGTCCTCCAAGCTCGGTTGGGCCGCGTTCAGCCGACGATCAGCCCGATCGCCAGGCCCGCAAGGAACATCAGCCAGTGATCCGCCGTGCGGCCGCGCAGATAGTCCAGCACCCGCTCGGCGACCCGCTCGAAGCCGGTGCGCTGGTCCAGGCCGCCATAGCCACGCATGCCGTCGCGCATCTCGTTCCGTCCCTGCTGACGTTGTTCGGCTCTCCCCTATGCAGACCGCGTGCCAGACCGGGCGCCTTCCTCTAACCGGCTGAAATCGATGAGACCTTCGGATGCGCCGAGATCGGGGCCCCAGATTTCCATGGCGAATATCACCAAGCCTTAGCAATTTCTGCGCATGATCGCCATATCCTGCCCATGGCCACGCACCCCGCCGAGCTGCCGCCGCTGATCGGCCAGGCGCCGCCGTTCCTCGACCTGATGGAGCAGGTCTCGCGGGTGGCGCCGCTGGACCGGCCGGTCCTGGTGATCGGCGAGCGCGGCACCGGCAAGGAGCTGATCGCCGCCCGCCTGCACTATCTGTCGCCGCGCTGGGACCGGCCGCTGATCAAGCTGAACGCGGCCGCGATCCCGGAGACCCTGCTCGAGAGCGAGCTGTTCGGCCATGAGGCCGGCGCCTTCACGGGTGCGCGTCCGCCGCCGCAGCGGCCGCTTCGAGCTCGCGCACGGCGGCAGCCTGTTCCTCGACGAGATCGCGAGCACCAGCCAGGCCGTCCAGGAGCGCCTGTTGCGCGTGGTCGAATATGGCAGCTTCGATCGGGTCGGCGGCAGCGCCACGGTCCAGGTCGACGTCCGGCTGATCGGTGCGACCAACATCGATCTGCCGGCCGCCGCCGCCGCCGGCCGCTTCCGGCTCGACCTCCTCGACCGCCTCGCCTTCGACGTGCTGACCGTGCCGCCCTTGCGCGCGCGGCCGGGCGACGTCCCTCTGCTCGCCGAGAGCTTCGGGCGCGGCATGGCTTTCGAGCTCGGCTGGGAGCGGTTTCCGGGCTTCACCCGCGGCGCCCTGGAGGCGCTCGAGGCCCACCCCTGGCCAGGCAACGTCCGCGAGCTCAAGAACGTCGTCGAGCGCGCGGTCTACCGTGCGGGCTCAGCCAGTCGGCCGATCGCGGCGCTGCAGTTCGACCCCTTCAGCTCGCCCTTTCGCCCGGCGGAGCCCCCGGCGCCCGCGCCCGGGCCGCCCCCAGGCGCAGCAGCGGTCGACCCGCCGTCCGGCCTGCAGGCCGCGGTCGCGAGCTTCGAGCGCGAGTTGCTGACCGCGGCACTCGCCGCCTGCCGCCACAATCAGCGGGCGACGGCGAGCCATCTCGGCCTGACCTACGATCAGCTGCGCAACCGGCTGCGCAAGCACGGCCTGCTCGCCGCCCGCCTGACCCCCACCGCGGCCTGGAGTCGGAGCGCGGGCGTACACCGGTCCATCCGCGAGCGCGAAGTTCCTTCCCTATGCGGCCAGCTATCCTAATATGATGGCTCAGCCGGCTGCCCTTGGCGCCGCTCGCCGCAAAAGTGCGGCCGCGCCTTGCCCGCCCCATGGCGTTGGCGCCCCGAGGAGTTGACGATCAGACCGCCATGACAGACCCCTATCGCGTCCTGAACGTGCCGCGGAGCGCCGACCAGGCGGCCATCAAGCAGGCCTACCGCAAGCTCGCCAAGAGCCTGCATCCGGACCGCAACCCGGGCAATCCGCCGGCCGAGCAGCGGTTCAAGGAGGTGAGCCAGGCGTATGATCTGCTGTCCGATCCGGCCAAGCGCGCCCGCTTCGATCGCGGCGAGATCGACGCCGAGGGCCGCCAGCGCCGCGACTTCGGCTTCGATCTCCAGGGGCTTTGGTTCCGGGGGCTTCGGGGGTTCCGCGGGCTTCGGGAATGCCCGCGACGCCGCGGCGCGGGGCGCCGCCGAGAGCCTGTTCGAGAAGATGTTCGGCGGCGGCTTCGGGCGTGGCTTTGCCGGCGGCCAGGCCGACGCCGCCCGCTTCCGCGCCGCCCACGCCCACCAGCAGGCGGACGGCGCCGCGTTCGAGGATCTGCGCGGCCAGGCGCGGAGCGCCGGCGGCAAGCTGCGCGGCGCCGATCGCCGCTATCGCCTCGGGATCGACCTCCGCTGCGCCGCCCGCGGCGGCCGCCAGCGCCTCCAGCTCGACGACGGCCGCACCATCGAGGTCGACGTCCCGACCGGGACCGAAAGCGGCAAGGTGCTGCGCCTCAAGGGTCAGGGCGACGCGAGCCCGCTCGGCGGACCGGCCGGCGACGCCCTCGTCCAGATCGAGGTCCGCGCCGATCCCGAGTTCCGGCGCCAGGGCCAGGACATCTATGTCGACGTCCCGATTGGCCTGCCCGAAGCCGTGCTCGGCGGCCGCATCACGGTGCCGACCCTCGATGGCCCGGTTCGGCTGACGGTACCGCCGGGCTCGAGCGGCGGCCGCTCGCTGCGGCTCAAGGGCAAGGGCATAGCCCTGCCCGGCGCCGGCTACGGCGACCAGTACGTCCGCCTGCTGGTGACGCTGCCGGAGGCCAAGGATGCCGAGCTCGAGGACTGGGCGCGGCGGCACGCCCGCGAGGTCCGGCCGGGCGACGGGAAGGACTAGCGTGTCCGATCGGACCAGCGAGCTCCCGGCCGAGGACAAGCAGGCGGGCCGGGCGCTGCGCTATCTCGGCTGGACGGCCGGACGGCTCTATTTCGCGGTCCAGATCGTCTGGCGGGCGATCCTGCATCTGATCGACGACGGCGGCATGACCTTCGCCGGCCACATCGCGTTCATGACCCTGTTTTCGCTGTTCCCCTTCCTGATCTTCCTGACCACGCTCGCGGGTGAGCTCGGCCAGTCGCTGGCCGCCCGCGACTTCATCCATATCTCGCTCGAGGCCCTCCCGCGCGAGGTCAGCGAGGCGATCCGGCCGGCGATCGAGCAGGTCATCTCGACCCGGCGCACCGGCCTGATGACGGTCAGCATCGTCGCCTCGCTGTGGGCGGTCTCCTCCGGGCTCGAGGCGCTGCGCGAGGCGCTCAATCAAGCGCCTATGGCGTCGCCGAGCCGCGCTCGATCTGGTTCTGCCGCCTGCAGAGCCTGGCTGTTCACCATCATCTTCTCGATCTGCATCATCACGTCATGATGGTCCTGGTCATCTGGCCCGGTCGCCCTGTCGCTATCTGGCGCCGCTGCTCAAGCTGCACTGGCGCTGGAGCTGTATCTACGAGGCGGCGCGCTATCGTTCTGGCGGTCCTCTTCCTCTATCTGGTGGTGGCGGTGCTCTACCGCTGGCTGCCGAGCCGGCACCTGAACCGGCGCGAGGTCCTGCCCGGGCGCCGCGGTCACGTTGATGCTCTGGCTGGCGCTCGCCAGCCTGTTCTCGCTCTACCTGCAGAACCTCGCCCGATTCTCGGTGACCTATGGCAGCCTCGGCGGCATCGTGGTCACGCTGATGTTCTTCTACATCTCGGCCCGATCTTCATCTTCGGCGCCGAGCTCAACAGCGCCCAGGCGACGCTCCGAGGCCGCCCGGCTGCGCGAGGAGCGCTCGCAGCGGCACGAGGCGGCAGCTGGCTAATGCCCGGACCGCCGCTAGGATGCCGGCGCCGAAGCGTGGCGTCTTCTGTTGCGGAGTGCTCGCCGATGTCCGATCCAGCACCGCTGATGGCGGGCAAGAAGGGCCTGATCATGGGCATCGCCAACGAGCGCTCGCTCGCTTTCGGCATCGCGCGGGCGCTCGCCGCGCAGGGCGCCGAGCTCGCGATCACCTACCAGGGCGAGGTCATGGAGAAGCGCGTGCGGCCGCTTGCCCTGCAACTCGGCGCACGCGCGCGTCCGCTCCGCCGACGTCACCGACGGCGCGAGCCTGGATCGCGCTGTTCGAGGCGATCGCGAGCGCTGGTCAGCGGCTCGACTTCGTCGTCCACGCGATCGCCTTTGCCGACAAGGAGGAGCTCAAGGGCAAGTATCTCGACACCAGCGCCGCCAACTTCCAGCGCACGCTCATGATCTCCTGCTACTCCTTCACCGACCTCTGCCGGCGCGCAGCACCCCTGATGACCGCGGGCGGCAGCCTGCTGACCCTCACCTACGGCGGCGCCGAGCGGGTGATGCCCCACTACAATGTCATGGGGGTCGCCAAGGCCGCGCTCGAGGCGAGCGTCCGCTATCTGGCCGTCGACCTCGGCGGAAGCGGCATCCGGGTCAACGCGATCTCGGCCGGCCCGGTCAAGACGCTGGCCGCCTCGGGGATCGGCGACTTCCGCTACATCCTCAAGTGGAACGAGTACAACTCGCCGCTCAAGCGCAACACCACGCTGGCCGACGTCGGCGGCGCCGCGCTCTTTCTCTTGTCCGACCTCGGCAGCGGCACGACCGGCGAGATCCTGCATGTCGATTCCGGCTACCACGTGGTCGGCATGAAGGCGGTCGACGCCCCCGACATCGTCGTCGTCTGACCACGGCCACTCCAACCCGTCCCGCGCGCCTGCGACCAGGAAGACCCCGGGAAACCGGAGCCGTTGGAAAGGAACGGTTGCCATGACCGCCCGAGCCGCCATCGCCCTCACGTCGCTCGCCGCCGCCTGCGTCTGCGCCCTGCCCGCCAGTGCCGCCTGGGACCACCCGCACGGCGATGGCGCCAACACGGGCTTCGCCAAGGTCCTGACCGCGCGCGCGGTCAGGCCGGTGCGGATCGTCCCGGTCGGCGAGCTCTCGACCGGTGCCGGCCCCGTGATCGCGGCCGACGGCACCGTCTACGTCGGCAACCTCTTCGGCCAGCTCCTGGCCTTCCATGCCGACGGCACCCCGCTCTGGAGCCGGCAGCTCGCGGCCGGCCGGTGGATCCCGGCCTCGCCCGTGATCGGCGCCGACGGCTCGGTCTATGTGCTCTCGGAGACCCGCCACCTGGTCGACGGCACGACCGGCGAGTTCGTTTACGAATCGGCGCTGCACAAGTTCGAAGCCGACGGCGATCCGCTGCTCGAGGCCCCGTTCCCCGAGCACTTCGGCGGCCGCGGCGATGCCAACGTCGCACCCAACATCTGGCACAGCCAGGATCAGGACGTGGTCATGGCGGCGGCGCTCTATGACGATCGCGCGCTGCACCTGGTGGCCTTCTCTTCCGACGGCCGGGTCCTGGGCGAGGCCGTCGTCGATCCTGACGAGGGCGGCGACATCTCGACCGTCCCGTTCTGCGACAACTACGGCTGGTTCCGCGACCTGCTCTGCGGCGGCTTCAGGGTGCCGCCGGAGCCGCCGCTTGCCTGCATGAACTTCTCGGTCTGCCTGGCCGACGACACCGGCGGGCCGCAGCCAGGGATCGCGGTCTGGCAGAACCCGCGCGGCGGTACGCCGGTCGTGGTCGTGACCGACGGGCTCCGGGATACGGTCGGCTACGACTTCGACCCGGCGAAGGGCTTCCAGGAACGCTTCCGCGTGCATGATACGGCCCGGATCGTCGCCTCGGCGCCCGTGGTGCTGCCCGACGGCCACGCGGTCGTGGGCACGGGCGAGCCGGCGGCGGACAAGGAAATGCCCCACCGCGGACACCTGACCTTCGCCGGACCGAGCCCCGCGCCGCCTGGAGACCTGGGCGTGGGCCGCCTGCTATCGGTGGATGCGGCCCCCACGCGGCTTGCCGATGGTCGTCTCGTGGCGGTCGACCGCAGCCCCCGCGGCCACGTCAGCCGCATGAGCGTGCTGGCGCTCCAGGGCAACCAGTCGACCTCGACCGAGAACCACCTCGACGGCGAGTCGATCGCCTCCGCGGCGGCGTCCTGCACCTACTTCTACGTCGCGAGCGCCGGCGCCTTCACGACCTTCGATCTGCGCACGCTGCGGCCGGTCGCCTCGGTGCCCTGGTTCGGGGGCGGCCGCTCGTCGCCTGCGATCGGCCCCGACGGCCACGTCTACGCCGTCGCCGCCGACAGCATGTTCGTGTTCCCGCCCGGCAACGCCGTGACCGCGATCGGCACGGCCTGCGCACTCCCGGTGGCGCGACCGGCGGCAGCAACGGCGGACATGCGACCTAGCCATGGCCAGCGACAGGGCGCCGATGCCGCCATGACGCTGCCGAACTTCCTCATCATCGGCGCCGGCAAAGCCGGGACCACCTCGGTTTACGAGTACTTGAAGCAGCATCCCGAGGTGTTCGTCAGCGCCATCAAGGAACCCAACTTCTTCGTCTATGCCGGTCAGAATCCGCTGGTCGTGCAGCGCTCGCCCGAAACGGACTTCCCGGTCCGGACCCTTGCGGACTATCGTGCCCTGTTCCGGGACGCGGCCGGCGCCCGGGCGATCGGGGAAGCGTCGCCGAAGTACCTCCTCGATCCCAGGGCGGCGGAGCGGATCCGGCATCACCTGCCGGAGGTCAGGCTGATCGTCATGCTCCGGCATCCGGCCGAGCGCGCCTACTCGTCCTATTCGATGTATGTGCGCGACCGCCTCGAGCGGCGCAGCTTCGCCCAGGCCATCGCCGACGAGGATCTCGGGATCGAGGACGCCGCGCCGCGCTTCGGTCAGAAATGCTATGTCGCGGGCGGATATTTTGCCCGGCAGCTGCGGGTCTATCTCGGTCTGTTCGACCGCGCCCAGATCGCGATTCATCTGTTCGAGGACCTGGAGGCCGACGCGGTCGGCCTCATGCGCCGCCTGTTCGGCTTTCTCGAGGTGGCGGACGGGTTCGTCCCCGACACGCGCCTGCGCCACAACAGCTCCAGGCGGCCTCGCAACTGGCTGCTGCGGCCGCTGCTCCACAAGAGCATCCTGACCCGAAGCGCGCGGCGCGTTCTGCCGGACCCGCTGCGGCGGCGGGCGGAGGCGATCCAGGTTGCCTGGCGTGACCGCAGCGCGCAGGCGGCGCCGTCCATGCCCAGGGAGATCCGCGCCGGCCTGGTCGCCCGCTACCGCGACGACATCCTCGAGCTACAGGATCTGCTTGGGCGCGATCTGACGCATTGGCTGGTCTGACCCGCCGCTCCGGCTTCGGCGACCGCTTGCAGCCGGCCGCCACTGCCGGCAACATCGGCGGGGTGAACCAAGGCTGATCGGCACGGAACGGGGCGGCCGCGAGCCCCCCGCAGTGCCGGTCGAAGCCCATAAGAGGGGAGGAGGCTCGAGATGCGTTTCTCAATCGTGGTGCCGTTCCACAACTCGGAGCGCTTTCTCGACGGCTGCATCCGCTCCTTGCTCAACCAGGCCTACCCGAAGGATCGCTATGAGATCCTGCTCGTCGACAACGCATCGACCGACGGCTCGGCCGAGGTGGTCCGACGCTATCCGGCCGTGCGCCTTCTGCATCAACCCAAGCTCGGGTCCTATGCCGCGCGCAACCGCGGCCTCGAGCACGCCGGCGGCGAAGTCATCGCGTTCACCGATTCCGACTGCGAGGCCGATCCGGGCTGGCTGACTGCGGTCGATCAGGCGCTGGCCGATGCCCGTATCGGCGTGGTTCTCGGGCGCCGGGAGTTCCCGGTCGCCAGCCGGCCTCTGCAATGGCTCTCGGCGTTCGAGCATCATAAGGCTGACTGGGTGTTCGCGCTCGACGAGGGTGATCAATACTATGGCTACACCAACAATATGGCGGTCCGCGCCCCGCTGTTCGCCGAGGTCGGCCGCTTTGCGGAAATCCCGCGCGGCGCCGACGTGGTCTGGGTGCAGCATGCGGTCCAGCGGGTCTCCGCGGGCGCCGTGTGCTTCGCGCCGGACGCCGTGATCCGCCACATGGAGATCACCTCGCTCGCCGGGTACTACCACAAGCGATGGCTCTATGGCCGCTCCAGCCGGCGCACCCGAGCCATGATGAACCGGTCCTGCTCCTTGGGCGACCGCGTGCGGATCTTTCATCGGACCGTGACCGCGGAGCGCTACGGTTGGATGGAGGCGTCTGCACTGCTGCTTTTGCTGACGGCGGGCGGCGTCTGCTACGACATGGCGGCCCGCTGGCCGACCTCACGCCTGAACTCCTAGCCGACCCGGCGGCATGGCCAAGCCCGCCCGAACGCGGGTAAGATCGCCCTCATGCTCGAACCCGTCAGCTCCGCACCGACGACCAGGCGAGCCCGATATCGCGCCGGCGCAGCCAGCGTTCCGGGCGCGACGGATCCGGGCGTGCGCCCGGCCGCGCACGGGACTAGCGGCCATGGCCGGCAACAGCTTCGGCACGGTCTTTCGCTACACCACCTGGGGCGAGAGCCATGGGCCCGCGATCGGCTGCGTGGTCGACGGCGTGCCGCCGCGCCTGCCGCTCGCCGAAGCGGACATCCAGCGCTGGCTCGACCGCAGGCGTCCCGGGCAGTCGAAGTTCACGACCCAGCGCCGCGAGCCCGACGAGGTCAGGATCCTCTCGGGCACCTTCGAGGGCCTGACCACCGGGGCGCCGGTCTCGCTGCTGATCGAGAACGTCGACGCGCGCTCCAAGGACTATGGCGCGATCAAGGACCAGTTCCGGCCCGGCCATGCCGATTTCACCTATCAGGCCAAATACGGCATCCGCGACTACCGGGGCGGCGGCCGGGCGAGCGCCCGCGAGACCGCGATGCGGGTCGCGGCAGGGGCTGTCGCGCGCAAGATTCTGGGCGATGCGATCACGGTCCAAGGTGCCCTGATCCAGATCGGCGCCGACCGCATCGACCGTTCGGCCTGGGACTGGAACGAGGTCGAAAAGAACCCGTTCTGGTGCCCCGACGCCGGGGCCGCCGCCCGCTGGGAGGCCCTGCTGATGGAGGTCCGCAAAAACGGCTCCTCGCTCGGCGCGGTGATCGAGGTCGTGGCCTGCGGCGTGCCGGCCGGCCTCGGCGAGCCGGTCTACGACAAGCTCGACGCCGATCTCGCCAAGGCGATGATGAGCATCAACGCCGTCAAGGGCGTCGAGATCGGCGCGGGCTTCGGCGCGGCCGAACTGTCGGGTGAGCAGAACGCCGACGAGATGCGGGTCGGCAACGACGGCCGGCCGGTCTTTCTCTCCAATCAGGCGGGCGGCATCCTCGGCGGCATCTCGACCGGCCAGGACATCGTCGTCCGCTTCGCGGTCAAGCCGACCAGCTCGATCCTGACGCCCAGGCGCTCGATCGACCGCTTCGGCAACGAGGTCCTGATCTCGACCAAGGGCCGCCATGATCCCTGCGTCGGCATCCGCGCGGTGCCGGTCGGCGAAGCCATGCTGGCCGATCGTCCTCGCCGACCACCTGCTCCGCCACCGCGCGCTGGGCGGGCCCGGCGACGGCCCCATCTGAGGTCACAACCGCGCATCGATACAAGCGATGGCCTTGCATGCCGGAATTGGATTGGCAGCATCGGGATTCCGCACATAGGATCTTCCGCGGCGTGGTTGCCCGGCGCGCGGCGTCATAGTCCGCAGGGTGAAGGTCGATGGCTGACGACCAATTTCACGATGTGATCGAATGCATCTACGATGTCTCGTTCGAGCCAGGGCTGATGCAAACCGTCCTCGGCCGCATGTGCTCGCTGACCGACAGCGAGATCGGCGTCTTGGGCTTTCACTCCGACAAGGGCATCGAACACGACGAATTGTTCGGGGCCGACCCGGAGTGGGGATCGGTGTTTCGCGTCTTCGAGCACCAGAACCCTTATCTACAGAGGCGGGATCTGGTGCCGACGGGCACCGCCGTGCTCGGCGCACAACTGGCGGCGGACGAGGAGGTCAGACGTCTGGACATTTATCATCAGTGCCTTCGACCGGCAGGTAGCGTCCATCTTCTTGGCCTCGTCTTCTTGAACGAGCCGAGTACCTTCGGCGAGATCTCGCTCTGGCGGCCCGAGCGGCGCGAGCGCCACGGCTCGAGGGAGCTGGAGATCGCCAATCTCCTGGCGCGTCACCTCGCGCGCGCGTTCCAGATCGCCCGCCACCTGCAGGCGGCCTCGGCCAAGGCCGAGCGCCTCGAGGCGATGCTCGAGCATACCATGGTCGCTTTTCTCCTCGTCGATGGCAGGGGACGGTTGGTCCACGCCAATGCGAGGGCGGAAGTCATCCTACGCTCGGATCAGCCGCTGCGGCTCGTTCAGGGCCGGATTCTGGCCCGTGGGGGCGCGAATCAGCGCAAATGGGACGACCCTGCTCCGGCGCGTGACGCAGGGCAAGGGCCCCGCCGAGGGGGCGGCCTCGGTGCTCGAGACCGAGGATGGCGGTGCGCTCAGGGTCCTTGCCGTCCCCCTGGCGCCGGCGCGGAGCGAAGCACTGGGTCTCGCGCCGCCATCAGCTCCCCTGGGCCTGGTCTGCATCAGCGATGTCGCGCCGCTGCCCGACGGGGCCGCGGCGACGCTCCAGCTGCTGTTCGGGCTCACGCCCGCGCAGGCCAACCTCGCCCTCGCGCTGTTCGAAGGCGGCTCGCTGCGGGAGTATGCCGACCGGCACGGGCGAAGTCTGAATACCGTGCGCACCCATCTCAAGGAGATTTTCGCGAAGACCGGAGCCCGCCGCCAGTCCGAGCTCGTTCGCCAATTGGGGGCGTTGGGGATGATCGTGCGCTGAGGCTCCCTGAGTCTGGAGAACGGCGCGAAATCTGCGCCGCGTCACCCAAACGGGTGAAGCGCCCGCGCCGGTCGCGGGCTAACCACTTCTACAAGCATGGCACGCGGCAAGCGCTGGATTCCCCGGCTGCCGGTCGTTCGCGCTACGGGAGTTCATGCCGACAGGTAAGGGCCCTCTCGTACCGGAGACTGACTGATGCTGGTGGATCTTGCGGCGCGTCTGAGCGTTGCCCCCCGTCTTCGACTGGCCACGCTCCTGGTCCTATGACTGAGGATGCGGATCCGCTCTTGCGCAGCTCAACCGCAGCCTATAGGATTTTGGAAAATATGGCTGCCGGATGATCTGACTGTTTGGCATAGGGTGGAACGCGATATTTGGAGTGAACTATCATGCGCGACCTCAGATTGGCAGCGGCAAGCGCATCGCTGGCCGCCATCGCTTCCTGGATCCATCTGCCATCAGCAACCGCGGCCGGCCCGTCGGACCTGGTCCGGGCCGCCATCCGGCTTCCTTGTCAGGCCAGCCCTGGAACCGGCCTCGCCGATCTGTCGGACCGGCTGCCGGGGGCCCGTTCGCGATGGAACTGGGTGCGCTACTCGGCGGCGGGGATCGACGCGGAGCCGCTCGTGTTCCGCATGGTCTTCGACGTCGCCGACGACGACCAGCTCACGCTCGAGTTCGATGGGCCGATCGGCCAGCCCGACGAGGTCAAGGCGCTGTACGCCGCGGGCGCCGTGCGCCGGCCCTCCATCCTCGCCCGCGCCGATGGCAGCTGCATGATCCACACGGCCCGCCTGCTGACCTATGACGACCGGGGCCGGCCCGAGCAGGTCCAGGATGCCGACGAGCGCCTGCGTCCGGTCGGCGATCCGGAGCCGCTCAACCCACCCGTGCCGGACGGCGCCGATGCCTCCGGCATCCCGGTCGGCGTGGTCGACAGCGGCGTCAACTATCTCCTGCCCGAGATCGCCTCCCGGCTGGCCCGTGACCGCAACGGTCAGATTCTCGGCTACGACTACTGGGATCTCGATCGGCGGCCGTTCGATGAGGAGCCGACCGCGGATCCGTTCTACCCCGAACACCACGGCACCCGGATCGCGGGCCTCGTGCTCGAGGAAGCGCCGGTCGCCAAGCTCGTCCCCTACCGCTACCCGCGCAACGTCATGAGGCGGATGGCAGCGCTGGTCGAGGATGCCGCGAGCCATGGCGTCCGGCTCATGAACCTCTCCTTGGCGACGTTCAATCGCCACCAATGGCTGGCGTTCGAGGCGGCCGCCCGCGCCCATCCCCAGATGCTCTTCGTGGTCGCCGCCGGCAATCAGGGCCACGACCTCGCGTGGTACCCCTCATATCCGGCCGTGCTCGATCTGACCAACATGATCGTCGTCACCTCCGCCAGCGCCGACGGCCACCTGACCCCGGGCGTCAACTTCGGGCCCAAGGCGGTCGACGTCATGGCGCCGGGCGAGGACGTGGTCGCGCTCGATTTCGATGGCGCCCGCCGCCCGGTGTCCGGCTCGAGCTACGCGACCGCAAGGGTCAGCGCGCTTGCCGCCTGCCTGCTCGCCGACCATGCCGGATGGTCGGCGGCCGAGCTCAAGGCGGCGGTGATCGGGGAAGCCGAAAGCAGCGGGGCCCCCGAGGTCAGGTACGGCTTTCTGGCGGATAGCGTCCTCGGCCATCGCGGCGCCTGTCACAAGAGGGTGGCGGACGCGGCCGGGCTCTGACGGCTGACCCTCGCCGGCGCCATCGAACCGGCCAGGACCGCCCGGGGCGCAGCACCGGGTGTCCGATCAGGTGCCCGCCTGCGCCGCCGGTAAAGGTTCAGAGCTGACCCTGGTCGCCGGGCGCAAAGCAGAGGGCACGCAGCAGCATCGGAATCTGGTCGAAGAACCAGTAGTGGCCGGCGCCGGGGCGGATCTCGAGCCGGCAGTGCTGCAGCGCGCGCGCCAGCGCCTGCGCCATGCCGACCGGCACGATGGTGTCGGCGTCGCCGTGCCAGAGGCGCACCGGCAGGCTCACCTCCTCCAGGCGAAAGCCCCAGGGCTCTGCGAACAGGTGCAGCTCCTGGGCGGCGGCCTGGCCGCCCCGCCGGAAGGCCTCGCGGAAGCCGACGACGAGGCTGGCGCCGACCTCGGGCCGGCCCATGATCGCCTGATCGACCGCCGGCAGGCGGGCCCGGAGCCGGTCGAGCAGCGTCTCCGGATGGTTCTGCCAGCGCCAGTGCGCGAACGCGGCCAAGCCGCGCAGCAGCCAGGGCGCGCGGCGGGCGAGCGTGAACACCAGGCGATGCTCGCGGCCCAGGCTCGCGAGCGCGCCCCGCTCGGACACAGGCCCGAGGCCGCTCACGATCCCGACGCTCGTCAGGCGGCCAGGGATGCGGTGCGCGCAGGCGCTGGCGTAGGGGCCGCCGCCCGAGATCCCGACCAGGGCAAAGCGCGCGAGGCCCAGCGCATCGGCGAGCTCGGCCAGATCGTCGGGCCAGTCCACGAGGCGCCGCCCCGGCTTGGGGTCGGACAGCCCGAACCCCGGCCGGTCGGGCGCGATCAGGCGGATCCCGAGACGCCGCGCCGGCTCGTCGGCGACCCTGAGCATCAGGCGCGAGCCCGGCGTGCCGTGCAGCGCGACCAGGGGCCGGCCCGAGGCTTGCCCATACTCGGCGTAGCCCAACCGGCGACCGTCGCGCAGCCGGAGCACCCGGCCCTCGGCGCTCGCCGCCAGGGCGCCTGCAACCGCGCCCTCCATCGACCACACCTCGCTGTCCTGGCGGCGCCTCAGGCGCCGGCTGCCGCAGTCGCCGGCGATCTCCCTGATCGTTGCCGGCATCACGCCGATCCAGCAGCGGCCAGATCGCCGCTGGTCAAGCCCGCCGCTCGCTGGCGGATCGGGATCTCGATCGAGACATAGGAACCGCGCGGCGCGATTTCCCGTCATCTCAAAATGGCGCCGGTCAAAATGGCGCCGGCTGATCCCGTGCTAAGCTTGCCGACACCAGCGCAAGGGTAGGGGCATGCGAGCGATCGACCGGGTCTTGGAGACCATCCTCTACGTCGACGACCTCGAGGCCGCCGCCCGCTTCTATGGCGAGATCCTGGGTCTCGAGCTCGACAGCCGGCAGCCGGGGCTGTTCGTGTTCTTCAAATGCGGCCCCTCGATGCTGCTCCTGTTCGAGCCCGAGGCCGCCGGCACGGGGCGCAACGTCCCGGCGCACGGCGCCCATGGGCCGGGCCACGCCTGCTTTGCGGTCGCCGAGGCGGCGCTCGACGGCTGGCGCTCGCACCTCGAGGCGGCCGGGGTCGCGATCGAGCAGGTCGTCGCCTGGCCGCGCGGCGGCCGCTCGTTCTATTTCCGCGACCCCGCCGGCAACAGCCTCGAGCTCGCAACGCCCCGGATCTGGGGCCTGCCGGAGGTCGACCGCCCTGTGACCTAAGATTGATTCTACACCTACGTCGTTCTATTACCCGGTCATGCAGGAGCCGTGACCGTGAAACGGAAGCCGAGACCTCTTCTCCTCTATTCGACCAACAGCTGGCTCGCCTATGCTATTTCCGAGCGCTACTATGCCGGCTTGCACTATGTCTGGTGCACGCCCTATGCCGGTCCCGGATCGCGCTCGCGCCACGACACCACCGTGCCACCGACCTCGAGCCCGCTTGAGATCTACCGAATGCTGCATGAGGAGGTTAGCCGCGGTGATCGGCACAGCGCCGCAATCGAGCAGAATTGCGCGGGCATTCTGCGCGGTGCTCGATCCCGCCGCCAGCAAGGCATGATCGACGCTGCCCAGGAGGCGGAGATCGGAGCTGCGGTCCGGCTCGCGGAAACCCGCGATTTCAAACCCTTGCTCTTCGTGATTCCGTTCGGCGGCATTCGCCGCCGGGTTCGCGAAGTGCCCGTGGAGCAACGCGCGCATCCGCTGTCCGCCGAGTACATCATCGAGTTGCTTCCGCGCGCGAGCTTCGATATCATCGAGTTTCCCTGACGAGAGATGCCCTCGATGTTCGAACCGATTCTTGCCGAGACCGACCCTGACACCGCGCTCGAAGCGGTTCACGCCGTCCTGCGGATGCTGCGTCATCCGGGGTACGCCGCTCGCCATGTCCGTACCCTTCGCCACCAACTTGACTCGGGTGTACCGCAAGATCCGGTCACTGAAACTACCGCCCGGCTCATCGCGGCGATCGAGAACCGAGAAGATCGCCGGATCGACCGGCTGACCGAGAACCGTGCCAAGCGCTACACGGTCGAACTGGCCGAATTGGTGGTCGCGCGCACGACCCGGGACACCGCCCAGCTCCGATCGACCGGCCGGGCCGTCCTCGAGGGCCTGCGCCGGGACCTCGCTTTCTGAAGCGGAGTCGGGGATGATCCAGATCGACTACATCGCCGATCTTGCCTGTCCCTGGTGCTATCTGGGCCTCGTCCGCCTCGATCGGGCGCGCGCCATGCGACCCGAGCAGCCGCTGCAGCTGCGCTGGTGGCCGTTCTTCTTGAACCCTCAGATGCCGCCCGAGGGCATGGACCGGCAGGCCTATCTGCGGGCCAAGTTCGGCGGCGACGCGAACGCGCAGGGCATCTATGCGCGCATCCGCGCGAGCGGCCGGGCGGATGGCGTCGAGTTCGCCTTCGAGCGCATGCCGCGGACCCCCAATACCCTGCTCGCCCACCGGCTGATCCTGCTGGCTCAGGAGCGGGGCCGGGCCGAGGCCATGATCCGCACCCTGTTCCGGGCGCTGTTCATCGATGGCCGCGACATCGGCGATCCGGCACAGCTGATCGAGCTCGGCGCCGAAGCCGGGCTCGAGCGCGACGAGATCGCGCCCTACCTCGCGAGCGAGCGGAACGCGAGCGAGGTGGTCGCCGGTCACCGCCGGGCCGAGGCGCTCGGCGTGCGCGGCGTGCCCGTGTTCGTCGTCGACGGCGAGCACGCGATCGCCGGCGCCCAGCCGCCGGAGGTCCTGGTGGGGCTCCTCGACCTCGCCGCCAGCGCCCGGACGCAGGCGGCCGAGTAAGCGGCCGGCTCAGCGACGCGGACGGCAGGCGCCGGTACCGCGTGTTCGCCTGAGGACGCGCGAACCGGGCGCGCCCGAGCCTCCGCTGGCGCGCCGGCCTACGAGCCCGCGGGCTCGACCGAGATCGCGACCGCCTCGGTATAGGTGACCGCGACCTGATCGCCGACTTTGAGCGATTTCAGGAAGTCCTGCATCTTCGGGTCGCGCACGGTGATCGTCTGCGAGTGGCCCTCGGAGCCGGTGAACGAGACGGTATGGGTCGTGGGATCGACCGCATCGATCCGCACGTTGTCGGTGACCTGCTGGCTCATGCCGGCGCCGGGCTTGGCGCCGAGCGGCGCGCGCGTCACTTCGGCGCTGACGGCGGCCTGCTGGCCGGGCTTGGCGAGCTCGGCGGCGATTGCCTCGTAGTAGCGGACGCTGACGCGATCGCCGACCCCGATCTGCGGCAGGTTGCGCACCTCCTCGCCCGCCTCGACCGTGAAGAGCTTGCCGTCCGGACCCCTCAGCGTCACCAGCCGTGCGGGCAGGTCGACCGCCGTGACCGTGGCGGAGACCTCGTCCACCTGCTCGACCATGGCGGGTTTGGGCGGGCTCGTCGTCTGGCAGCCGACGAGAAGGCCCAGCGCCGCCACCAGCAAAGGCATCCTGTTCATTTGCATCATCGGTGTCCCCTCTCCTCTTGAACCTCGGTCCTGATTGAACCCGAGTTGTCGGCGCTCCCGCAGAGCGCAGCCCGGCAGCGCCGGCCTCGCCCGCAATCGCGTCTGCCCCGATCGCCTGATCTTTGCGTCCGCGGTCTACTCCGGCCGCCAGGCTTCGTAGTCGCCGGTCGCCGGCGCCCGCCGGCCGCCCCGCTGCAAGGCTCCCGGCGGCAGGTAGGCGGCATCGGTGCCGGTCAGATTGGGCAGCGGCTCCTTTTCCCACCTTGGCGCCGGCAGCGGCGCCTCGCTCGGCGGCCGCT
Source organism: uncultured Alphaproteobacteria bacterium (assembly GCA_963798075.1). Lineage (GTDB taxonomy): Bacteria > Pseudomonadota > Alphaproteobacteria > Geminicoccales > Geminicoccaceae > DATAOG01. Next base: position 298,622 of record CAWCRU010000001.1, on the reverse strand, counting down.
CGATCCGCTTGTGCAGCCAGCCGACCCAGCCGGGCGGCACCAGCGTCGGCTCGGCGGCCAGCGCATACACGACCCAGCGCCGCTCGCCGCGCCAGGACCCGGCCGTGCCGCGCTCGCGATAGTAGCGGTTGCCGTGCTCGTCGGCGCCGACCAGCTCGCCGCGCAGCCAGGTCCGCAGCATGGTGAAGAAGCTGTTGACCCTGAGCTCCCGCAACACCGTCCCTCGTCCAAGGCGGCGCCCCCGGCCGCAACCGGCGCGCACTATGACCAGGAACGAGCCGCCCGTCCAGCCATGCGGCCGGCCGCGCCTTTTGTGGATAACTCCGCCGCTCCGTTCGCGTTTCGTTCCCTATCAATCGACTCCAGCACCTCTCCATCGGGGTTGATTGAGCCCCCGCCTCCAGCGCGCTGCCTGTCGGCTGAGATCCATCTCCAGCGCCTCCACCGGCCCGGCGCCCTACGCCGAGCATGGCGGCGGCCCGGCTCCGCCCGGAGCGGGCCCGTACGGCCCCTTCCCAACCACGCGAATCGCACCATGTAGTGTTTATGCTTGTCGGGGCCGCTATATGTGGTTAAGGAGGGTGATGGAGCTGGAGGAGGGGATCATGCCCGCAGCGGGGGCCGGACGGGCACCGCCGGCGGGCTTGATCCACAAGGCGGCGCAAGGGCTTGGCGAGCCGCGGCCGATCTGCCGCACCCTTGCTGGTCACGCACGCCCGGACGGTACAAGTTTCTGTTAACTTTTCGGTCCGCGTGCCGTAGAAGGTTGAGTTGAATGAGCATGATCGCAACTAAGCTGATGTCGCTTGAGCTGCTGCGCCCTGCCCCTTCGAGCCCGGCTCGGCGGAGGTTCGAAGGGTCTGGCGGGCTGATTGCCGGTCGGAGGGCGCGGCCGTGAGGATCGAGCGCGTCTTCACCAGCGCCGGCCGCTCGAGCTACGACGGCATCGGCTTTCGCACCGCGACCAGCGAGATCCGCAACCCGGACGGGTCGGTGGTCTTCCGGCTCGACCAGATCGAGGTGCCGAGCGCCTGGTCGCAGGTCGCGGTCGACGTGCTCGCCCAGAAGTATTTCCGCAAGGCGGGGATCGCCGCCCGTCTGGTCCCGGTCGACGAGCCGGGCGTGCCCGACTGGCTGCAGCGCCGGCGCCCCGATACGGCCGCCCTCGAGGCCCTGCCCGAGGCCGAGCGCCATGGCGGCGAGACGTCGGCCAAGCAGGTATTCGACCGCCTCGCCGGCACCTGGACGTACTGGGGCTGGAAGGGCGGCTATTTCGACAGCGAAGCGGACGCCTTGAGCTTCTTCGACGAGCTCCGCCGCATGCTCGCCTGCCAGCAGGCCGCCCCCAACTCGCCGCAGTGGTTCAACACCGGCCTGAACTGGGCCTACGGCATCGACGGCCCGGCGCAAGGCCACTACTTCGCCGACCACGAGACCGGCGAGGTCAGGCGCTCGGCCTCCGCCTACGAGCGGCCGCAGCCGCACGCCTGCTTCATCCAGAGCATCGCGGACGACCTGGTCAATCCGGGCGGCATCATGGACCTCTGGGTGCGCGAAGCCCGCCTGTTCAAATATGGGTCCGGCACCGGCACCAACTTCTCGAGCCTGCGCGGCGAGAACGAGCCGCTCTCCGGCGGCGGCAAGTCGTCCGGCCTCATGAGCTTCCTCAAGATCGGCGACCGCGCGGCGGGCGCCATCAAGTCCGGCGGCACCACGCGGCGCGCGGCCAAGATGGTCGTGGTCGACGTCGACCACCCGGACATCTTCGACTTCGTCCGCTGGAAGGTGACCGAGGAGCAGAAGGTGGCGGCCCTGGTCGCGGGCTCCAAGCTGCTCGCCCGCCACCTGAACGCGATCCTTGCCGCCTGCCACGCGGGCGGCCTCGACGGCGAGGCCCGCTTCAGCCCCAAGGACAACCTTGAGCTCAAGAAGGCGATCCGGAGCGCGCGCGAGGTCTTCCTGCCGGAGAACGCGCTCCAGCAGGCGATCCTGTTCGCGCGCCAGGGCTACACCCGGATCGAGCTGCCGATCTACTCGACCGACTGGGACTCGGACGCCTACCTCACGGTCGCCGGCCAGAACTCCAACAACTCGGTCCGGGTCACCGGCGAGTTCCTGGAGCGCGTGCTCGAGGATCGCGAGTGGCAGCTGCTTCGCCGCACCGATCGCAAAGTCGCGAAAACCCTGCCGGCGCGCGAGCTCTGGGACGCGATCGCGCGGGCCGCCTGGGGCAGCGCCGATCCCGGCATCCAGTACGACACCACGATCAACGAATGGCACACCTGCCCGCATTCGGGCCGGATCAACGCCTCCAACCCGTGCTCGGAGTACATGTTCCTCGACGACACGGCGTGCAATCTGGCCTCCCTCAACCTGGTAGCTTTCCTCAAGGACGACGGCGGCTTCGATGTGGCGGGCTTTGCCCATGCCGTCCGCCTGTGGACCATCGTGCTCGAGATCTCGGTCATGATGGCGCAATACCCGTCCGAGAAGATCGCGCTCCTCTCCTACCGCTACCGCACGCTCGGCCTCGGCTACGCCAATCTCGGCGGCCTCTTGATGGCGTCCGGGATCGCCTACGACAGCCACCGCGGGCGGGCGCTGGCCGGCGCGCTGACCGCGCTGATGACCGGCACCGCCTACGCGGTCTCGGCCGAGATGGCGGGCGAGCTCGGGGCGTTCGCGGGCTTCGGGCCCAACCGCGACGCGATGCTCAAGGTGATCCGCAATCATCGCCGCGCCGCCCACGGCGAGAAGCGCGACTACGAGGGCCTGGCCGTGCGGCCGATGGCGCTCGATGCCGCGCGCGTGCCGGTCCGCGAGCTGGTGGACGCCGCCCGCAAGGCCTGGGACCAGGCGCTCGAGGCGGGCCAGGCCTGCGGCTACCGCAACGCCCAGACCACGGTGATCGCGCCGACCGGCACGATCGGCCTGGTCATGGACTGCGACACGACCGGCATCGAGCCCGACTTCGCGCTCGTCAAGTTCAAGAAGCTGGCGGGCGGCGGCTACTTCAAGATCATCAACCGCATGGTGCCGAAGGCGCTGGCGCGGCTCGGCTACGCGCCCGAGCAGATCGACGACGTCGTGCGCTTCGCGGTCGGCCGCGGCACGCTGATCGGCGCGCCCGAGATCAACCACGAGAGCCTCGCCGCCAAAGGCTTCACGCCCGAGGTCCTCGAGCGTCTCGAGCGGGCGCTGCCGGCGGCCTTCGACATCAAATACGCCTTCAATCACTATACGCTCGGCGAGAGCTTCTGCCGGGACGCGCTCGGCATCGGCGACGAGCAGCTGGCCGACCCGCGCTTCGACCTTTTGAGCGCGCTCGGCTTTGCCCGCGCCCAGTACGAGGCCGCCAACCTCTACTGCTGCGGCGCCATGACGGTCGAGGGCGCGCCGCATCTGAAGGACGAGCACCTGCCGGTCTTCGACTGCGCCAACCCCTGCGGCCGCCTCGGCCGGCGCTTTCTGGCGACCGCGAGCCACATCAAGATGATGGCGGCCGCCCAGCCCTTCATTTCCGGCGCCATCTCCAAGACCATCAACATGCCGGCCGTCGCGAGCGTCGAGGACTGCGGCAAAGCCTACCTCGACGCCTGGCAGCTCGGCCTCAAGGCGATGGCACTCTACCGCGACGGCTCGAAACTGTCGCAGCCGCTCTCCTCGAGCCTGCTCGACGAGGTGCCCCCCGAGGAGGACGAGCTCCTGCCCGCGCAAGGGCCCGCGCGCACGATGCAGGTGGCCGAGCGCGTGGTCGAGCGCCTGATCGCCGAGCGGAGGCGGCTGCCCAACCGGCGCAAGGGCTACACCCAAAAAGCCGTGGTCGGCGGCCACAAGGTCTATCTGCGCACGGGCGAGTACGTCGATGGCCGGATCGGCGAGATCTTCATCGACATGCACAAGGAAGGGGCCGCCTTCCGCTCGCTGATGAACAGCTTCGCGATCGCGGTCTCGATCGGCCTCCAGTACGGCGTGCCGCTCGAAGAGTTCGTGGAAGCCTTCGCCTACACCCGCTTCGAGCCCTCGGGCCCCGTCCAGGGCAACGACACGGTCAAGATGGCAAGCTCGGTCCTCGACTACATCTTCCGCGAGCTCGCGATCTCCTACCTCGACCGCACCGACCTCGCGCACGTCGACCCGAACGAGCTCCACCACGACAGCATCGGCCACGGCGCCCGCGAGAGCGACCTCCAACGCGACGACGATGCTCGCCCAGATCGCGAGCGCCGGCTACGTGCGCGGCAACCTTCGCCTGCTTGCACGGCGGCGAGACGACGTGCCAAAGGCCCGGCGGCCCCTGGCGCATCAAGCGCGCACGCCTGCCGGCGGCGCACCAACGACCACTTTGGCCACCGGCGGCTTGCCGGCGCCCGCGGCGGCACTCCACAGCCAGCCGCGGCGGCGAGGCGACCGCGCGCCTGCTCACGGAATTGGCTGAGGCGGCGGTTCAGGACGAACGGCTGGCTCAGGCGAGGCTGGCGCGGCTCAAGGGATACGAAGGTGATCCCTGCCCGAGCTGCGCCAATTTCACCCTGGTGCGGAGCGGCACCTGCCTGAAATGCGACACCTGCGGCACCACCACGGGCTGCTCGTGAACCAGGACGGCAAGCCCCTTCCACACCCAGGGCAGTAACCTTCCTCCTCCCAAGCCTGCGGCCCGGCGGCCACTTCCGCCGGGCCTCTTTTTTCCATGTTGCTGGCCCCATATCGGGACCATGGATCTGATCTCAATGTGGTGGAAACGCAATGAAGCAAGTAGATGAGTTGGTTGACGTACGGCAGAAATCTTGGTGTATCCACTGCACGAACGGGATTTCCGCGGTCGAGACCAATCGCGATCATGCTCCCTCAAAAGGACTTCTTGAAGAAACCTTATCCAGCCCATCTCCCAGTCGTCGAGATTTGCCAGGAATGCAACAATGGATTCTCGCTTGATGAGGAGTACCTGATCGCTTTCCTCGGCGCGGTCCTTTCCGGAACGACCGATCCGGAATCGCAATCCCTCGTAAGAGCGGGCAGCATTCTGCGGCACAACTCGAAACTTCGGGCGCGGATCGAGCGCGCGAAGAAGAGCTGCCGTACCAGCGGCGGCGAGACGAGAGTGGTCTGGCAACCGGAAGAGATTTGTGTGCGCCGTGTCATTCTCAAGAACGCCCGCGGGCACGCCTACTATGAAATAGGCGAGCCGATGCTGAGTGAACCCGCGCATGTCTGGTTTGCACCGGTGGAGTCGCTAAGCGCGGAGGAGCGGAGGGAGTTCGAGACGGTTGATTTCGGGATCGCATGGCCCGAAGTCGGCAGTCGCATGATGAGCCGCCTCCTGACCGGTGACGACCTGCAGGATGGATGGGTTATCGTCCAAGAAGGAGTTTACCGCTATGCCGTATCGCAGTCCGGTGCGATGCTCGTGAAGATGATGTTGTTCGAGTATCTGGCGGCGGAGGTCTATTGGTCGGATGACTAAGGCGACGAGGGAGAAGGAGGGTCGAAACTGCCTCCATCCCAAGTCAGCGCTTGGTTTTCACCGGAGCATCGCTTGCAGGACGACCGGCCAGGCGGCATCCCGCACCACTGGCGGGTCGAGCCGACCAGGAAAGGCGGCGGCCGGAGGTATACCAACCCGCGCGATCCGCACGACCACGTCCGCGTGATGCCCGGTAACCCCGCCAGTCCCAATCCTGCGCAGCGCGCCCCATATGCTAAACGGATGAAGAATGGTGTGGCCTATGACGCGAGCCACCGCCCGGTCGATCGAAGATCGCCGGCGGCCCATATTCCGCTGCAGGACTTCAGGTTCCGGGAGTGAGCGCGATGATGGATAAGGATAGCTGGCTCGAGCGCATCCTCGAGGCCATCCGCGACCTCGGCGATGCGTCCTACCAGGAGCGCGTGTGGGTCCGCGGCGAAGGGCCCGAGGTCGAACTCGAGTACCGAAGCCATTTCCGCTCTGCTCGACGACTACGACCTCGCGGGATTTCTCTCGGCAGGCCGTCACAAGCGCTGGTTGTCCAGCCAGCAGCTCGCATCCCTTCAGGCCTTCGAGGCCGCGATCAGCGGCTATATCGCCCATGATGACGATCGGACCACAGACGCGGTCCGAATCACGACGCCTGAATGGCAGGAGTTGCAGCAGTTCGCCCGACGAACCCTCCAGGACTTCGCCATGCCGCAGCGCATGAGCGCTCGATAGGGCACGGTTGACATGGTGACCAGGCGGGGGAAAAGGTTCTTTAATCGGGCAAGGGGGTGGTTGCTCTTTTTGGGTCGCTGCCGGGGTCATGGTTCTTTCCGGGCTCGAGGCGCCAGCATGAGGGTCGCAAGGCGCCGGATCGATGTGTCAGACGGGGTCATCGCCCCCACCTTTTCCGCGATCTCGGCCGCCCGCGTCCCCGGCAGGGACAACCCAGTGGGCGCTCAGATGCTCATGCCGACGCCCACCGAAAATCCTCTTCGCGAGCAGAAAAGTGAAGGAAAAGGTGTCAGGAACCTTTTCCAAGACGCCAACGAACCCTTATCTGAAGATGCCTTCCTCGACTGGAAGTTCAAACCATGAACGGCGAGCCCGTCAGCTATGACCCCGAGACCGATACGCTTCTGGTCGAGCTCCGGCCGTGGCCGGCCGCGTCGCCGGCCGAGATCAACGACCAGGTCGGCGGCGAAGATGTCGAGGACGGGCTGGTCGTCCACTATGGCCCGGACGCACTCCCGCAGCCTTCGAGGTCGAGCACGCCTCGGGGCGGCCAGACCTCGTCGCGCGCGCCCTCGCCGCGCTGCGCCACGCCAAAGGCTCGCCGCGTAAGGATTGGAAAATGGACCACGTGCCGGCCGAGGGCGTACGCAGCCGGAAGCAGGCAAGCGCCCACCCTCGGGGCCCGACCCCGGCGCCCCTGCGCATCATCAATTCGTGCCCGAGACGGCCACTTCAGGCTCAAAACGGGCCCCGACCCGCGACTTGGGTCCGTTCCTCCCCGCGATTTCCCCTCTCCCGCGGACCCGCCCCATTCCCGCCCGCCCCCTCCGGCCACGGCTGGCGCAGGCACGGATTCCCACGGTCCCATGGACCCTCCGAAGACATCGTTACCAGGCGAGCGGTTACCACCTGGTTAACGCCCCCACGCCTCCAAGCCGCGCGCGCCCTCGCCGCCCGGCGCCACGCTCGAGGCTTCCTGCCCGAGCCCATCTTTGGCTCCAACTACCCGAAGCCACGGTCGCCACGCAGGTCGCCGCCGTCGACGCCGAGGCGATACGCGATGCGTTCGGAGCAGCCCCTTGCATATGTTCCTAGGTCACCTCCCGGGTGGTGGTGTAGGAGCTGTGGGTAGGTGGCCTGCCGCAGCGACCGCCACGAGTTTGGCGTAGGCAGGCCAGCTATCCACAGCGGGCGGTCACCGCGGGATCTCCGGTAGGGTTGGGTTGCGACCAGCAACCCCAGACCGGAGACCACCACGATGACCGACGACAGCATCGCCCTTCGCGAGCTTCTGGGAAAGAGCGCCGACGCCGACCTGCTGCGCGAGATGATTGGCTTTGCGGCCGAGCGGCTGATGGAGCTCGAGGTGCAGGGCCTGACCGGAGCCGGGCACGGCGAGCGCACGCCGAACCGGCTGGTGCAGCGCAACGGCTATCGTGACCGGGATTGGGCGACGCGCGCCGGGACGGTCGGCTGCACATCCCCAAGCTCAGAAAGGGCAGCTATTTCCCGGGCTTCCTGGAGCCGCGCCGGGTGGCGGAGAAGGCGCTGACGGCAGTGATCCAGGAAGCCTACGTGCAGGGCATCTCGACCCGCAGCGTCGACGATCTGGTCAAGGCCCTGGGCATGGCCGGCATCTCCAAGAGCCAGGTCAGCCGGCTGTGCGCGGAGATCGACGAGCGCGTGCATGCCTTCCTCGAGCGGCCGATCGAAGGCGACTGGCCCTATCTGTGGATCGACGCCACCTACGTGAAGGTGCGCGAGACCGGCCGCATCGTCTCGGTCGCCGTGACCATCGCGGTCGCGGTCAATACCGACGGCCGGCGTGAGGTCTTGGGCATGGCGATCGGCGCCTCGGAGGCCGAGACCTTCTGGGTCGACTTCCTGCGCCAGCTCAAGCGCCGCGGCCTGGCCGGGGTCAAGCTGGTGATCTCGGATGCGCACGAGGGCATCAAGGCCGCGGTCGCGCAGGTGTTCCGCGCCACCTGGCAGCGCTGCCGCGTGCACTTCATGCGCAACGCGCTCGCCCATGCCGGCAAGAGCGGCCGGCGCGTGGTGTCGGCGTTCATCGCCACCGCCTTCGCCCAGGACGACGCCGGCGCCGCCAGGGCCAATGGCGCCAGGTCGCCGACCAGGTCCGCCTCAAGCTGCCGAAGCTCGCGGCCCTGCTCGACGAGGCCGAGGAGGACGTGCTCGCCTATATGACCTTCCCCAAGGAGCATTGGGCCAAGATGCACTCGACCAATCCGCTGGAGCGCCTCAACGGCGAGATCAAGCGGCGCACCGAAGTGGTCGGCATCTTCCCAAACGAGGCCGCGATCACTCGCCTGGTGGGCGCCATCCTGCTGGAGCAGAACGACGTGTATGGACCGCCCTCGCGTTGCAAGGGGTTTGGGGTCTGCTGGCGAAGCACCGGCACTTGCAGTCGTGTATTCGGCCTCGGAGCGCGGCACCACGGCCGCAGGGGCCTTGATGGTCTTCGCGGATCGACCGCCGGACAAATGGACGAGCTCGGTGCTCGCATCGTTCTTGGGCTTGAGTTGATCCCGGTCTGACCGGTCCCGCCATCAGCTTGCCTTCACCCCTGCAATTCGAGATCCCGAACGGGCTCTCTGCCGGCTACGCCGCCGCGGTGCGGACAGGTGCCCGCCAAGGCTCCTGGCGGGTCAACATCGCCCAAACCGCTCGGGCAGTCTTATGCGCGAGGGCGGTCGCCGCGACGTTCACAGGCCGCCGCCCGATCTGCTCGAGCAGCCAGGGCCTCGGCAACGCCGATCGCCGTCGGAGTGCGCCGATCAGCGCGCGTGCACCGTGGATCAACAGGGTCCGCAGGTAGCGGTCGCCGGCCTTGGTGATCTTGCCCAGCTTCTCCCTGCCGCCGCTGGCGGTGACCCGTGGCGTCAAGCCGAGCCAGGCCGCGAAGCGACGCGCCGAATCGAACTGGCGCGCGTCACCGACCGCCGCTACCAGCGCGGTCGCGGTGATCGGGCCGATTCCGGGCGCGGTTGCCAGTCGCTGGCTCGTCTCGCTGCGTGCATGCCAGATCAGGATGTCGGCTTCGACCGCCCCGATTCGATCCTGGGTCTCGTCGAGCTGTCGGAACAGCAAACTCACCGCCGCGCGGGCCTCGTCGGGGAGCGCAGCCTCCTCCGTGCCGGCGGCACGTTCGCGCAGCTCCGTCAGGCGCCGGATGCCTTTGGGGGCGATGATCCCGAACTCGCCCAGCAGGCCACGGATCGCGTTGGCGAGCTGGGTGCGTTGCCGGACCAACAAAGCCCGGGCCCGATGCCGCGTCGGTCTTGTTCCGCTTCACATAGGGTTTGGCGTATTGCGGCGCCATCAGCCTGACGTCGTGTCCCAGCTCCTCCAGCTGCCGGGCCCAATGATGGGCGCTCGAGCAAGCCTCCATGCCGATCCGACAGGGCGGCAGATCCGCAAAGAAGCCCAACACTCGCCCGCGCGAAAGCCGCCGGCGCAACACCGGCCGACCCTTGGCGTCGACGCCATGCACCTGGAATATCGACTTCGCGAGATCGAGTTAGCGTCCACGGAAGTGGTGGAAATTCGCTGAGCGAGGCGGCGCGCCGGAGCGACCGCCACGAGTTTGGCGCAGGTGCGCCGCCGGGTGGCCGGGCGAGGTGGTCATCGGTGCCATCGGCTAGGGTGGAGTTGGAGAGCTTCACCTCAGACCGACGGAGGATCCGATGACCGAGGAGAGGATGGCACTGGTCGACCTGCTGGAGAAGGCCGACGATGGCGACTTCCTGCGGGCGGTGGCCGAAGCGGTGCTGCAGCTGCTGATGGAGGCCGACGTGGAGAGCGTGATCGGCGCCGGCCGACACGAACGGTCACCCGAGCGGCTCAACTACCGCAACGGCCATCGCGCCCGCACGCTGGACACGCGGCTCGGCTCGCTCCAGCTGCGGATTCCGAAGCTGCGCCAGGGCTCGTACTTCCCGCCCTTCCTGGAGCCGCGCAAGACCAGCGAGAAGGCGCTGGTCGCGGTCATCCAGGAAGCTTGGATCGGCGGTGTCTCGACCCGCCGTGTCGACGCGCGGCTGGCTCCCAGCACCGACCTCGGTGGTCGGTGCGGAGCGCCGCGGGTCCAGGCGATGGGCCTCACAGGCATCTCCAAGTCCCAGGTCTCGAAGCTGTGCAAGGACATCGACGAGCGGGTCGGCGCCTTCCTCGACCGTCCGTTGGAGGGCGAGTGGCCCTATCTGTGGCTCGATGCGACTTATCTCCGACAGCGCGAAGGCGGTCGGATCGTGACCGTCGCGGTGATAGTCGCTGTGGCGGTCGACGCCGACGGGCGGCGCGAGATCGTCGGCCTGCACGTCGGCCCGTCGGAGGCCGAGACCTTCTGGTCGACCTTCCTCAAACGGCTCGTCAAGCGGGGCCTGACAGGCGTCAAGCTGGTGGTCTCGGATGCTCACGAGGGTCTGAAGCACGCGATCGGTCGGGTTCTCGGCAGCACCTGGCAGAGATGCCGCGTCCACTGGATGCGCAACGCGCTCGCCCACGTACCCAAGGGCCAGCACACCGTGGTCGCGGCCGCCCTACGCCAAGCGTTCCTGCAACCCGATGCCGAGGCCGCCCGCCAGACCTGGCGCCAGGTCGCCGATCAGCTGCGCGTCCGCTGGCCCAAGCTCGCGGCGCTGATGGACGACAGCGAGCATGACGTGCTCGCCTACCTGACCTTCCCGGCCCAGCACCGCACCAAGCTGCACAGCACCAATCCGCTCGAGCGCCTCAACAAGGAGGTCAAACGCCGGGCCGACGTGGTCGGCATCTTCCCGAACGAAGCCTCGATCGTCCGCCTGATCGGTGCCGTGCTGCTGGAGCAGAACGACGAGTGGCAGCTGATGCACCGCTACATGCAGGTCGAGGCCATGGCCGAGCTCCTCATGCCGGTCGCGGAGCCCGACCCCAGACGACAACTTCCACCCAAGGCCGCATGACCGATGGCCACCTCAAACCCCATTCGAATTTCCACCATCTTGACGGACGTGACCGAGATCGATCCCGATTGTCACAGCAACCATGGCCAAGAATCCTCCCTGATGACGTTGCTTCGACCGCCCAGCCTGCCACGGCGAGGCCAGGCCGTCGCGAGGGCGGTCCATGCCATCAAATGGTCCGTGCAGCGGGCCCGCTACGTGACCCTGGAAACCATCGCGCCCGTGCGCGATGATCTTCCCTCATGCTGCCCGCCGCGGCCGCATGAACCAAAGAGGCCCGACCCTCACGGAGTTCCCGGCCGCCCAACTCCTACACCATCTCCAGGGACACGACCTGTTCCTACGCTATGTTATAATTACGGACGTTGACGGCTCTGGAAGGACGCCCGGCTCGTCGCCGCGCCCGGGCGCCGAAAGGCCGCGACTACCAAACGAACCCAAGAGCCAGGCAAATCCTCAGCTTTGGGTACGATTTGACCTTTCGTGGTCCAGTAGCGTCTTCGTGCACGGCCGGAGGACCCGTCCGCACGGCCCTGGAGATCGAAGGCGTCGCGCCTTGTCAATGACCATGATGCACTCTCAATCGTCAGCGATCCCGCAGTGCAGCAACGGCCGAATTCAGCCATTGTCGGCGGTGCTCAAGGAAGCCCAGCTTATCAAGGCGAGCCCCGACCATGCCCTGGGCCAGCGCGGCATCATCTGCAAATGGTCCAAGGCCGGACAATCGCTGACGCGCCGCCGGCGCATTTGGGCGCGTCACGACGCAACGATGAGGCATTTCTGGCGCATCGTTGCCACACTTTCTGGCGCGTCTTGCCTGCGGGGGGTTTCGGTTCCAGACTGGCGCGCGGGACCACCCTGGCCGGATGCAACAGCGCCCATGCCGCTCAGCCTCCCCTCTTTGAGCCTCGGGGTCGAGGAGGAGTATCTGCTGGTCGACCCGGTCAGCCGCGACCTCGTCGCGGCGCCGCCGGCGGCTTTCATGCGCCGCTGCCAGGAGCGCCTCGGCGGGCGCGTGACCCATGAGCTGCTCCAGGCTCAGGTCGAGGTCGGGACCGGCGTGTGCCCGGACATCGCCGAGGCCCGCCGGCAGCTGACCGAGCTGCGCGGCAGCGTCGCGCAAACCGCCCGCGACTTCGGCATGGCGCTGCTCGCCGCCTCCACCCACCCGTTCGCCAACTGGCGCGCGCAGCGCGTGGTCGACAAGGAGCGCTACCGGCTGCTCGCGCGCGACATGCAGGCGTTGGCCGAGCGCCTGGTGATCTGCGGCATGCACGTCCATGCCGGGATCGAGGACGACGAGCTGCGCATCGACCTCATGAACCAGGCGAGCTATTTCCTGCCGCATCTGTTGGCGCTGTCGACCTCGTCACCGTTCTGGGACGGCCGCCTGACAGGATTGAAGGCCTATCGGCCCGTCATTGCCGGCGACCTGCCGCGCAGCGGCCTGCCCGAATATTTCACGAGCGCCGACGAATGGCGGCAGATGCTGCACCAGCTCGAGCGGACCGGCCTGTGCGACGACGCCACCAAGATCTGGTGGGACATCCGTCCGAGCATCCGCTTCCCGACCCTCGAGCTGCGCGTCTGCGACATCTGCACGCGGCTCGAGGACGCGTTGACGATCGCAGCCCTCTGGCAGGCGATTTTGGCGACCCTCTATCGGCTGCGCGCCGGCAATCAGACCTGGCGCCGCTACCGCCGCACGCTGATCGAGGAGAACCGGTGGCTGGCCCAACGCCACGGCATCGCAGCCGAGCTCGCCGACTTCGGGACGCTGACCCGCAAGCCCTTCGCAGGCCTGCTCGAGGAGCTGATCCTCTTCGTCCGCCCCGAGGCCGAGCGCCTGGGCTGCCTTGAAGAAGTGGTGGGCGCGCGCCAGATCCTGGAGCGGGGCACCAGCGCCGACCGCCAGCTCGGGGTTCACCTCGAGGCGCGGCGCAACGGTGCCGACGAGCGCGAGGCCGGCGTCGCGGTGGTCGACTGGCTGATCGCCGAGACCCTGGCCGGCATCCCGGCCGCCGCCCCCACCCTAGCCCAGCAAGGAGGCTGACATGGAGGACGACCCGCGCCTTGACGAGGCGACCCGCACCGAGCTCGAGGCCGCGGCCTTTCGCACTCTTATCCTGCATCTGCGCGCCCACCCCGAGGTCCAGAACATCGACCTCATGAACCTCGCGGGCTTCTGCCGCAACTGCCTCTCGAAATGGTACCGCGCCGCCGCCGACCAGCGCGGCCTCGGTCTCACTTACGAAGATGCCCGCGAGATCGTCTACGGCATGCCCTACTCGGAATGGAAGTCCAAGCACCAGACCGAAGCCACGCCCGAACAACAGGCCCAGATCAAGGAACGCCAGTCGTCCCACACCTAAACTTGTAGCAATTCTGGAGAGAGATATCTGGTCATGCGCCGCGCGCGCCCCTGGCGGACTTACCCACGTTTGAATTCGTATACGGAGCATTTTTGGCAATTACATAGCATTCGAGAGAAGACCGCGGCTTTCCTAATGACAGTAATAACGACGGCCGACGCCGACGCCTTGCCCTACCAGTACTGACACAGTAGATATCCGACCAAGTGGGCTATCCGGCCGGGTTTCCCCGCTTGCCGGCCGCCGCTCGTATCATGATCCGCCTGCCAGCAGCTCCGCGACGAAGCGGGGCACGAGTTGGGTGGCCGGGCCGTAGCGCTGCTCGGCGAACAGAGAGCCCGTGGCGCTCGGTTCGAGGTTGAGCTCGATGGTCTGGGCGCGGCCGGCGGCGCGGACCGTCGCGGTGAAGCCTGCCGCCGGATAGACCTGGCCCGAGGTGCCGATCGCGACGAACACATCGCAGGTCGCCAGCGCGTCGTAGATGCGGTCGAGGTCGAGGGGCATTTCGCCGAACCAGACCACGTGCGGGCGCAGACGGCTTTCTTCAGTGCAGGACGGACAGCGATGGTGGCCGAGGAGATCTGAATGCCAGGGATGGATTGCGGTGCAAGTCGTGCAGCGGGCCTTGAGCAGCTCTCCGTGCATATGGATCAGGTTGCGGGTGCCCGCGCGTGCGTGCAGGTCGTCGATGTTTTGAGTCACGACCAAGACCTCGCCCGGCCAGCGGCGTTCGAGCTCGGCGAGCGCCAGGTGCGCGCCATTAGGACGGATGTCCTCGCTCACGAGCTGGCGCCGGCGCTGGTCGTAGAAGCGCTGGACGGTCGCCGGATCGCGGGCGAAGGCCTCGGGCGTGGCGATGTCCTCGAGCCGCCAGCCCTCCCAGAGGCCGCCGGCGCCGCGGAAGCTGGGCAGGCCCGACTCGACCGAGATCCCGGCCCCGGTCAGCACCACGATCGACACCTCGCCGCGCGCTCTTCCCCCACCCCCGCCATGCATCACGTCTGCGACCCTCCCGTACGCTCCTGAGGCGCCAAGTCTACGCTTTTGGCACGGCGGTGCGCCACCCCAGCCGGTGCCGCGATATCACCGGACTCCATGACCATGAGAAGGAATCAACATCGATGGGTTTGCTGCACTGCCGTTGCCGGGGTTTTCGGTCGCCATCGAACATTTGGGCAACAGACTGGCGCGCCCATCGCTCTGAGCGCGCGGGTCGGAGCCGAGGGGGAAGCTGGTGGGAAAGCTGGCGGCCGGGTCGATCAATCGGGGACTGGCTCGAGGTCGACCGGGGCACGGTCGAACCCGGCCGCCTGCAGCGCGGGCACCGAGCGGGGCTCGGGTGGCCGGGTGGGTCAGGCCGCGACGAACGCGCTGTCGACGACCTCGATGTCGAAGGCGGCCGCCATCAGGGCGCGCGTGTAGGGGTGGCGCGGCCGCTCGAAGATCACGTCTGCGGGCCCCTGCTCCAGGACCTCGCCCGCCCGCATCACGATCACCTGGTCACTGAGCGCGCGGACGACCCGCAGGTCGTGGCTGATGAAGAGGTAAGCCAGGCCGTGGCGGGCCTGCAGGTCGCGCAGCAGGTCGACGATCTGCGCCTGGACCGACATGTCGAGCGCCGAGGTCGGCTCGTCGAGGACCACGAACGACGGCTCGAGCACGATCGCGCGCGCGATGCTGATCCGCTGGCGCTGGCCGCCCGAGAACTCGTGCGGATAGCGGTCCTGGCTCGCGGGATCGAGGCCGACCTCTTCCAGCACCTTGGCGACCCGCCCCCGGCGGCCGGCGCGATCGCCGCCGATCCCGTGCAGCTGGAGGCCTTCCTCGATGATCTGGCCGATCGACATGCGCGGCGACAGGCTGCCGTAGGGGTCCTGGAATACGACCTGCATGTGGCGGCGCAAGGGCCGCAGCCGGCGCGACGACCAGCCCTCGATCGCCTGGCCCTGAAAGCGGATCGCGCCCTCGCTCCGGAGCAGGCGCAGCAGAGCAAGGCCGAGCGTGGTCTTGCCCGAGCCGCTCTCGCCGACCACGCCGACCGTCTGGCCCTGACGCACGAGCACATCGACGCCGTCGACCGCCTTGACGTAGCCCACGGTCCGGCGCAGGAGGCCGCGCTGGATCGGGAAATGCACCTTCAGATGATCCGCGGCCATGACCACCGGTGCATCCGCCGCGCGCGCGAGCGGCCTGCCCTTGGGCTCGGCCGCGAGCAGATGCCGGGTGTAGGCGTGCCGGGGCCGTTCGAACACCTCGGCGACCGGCCCGGCCTCGACGATCTGCCCCTCGGTCATCACGCAGACCCGGGAGGCGACCTTGCGCACGATCGTGAGGTCGTGGGTGATCAGCAACATCGCCATACCGAGGCGCTTCTGCAGATCCCGCAGCAGGGTCAGGATCTGGGCCTGGATGGTGACGTCGAGGGCGGTGGTCGGCTCGTCGGCGATCAAGAGGTCCGGCTCGTTGGCGAGCGCCATGGCGATCATCACCCGCTGGCGCTGGCCGCCCGAGAGCTGGTGAGGATAAGCGTCGAGGCGCTGCTCGGCCTCCTGGAGCTGCACGAGGTGGAGAAGCTCGAGCGTGCGCCTGCGCGCCTCGGCCCGGCTGAGCCCGCGATGCAGGAGCAAGGTCTCGCTGACCTGCTGCTCGACCTTGTGCAGCGGGTTCAGCGAGGTCATCGGCTCCTGGAAGATGATGCCGACCCGGTCGCCGCGAACCTGGCGCAGCGTCGCCTCGTCGGTACCGATCAACTCCTTCTCGTCGAGGGTGATGCTGCCGCCCGGATGCCAGGCCTTCGGATAGGGCAGGAGCTGGAGGATCGAGAGCGCGGTCACCGACTTGCCCGAGCCGCTCTCGCCGACCAGCGCCAGGGTCTCGCCCTGATCGATCGCGAACGAAACGTTCCGCACGGCCTCGAGGGCGCCGCCTTCGACCTTGAAACTGACCGAGAGGTCCTGGACCTTGAGCAAGCTCATGGCTCTGGCACCTCAGCGGAAGGTCTTGCGGGGATCGAAGGCATCGCGCACGGCTTCGCCGATGAACACGAGCAGCGAGAGCATCACCGCCATGACGACGAAGCCGCTGATGCCGAGCCAGGGCGCCTGCAGGTTGGCCTTGCCCTGGTTCAGGAGCTCACCCAGCGAGGGCGAGCCGGGCGGCAGGCCGAAGCCCAGGAAATCGAGCCCGGTCAGGCTGGTGATGCCGCCGATCAGGACGAACGGCATGAAGGTGACGGTCGCGACCATGGCGTTCGGCAGGACGTGGCGGCGCATGATGGTAAAATGGCTGACGCCGAGCGCTCGCGCCGCGCGCACGAAGTCGAGGTTGCGGGCGCGCAGGAACTCGGCCCGGACCAGGCCGACCAGCGAGGTCCAGCTGAACAGCAGCAACAGGCCGAGCAGCCACCAGAAGCTCGGGGTCACGACGCTCGCCAGGATGATCAGCATGAAGAGTGTCGGCATCGAGCTCCAGATCTCGATGAAACGCTGGAACGAGAGGTCGAGCCAGCCGCCGTAGTAACCCTGGACGGCGCCGGCGGCGACGCCGACGATCGAGGACAGGATCGTCAGCACGAGGCCGAACAGCACCGAGATCCGAAAGCCGTAGATCACCCGGGCGACGACGTCGCGCGCCTGGTCGTCGGTGCCGAGCCAGTGAGCGCGGCTCGGCGGTGCCGGCGAGGGCACCGTGAGATCGTAGGCGACCGTGTTGTAGCTGTAGGGGATCGGCGGCCAGATCGCCCAGCCCTTCTCGGCGATCATGTCCCGCACCGCCGGATCGGTGTAGACCGCCTCGGTCGGGAAGAAGCCACCGAAGGTCGTCTCGGGGTAGGTCTCGACAACCGGCCAATAGTATCGGCCATCGTAGAAGATCAGGAGCGGCCGGTCGTTCGCGATCAACTCCGCGAACAAGCTGGCCACGAACAGCACGAGGAAGATGTAGAGCGAAACGTAGCCCCGCCGGTTGGCGCGGAAGTTGGCGAGCCGGCGCTGGTTGATCGCGTTCAGACGCAACGGCACGCCGAGCAGACGGGCTCGCGCGCGCGACTGGGGCTCGGCCAGCGTGGCCATCAGACCTCCCGGGTCTCGAAGTCGATCCGGGGGTCGACGACCACGTACATCAAATCCGAGATCAGGTTCATGACCAGGCCGAGCAGGCTGAAGATGTAGAGCGTGCCGAACATGACCGGATAGTCGCGGTTGATTGCGGCGTTGAAGCCGAGCAGGCCGAGCCCGTCGAGCGAGAAGATGATCTCGATCAACATGGCGCCGCTGAACAGGATGCCGATGAATGCGCTGGGAAAGCCGGCGATCACCAGGAGCATGCCGTTGCGGAACACATGGCCGTAAAGGACGCGGTGCTCGGTCAGGCCCTTGGCCTTGGCGGTCAGCACGTATTGCTTGTTGATCTCTTCGAGGAACGAGTTCTTGGTCAGCATGGTCAGGCCGGCGAAGGCGCCGATGGTCAGCGCCAGCAGCGGCAATGTCATATGCCAGAAATAGTCCAAGATCCGGTGCGGCCAGGACAGATCGTGCCAGTTGTCCGAAACCAGGCCGCGCAGGGGAAACCAGTCGAGGAAGCTGCCGCCGGCGAACAGCACGATCAAAAGGATCGCGAACAGGAAGCTCGGGATGGCATTGCCGACGATCACGACCGTGCTGGTCCAGACGTCGAAGCGCGAGCCGTCGCGCACCGCCTTGCGGATCCCGAGCGGGATCGAGATCAGATAAGTGAGCAGCGTGGTCCACAGGCCGATCGAGATCGAGACCGGCATCTTTTCCAGCACCAGGTTGATCACGCTCTCGTCACGGAAATAGCTGGTGCCGAAGTCGAACCGCAGATACTGCTTCAGCATCTTGAAGAAGCGCTGGTAAGCAGGCTCGTCGAAGCCATAAAGGCGTTCGATCTGTTTGATGAACTCGGGATCCAGGCCCTGGGCGCCGCGATAGCGGGACCCCTCGCCCACCCGCGGTGCGGCGCCGCCCTGCTGGACCTCGCCGCCGCCGACACCGCTCACGCGCGCGGTCGCTTCGACCGCCCGGCCCTGGATCTGCGCGATCAGCTGCTCGACCGGTCCGCCGGGCGCCGCCTGCACGATGACGAAGTTGATCACCATGATCCCGAGCAAGGTCGGGACCATCAGCAACACGCGGCGGACGACGTAGGCCAGCATGACCTGCTAGTTCTGGGTGGCGGCCTTCGCCCCCGCGGCCTCCGACCCGCGCCGATCCAGGGCGGCGAGCTTGGCCGGATCGATCCACCAGGCGAACAGGTCGATCGAGTACTTGGGGTCGACTTTCGGCCGCGAGAACTTGTTCCAGTAAGCGATGCGATCGTAGGTGATGTGCCAGTGCGGGATCACGTAGTGACCCCACAGCAGCACCCGATCCAGAGCGTGGGTCGCGGTCACCAGGTCCTCGCGCGACGGCGCGGTGATGACGTCGTCGACCAGAGCGTCGACCACCTTGCTCCTGATGCCGGCAAGATTGCGACTGCCGCGGGTGTCGGCGGCCTGGCTGCCCCAGAAATCGCGCTGCTCGTTGCCGGGCGACTGGCTCTCGCCGAAGCTGCCGACCACCATGTCGAAGTCGAAATCGTCGAGGCGGTTCTGGTATTGTGCCGTGTCGACCGTGCGCAGGCGGGCCTCGATGCCGAGCCGCTTGAGGTTCTGGACGAACGGCCCGACGATGCGCTCGAAGGCGGGCTGGACCAGCAGGATCTCGAAGGCGAGCGGCTGGCCGCTGACCTTGTTCACCAGACGCCCCCCCTGCACGTCCCAGCCGGCCGCGCGCAGCATCTCGAGCGCGGTGCGCAAATTGTTGCGCAAATCGCTGCCCTTGGTCGACGGCGCTCGATAGGTCTTGGTGAAGACCTCCTCCGGCAGCTGGTCCCGATAGGGCTCCAGCAGCTTCAGCTCGGCCGGGCTCGGCAGCCCGGAGGAGGCGAGCTCGCTGTTCGAGAAGTAGCTCTCGGTCCGCTGATACTGGCCGTAGAACAAATTCTCGTTGGTCCACTCGAAATCGAATGCATAAGCGAGCGCCGCGCGCACCTTCGGATCCTGGAAGATCGCGCGCCGGGTATTGAAGACGAAACCCTGCATGCCGGTGCCGCGCTGGTTCGGGATCTCCTCGCGCACGATCAGCTTCTTGTCGAAGGCGGGGCCGGTATAGCCGGTCGCCCAATCCTTGGAATTGTTCTCGATCTGGATGTCGAAGTTGCCGGCCTTGAACGCTTCCAGCGCGACATTGGCGTCGCGGTAGTATTCGTAGCGGATCTGGTCGAAGTTGTTGCGGCCGTTGTTGACGGGCAGCTTCGCCCCCCAGTAGTCCGGGTCGCGCTCGTAGACGATCGTGCGGCCGGGATCGACCCGCTTGATCCGGTAGGGGCCGCTGCCGAGCGGCGGCGTCAGCGTCGTCTTGTCGAACTCGACCTTCTCGTAATAGTGCTTGGGCAGGATCGGCATCTGGCCGGCGATCAGCGGCAGCTCGCGGTTCATCTTGCCGTCGAAGATCATCTTGACGCCGTGCTCGCCGACCTTCTCGGCCTTGACGATGTTGGCGTAGTAGGCCCGATAGAACGGGTGGCCCTTGGTCTTGAGGGTCTCGACGGTCCAGATCACGTCGTCGACCGTGATCGGGGTGCCGTCCTGCCAACGCGCCTCGGGCCGGAGGCTGAAGATCACCCAGGAGCGGTCGGCCGGGATCTCGACGCTCTCGGCGACCAGGCCGTATTCGGAGAACGGCTCGTCGAGGCTGCCGACCGTCAGCGTATCGAACAGCATGCCCAGGCCGGCCGCGTTGTTGCCCTTGAGGATGAACGGGTTGAGGTTGTCGAAGCTGCCGACATCCGGGAGGGTCAGCGTGCCGCCCTTGGGCGCGTCCGGGTTGGCGTAGTCGAAATGGCTGAAGTCCGGGCCGTATTTGAGATCGCCGTACATCGACGCGCCGTGGGTCGCATGGGTCGGCGGCGCATCGTCGGCGCGCAACGAGGCGATGGGCAGGATCAAAGCGACGAGCGCCGCGAGCCAGGGCGGGACGGAACGGAGACGGGGGATCATGAGCCTCTTTCTCGATCGCCGGATGTCAAACGTCTTGCGGCAATATAGAGGGGCTCAGGCAGCGATCCTAGGTCGATGACAGAGGATTAATCCGGCGCCGGCGCCAGCAGCGCGAGCGCCGCGGCGTGCACCCTCGGATCGCCGGCGGCGACGATCCGGCCGTCGGAGGCTGGGCTCAGAGATCGACCCTGCCAGTCGGTCATGACCCCGCCCGCGGCCTCGATCACGGGCACCAGGGCCATGAAGTCGTGGGGGTCCAGGTCGGCCTCGACGATCAGGTCGGCAAAACCCATGGCAAGCAGGCCGTAGGCGTAGCAGTCGCCGCCGAACAGCGGGTAGCGCACCGCCTCCTGCACGCGCTCGAAGGCGGCCCGCTCGGCGCCGGCCGCGAACATCAAAGGCGTGGTCGCGTACAACATCGCCTGAGCGAGCCTCGGGCAGGCGCGGACCCGGATCGGCCGGCCGTTCCAGCTGGCGCCGCCGCCGGCCACGCCCTGCCAGCGCTCGCCGAGGATGCACTGGTCGATCACCCCGAGTCGCGGCCGGCCGGCCTCGCTGAGGCCGACCAGGGTGCCGAACAGCGGCCGCCCGGTGATGAAGGACTTGGTGCCGTCGATGGGGTCGAGGTGCCAGATCAGCGGGGCGTCGGTCCGCTCGGCACCGAACTCCTCGCCCTCGACGCCGTGCTCGGGATAGGTCGCCCGGATCAGCTCCCGCATCGCCTGCTCGGCCTCGCGATCGGCGATCGTGACCGGGCTGGCATCGCCCTTGCTCTCGACCGCGATCGGGGTGCGGTAGTAGCGCCGGATCACCTCGCCCGCGAGGTCGGCCAGGCGCCCTGCGAAGCGCAGGAGCTCCTCGGCTGCGGGCGGCAGGTCCACGGGGCGGCTGGCCGCGTCCGGCTCAGCCTTTCCCCGGCAGCGGCGGCGGGTTGTCGGTGATCGAGCGCAGATAGGCGATCACGGCCGCCCGCTGCTCGGGCTTCTTGAGGCCGACGAATGCCATCTTGGTGCCGGGCGCGAACGCCTTCGGGCCGGTCAGGAACTGGTTCAGCTTGTCGTAATCCCAGGCCCCGTCTTTGCTTTGCAGGGCGCTCGAATAGCTGAAGCCCGCGGCCGAGGCGATGTCGCGGCCGACCACGTCGTGCAGGTTCGGGCCGATTTTGTTGGGCGCCCCGGCGTCGAAATTGTGGCAGGCCTTGCATATCTTGGCGTCCCGCTCGCCCTCTGCCGGATCGGCCGCGGCCAGCAGCTGGGCGAAGTCGCCGCCGCCCCCGGCCGGTTGCCCGCCCGGCTGCTCCTTGGGCGCCGGCTCGGCCGCCGCCTGCTTCTGCTCCGCGCGCTGCTCTGCCGCCGGCTTCGTTGCAGCGGGCGTCGCCGCCGCGGGCGTCGACGTCGCCTGCTCCTGGGCCGGCGGGGCCGCGGGAGCGGCCGCGGCAGCCGGCGCCGCGGGCAACGGCTCGGGGTTGGCCGAGAGCGAGCGCAGGTAGAGGATCACGTCGGCCCGATCCTGCGGCTTCTTGAGGCCGGCGAAGGTCATCTTGGTGCCAGGCGCCCAATCCCGCGGGCCGCTCAGGAATGCGTTCAGCTTGTCGTAGTCCCAGACACCCTCCTTCGCCTGCAGCGCGCTCGAGTAGCTGAAGTCGGGGACCGAAGCGATGTCGCGGCCGAGGACGCCATAGAGGTGGGGTCCGATCTTGTTGGGCTGGCCCTCGCCCAGGTTGTGACAGGCGGCGCACGCCTTGGCGACCGTCTGGCCATGCTCGGCGTTTGCGCTTGCCAGCAGCACCGCGATCGGCTGCGCCTGCTCCTGCTCGGCGGGCTTGCCGCCCGTCGCAGTCTCGGTGACCGCGATCGGGTAGGCATTCTCCTCGGGAGCCTTGGGGTGGAAAATCATCCGCGAGATCACCCCGCTCCCGGAGGCGATGATGCCGGCCGTGAGGATGGCCGCCACCATCTTGTTAACTTCGAGCGAAGATGCCATAGCAGGCTGGTTCCGTCCTGATGAGTCCCGGACCTGATCGGACCTCTGACCTCGGCAGACTAGCATGGCCCGCGCCGCATGACAGGACGGTCGCGCCGCGCCCCGACGCGGCAGTCTGTCTCACCACCAGGATCGGCGCGGTGGCCGAAGAGGGTTGGCGCATTTGCCCAGATTCGTCAAGCCGGCTGCCCTGGCTGCCTCGCGCGGGACGATCATTCTGATCCCGGCGCGTCTGGCCTCGATCCGGCTGCCTGACAAGCCTCTCGCCGAGATCGGCGGCGTGCCGATGATCGTTCAGGTTTGGCGCCGCGCCTGCGCCGCCGAGGTCGGGCCGGTCGTGGTTGCCTGCGCCGAGCCGGCGATCGCCGCCGCCGTGACCGCGCATGGCGGCGAGGCGCTGCTGACCGATCCGGAGCTGCCGTCGGGCACCGATCGCATCTACCAGGCGTTGACCGCGCTCGATCCGGAGCGGCGGTTCGACCGGGTGATCAATCTGCAAGGCGACCTGCCGACCCTCGAGCCGGCGGCGATCCGGGCGGCGCTCGAGCCTCTGGACAGGCTCGGCAGCGACATCGGCACCCTCGCCGTGGCGACCGAGGATCCGGCGGAGATGGCCGACAGCAGCGTCGTCAAGGCGGTCATCACGTTCGAGGCGACGCGCCCGCGGCTCGGTCGGGCGCTCTATTTCACTCGCGCGACGGCGCCGACCGGAGCGGGCCCGGTCTATCACCACATCGGCATCTACGCCTATCGCCGGCCCATCCTCGAACGCTTCGCGGCCCTGCCGCCCAGTCTGCTCGAGCGGCGCGAGCGGCTCGAGCAATTGCGCGCGCTCGAGGCCGGCATGACGATCGGCGTGGCGCTCGTTGACACGGTTCCGCTCGGCGTCGATACTCCGGCTGACTTGGAGCGTGCCCGGGCTTGGTTCGGCGCGCCCGCAACTGCGGCACCCAGCTAGCAACCGAGCCTCGGGTCATGGATCAGGCGGCCGACGCTGACAGGCTTGAGGGCGCGTCGGCGGTCGGGTCGACCCGACGGATCGTCTTCCAAGGCCAGCCCGGCGCCTATTCCCATCTCGCCTGCCGGCAGGTCTGCCCGCGCTACGAGGCCGTGCCCGCCGAATCCTTCGAGGAGGCGTTCGCCGCCGTGCGCGAGGGTGAGGCAGACCGCGCGATGATCCCGATCGACAACTCGGTCGCCGGCCGGGTCGCCGACATCCATCACCTGATGCCGCACTGCGGCCTGCACATCGTCGGCGAGCATTTCCTGCGCGTGAACCACCACCTGCTGGCAGTGCCCGGTGCGCGGCTCGAGGACATCAAGACTGTGCATTCCCACGTCCATGCCCTCAACCAATGCCGGCAGCTGCTGCGCGAACTCAAGATCGCGCCGCGGGTCCATGCCGACACCGCGGGGGCGGCCGCCGAGGTGGCGGAGGGCGGGCGGCGCGAGCAGGCGGCGATCGCCTCGCGGCTCGCAGCCGAGATCTATGGCCTCGAGATCCTGCGCTCCGATCTCGAGGACGCCGAGCACAACACCACCCGGTTCATCATCCTGGCCCGCGAGCCGATCGAACCGCCGCCCTACGAGGGCCCGGTGATCACGAGCTTCCTGTTTCAGGTGCGCAACGTGCCGGCGGCGCTCTACAAGGCGCTGGGCGGCTTTGCGACCAACGGCGTCAATATGGTCAAGCTCGAGAGCTACGTCGACGCGGGCTTCAATCAGGCGCAGTTCTACGCCGAGGTGGTGGGCCACCCGGAGCAGGCGCCGCTCAGGAACGCCCTCGAGGAGCTCGCTTTCTTCTCCCATGATGTCGAGCGTCTGGGCACTTATCCTGCGCATCCGTTCCGCTTCCGCAACGCTCCGCAGGATTAGCTGAAGGCGGGCCCGGGCGCGTCGTCGTCGAGGCTGAGCAGGCTGGCGTTGCCGCCGACCGCGGCGGTGTTGATGCTGAGCGTGCGCTCGGTCGCAAAGCGCGGCAGATAGTGCGGCCCGCCGGCCTTGGGGCCGGTGCCGGACAGGCCCTCGCCGCCGAACGGCTGCACGCCGACCACGGCGCCGATGATGTTGCGGTTGACGTAGATGTTGCCGGCGCGCGCCCGCTCCAGCACGCGATCGATGGTCTGGTCGATGCGGCTATGGACGCCGAGCGTCAGGCCGTAGCCGGTCGCGTTGATCGCATCGACCACCTGATCGAGGCGCGAGCCGGCGAAGCGGACGACGTGCAGGATCGGCCCGAAGACTTCGCTCTCGAGCTGCTCGATGCTGTCGATCTCGAAGGCGTGCGGCGCGAAGAAGCAGCCGGCGGCGAGCGCCGGATCGAGCGGTACGCGCTGGATCAGCCGCCCCTGGCGCCGCATCCGCTCGGCGTGGCGGGTGAGCCGCTCGTGCGCGGCCTCGTCGATCACCGGACCGATGTCGGTCGCAAGCTGGCCGGGATCGCCAATCCTGAGCTCGAGCATGGCTCCGGCCAGCATCTCGAGCACGCGATCGGCGATGGCGTCCTGGAGGTAGAGGACGCGCAGCGCCGAGCAGCGCTGGCCGGCCGAGCGGAAGGCCGAGAGCAGGACGTCGGCGACCACCTGCTCGCTCAGGGCCGAGGAATCGACCAGCATCGCGTTCTGGCCGCCGGTTTCGGCGATGAGGGCCGCGATCGGCCCGTCCTTGGCGGCGAGCGTCCGGTTGATCCGCCACGCCGTCTGGGTCGAGCCGGTGAACGCGACGCCGGCGATCTCGGGACTTTCGACCAAGCAGGCGCCGACCCCGGGCCCGCCCGGGAGCGGGATCAGGACATCTTCGGGCACGCCCGCCTGGTGCAGCAGCGCCACCGCCCGGGCCGCGATCAGCGGCGTCTGGGGTGCCGGCTTGGCGATCACCGCATTGCCGACCGCGAGGGCCGCGGCGATCTGCCCGGTGAAGATTGCGAGCGGAAAGTTCCAGGGACTGATCGCGGCGAACACGCCCCGGCCGTGCAGCGCGATCTGATTGCTCTCGCCGGTCGGGCCCGAAAGCTCGCGAGCCGGCACCGCGGCTCTGGCCTCGGCCGCATAGTAGCGCAGGAAATCGACCGCCTCGCGGATCTCGGCCACGGCGTCGACCAGGGTCTTGCCGGCCTCGCGCACGCACCAGGCGAAGAGCTCCGGCGCGTTCGCCTCATAGAGGTCGGCGGCCCGCTCCAGGCAGGCAGCACGCGCCTCGACCGGGGTCCGGTCCCAGGCGGGAAAGGCCCGCCCCGCCAAAGACACCGCCTGCGCGACCGCTGCCGGATCGGCTTCGACCACGCGACCGATCGCGCGCAAGCGATCGGCCGGATCGTAGGCTGGCTTGGGCTCCTGGCTGCCGGCCACGACCCCGGGCGCGGCGATCAGGCCTGGCGTAAATTCTGCCTCGATCCGGGCCGCCAGCCGCTCGAGCTCCTTCGGATCGGCCAGATCGGTGCCGCGCGAGTTCCTGCGACGCGAGCCATGGAGAGCCGGCGGCAGGGGGATTTTCGGGTTGGCCTTCGGCTCGATGCGCGCGAGCTGGAGCGCCGGGTCCCCGACCAGGCTGTCGATCGGGATCGCCGGGTCCAGGATCCGGTTGACGAAGGAGGTGTTGGCGCCGTTCTCGAGCAGGCGGCGCACCAGATAGGGCAGAAGGTCCTGATGACTGCCGACCGGCGCATAGACGCGACAGGCGATGTCGAGATCGGCGCCCGCCTTGAGGTCGGCGTAGAGGGCCTCGCCCATGCCGTGCAGGCGCTGGAACTCGAAGGCGCGCCGGTCGCCGGCGAGCTCGATGATGCCGGCGAGCGTCTGGGCATTGTGGGTCGCGAACTGCGGATAGAAGGCGTCGCCGCCCCCGAGCAGGCGCCGGGCGCAGGCCAGATAGGAGACATCGGTCGCAAGCTTGCGGGTGAAAACCGGATAGTCGTCGAAGCCCTGCTCCTGGGCGCGCTTGATCTCCGTATCCCAGTAGGCGCCCTTGACCAGACGAACCGGGATCCGGCGGCGGTGGCGGCGGGCCAGGTCCTCGAGCCAGGCGATCACGTGGATCGCCCGTTTCTGGTAGGCCTGGACCGCGAGTCCGAGACCGTCCCAGCCGCCGAGCGCGGGCGCCGCCGCGAGATGCTCGAACAGATCAAGCGACGGCTCCAGCCGGTCGGCCTCCTCGGCATCGATGGTGACGGTGATCCGGCCGGCGCGGGCGTCGGCCAGGAGCTCGAGGAGGCGCGGCAGCAGCTCGGCTTGGAGACGGCGATGCTGCGCCAGCTCGTAGCGCGGGTGCAGCGCCGAGAGCTTGATCGAGACACTGGGGCGCGCCATCAGGTCGTCCCCCTTGTGCGGCCTTGATGATGGCTGCGATCGCGTCCCGATAGGCGCGCTGATAGTGGAGGGCATCGGCCGTGGTCTTAGCGCCTTCGCCCAGCATGTCGTAGGAGTAGCGATAGCCCTTCTGCTCGAGCTCGCGGGCGCGCCGGATCGCCGCGTCGATCGTCTGACCGAGGACGAAGTGGCGCCCGAGCACCCGCATCGCCTGCAGGATCGCCTGGCGCACGACCGGCTCGCCGAGCCGCTGGACGAGGCGGGCAAATCGGGTCCCGGTCTCGCTTTCGCGCTCGAGGTCGACCCGGATCAGCCGCCCAGTCAGCATCAGGCCCCAGGTCGAGGCGTTGACGAACAGCGACTCGCTCTGGCCGAGGTGGCGGGCCCAATTGCCGAAGCTGAGCTTGTCGCGGATCAGCCGGTCGCTGGTCTCCGGGTCGGGAATCCGGAGCAGGGCCTCGGCGAGGCACATCAGCATGATACCTTCGCGCGTGCTCAGGCTGTACTCGTGCAGGAACGCTTCGACGCCGAGCTGGTCGCCGCCCGCTTCGCGCACGCGTTCCGCAAGGCGACGGGCGCGCGCCTGAATGCGTTCGCGCGCATCGGGTTCGACAGCCGCCGCGGCCAGCAAGATCGCGAGCGCCGCCGCCTCGTCGACGCGGTGCGCGCGGCGGATCGCGGCGCGCAGCGGCCCGTCCCCGAGGGGCGGCCGATCGTCCAGGATACGCGCGGCGATGGCCATGGCCGGAGCATCTCGGCAGCTCGGGATCATCCCGGCGCCGACCCTACCACGGCCTCGCAGCCGGTCCCCAGTCGATTCGACGGCTGCCTGCGGGATGACCGTCGGGCGGCCGCGGCCGCCGCCCACGCGCTCAGCCGGCGACCGCGCGCGCCGGCAGCCAATCGTGGGCGGAACGCAGCGCGCGCGCCTGGCGCCCGTTGCGAACCCGTTCCTCGGCCAGGCGATCGGCGATCTCGCTGGTCGGTGCGCCGGCGCGCGCCGCGCGCTCGAACACCTCGGTCAGGGTCTCGGCAATGATCTGGACCTTGGCCAGCGCCCGGCCCCGGTCGTAGCTGCCCGAGCGCAGTTCCTCGGCGATGTTGATCAGGCCGCCCGCGTTGATCACGTAGTCGGGCGCGTAGAGGATGCCGCGCGCGTGCAGGGCGGCCCCGTGGCGCGCCTCGAGCAGCTGGTTGTTGGCGGCGCCGGCCACGATCTTGCAGGCCAGCCGCGGCAACGTCGCATCGTTGATCACGCCGCCAAGCGCGCAGGGCGCCAGCACCTCCGCCTCGACTTCGAGGATTGCGTCGCCGTCGGCCAGACCGGCGCCGAACTCCTCAGCGGCGCGCTCGGCGCGGCTCGGGTCGAGGTCGGCGACGATCAGCTTGGCGCCGTCCTGGGCGAGCAGCCTGGCGACATTGTAGCCGACGTGACCGAGCCCCTGGACCGCGACCCGGACGCCGCTCAGGTCGGCGCGCCCGAGCCGGTGCTCGACCGCGGCGCGAATCCCGAGCCAGACGCCGCGGGCGGTGACCGGCGACGGATCGCCGCTGCCGCTCGAGCGTCCCAGCACGCAAGGCGTCTCGGCGCTCGCCCAGTCCATGTCGGCCGGAGAGGTGCCGACGTCCTCGCCGGTGTAGTAGCGGCCGCCGAGGCTGTCGATCGCGCGCCCGAGCGCCCGGAACAACGCCTCTGACTTGCCGGTCTTGGGATCACCGATGATCACCGCCTTGCCGCCACCGAACGGCAAGCTGGCCATCGCCGCCTTGTAGGTCATGCCCTTGGCAAGGCGCAGCACGTCGGTCACCGCCTCGGCCTCACTGCGGTAGGCCCACATGCGACAGCCGCCGAGGGCGGGCCCGAGCGTCGTATCGTGCAGGGCGACGATGGCCTTGAGGCCGCTTTGGCGATCAAAGAAGAAAACCACCTGCTCGTGATCGTCGAACGCAGGCGACGCAAACACATCCATTTCCGTCTCCAAGGACACCGGCCGCACCGGCCGGACTGACTTGACGACGGCCCTGGGACCGGCCACAGACACCCGATGGTCCAGAGCTCGAACCCGGTTTCTATGTAGAAATGGTTAATAAATCTTCAACCTCGAAGTTCGTTACAAAGAATTCATACCACCCTTGAGTGCGCTGCAGCAAATCGAACCGCCGCAGCGGCTTGGTTGAAACCGCCAAGGATGCGCCACGACAGGTCGCCGAGAAGGACCAACGCCAAGCAGCGCGCTCAATCTGGTCGCGGTCGAAAGCCCCAGATCGACACGCTGCACCGGCACCGACCGACCGGCGCAGCAAGATGGTCGAGAAGCCGACAATCAGGACGCTCACCAGCGACAGATCCGCAGGCTTGGCCATGGGCCCGAGCAGGCACCCCTCCGGATGGATCGCAGTTGAGCCGATTGGCTTGGCTGCGGCGACCGCGAACCGAAGCTCCGCGCGGGCGCATGCGGAAACCCTGCGAGCGCCTTGGCCCCAGAGCACTGGCCAATCCGCCCGCCCCGATCAGGGGACCATGTCGAGCAAACCCGCGACCTAGAAGAAAGTTCCGAACCTGGTCGTGATCGCGAAGGCGCGTCAGGTTCGGCCGGCAGGATCACGCACGCGGGCAGGATGTGTCGATCGCAATTGCGAGCAGGATGCCGGCGCCGGCGATCCGCGAGACGGTCACGAAAGCCAGGGCGCCGGCCGCTTCGCGAGGAACGCCGCGATGCCCTGGCGCGCCTCCGCGGTCGCCCTGAGCGCAGCGATCCGCTTGGCCGTGGCGTCGATCAGATCCGGTCCGATCGGCTGCCCGGCCAAATCCTGGACCAGGCGCTTGGCCGCGGCGAGCGCCTCCGGCCCGCCCTGCAGCAGGCGGTCGAGCATGGTCGCGACCGCGTCGTCCAGCTGATCTGCGGCCACCACCTCGTGGACCAACCCGATTCGAGCCGCCTCGGCGGCGGCGATCCGCTCGCCTGTGAGCATCAGCCTGCGCGCCTGGCGAACCCCGATGGCGGCGACGACGTAGGGCCCGATGACCGAGGGAATGAGGCCAAGGCGCACCTCGGTCGTCCCGAACAGGGCGTCGGCGCTCGCGACCACGATGTCGCAGCAGGCGACCAGGCCGGTCCCGCCGCCGAGCGCCGCGCCATTGACCCGCGCGACCGTCGGCTTCGGCAGCTCGTTCAGGGTCGTCATGAGCTTCGCCAAAGCCCTGGCATCGGCGAGGTTCTCGGCTTCGCCATAGACCGCGGTCCTGCGCATCCAGTTAAGGTCGGCGCCGGCCGAGAAGCTTTTGCCACTGCCGGTCAGCACCACCGCGCGCACGGCCTCGTCATCCGCCAGTCGAGCGAGCGCACTGGTCAGCTCGGCGATCAGCCGGTCGTCGAAGGCATTGTGAATTTGCGGACGGTTCAGCGTAATCCAGACGCTGCCGCCCCGCCGACGCTCAACGAGCAGCAGGGGCTCGGTCATGACGCGCTCACCAGCCGCCGCGGGCGAGCCAGGCGTCGACTTGATCGAGGCGGTCCGCGCCCCAGAACGGCTCGCCGTCGACGAACACAAAGGGCGAGCCGAAGACCCCGCGCTCGATCGCCGCGGCGGTCGCCTGCTTGAGGCGCTCCTTGATCGAAGGATCGGCCACCGCCTCAAGCAATGCTGCTCGCTCGATGCCCAAAGCGGCCGCGATCCCGGCCACTTGCTCGGGCGCGCCAATGTCCCGGCCCTCGCCCCAATGCGCCCGCAGGACCGCCTGCGCCAGCCGCTTGGCGCGCCCCGGATTGTCCGGCTCCAGCCAGACGAAGGCGCGGCTCGCGGCCAGCGAGTTCACCGGCATGACCGGCGGCTCCCTGAACGGCACGCCCAGCAGGCGGGCAAAACGCGGCACGTCCTGCCGGAGGTAGGGATCCTTGAGGGGCGTCTGCGTCAGCGGCCGCGCGCCGGTCTCCTTGAAGGCGGCGCCCAGCATGATCGGGTGCCAGGCGACCTCGCGTCCGTGACGCCCGCCGAGCGCCTCGATCTGGGTGCTCGCCAGATAGCCGTAGGGACTCGCGAACTCGAAGTAGAAGTCGATTGGCGCAGGCACGACCTTCTCCTATCTGATCAGCAGCCGCCAGCGCTCGGCCCAGCGACTGCCGGCAAGCCGGCCGATCAGCCGTCCTGCTCGAGCGAATGGCCGTGCAACTCGGCCTTGAACTTCAAGGAGACCACGTCGTCACCGAGATTGCGGACGATCACCTGGGCCATGAGTGCGATTTGGCTATCAAGATCGGGAGCATGTCAATGACCCCAAAGCGAGCCTAGGCGGTCGCCTCGAATAGCTCGCGGCCGATCAGCATGCGGCGGATTTCCGAGGTGCCGGCGCCGATCTCGTAGAGCTTGGCATCGCGCAGCAGGCGGCCGGCGGGGTAGTCGTTGGTGTAACCGTTGGCGCCCAGCGTCTGGACCGTCTGGAGCGCCATCCAGGTCCCCTTCTCGGCGGCGTAGAGCAGGCAGCCGGCCGCGTCCTGGCGGGTCACCTCGCCCCGATCCGAGGCCTTGGCGGTGAAGTAGACGTAGGCCTTGCAGGCGTTCATGGTCGTGTACATGTCGGCGAGCTTGCCCTGCATCAATTGAAAACTGCCAATCGGCTGGCCGAACTGCTGGCGCTCGTGCAGGTAGGGCATGGTCGTGTCGAGGCAGGCCTGCATGATGCCGAGCGGGCCGCCAGCCAGCACGAGGCGCTCATAGTCGAGCCCGGCCATGAGCACGCGGACGCCGCCGCCGACCTTGCCCAGCACGTTCTCTTCCGGAACCTCGCAGTCCTCGAAGATCAGCTCGCAGGTGTCGGAGCCGCGCATGCCGAGCTTGTCGAGCTTCTGTGCGGTGCGAAAGCCCGCCATGCCCTTCTCGATCAGGAATGCGGTGATACCGCGGGTGCCGGCCGAAGCATCGGTCTTGGCGTAGACCACCAGGGTCTCGGCGTCGGGCCCGTTGGTGATCCACATCTTGGAGCCGTTCAGGACGTACCGATCGCCCTTCTTCTCGGCGCGGGTGCGCATGCCGACGACGTCCGAGCCGGCGCCGGGCTCGCTCATGGCGAGGGCGCCGACATGCTCGCCGCTGATCAGCTTCGGCAGGTATTTTCCCTTCTGTTCCGGCGTGCCGTGCAACCGGATCTGGTTGACGCAGAGGTTCGAGTGTGCGCCATAACTCAAGCCCACGGAGGCACTTGCGCGCGAGATCTCTTCCATCGCCAGAACATGCTCGGTGTAGCCGAGCCCGGCGCCGCCATAGTCCTCCTCGACCGTGATCCCGAGCAGGCCGAGCTCGCCCAGGCGCGGCCACAGATCGCGCGGGAACTCGTTGCTGCGATCGATCGCCTCGGCGCGCGGCGCGATCTCGGCCTGAGCGAAGGCGGCAACCGTGCTGCGGATCATCTCCGCGGTCTCGCCGAGATCGAAGTTCAGGGACGGGCAGGTGAACTGAGCCATGACACCCTATAGCAGATACAGGGTGGCCAGCCCGAGGAAGGAGAGAAACCCGACCACGTCTGTGATCGTCGTCAAGAAGACCCCCGAGGCGACGGCCGGATCGATGCCAAAACGATCGAACAGAACCGGAATCGCCGACCCCGGCGAGGCCGGCGAAAATCAGCGTGACCAAGAGTGCGGCGCCGAACAGCGCGCCGAGCAGCGGGTCTCCGAACCAGAGAACCGCAACGAGCACGCCGACGACCAGGAAGAGCAAGCCGTTCAAGCTGCCGACGAGGGTCTCCTTGCCGAGGATACGGAGCGCGTTCGCCGGTGTGATCTCGCGCGTGGCCAACGCCCGAACCACAATGGTCACGGTTTGCGTGCCGCCATTGCCCCCCATCGACGCCACGATCGGCATGAGAACGGCCAGCGCCACGATCTGCTCGATCGTCTTTTCGAACAGCGCGATCACGATCGACGCCAGGATCGCCGTGGCCGAGGTTGATCAGCAGCCAGGGAAAACGGCGGAGCTCGGTTCCCAGGGGCGAGGCGAAGATGTCTCGTCTCCTGGACGCCGCCGAGCTTCAGGATGTCCTCCTCGGCCTCCTCCTCGATCACGTGAACTACGTCGTCGACCGTGATCACCCCGAGCAACCGCCCACTCTCATTCACCACCGGTGCCGAGACCAAACCGTACTGGTGAAATTGGAAGCCGACCTCCTCCTGGTCCATACCGACCGGGATTAGATGGAGCTCCTTCAGCTTGAGCTCGGTCAGGAGCACGCCGCGCTTGTTGCGCAGCACCTTGCTAAGCGGGATCGAGCCGACCGGCTCGAAGCGCGGATTAATGATGTAGATGTCGTAGAAATCGTCCGGAAGGTCCCGGTTGGCGCGCAGATAGTCGATCGTCTGGCCGACGGTCCAGAACTCCGGCACCGCCACCAGCTCCCGCTGCATGAGGCGGCCGGCGCTCTCCTCCGGATAGGCGAGGCCCTGCTCCACGGCCGCGCGATCGGGCAACGGCAAGGTCGCGAGCAGCGCGATCTGCTCGTCCGGATCGAGATCCTGGAGCACCTCGACAGCATCATCGGTCTCGAGCTGGGCGATCGCCTCGCCGGCTTCCTTCGGCCCGAGCAGCTCGAGCACCTCAGCGCGCACGCTCTCGTCGAGATAGGTCAGGAGCTCGGGATCGAGGTCGGGCTTGAGCGCGACGACCAACGCCGCCCGCTCCTCGCGGCTGAGCTGCTCGATGAGGTCGGCCTGATCCGCCACGTGCAGCGGTTGTGCGAGCTCCGCCACCCGGTCGACGGCGCCCTCGTACACGGCATCGCGCACCGCTCGAACCAGCTCGTCCGACAGCGCCACATGGCCCTCGATCTGCGGCTCCGGCGCGAGCTCCACTTCCGGCTCGGTCACGATCGGCTCGCCGGCTCGCGGGCCTGGGCGTCGACCACGGCGAGCGCCGACAGGTTGACGATGCCGCGCGCCGTGACCGACGGCGTAACGATATGAGCGGGCTTGGCGAGACCGATCAGGATTGGACCGACGGCGACCGAATTGGTCACCGCCTTGACCAGGTTGAAGGCGATGTTGGCGGCGTCGAGGTCGGGGAAGATCAACAGATTGGCTTCGCCGGTCAAGGTCGAGTCCGGGAGGATCCGGGTCCGGACCGCGGCCGAGAGCGCGGCATCGGCATGCATCTCGCCATCGACCTCCAGGTCCAGCGCCCGGTCGCGGATCAGAGCCAATGCCCGGCGCATCTTGCGCGCGCTGTCGGTGTCGAGGCTGCCGAAATTGGAGTGCGACAGCAGGGCCACCTTGGGCGCGATGCCGAAGCGCCGCACGGCTTCGGCGGCGAGCAGCGTGGTCTCGGCGACCGCCTCGGCGGAGGGGTCGATGCTGACGTAGGTATCCGCCATGAACAGCGGGCCGCGCTCGAGGATCAGGAGGTGGAGGGTCGAGGCCGCATGGGCATCGGCGCGCAGCCCCACCAGCTCCTCGAGCTGCCGGAGGTGGGCCTCGATCCGGCCGGTCGGACCGGCGATCAAAGCATCGGCCTCGCCACGGTCGACCATGATCGCGCCAATCACCGTCGGCCGGGTGCGCACGATTTCCTTGGCCGCCTCGGGCGTGACGCCGCGCCGGCCCATGTGGGCCAGGTAGTGCGCCACGTAGTCGTCGTAGCGGGGATCGCTCTCCGGATTGCAGAGCTCGACCTCCCGCCCCAGCGGCAGGGTGAGATCGAGGTGTTCTGCGCGCGCGCGGACGACGTCGGGGCGGCCGATCAGGACCGGCCGCGCGAGCCCCTCCTCGAGCAGGACCTGCACCGCGCGCAGCACCCGCGGCTCCTCGCCGTCGGCGAAGACCACCCGCAGCGGCCGTTCGCGCGCCCGCTCGAAGATCGGCTTCATGGTCAGGCCGGAGCGGAACACGAACTGGGTCAGACGCTCGCGGTAGGCCTTCAGATCGGTGATCGGCCGGGTCGCGACGCCGCTTTCCATCGCCGCCCGGGCGACCGCGATCGGCAGCTCGACCGCGAGCCTCGAATCGAACGGCTTGGGAATGATGCAATCCGGGCCGAAGCCCAGATCGGCGAGGCCGTAGGCGAGCGCCACCGTCTCCGGTACCGTGGTCCGTGCGAGACCCGCGATCGCCTGGGCGCAGGCGATCTTCATCGCCTCGTTGATCGTGGTGGCACCGACGTCCAGGGCGCCGCGAAAGATGAACGGGAAGCCGATGACATTGTTGACCTGGTTCGGGTAGTCGCTGCGGCCGGTCGCGATGATCGCATCGGGTCTGGCGGCGCGCGCGAGGTCTGGATCGATCTCCGGGACCGGGTTGGCAAGCGCCAGGATCAGCGGCCGCGGGGCCATGGTCAGGGCCATCGCCTCGGTGACCAGGTTGGGCGCCGACACGCCAAGGAACACGTCGGCGCCCTCGATCGCCTCGGCCAGCGTCCGCTTCGCGGTCGCCTGCGCGAAACGCGCCTTGTAGGGGTCCATCAGCGTGGTGCGGCCCGCATAGACCACACCTTCGATGTCGACCACCAGCACCCGCTCGCGATCGAGGCCGAGCGCCAGCAGCAGATCGAGGCAGGCGAGCGCGGCGGCGCCGGCGCCGCAGGTCACGAGCCGGATCTGGCCCAGGTCCTTGCCGACCAGGGTCAGGCCGTTCAGGATCGCGGCCGCGACGATGATCGCGGTGCCGTGCTGATCATCGTGGAACACCGGGATGCGCATGCGGGCGCGCAGCTTCGCCTCGACCTCGAAGCACTCCGGCGCCTTGATGTCCTCGAGATTGATCGCGCCGAAGGTCGGCTCGAGCGCGGCGATGATCTCGACCAGCTTGTCCGGGTCGCGCTCGTCGAGCTCGATGTCGAAGGCGTCGATGCCGGCGAACTTCTTGAATAGCACCGCCTTGCCTTCCATCACCGGCTTGGCGGCGAGCGGACCGATGGCACCGAGGCCGAGCACGGCGGTGCCGTTGCTGATCACGCCGACCAGATTGGCGCGCGCGGTGAGGTTCGCGGCCTCGGCGGGGTCCTGGGCGATCAGCTCGGAGGCGGCGGCGACGCCCGGCGAGTAGGCCAGCGCCAGATCGCGCTGGTTGGCGAGCGGCTTGGTCGCAACCAATGCGAGCTTGCCCGGGGTTGGCCGGCGATGGTAGTCGAGCGCGGCATCGCGCAGCGGGTCGGACATGACAGCGGATCCCAGATCAACAGGACCGGCCGTGGCGCGCTACGAGCCACGGTTGTCCGAACGATGGTGCTGGGGGACCCTATCGATGCCGGCCCGAAAAGACCAGCGAGGCAAGAGATGGTGCGGTCGAGAAGACTCGAACTTCCACCCCGTTTCCGGGACAGCGCCCTCAACGCTGCGCGTCTACCAATTCCGCCACGACCGCATGCCGGCCAAGGGGCGAGCGCGCCCGCGCCGGGTGCTGGGGAGATAGCAAATGACGGCGGTGGCTTCAAGGGCCGGGGCGCTGGTCGAGGGCCCGCCAGACGCGCTCGAATGGCGGATCAGCAAGCGGCCGGTCGCTTATCCCGAGGCGCTGGCGTTGATGGAGGAGCGGGTCGCGGCGATCCGCGCCAAAGGAGCCAGCGAGCTGATCTGGCTGCTCGAGCATCCGCCGCTCTATACCGCCGGCACCAGCGCGCATCCCGAGGACCTGCTGACCCCGGCGCGCTTCCCGGTGTTCATGACCGGCCGCGGCGGCCAGTACACCTACCACGGTCCCGGCCAGCGGGTCGCGTATGTTTTGCTCGACCTGCAGCGGCGCGGGCCGGATCTGCGCGCCTACATCTGGCGGCTCGAGGAGTGGCTGATCCGGACCCTTGAGCAGTTTGGCGTCCGCGGCGAGCGGCGGGCGGGCCGGGTCGGCATCTGGGTGGTCAAGCCGGACAGGACCGAGGCCAAGATCGCGGCGATCGGCGTCCGGATCCGACGCTGGGTCAGCTATCACGGGGTCGCGGTCAACCTCGACCCCGAGCTCGAGCACTTTGCCGGCATCGTGCCCTGCGGCATCCGGGAGTTCGGCGTGACCTCGCTAGCCGACCTCGGGCGAACGGCCAGCATGGCCGAGCTCGACCGCGCTTTGCGGGCAACCTTCGAGGCCGTGTTCGACGGCGAACCGCTCAGATCGTCGGGAGCTGGCGAAAGCCGGGGCCGGTCGCCTCGCTGACGGCTGCCTCGACGATATCGTCGACGCGCGCCGCCGGCGGGCCGCGACGGCAATGCTCGATCATCGCCCGCACCGCCGGCCCGGCCCCCGAGACCAGGGCCTCGACCGAGCCATCCCGACGATTGCGTACCCAGCCCGACAGGCCGAGCTCTTGCGCCTGTGCCACTGCCCAGCCGCGATACCAGACCCCCTGCACCCGGCCGCGGATGTGCAGCCTGATGCTGACCGTCGCCTCGCTCATGGCCCCGGAATTTAGGTCGCCTGCCACCCCGAAGCCAGACCCGCGGATCGCAAGCCTTAGGGGACCATCGAAGCCCGGCGGACGTCGCCCGGCCCCAGAGCTCCTGCCTTCCAACGGCCACGGCGTTGGCGTATGAGTATGGCCATGATCCGACTCGGCGCGATCGCGGTTCTCGGTCTGACCTGTCTGCTGGCGGGCGCCGGCCCGGTGCTGGCCGAATGCGCGGATGTGGCGGCCCCCGGCGTGTACTGGCGTCGTTGTCTGCAGGACGGTCAGGACTTGCACGGGGTCGACCTCACCGGGGCAACGCTGCGCGACGCCTCGTTCGAGCGGACCGACCTCTCCGATGCCATCCTGGTCGAGGTCGACGGACGCCGCGCCAAGTTCATCTCGGCAACCCTCCGCAAGGCCCATCTGGACCGCGCCAACCTGGTGCGCGCCGATTTCACCAACGCCGATCTCACCGGCGCATCGCTGGCCGGAGTCGACCTGACCATGGCGCGAATGTTTCGCGCCGATCTGAGCCGGGCCGATCTGACCGGGGCGCGCCTGGCTTCGACCGACCTCCTGAAGGCGGTGCTCGCGGGAGCCATCTGGATCGACGGCAAGACCATCTGTGCCGAGGATTCGATCGGCCAATGCCACCCCGCGCCATCGGGTCACAGCGTCAGCGCGACCGAGCCGAGCGGTTAGCCCGAACGCCCCGCCGGCTCAATGAATGAGCCGGGAGCCGCTGCGCAAGAGTTCCAAGAGCTCGGCCGGCGGCAGGGCGCGCGCGAACAGGTAGCCCTGCATCTCGTCGCAGTGGTAGCGGCGGAGCAGATCGAGTTGCTCGCGCGTCTCGACCCCCTCGGCGATCACCTTGAGCTGCAGGCTCTCGGCGAGCGCGATGATCGCCTGCGCGATCGCGGCGTCGTTGGGGTCGGTCGTGATGTCCTGGATGAACGACTGGTCGATCTTGAGGGTCCGGATCGGGAAGCGCTTGAGGTGGCCGAGCGAGGAATAGCCGGTCCCGAAGTCGTCGATCGACAGCCGGATGCCGAGGCGATCGAGCGCCTGCAGCTTGGCGACCGCCTGCTCGGGGCTGCGCATGATGCTGCTTTCGGTCAGCTCGAGATCGAGATCGGCGGGATCGAAGGTCGTGGCCTCGATCACCTGCGCGATGCTGCGCACGAGGTCGTCCTGCTCGAACTGCCGGCCCGACAGATTGACCGCGAGGCGCAGGCCGACGAAACCTTGTTCCTGCCAGGCCCGGACCTGGGCGCAGGCCGTGCTCAGGACCCAGCGGCCGAGATCGAGAATGAGGCCGGTTTCCTCGGCGAGCGGGATGAACTCGGCGGGCGAGATCAGGCCGAGATCGGCGTGGAACCAGCGCACCAGCGCCTCGACCGCCACCACCGCGCCGCTGTCGAGCCGGACCTGCGGTTGGTAGTGGACCACCAGCTCGCCGCGCTCCAAGGCCTTGCGCAGCTGAGTCTCCAGGACCAGGCGCTCGAAGGCGGTCGCGTTCATATCGGTGGTGTAGAACTGATAGCTGCCGCGGGAATGCTCCTTGGCTCGGTAGAGGGCCGTGTCGGCATTGCGAATCAGGGTCTCGGCGTCATCGCCGTCGTGGGGATAGAGGGTGATCCCGAGACTGGCGCCGAGATGGAGCTCCTGGTCATCGACCTCGAGCGGCGGCAAAAAGGTGTCGAGGATCTTTTGAGCGACCTTGGCGGTGTTCTCGGCGCCATCGACGCCCGGCAGCAGGAGCAGGAAATCGTCGGCGCCCAGCCGGGCCACGGTATCGCTCCGGCGCACCGCCGCCACCAGGCGCTCGCCGACGGCGCGCAGGACCTGATCGCCGCTCCCCAGTCCCAGCGAGTCGTTGATCAGCTTGAAGCGGTCGATGTCGATGATCATCACCGCCAGCAGCCGTTGGCTGCGGCGCGCGCGCTCGATCGCCTGGGTGAGGCGGTCGTTGAACAGCAAGCGGTTGGGCAGGCCGGTCAGCGGATCGTGGTAGGCGAGGTTGCGGATGGTCTCCTCGGTGTGCTTGCGCACCGTGATGTCACGGATCGTCAGTATGTACAGCACGTCGCCGTTGAAGAAGACCTCGCTTGCCGCCAGCTCGATCGGGATCACCTCGCCACCCTTGCGCCTCGCCATCATCTCGCGGGTGCCACCCGGCAGCTTGGCGGCCGCGGTGATCCGCTCGAGCGCGTCGCCGTCGCGTCCCGCGCCGCGCACGACCAGCACGTCGACGCCGCGGCCGACGATCTCGTCCCGCCGGTAGCCGAAGATCGCTTCGGCCGAACGGCTGAACGAGACGACCACGCCGCGCGCGTCGAGGGTGACGATGCCGTCTGCGACATGGTCCATGATCGCCTTGAGGCGGAGCTGATCGTCGACCTGTCCGGACACCGCCTCGGACATCGGGGCCAGGGCCTCGGCCTGGGCGAGCACGCCATACACCTCGTCGCCGGCGCCTCGGAGCGGGATGTAGCTCCAGACCAGCCGGCCTTCCTGACCGTCCGGCAAACGCAGCCAGGCTTCGCTGCCGGTGATCCGGTCGCCGGAGCGGGCCCGCTCCAGGTCCTGCAGCAAAGCCGGTTGCTCGCGGGCGAGCGCCATCAGCTCGGCGAACCGGCGGCCGGTCACGGGCGCGCGCTGCCAGCCGGTCAGCCGCTCGGCCTGGTCGTTGAGCTCGAGGACGGTCAAGCCCGGAGAGAGCAGGACCGCGGCCGAGCGCTGCAGCTCGAGCAGGGCGCGCAACCTCGGGTCCGGTCGGCTCTCGAGCTCGATGAGCGCGTCCGCTGCCGTCGTCGGCGAGCGCGACTGGACCAGGGCCAGGATGGCGCCGCCGGCCGCGCCGCACAGCCGGACCCGGTAGCGCTCGTCGTCAGCGCCCGCCGGATCGGTGAATGTGAAGGTCACCGGCGCCCAACCCGGAACGATGCGCTCGATCTGTCGC
This sequence comes from uncultured Alphaproteobacteria bacterium, assembly GCA_963798075.1. Lineage (GTDB taxonomy): Bacteria > Pseudomonadota > Alphaproteobacteria > Geminicoccales > Geminicoccaceae > DATAOG01. The sequence continues at coordinate 258,437 of CAWCRU010000001.1, read as the reverse complement.
CGCCAGATCTCGGCGAGATCGAGCCCGATCACGTCCTGCAGCGGCCGGCCGACACCGGCTTGCAGGCGGCCCGGCAGCTCGCCGTCCGCATGGCCGGCCGCTGCGCGCAGGCAGCCGTCGCCATCGATCTCGCAGACCAGGCCGCCGCTCAAGCTGATCAAGGACTTGTGATCGAACTGCTCGGCCAACAGCTGCTCTTCGAGCCGGCGCTGCTCGGTAATGTCGGCGGCGGCGCAGAGAATGCCGACCACCAGTTCGTGCGCCTCGTCCCATTGCGGCCAGCCCGTGTCGCGCAGCCAACGGCGGGCGCCATCCCGGTTCTTGATCCGATATTCCGCGCTCGCCTGCTCACCCGCGAGGAGCTTTTGCGCGCGGCGTTGCAGGATGCGCCGATCCGCGGGCTCGACCAGGGCCGACCAGCCACCCAACGCCTCGAGCTCGGCCACGCCGTAGCCGGTCAGGCGCTCGAAGGCGCCGGCCATCCAGTCCAGGACCAGGCGGCAATCGGGGTCGACGCGCAAATGATAGACGCCGTCCGAGGTCAGGTTGGCGAGCGCATCGAAGCGCCGCTCGAGCCGTCGCGCCGTCGTCACCACGGCGCGCTGGGCCGTGACGTCGCGCAGTCGCACCATGTAAGGCCGGCCGGTGCCGGCCAGCGGTCGGCCTTCGAGCTCGGTCCAGAGCCGCCGCCCGGCCGCGCCTGCCACCTGCAGCGTCAGATCGATCGCGCGCTGGCGCTCGATGGCGTCGATCAGCCGCGCGAGTTCGAGCGGCTCGGTCACCGCTGACGCCAGGACGTGCATCGATTGTCCGACGACCGCATCCGCGGCCCGACCGATCAGCCGGGCGAAGGACGGATTGGCGTAGGCGATCACCGGCGTCGCCCGGCCGCCGTCGCTCGCGGTGAGGATCACGATCGGCTCGCCGATCAGCTCGACGAGCTGTGCCGCCAGCTCGGACGGCAACTCAACGGCCAATGTCAGTCGGCGAACCCCCGGCCGTCGCCCCTCCCCGCTCAAGCGTAGCGTTTCGCACCCGCATTTCCAGCTAACCGTATCGCCGCGCCCGCATCCGGCCCGATCGCCGGAGCCCCATCGTGGTCGAGAGGAAGCTACGGCGACCCTGGGTCGTCCGAAGGTACGCCGAACCCCCGCCTGGCGCCGACCATCCACCTGCGCCGGCGGTCCCCGGCGATCGGCTCCGCCCGGGCGACCAGGGATGACGAGGCGAGCGATCCGAACGAGCCAGGGGGGTCAGGTGTCGCCGATCTCGATCCGATCGCGTTATGCCGCGCCCTCTCCCGATCAACCAGATCGCGCCATGAATAAACTACAGCTTTAGCGAGGCAACTAACTTTCACCCTTTGGCGGATCGGAGCCGGCGTTCCCGGCCGGCGGCGGAAGATCTGCGAGCGCCGCCGGCAAGGCCTCGACGAGGTCCTCGGCGATCATTCCGGGGCCCAGACGCCGCGCCGCTTGGGCATGTAGCCAGACGGCAGCGGCGGCGGCCTCGAACGCCGGCATGCCCTGGGTCAGCAGGCCGAGCGCGATGCCCGCCAGGACGTCGCCCGAACCGGCGGTGGCGAGCGTCGCCGGCGCGTCGGGCTGAATGATCGCCCGGCCGTCGGGCGCGACGACAACCGTGTCCGCGCCCTTGAGCAGGACGACCGCGCCGCTCTTTGCGGCCGCAGCGCGTGCCCGGGTGAGCTTGTCGCCTTGGAGGTCGAACAGGCGCTTGAACTCGCCTTCGTGCGGGGTCAGCAGGCAGGGCCCATCGATCGCCCCGAACAGCTCGGGCGGCCGCTCCGCGAAGCTGGTCAAAGCATCGGCATCGAGCACGCAGGCCTTGCGGCTTGCGAGCGCGGCGATCACGCGTCGGCAGAGCACCGCACCGACGCCGGCGCCGGGTCCCAGCAGGATGGCCGTCCGCCTCGGGTCCTCCAGCTGCCGGGCGAAGTCCGCTTCGTCGGCAAAGGGCGCGACCATGACCGCAGTCAGCTGAGCAGCATAGAGGTCCAGCGCAGCCTCGGGGCAGACGACCGTGACGAGGCCGGCGCCGGCACGGAGCGCGGCCCGGGCTGCCATGCGTGCTGCGCCGGACGAGGCGACACCGCCGCCCAGGACCAGCCCATGGCCGTAGCTGTACTTGTGACTGGCCGCGGTGCGGCGTGGCAGAAGCCGCTGCCAGAGCTGTGGCCGGTTCGCCCAGAGCCGGATGTCGAGCGCCGCGGTGACGGACTCGGAAATGCCGATGTCGGCGACCACCAGCTCGCCGACATAGGCGCGGCCCGGAAGCAGCAGATGCCCGGGCTTCGGCCGATGGAAGGTGACGGTGAGGCAGGCTTTGGCCGCAGCACCGCGAACCTCGCCCGTGTCGCCATCGATCCCGGACGGCACGTCGACCGCGACGACGGGCAGCCGCGTCGTCGCGACGGCCTCGACCATCGCCCGCGCCAAGCCCTCGAGCGGGCGCGCGAGGCCGGCCCCGAACAGGGCGTCGACCACCAGACCGGCCCCCTCCAGAGCCGCGGGTTCGAGCGCCACGGTAGGCCCGCGCCAGGCTCTTGCGGCGGCGGCAGCATCGCCGCGCAGCCGCTCGCGACGGCCGAGCAGAGCCACCCGGACGGGCCAGCCCGCCCGCGCCAGCAACCTGCCGACGATGAAACCGTCGCCGCCGTTGTTGCCGGGTCCGCAGAGCACGACCGTCGGCACCCGGACGAACCGCGCCGCGAGCGCCTCGGCCACAGCGGCGCCCGCGTTCGCCATCAGCTCGGCGCCCGGGACCCCTGCCGCGACCGCCGCAGCATCGGCGAGCGCCATTTGCGCGATGCTGCAGATTTCACCGCGCCCGAACACCGGCCACACCGCGTCGATGGCGCGTCAGACGACGGCGTGACGCGCGTAGGTGGTGCGCTCGATCGCCGCAGCCACCAAGCGGTCCACGTTCAGCCGCTGGCGCAGCATCCGGAGGAGGTTGAGCTCCTCGTTGGCGAGGTCGCCGTCGGCTGCCGCGACCTCGCAGGCGAGCGCGTAGGCGGTCTCGCAGAGCGGCCTGGGCAGCGCCTCGGCGATCATGTCGAAGGCGACGTCGAGCCCGTCGTCCTCGCGCAGCAGCTCGGCGCATTGCCGCCCGACCTCGGCCAGCCGGTCGTGGTGAAAGCTTCGGAATACGGGCAGATAGCGGACCTGCCGGGAGATCGCGTCGAGTTCGGCGTCGGTCATCTCGCCCTCGGCAGCCGACACGAGTACCATGGTGAAGATCAGGGCGGTGTGCTGATCGATCGGTCGTTGCATCGCAGCCGTTCCTTTTGGCTCAGGATGTCGGGTCGCAGACAGGTTGGCCGGCGGCGCCAAGCCACGAGACGCGCCGCTGATCCGCGGCCGACGCAGACGCGACCCCACGCAGACGCGACCCGACGGACACGTGACCATGACCATTCAACTGCACCCGGACGTCGCCCATGCCCTGGCCCGCGGTCAGGGGGTGGTCGCGCTCGAATCGACCCTGATCTGCCATGGCTTACCCCGCCCGCACAACGCTGCAGTTGCAGTCGAGCTCGAGCAGGCGGTCCGCGCTCAGGCCGCCGTGCCGGCCACTGTGGCCGCGATCGACGCTCAGATCAACGTCGGCCTGACCCCGGCTCTCCTCGAGCGTCTGGTCGGCGCGACCGAGGTCGTCAAGTGCACGACCCGCGACCTGCCCCGCGTCGTCGCCGCCGGCGGCCTTGGCGCGACCACGATTGCGGCCACCGTTTTCATCGCCGACCGGGTCGGCATCCGGGTGATGGCGACCGGCGGTCTGGGGGGCGTCCATCGCGGCGGCGAGACCTCGTTGGACGTGTCCGCGGATCTCGAGGAGCTGGCCAGGCGCTCGGTCGTGGTGGTCTGCAGCGGCGTCAAGTCGATCCTGGACCAGCGCCGCACGCTCGAACGTCTGGAGACCTTAGGCGTGCCGGTCATCGGCTGGTGCTGCGATGAGCTACCGGGCTTCTACACGGCCGAAACTGGTTTCGAGGTGCCGCGGGTCGACGATCTGAGCCATCTCCGCCAGCTGATCGAGACCCAGCGAGCCCTCGGGCTGACAGGCGCCCTGATCGTGGTGCAGCCGCCGCCGCCCGAGCATGCCTTGCCGAAAGCGGCGGTCGACGGTCTGGTGGCGGCCGCCGAGACGGCAGCGGTCGCGGCCGGCACCCGAGGGCCCGAGCAGAACTCCCTTCATGCTCAGGCATATGGCCGAACACAGCCGGGGTGCCACCGTGCGCGCCAACCGAGCGTTGGCCTCGGCAAACGCTCGCCTGGCTGGCGCGATTGCGGTCGCGTTGGCGGCGCCCTAAGGGCCGTGCGCGCGAAAGGGGCTTGACCGGTTTGGCTAGATAGTTAGAAATTAACAAAACCAATGGTTGAAATGGCGCCAACCCGACGATGCACTCACCATCCTCGCACCGGATCCTTCTGGCCGAGGAGCAAGCCGTCAGCCGCGATCTCGTCGTGCTCGTGCTGGGCAAGCTCGGCTATCGGATCGAGACCGTCACCACCGTGGGTGACGTGCTGCAGCTGCTCGGCCCGAGCAGGCCCGCGCTGGTCCTCTTGAGCACCACTCTTGCGGACCAGGCCGGTACCGAGCTCCTGCACGCGATGCGCGCAGGCGCCTTTGGACCGGTGCCGGTCGCGATGATCGGGCCGCCAATCGACGAACGTGCGAGGGAAGCCTGGCGCGAAGCCGGCGCGCTCGACTATCTCAGCCGGCCAATCGACATCGAGCGCCTGCTGCGGGTGGTCGAGCGGGCCATCCGTGGCCGACCGCCCATGCCGTCGCCCGATCGGGGCACGCAGCCCGTGATCGATCTCGACCACCTGTTCGGTTTCACCGATGGCGACCCGCAGCTCGAGGGCGAGCTTTTGACCCTGTTCCTGTCCAGCGCCGAGGTCTACCTGACGCGCATGGGTGAGGCCATGCGCACCGGCCAGAGCTGGACGGCGGTCGCGCACGCGCTCAAGGGGGCAAGCGCCAACCTGGGGGCCCGTCGGGTCATGGAGATCGCCCTCGCCGCCGAGCGCTCGCCGCCGAGTGCGGGCCAGCTCGAAGCGCTGCGCGCGGCCCTCGACGAGGTGCGCGGCTTCGAGCTGACCAGGCCCGCCTGACCGACGATCCGCTGGGGCACTTCGGCAAGAGCTCGGCGAGCCATCGCCGCGCCACGACAAACCCCTTGATCTGCGCGTTTATTTGCCCTGTTATTCAAGCGGCCCGGTTGTGCAAAGGAGCGTCGGCCGCGGACAGGGCGGGCCGCCAGGTCTCATCCGGGGACGTAATCCAGGGGCCAGGGAAGGAAATGCAGAGAGTCATCAAGGTGGGATTGCTTACCGCGGCCTTTGGGACGCTGCTCTCCTGCAGCTACAATCCGCAACTGGTCGACAACAGCGATGTCGTGCTGTATCAGGTCGACGCGGTGCGTAACATGGAGCCTCAAGGCCCGGCGTTCAACCAAGGCTTGCGGCAGGGCTATCTCGACTATAGCGACGTGATGACCTCGGAATATGACTACCCCGAGTACTGGCACTTCGCTTTCAAGGCGGTCGATTCGGCGAAGGGCGAGGCGGTCCTTCCTGACACGGTCGAGTCGCGCCATCTGCTGCCAGACAACGTCGAGGAGCTGTCGGCGGCGCGGGCGCGCTTGATGGCGGCTCTGGATCAGACCGGGCGGAAGAAGGCGCCCTGGCAAGCGGCGAAGGCTCAGACTGCCTTCGATTGCTGGCTGGAAAGGGCCGAAGGAAACGACCCGCCCGAGCAGATCAAGGTCTGCAAAGGCGAGTTCGAGTCCGCGCTCGCCGAGGTCGAGCGGGCGCTGACCAAGGAGGGCGAGGCGTATCTGGTGTTCTTCGCCTGGGATCAGGCCGACCTGACGCCGGTGGCGCTCGCGGTGCTCGATCAGGTGCAGGCGGACTTCGTGCGTGGCCGCCCGGCGCTGGTCAAGGTCGCAGGCCATGCCGACCGGTCCGGTTCGGAGGCGTACAACGATCGGCTGTCGGAACGGCGGGCCGAGATCGTCGCCCAGGCCCTGATGCAGCGTGGCGTGCCCGAGCAGGCGCTCGAGGTCGAATGGTTCGGTGAGCGCCGCCCCCGGATCCCCACCCCCGACGGCCAAAAGGAGCCGCGCAACCGGCGGGTCGAGATCGTCTTCGGCTGAGCGCGGGAACGGTCGGGACCAGGAACGTCCGACCGTCCGCTCCTTCTAACCGCCGGTCACGCTCATATGGCGCCGGATGGCGGGCTTGTTGTGCCGCCGGTCGATCACGAAGTCGTGGCCCTTGGGCTTGCGGGCAATCCCGGCCAGGATCCTCTGCTTCAAGAGCTCGTCGGCCTCCGAAGCGCGCAGCGGCGTGCACAGATCGGCCTCATCGTCCTGGCCGAGGCACATGTACATCTTGCCGGTGCAGGTCACCCGCACTCGATTGCAGGATTCGCAGAAATTGTGCGTCATCGGCGTGATAAAGCCGAGGCGACCGCCGGTCTCCTCGATCCGGACGTAACGCGCGGGACCGCCGGTCCGATCCGGCAGATCGGTCAGGGTCCAGTTGCGGGCGAGCCGGGAGCGCACGAGGGAAAGCGGCAGATACTGCTCGGTACGGTCGCCGTCGATGTCGCCCAGCGGCATGGTCTCGATCAGAGTGAGATCGAAGCCCTCGGCACCGCACCAGGCGATCATCCGATCGAGCTCGTCGTCGTTGACGCCCTTGAGGGCCACCGCATTGATCTTGACGTGGAGTCCCGCCTGCCTCGCCGCAGCGATGCCCGCCATGACCTTGTCGTACTTGCCCCAGCGGGTGATCGCCTGAAACTTGGCCGCGTCCAGGGTATCGAGAGAGACGTTGACCCGGCGCACGCCGTGCTCGAACAGCTCGGCCGCGTAGCGCTCGAGCTGGCTGCCGTTGGTGGTCAAGGTCAGCTCTTCGAGCCGGCCGGAGCGCAGATGGCGGCCGAGCGAGGCGAACAGGCTCATGATGTTGCGCCGGACCAGAGGCTCGCCGCCGGTGAGGCGGAGCTTGCGGACGCCGAGATCGACGAAGGCCGAACACAGCCGATCCAGCTCCTCGAGCGTCAGGAGGTCCTTCTTCGGCAGGAAGGTCATGTTCTCCGCCATGCAGTACACGCAGCGGAAATCGCACCGATCGGTCACGGAGACCCGGACGTAGGTGATGGCGCGCTCGAAGGGGTCGATCATCATGGGGGGTCGGCTCTCCCTGCCCGGACCATCGGGCGGCGCTCCTTGAAGGGCTGCTCGGCCGTAATCTAGCGTCTTGCCGGGCAACCGGCAACCGGCCCCACCCGCATGCTTGACCCCGGTGCGCGGAGCGCCGCAAAGTGCGCGCCGCCGACGACGTGGGTCAGGGCCGGCCGGGCACGCCTATGAAGCGCTTCACGAACATCAGCTTTCGCGCTGCCGACACGGTCGAAGCGCAGGCCGGCCTCGCGGAGTTGCAGGCGGCCTACGCCCATGTCGCGGGCGCACAGGCGGACGTGATCGTGGCGCTCGGCGGCGACGGCTTCATGCTCGAGATCCTGCACAGCTGCATCGACCGGCCGGTGCCGATCTACGGGATGAATCTCGGCACGGTCGGCTTTTTGCTCAACGACTATCGGATCGACGGACTGCATGAGCGCCTCGCCCTGGGAGTGAGTGCGCCCCTGCATCCGCTCCGCATGCGGGTCACCTGCCGCGACGGCGAGCTGGAGCTCGGGCTCGGCATCAACGAGGTGTCGCTGTTCCGCGAGACCCGCCAGGCGGCCAACATCGAGATCGCGATCGATGACGTCGTCCGTCTCGAGAAGCTGATCTGCGACGGTGTCCTGGTCGCGACCCCGGCCGGCAGCACGGCCTACAATCTCTCCGCGCACGGACCGATCTTGCCGGTCGGCGCCAATCTCGTGGCCCTTACCCCGATCAGCGCGTTTCGGCCCCGCCGCTGGCGCGGCGCTCTGCTGCCGAGCCGCACCCACTTCCGCTTCACCGTGATCGACCCCGACAAGCGGCCGGTCAGCGCGGTCGCCGACTACACCGAGATCCGCGACGTGAGGGCGGTCGAGGTGTGGGAGGATCGCAGCATCACGCTCACCTTGCTGTTCGACCCCGAGCACAACATGGAGGAGCGGATTCTCAAGGAGCAGTTCGTGCCCTGAGCGCCGGCGCCGGGCTCAGCCATCGTAGGCCAGCAGGCTCTCGACCGGCACACGCAGGCGGCCCCGGCCCCCCAGGCCGGTGAGCTCGATCAGGAAGGCCGCGGCGACGACCTCGACGTCGATCTTGTCGAGCAGCTCGGCGGTGGCGATGGCGGTGCCGCCGGTCGCGATCAGGTCGTCGACGATCACGACCCGGCTGCGCGCCGGAAGCAGGTCGGCCGAGATCTCGATCCGGTCGCTGCCGTATTCCAGTTTGTAGGCGTGGCCGACCACCGAGCCGGGCAGCTTGCCGCGTTTGCGGACCATCGTGAAACCGATCCCGAGCCGCAGCGCCAGGGGGGCCGCGAAGATGAAGCCGCGCAACTCGATCCCGACCAGCCGGTCGGGCCGATGCGGCGCGACCAGCTCCGCCAGCCGGTCGACCGCGGCCGCAAAGGCGTCGGCCCGCTGCAGCAAGGTCGAGATGTCGTAGAAGAGGATGCCCGGTCTCGGGAAGTCGGGGATCTGACGAATCTGGGCCTTGAGGTCCACTAGGACCGCCTCCCGGAGACCGGTTGCCTCCGGTTCATGCCACGCCCGCGACCGGCGGCCAAGTCCAGAAAGCGCTCTCCGGACGCCGTCCGATCCCGACGGATCCGCCGGGCGCCATCGAGGCTCAGCCGTTGTTGTAGTACTTGGTGTACTTGTCGTCGTAATAGTAGCCAGAGTCCCGATAACCGTAGCGCGCATGCTTGCGCACGTTGACCCGGCTCAGCACCAGGCCGGCCACGTCGGCGCCCGCCTCGATCAGCTGCTTGACCCCCATCATCACATCGTGCCGGCGCGTGCTGCCCCAGTGGACCAGGAACACGGTCTTGTCGGTCATCTGCGAGAGCACCCTCGCGTCCGAAACGCTGAGCACCGGCGGGCTGTCGATGATCACCAAATCGAACCGGCTGGCGATGTCCTTGAGCAGCCGGCGCATCCGCTCCGACGCCAACAGCGCCGCGGGGTCAGGCACCGGAGCGCCCGCGGTCACGAAATAGGCGCCCGAACTTTCGTCCAGGAGGACCACCTCGTTCAACTCCTGGTGCTGCAGCAGCACGTCGCTCAGTCCGCTCTGATTGGAGACCCCGGCGAGCTCATGCAACCGGGGCCGACGCACGTCGCAGTCGATGATCAGCGTACGCCGGCCGGCCCGAGCGTGAATCCTGGCCAGACACATCGCAATCGAGGTCTTGCCCTCGCTCGGGATCGAGGAGGTGACCAGGATGGTCTTGGGCGGCGACCCCATGCTGGTGAGCAGCATCGCCGTGCGCAGGCTGCGCAGAGCTTCGCCGAAAGGCGAGTTCGGGTTCTCGAGCACGTAGTCCTGGGGAGAGCCATAGCGTTTATCGAGCCCGATGATAGCCGGCACCAAGCCCAGCGTCGGCAAGCCGATCAGGTCCTCGATCTGCTCGGAGCTGCGGAAAGTGTTGTCGAGCCCCTCGAGGCCGAACACGGCGAGCGAGCCGGCCAGCAGCGCGCTGACCAGCGCCACCCCGAAGATCAGCTTGCGGCGCGGATAGGTCGGCTCGTCAGGCAGGGCCGCGCGCGAGATCACCCGCGCATCCGGCTCCTGCGCCTTCTGCTGTGAGGTAATCTCCTTGGCGCGGTTGATGTAGGTCTCGAGCAGCTCGCGGTCAGCGGTCGCCTCCCGCTGCAGGGCCTCGAGCCCGATCTGGGCCTCGTTGTGCTCCGACAGCTGGCTCTTCAGGCCATCAATGTTGGATTGCAGCATCGCCTCGCGCGAGCGCGTGACCTGCACCTCGTCCTTGAGGCGCTGAGCGATCTGCCTGATTTCCGCCTCCTTGCGGTCTTGCAGCGACTTCAGCTCGGCCTCGAGATTGAGCATTTGCGGGTGCCGCGGACCATACTCGGTCGACAGCTCCGCCCGCTGGCGGTTGAGCTCCAGCTCGCGCGCCCTGAGGTCGGTAAGTGCCGGCGAATCCAGGAGCTGCGCCGCCTGGGTCAGATCGGCGCCGGTGCTGAGCAGCCGCTCGACCTGACGCACCTTCGCCTCCGCCTGGGCGCGGTCGCTGCGCGAGATCACCAGCTGGGTGGTCAGCCCCGAGAGCTGCTCCTCGTCCGGCACAGCACCGCCCAACCCGGTTTTGCGCCGATAATCCTGCACTGCCTGCTCGGCCGAGGCGACGCTGGCCCGCAGGCGCTCGATCTCGTGCTCGAGGAACTCGCGGGCGCGCCGCGACGCGGTCTGCTTGGCCTCGAGCTGCTCGTCCATATAGAGCCTGGCCAGGGTGTTGGCGCCCAGCGCCGCGAGCGCCGGATCGGCCGAGATGAACTTCAGACCGATCACGGTCGACCGATTGGCCGGCTCCGCCATGATGTTGTCCATCACGGTCTGAATGATCTCGGAGCGGAGCAGCGCCGCCCGCTGCTGGTCGGTCATCTCCGCGCCGGAGTTCGTGGTCATCAGCGTGTCGGCCCAGGCCTTCGGCAGATGATCGAGCAGCCACGCCGGGATCAGCCGGGCGGGATCGAACCAGGCAGCGAAGTCTGCGGTGCTTGGTCGCAGCGCCGGATTGAACTCGGGCAAGAGGTGAAGGTTGAGCTGGTCGACCAGCCGCTCCGCCATGCCGCGCGACTTGATCAGCAGCAGCTGGCTCGCCAGGCTGTCTTCGGTGGGCGGCGAGCCGACCAGCACGTCCGGGATGTTGGGCACCGGCTGGGCCGGCCGATCGTTGAGCATCACCAGGGATTCTGCCTCGTAGGCCGGCGGCATGCGGCTGACATAGGCTGCAGTCAGGCCGATCACGATCACGATGAAGCCGAGCAGAAACAGTTTGCGCCGCCATAGCGTGCGCCCGAGCCGGAGCCAGTCCAGGTCGTCGCCGCTGGAATCCCGAGTCACGCGCCGCAGGGCCGGCTCATAGCCGATGCGGGGTGTGCTATGGACATCTATGGCCATCGCGTCATCCTACCCTGGACCTTAGCCCCAAGCTAGCTTGATCAAGCCCGCAGATGAGGCCGGCGGATCTCCGCCGCAGCCGACGGATCCCACATATATATATGTTCGCAGCCGCCGCCTTGCTTCACCAACCGCGCGCGCCGCCGATCGATCCCCACCCCATGCGTGCCGGTGCCTTCGGGATAGAACCTCGATGCAATTGCCGGGCCAACTCCCCGGCCGCTGCGCCGCAGCCTGCCAGCGGCCGGCCACCGAAGTCGCCCGATCCAAGCTCCATACCTACAGTTCATTGAGGTTCGGTGAAGACGTGACCCCGGCGCTTAAGGGTTGTGAAGTCTACTACAAAGCGCGTAAAATCTCAACGGTGAACATTGATTCGCGTGGAGGTTGCAAACGACTTGATCGGCATCGACGGCTTGATCGCCTTGCGTGGCTGGCGGCCGCTTCGCCGCCTTGCCACGGTTGGCTTGTTGGCCATTGTCCTGCAAGGGATGGACAGCCCGCCCAGCTTCGACCACGACCGTCTGGCGATCGAGAGTTCGGGCCGGCGGTTCGAGTTCCAGGTCGAGCTGGCAACCACGCCGGACCAGCGCTCGTACGGCCTGATGTTCCGCGAGAGCTTGGCCGACGACCAGGGCATGCTCTTCGATTTCGGCGATTCCCAACCGGTCGCGATGTGGATGCGCAACACTTATATCCCGCTCGACATGCTGTTCATTCGCGCCGACGGCGCGATTGGCCGGATCGTTCAGGATGCCCGGCCGCTCTCGGACACGGTGCTCGACTCCGGCGAGCCGGTCCGCGCGGTCCTCGAGCTGCGGGGCGGGCTCACGGCCAAACTCGGCATCGAACCAGGCGATCGGATCGTCTATCGCCTGTTCGAGCAACCCTAGCGCGCCGCTCGCCGGCGGTCAGTGAAGGGCTTCACAGGCGCGCAGGATCCGATGGCAAGCGTCTTCCAGGAGTTCGGTCGAGGTCGCATAGGAGATCCGGACGTAAGGATCCATGCCGAAGGCGGCGCCGTGCACGACAGCGACGCCCGCGCTCTCCAGCAGGTACCGGGCGAAGTCTTCGCTGTGGGTCAGCAGCTGTCCGGCCGGGGTCCGCCGGCCGATTGCCCCGGCGCAGCTCGGATAGACATAGAACGCCCCTTCCGGACGATGGCAGCGTAGCGCCGGCGCCTGGTTTAAGAGGTCGACCACGAGGTCGCGCCGCTGCTTGAAGACCGCGACCCACCCGGGAAGGAAGTCCTGGGGCCCGTTCAACGCCGCGACCGTTGCCGCCTGGCTGATCGAGCACGGATTGGAGGTGCTCTGCGACTGCACGTTGGCCATCGCCTTGATCAGCTCGACCGGGCCGCCGGCATAGCCGATCCGCCAGCCGGTCATGGCATAGGCCTTGGCGACGCCGTTCATGGTCAGGCAGCGGGATCGGAGCTCGGGCGCGACCGCGAGCGGCGTCACGAAGCGGAAGTCGTCGTAGACCAGGTGCTCGTAGATGTCGTCGGTCAGCAGCCAGACCTGCGGATGGCGACGCACCACGTCGGTCAACTCGCTCAGCTCAGTCTCTGTGTAGGCCGCCCCGGTCGGGTTGCTCGGCGAGTTGAGAATCAGCCATTTGGTGCGCGGCGTGATCGCCGCCTCGAGATCCTCCGGCCGCAGCTTGAAGCCGGTCTGATCGGGACAGGTCACGAATACCGGCGTGCCGCCTGCGAGCAACACCATGTCGGGGTAGGACACCCAGTACGGCGCCGGGATCACGACCTCGTCGCCCGGGTCGAGGGTGGCCATCATGGCGTTGTAGATGATCTGCTTGCCGCCGGTGCCGACGCTGATCTCGTCGAGCCTGAACGTCGAGGCCGTTCTCGCGCTTGAACTTGGCGGCCACCGCCGCCTTGAGCTCGGGCGTGCCATCGACCGCGGTGTATTTGGTCTGGCCGGCGCGGATCGCGGCGATCGCCGCTTCCTTGATGGGGTCCGGCGTATCGAAGTCGGGCTCGCCGGCGCCGAGCCCGATCACGTCGCGGCCGGCAGCCTTGAGCTCACGCGCCAGATTGGTCACGGCGATCGTCGGCGATGGCTTGATCGCGGCCAGGCGACGCGCGATGATCGACATGACTGGCGGCTCCGGTAGATTCCGTCGAACGGGCTGAACTTAGAGGCCCGCACCCGCCGCCGCAATGCTTGCTTCAGACCCCCGGTTCGCGCTTGGCCTCGGATGGCGAGGCGCCGATCAGACGCCGCTCGACCGGGGCGCGTCTATTGGCCGCGGAGGATCGCGATCGCACCGGGCGGCGCCGGCTTCGGGCCTGCCGTCGGCAGGATCAAATGCCGGAGTGCGGGCGGGTCGGCGGCGGCCTGCGACGGCCGGCCGGCAGCATTCCCGGCCATCCGCACCGGGCGGCTGATCTGATCGTGGCGCACCTCCTCCCACCGGCGATAGACCTTGATCCGATAGGCTTGGCCGCGATCGGGATCGCTCGAGTGGTAGCGCGCGGTCGCCCGTGCCCAGGAGCGGGTCTCGATGCGCAAATGCTTCAGGAACCTGGCACCATAGGTGACGTTGCTGGCCGGATCGAGCGCCTCGTCGAGGGACGCGAACGCGTCGCCGTGGTAGCCGAGATTGACCTGCATGCAGCCGACGTCGATGTTCGAGCGGCCGCTCGCGCGCAGCTCCTGGACCTTGCGCAGGGCCGCGCGCTTCGAGGGCATGTAGAAGGTCTCCGGGCCCGCAGTCACGGTCCACGGCCAGGCCTGGGTCCGCCGGTCCTCGGGCAACCAGCGGCCCGATTCGACCAGCGCCACGGCGCGCACCAGCCCCGGCGGGATTCCTTCGGCCCGCTCGGTCTCGTCGGCGAGCGTCCCGCAGATGTCGGGCAGGCCGGCGTCGGCGGGCGAGGCTGGCAGCAGGCTCGCTGCGATGTTGAGAGTCAGCACCGCCAAAGCCCGACCGAGCGCTATGTTGATTCGTTTCGGCACCCGGCGATCATCGCGATCACCGGTTAGGATTCGGTTGCCGACCCGGCGCGCCCGCCGAATCCGGCAGGCGCCGGGTCAGCCGATCTCCGGGAGCTCCTCGAAGCCGGCCCCCTGACGGCCGACCGGCTCACTCAGCCGCCGCCGGACGCGGCACCATCTGCTCGGTGACGAACGTCGCCAGATCGGCCAGCAGCTCGCGCAACCCGCGCTCGAGGCCCTGGACCGCGGGCTGCGGCTCGCGGGTGCGCTCTTCCATGAAGAGACCCCGACGAAGCTCGATCTGCAAGGCGTGGACGCCGGTCTCCGGACGGCCGTAGCGCGCCGTGATGTGGCCCCCGGCGTAGGGCCGATTGCGCGCGACCCGGAAGCCCTGCCGCCGCAGCAGCGCCTCGACCCGCTCCACGATCGCGGGTGCGCAGCTGCGCCCGAAGCGATCGCCGAGGGCGAAGTCGACCGCACCCTCAGCGGTGGAGGAGCCGTTGGCGGCGAAGGCCGGCATCGAATGGCAATCCAGCAGCAGGACCACGCCAAACTCGTGCCGGGCCCGAGCCAGGAGCCTCTGCAAGGCCTGGTGATAGGGCCAATAGGCGAGGCGGACGCGCCGTTCTGCCTCGCCGAAGTCGAACCGTGCGCCATAGATCGGCTTGCCGCCGATCCGGCTCGGAATGGTGCCGAGCCCCGCGCGGGCTTTCGCCGAGCCGGCGTTGACGTAGCCCGGCAGCGGGCCGTCGAACAGCTCCGGGTCGAGCTCGAAGGCTTCCCGATTGGGGTCGACATAGGCGCGGGCAAAGCGCGCCCGCAGCAGTGGCGCCCCGATCTCCGGCGCGCAGGCGAACAGCCGGTCGACCCAGCCGTCCTCGAGGCAGCGCAGCTGGCTGTGCTGGAGCCGGACGGCACGCAGCAGGCTCGGCGGGTAGATCTCGCCGCTGTGGGGTGAGGAGATGACGAGCGGCGCCGAGCCGGTTTCGGGCTCGAGGACCTCGATCGGCGGGCCTAGCTCGGGCGTCATCCAGGGTTACGACTTCGGGTGGCGGCGCGGGGACCCCTCGGTGGCACCGGCATGACACCACAAGGCCCGGTCGACCGCAAGCGCCGGCGATCACCTATTGAGCCAGCGTCCTCCGCGTCATCCGCGCGCGGTTGCGCGCGAGGTTGAAAGACGCGCGATTTCGATTTACGTACGGGGTCCGTGGGCGCTTAGCTCAGCGGGAGAGCACTACGTTGACATCGTAGGGGTCGCTGGTTCAATCCCAGCAGCGCCCACCATCCCCCCGCGCACCCCCCGGACCGCAGGTCGCGGGGCCGAACCAGGGCGGCGCCCGCGCCGCCTTGTTGTCTGGCGGGTGTTCTCTTAACTTAGAGTTGGCGGAGCGGGATCGCGTGGCGCACTGGAGCAAAGCATGGCGATCGGGCTGAGCCCTCGGGTCGGGCATAAGTACCAGTTGAACCGGATGACGCTCCGGGAGCTGCTGGTCGCCTATTTCACGCACCACTCGATCCTGACCTACCTGACCCTGACCGTGCTCGGCATCGGGTTCGCGGGATTTTGGGCGACATCGCCCTGGCCGCCGCTGCTCGCCACCCTGGTGATCGTCCTGCTCTATCCGCTGGTCGAATATCTGATGCACCGCTACCTGCTGCATTCCCGCTTTCTCTACCGGCACAAGGCGACGGCGGCGCTCTGGAAGCGCATCCATTTCGACCACCACCAGAACCCGAACGACCTCGCAGTGTTGTTCGGCGCCCTCTACACCACGCTGCCGACCATCTTCGTGATCGCGACGCCGGTTGGCTGGCTGATCGGCGGTCCGGCCGGCGGCGCCGCCGCCTTGGCCACTGCGCTCGCCCTGTTCTCGCTGTACGAGTTTTGCCACTGCGTCCAGCATCTGCCCTTGACGCCCCGCTACGACTGGCTGCGGATCCTGAAGAAGCATCACCTCGCCCACCACTTCCACAGCGAGCAGGGCAATTTCGGCATTACTAGCTTCATCTGGGACCGCGCCTTCGGCACCCTCTACCGGCGGCCGCAGGAGGTGGCGCGCAGCGCGACGGTGCACAATCTGGGCTACACCGGCCCCGAGCGCGAGGCGTATCCGTGGGTTGCCGACCTGTCGAAGGACGACGTCACCTACGCTGCCGACCGCCGCCACGGGATGACCCGCCGGGGTGCGGCCGACCGCGGCTCCGCCAGCGCCTGATCGCGCCCGCCCGGAAGATCCGCCCCGTGCCGTCCGGGCTGCGCATCCAGCGGGTCGAGGATCGCCGCGCCCTCAAGCAGTTCCTACTGATGCCGGCGCGGCTGCATGCGGGCGACCGGCACTGGGTGCAGCCGCTCATGTTCGAGCGCCTCGAGCATCTCAATCCCAAGAAGAATCCCTGGTTCGACCACGCCGAGGTCGCCTATTGGCTGGCTTTGCGGGCTGAGCGCGCGGTCGGGCGGATCAGCGCCCAGGTCGATCATCTGCACCTGGAACGCCACGCCGATGCCACCGGGCATTTCGGCTTTCTCGAGGCCGAGGACGATCCCGAGGTGTTCGAAGCTCTGTTCGAGACCGCCGAGGCTTGGCTGCGCGCCCGCGGGATGCACCGGGCAACCGGGCCCTTCAGCCTCTCGATCAACGATGAGAGCGGGCTCCTGGTCGAGGGTTTCGAGACCAAGCCCTACGTGATGATGGGGCACGGGCCACGCTACTACGGCCTCCGGGTCGAGGAGCAGGGCTACCGGACCGTCAAGAATCTGCTCGCCTATATTTACGATGTCGCCAGGCCTTCGCCGCGCGCCCAGCGCATGCTCGAGCGCCTGAGCCGGGGTGCCCGGCTCAGCTTCCGGCCGATCGTCATGCGCAATTTCGACCAGGAAATCCAGACCATCGTCGACATCTTCAACGACGCCTGGTCGGACAATTGGGGCTTCGTGCCCATGACGCCGGCCGAGGTCCGCCACATGGGCAAGAACCTGAAACCGATCATCCGCGCCGAAAACGCCTGGATCGGTGAGGTCGAGGGCCGGCCCGCCGCCATGACCGTGACGCTGCCCAACATCAACGAGGCGATCGCGGACCTTCGGGGGCGGCTGCTGCCGTTCGGCTGGGCGAAGCTGCTCTGGCGACTCAAGGTCCGGGGCACCCGGAGCGCCCGCATGGTGCTGATGGGCGTCCGCAAGCGCTATCAGGGCACGCCGCGCGGCGCGGCGCTGGCACTTGGCGTCACCGAGGCACTGCGGAGCTGGCATGCGGTCCACGGCCACCAGGAGGCCGAGTTTTCCTGGGTGCTGGAGGACAATCACCCGACCCGCGAGATGATCGAGCTGCTCGGCGGCCGGGCCTACAAGATCTACCGCGTCTACGAGAAATCCCTGGCGTGATCGCGACGCCGTTCACGGCGCTGGTCCTGGCCGGACGACGCGGCGGCGAGGATCCGGTCGCCAGACATTGCGGCGTCGAGCACAAATGTCTGGCCACGGTAGGCGGCGTGCCGATGCTGACGCGTGTGCTCGATGCGCTTGCCGCGAGCCCGGGCGTCGACCGGATTTTCGTCGTCCTGGAGGATCCGGCAATCCTCGACCGCCTGTCGAACATCCCGCCCTGCACTGCGCTGCCGGGCGCCGCGACGCCCAGCTCGAGCGTCCTGCGGGCGCTCGGGGAGGTCGAGGCGGGCCTGCCGATGCTGATCACCACGGCCGACCACGCTCTTCTGTCGGCAGCGATCGTCGAGCACTTTCTGGCGGCCGCGCGCGCGACCGCCGCCGACGTGGTCGCCGGGCTGACCGCCGCCGACGTGATCCGGAGCGCCTATCCGGACACACAACGGACTTATCTGCGGTTGCGCGATGCGCACTATTCGGGCGCCAATCTGTTCGCGCTCATGACTCCCGAGGCGCGCAGGGCGGTCGCCTTCTGGCGCCGGGTCGAGCATGACCGCAAGCGCCCCTGGCGCATGATCCGCGCTTTCGGCCTCGGCCCCCTGCTCGCCTATCTGCTCGGACGCCTGACCTTGGATGGCGCCATGGCGCGCGCATCGGCGATCATCGGCGCCCGCGTAGCGGCGGTCCGCCTGCCGTTCGCCGAGGCCGCGATCGACGTCGACAAACCGGCCGACCTCGAGCTGGTCAACGCGATCATCGCGAGACAGCGCTGAGCGCCGGATCGCCGACACAGCCCTTCTGGCGGGCGAGCCTCGCGGGATTGTCTGCGACTCTGGTCGGGATCGGTCTTGCGCGCTTCGCCTACACGCCGTTGATCCCGGCCCTGGTCGCTGCGGACTGGTTCACGCCGTCGCAGGCGGTCTATCTGGGCGCCGCCAATCTCGCGGGTTATCTGGCCGGCGCCCTGTTCGCCCGGCCGCTGGCGGCTCGGATGCCCGCTGCGCCTGTGCTGCGCATGATGATGGCGCTCGCGAGCGCAGCGTTCTTCGCCTGCGCCCTGCCGCTCTCGTTCCTCTGGTTCTTCCTCTGGCGCTTCGCCGCCGGCATCGCGGGCGGGATGCTGATGGTGCTTGCGGCGCCCGCGCTGCTGCCAGAGGTGGCCGCGGCCCGACGCGGGCTCGCGGGCGGTATCATCTTCACCGGGGTCGGGCTCGGCATC
This sequence comes from uncultured Alphaproteobacteria bacterium, assembly GCA_963798075.1. GTDB lineage: Bacteria > Pseudomonadota > Alphaproteobacteria > Geminicoccales > Geminicoccaceae > DATAOG01. Next base: position 239,754 of record CAWCRU010000001.1, on the reverse strand, counting down.
GCCGCCTCCGGGACGCTGGTGCCGCTGCTCCTTCGCGCAGGTCTGGTCGCCACCTGGTGCGGCCTCGGTGTCCTCGCCCTGCTGCTGACCCTCATGACATGGGGCGCATGGCCGAAGCCGCGGCCGCCGGCGCCGGCCGAACACCCGCCGGCGCATCGCTCGCCCGGGCGCTCGAACGCGCCGCTCAGGGCGCTGTACGTCGAATACGCTCTGAACGCGGCCGGGCTCGTGCCCCACATGGTGTTTCTGGTCGATTTCGTCGCCCGCGGGCTTGGCCGGGGGGTCGCTGTGGGTGCGGGCTATTGGGTGCTGTTCGGGCTCGGTGCATTGGTCGGCCCGGTGCTCGCCGGCCGGCTTGCCGACCGCATCGGCTTCGGGCGGGCGCTGCGGGCGGCATTGCTGGTCCAGGCCGCGGCCGTGAGCCTGCTCGCCGTGACCGCCGGCGGAGTGGCCTTAGTCGTCTCGAGCGTGGTCGTCGGTGCCCTCGTGCCGGGCGTCGTGCCGCTCGTCCTGGGCCGTATCCACGATCTGATCCCGGAGCACGATCCCGGACAGCGGGGGCAGGCCTGGAGCCTCGCCACCACGGCCTTCGCCCTCGGCCAGGCCGGCGGCGCCTACGGCCTTTCCTTCCTCTACGCAAAGACCGGCAGCTATACGCTCCTGTTCGGGCTCGGCGGCGCCGTCCTGGCGCTGGCGCTCGTGATCGATCTTGGGCTCGCTGCGCGCGCTCCCCGTCCTCCGGCCGCGCAAACGCGGTCGCGTCTCGACGAACCGGCCGACCAGGCTTAGGTTGCGGCCGCCGCGGTCGGGTGTCTGCGGACCGTTCCATGACAGAGGCTGGCTGATCCTGCGTGTTTCGACTGGCGCACATCTCGGACCTGCACATCGGGCCCTTGCCCGCTGGTCGCGGTGCGCGATCTGCTGGGCAAGCGCTTGTTCGGCTATCTTTCCTGGCGGCTGCGCCGGAATCGGGTCCATCGGCAGGAGGTTCTGGCGGCGCTACGGCGCGACCTGCTGGCGATCGAGCCGGACCACATCGCGATCACCGGCGATCTGGTCAACATCGCCCTGCCGGCCGAGTTCGACCAGGCGGCGGCCTGGTTGCGCGCGCTCGGCCCGCCCGAGCGGATCTCCGTGATCCCGGGCAACCATGAGGCCTATGCCCGAATTGACCGCGGCCGATCCCTAGCACGATGGGCCGACTACCTGGCCTCCGATCCGGGGTCGGCTGCCGGCTCGGATGGCGGCTGCGGTTTTCCTTATCTCCGCCGCCGGGGGCCGCTCGCGCTGGTCGGCCTCTCGACCGCGGTCGCGACCCCGCCCGGCTACGCCACGGGCCGCCTCGGCCGGCCACAGCTCGAGGCGTTGGATCGCTTGCTCGCGGGGCTTGCGCAGGCGGGCTGCTGCCGGGTCATACTCCTGCATCATCCGCCGCTCGCCGTCGCCGGCGGCCGGCGCCGGCGGCTGATCGATGCCGCGGCATTTCTTGGGGTCGTGCGCCGCCACGGCGCCGAGCTGATCTTGCACGGCCATGAGCACGTGCCGATCAAGGGCGAGATCGAGGGTCCCGATGGTCCGATCCCGGTCGTGGGCGTCCCCTCGGCGTCGTCTCTCGACCCGCGACCGGAGCGCGGCGCCCGATACCAGATCTACGACATCGAGAAGACCGCTCGCGGCTGGACCCTCAGCAGCCGGACCCGGGCCTACCACCAGACGACCGGGAGCTTCGGAGCGCTCCCGGCCGAGGGCGAGTGACCGTGCTCAAGATCGGCCTGATCAGCAATCCGACCAGCCAACGCAACCGGCGCGGCCTCGACGAGGTTGAGGCCGCAACCGAGAGGGCTCGCGATCTGGTGCACGTCGTGGCCGACGGTGCTCAGAGCCTGGGTCAGATCCTGACCGAGCTCGCGCGGCGGGAAGTGGGACTTCTCGTGGTCAACGGCGGTGACGGCACGGTCCAGCGCGTCCTGACCGAGCTGCTCGAGACCCGGCCATTCGAGCATCTGCCGCCGGTTGCGATCCTGGCGCGCGGCATGGCCAACATGACCGCAGGCGACGTGGGCCTGCGCGGCCGCCCCGCTCGCGCCCTGCCCCGTCTGTTCGAGGCCGCGCAAAGCAACGATCTGGCCAGCCTTGTCGAGCACCGACACGTGCTGCGGGTCGAGAACATTCGGGGCCAGCCGCCGCAGCGTTGCGTGTTTTTCGGCGCCGCCGCGATCTCCGATGCGATCGAGTTCTGCTGCAACAGGGTCTACACCCTGGGTCTCAGAGGCAATCTCGGCATGGGGCTGACGCTGGGCGGGTTCCTCCTGCGCGGGCTGTTCGGTCATGATGGCAAAGGTCCGATCCGCGGCCGTGACATCGCGATCACGGTCGACGGTCGGCCGCTCAGCCGGGCCCGGCGTCTGCTGGTGTTGGCAACCACGCTCGACCGCCTGGTGCTGGGATCCCGGCCTTTCTGGGGCGAGCGCTCGCGGCGAATTCGCTTCACCAGCATCGCCCACCCGCCCGTACGGCTGATCCGCTCGGCGCCGAAAGTGCTGTATGGGTGGCGGCGGGCGACGCTGCCTGCGGACACGTACATCAGCGGCGGCGCCGAGCGTTTGACCTTCGGCCTCGACTCCGCGTTCACTCTGGACGGCGAGATGTTCGAGCCCGAGGCGCGGGCACCGCTTCTGGTGACCGCGCCGGACCGCGTCGGCTTCGTGAGGCTTTGAGCGGTGCCGGACTTGCCGGAGCGCCTGCTCCGCCTGATTGCCATGGAGAGTGCCGGGCCGCGCCCCGCGCCCGTGATGGCGGTCGCCGAGGCTGCCATGCGGCGCCATGGCGAGGCGATTGTCGCGGTGCTGTTCTACGGCAGCTGTCTTCGGCAGCCCGTCGTCGCAGGGCAGCCGGGCGACGACGGCCGGATCATTGATCTCTATCTGCTCGCCGACCGCTACGCGGGCCTGCATCGAAGCCGGACCGCGCGGGGGCTGAATGCGCTCTTGCCACCCAATGTCTATTACCTGGAGGCGCCGTTCGAGGGGCGCAGAGTGCAGGCCAAATACGCGCTCTTGAGCCTCGCTCAATTCGAGAGGCTCGTGTCCCCCGCGACCTTGCAGCCCTACTTCTGGGCTCGCTTCGCCCAGCCGACGGTGATCCTCTGGGCGCGGGACGAGGTGGTGCGCACGCGGGTCCAGGCCGCCCTCGGCCAGGCCGTCATGACCATGATCGGCGCCACGGTGCCGCTCCTGCCGGCGGGCTGGACTGCGGCCGAGCTATGGCCGCGCGCGTTCGCCGAGACCTACCGGAGCGAGCTGCGTGCCGAGAGGGGCGCGCAGGCGAAGCAGCTCTACCACGCCTTTCCCGCACGCTACGATCGGGTGACGCGGATACTGCTGCCGAAGCTCGCCCGACCGGACCCGAAGCGGGCGAGGCGACAGGCGCTCCGCCGCTGGCGCCGCCGCCGCGTGCTGGGCAAGCTTCTCTCCGTGCTGCGCCTCATCAAGGCGAGCTTCACCTTCCAAGGTGGCGCCGCCTACCTGGTCTGGAAGATCCGCCGCCATTCGGGCGTCGAGCTCACAGCTCACTCCCTGGCAGCAGCGGCATCCGATTTTGGCCTCGAGCGTGCTCGCCTGGCGGCTCTACCGCGCCGGCGGCTTTCGCTGACCGAGGCGTCAGGCGCGCGCGGCGCGCATGGTCGCGGCGGGCGTCTCATCGGCGAGCTCGGCCGCGACCTTGGCGAAGCGCACGCAGACCTCGTCGATCTGCGCCCGCGTATGCGCCGCCGACACGCTGCAGCGGAGCAGGCAGGCGGCATTGGGGGTCCCGGGCGGCAGCGCCAGATTAACGTAGACCCCATGCTCGAGCAGTCGGTTCCAGGCCCCGACCGCGCTCTTCTCGTCCGGCAGGCGGACGGCGATGATCGGGCTCATCGCCGAGCAGATGTCGAAACCGGCCGCCCTCAGGCCATCGTACAGCGCCTTCGCGTTGTCCCAGAGGCGCGCCCGCAGGTCCGGTCGCCGCTGCATCTGCCGGAACGCGCACAGCACCGAGGCGACGCTCGAGGGGCAGGACGACGCCGTGTACATGTAGGGCCGGCTGCAATAGCGCAACACGTCGAACTTCGGATGGTCCGACGCGCCGAAGCCGCCGACCGCGCCCAGGCTCTTGCTGAAGGTACCGACCACGCAGTCGACGTCGGCCTCGATCCCCTGCTCCTCGGCCGCCCCCCGGCCATGGTCGCCCAGCACGCCGAGCGAATGCGCCTCGTCGACGAGGAGATAGGCGCCATGCCGCCGCTTGATCTCGGCAAACTCGGCGAGCGGCGCCCGGTCGCCGAGCATGCTGTAGATACCCTCGACGACGATCAACCGACAGTCGCCCTGTCGGTCCAACCGCCGCAGGCGACGGTCGAGATCGTCCGGATCGTTGTGCCGGAAACGAACCACGGTCGCGCCGCTGAGCCGGCAGCCATCGTAGATGCTCGAATGCGAGTTGGCGTCCATCAGGATGACGTCGCGCGGGCCGGCGAGACCCACCAGCATGCCGAGATTGGCCTGATAGCCGGTCGGAAAGATCAGGGCCGAGCGCCGGTTGAGGAATCGCGCGATCTCGGCCTCGAGCTCGCGGTGGATGCCATAGGTGCCGTTGGCGATGCGCGAGCCGGTGGTCCCGGTGCCGTGATCACGGATCGCGCTCACGGCCGCCGCCATGCACTCCGGATCGAAGGTCAGGCCGAGGTAGTTGTTGGTCCCGACCAGGATCGTGGCGCGCCCGTTGATCCGCGCCTCGGTGCCGGACAGCACCTCATCGAGGCAGACGCCGAAGGGATCGGCGCCCACTTGCAGCACCTTGTCGTGCCGACCCGCGACCAGAGCGTATTTGTCGAAGAGATCCATTGAACTCAGCGGCCTTCGATCTGTTGTTGGACCACGTCTACCAGATCCTGAAGGTTTCTCAAGTCCGAGACGAGGTTCATTGGGATATCGATCCCGAACTTGTCCTCGATCTCCATTATCAGATCCATGGCGGCGACCGAGTCGATATTGAGGTCCCCGCTGAGCTCCGTGGACGGAGCGAGCTCGGCCCGGGGGGGCGCGTGCCTCTCCAAGATCGTGCAGATGTCGCGATAGAGGGAATCGCCTTCAGCGGTCATGACGTCCCAATCCGATCTCGCCCAACCTTGGCGGGTCTGCCAGCCAGACCGGTGCCGGCACATCGCCCCGACCGCGGGCGGCCTGGGACCCGGAAGCATCAGAGCCATCGATGGCGCTCGTACCACGCCATGGTGCGCACAAAGCCACTCTCGAAGGTCGTACGCGCGGACCAGCCCGGCAAGGGCGAGTCCGGCGTGGCGCGACACACCCAGTCCGCATGGAACAACTCGCGCAGCTTGCCGAGCGAGAGAGAGGGTGAGCGACCCAACGTCGCACCCACCGCCTGACCGATCGCGGCGACTGGCCAGAGCATCGCTCGGCCAAGCGCGACCGTGCGCACCCGCCGACCCATTTGCCGGCCGGCAATCTCGGCCAGATCCGGCCAGCGATAGCCACCCGACCGGCCGTCATCGGGCTCGAGCACCCGACCGCCCCAGGCGGCGGTCTCGAGCATTTGGATCGCGAGGTCGGCGAGATCGTCGACGTAGATCAGCGAGAACCGCGCATTCGGCATGGCCGGCACGAGCAGCAGGCCCCGCTTGAGCTGCCGGAAGACCGGCAGCGTCGCACGGTCGCGCGGGCCGTAGACGGCTGGCGGCCGCAGGATGCAGACCTCGATCCGCTCGCCCGCCGCGCGCTTCACCTGATCCTCGCCCAACCGCTTGCTCTCGGCATAGGGCGACAACGATGGCTCGCGCGCCGCCAAGGAGGAGAACAGGAGGAAGCGCGGATCGCGAGGCGGCGGCGGCCGCGGCGGCCATCAGTCGCCCGGCTCCGATCCCATTGACGAGCCGAAACGCCGCAGGGCTGTGTGCGGCAATCGCGCCGGCGCAGTGCACCACGGCCGTGGCGTCCTCGACCAAGCGCGTCAGGGCCGCCTCGTCCTCGAGCGCCCCCCGGATCGTGGCCACGCCCGCTTGCTCGAGACCGGAGGTCTTGCGCCTGGTCAACGCCCGCACCGACCAACCGCCCTCGACCAGTCGTCGGATGACCTCCCGCCCGATGAAGCCGGTACCACCGGTCACCGCGACCGGGCCCTTCATCGCGCTCGTAGCAGCTCTCGAGGGCGTCGCGCCCTGCCGGATCACATCCGGTCAGCTTGCGACCGCGTAGACTTCCAGGTCGCGGACATCGGCGCGCTCGCCGGCCGGCGACGCAACGTCCTGTATCGTGCCCGCGAGATAGTTCGCCTTGGCTGCGGCCCGGCTGAGCTTGCCGGAGGTCGTGAAGGTCAGCGAGCGAGGCGCCGCCAGAACGACCTCGGACTCGACGCTGGCGACCTTCTGGACGGTCGCCTTGACGGCGTGCCGGAGCGCTTGCTGGCCAGCCGGATCGCCGATCCGGCACTCAACCACCACGACAACGCGCTCCCGCTCGTCATCGACATGGACCGCGAAGGCCGCGACCTCGCCCGGCCGCACGCCCTCCAGCCTCTCGACCGCCCACTCCAGGTCCTGGGGCCAGATGTTGCGGCCATTGAAGATGATCAGATCCTTGCTGCGGCCGGTAATCACGAGTTCGCCATCGACCATATAGCCCATGTCGCCGGTATCGAGCCAACCGTCCGCCGTGGTCACCGTGCGGGTCGCCGGCAAGTCGCGGAAATAGCCGCTCATGAGGCTCGGACCCTGCAGGCATACCCGACCTACGGTCCGCTCCGGGAGGGCGGCGCCGGCGTCGTTGCGGATCTCGATCTGATAGCCGGGCATCGGTCGGCCGCAGATCGCGAACGGCCGCACCCGGGCGGCGCGCCGATCGGATCTCGGCATCACCGCGAGGGCTTTGCGGCCGCGCTCGAACGCCGGGCCACAGTCGACCCAGTCAACCGGCACCCCTCGACCCAGGTCCGCGAAAGTCACCGCCAGCGTCGCCTCGGCCAAGCCATAGCTCGGCACGAACGCCGCAGCCCGAAAGCCCGAGGCCGCGAACCGCTCGGCGAACTGCTCGAGCGCGCGCGTCCGGATCATCTCGCCGCCGATGCCCGCGACCCGCCATCTCGACAGATCGAAGCTCGCATGCGGCTCGTTGGCCGAACGGCGGACGCACAGCTCGTAGCCGAACGTCGGGCTGAACGAGATCGTCCCGCCGTGCTCGGACAGAACCTTCAGCCAGGTCAGTGGCCGCCGCGCGAAGCCCGTGGTCGGGATGTAGTCGATCGAGGTCTGGGTCATGACCGGTGTCAGGCAGCAGCCGACCAGGCCCATGTCGTGGTAGAGCGGCAACCAGGAGACGCAGCGGTCGCCCGGCGCCAAGCGGAGGCCGTGACGGGCGATCGCGCTGGCGTTGCTGGCCAGCGCCCGCTGGCTCACCAGGACGCCACGCGGAAAGCTCGTGCTGCCCGACGAGTACTGGATGTAGCATGGCTCATCGGCGCTCAAGGGTCGGAGCTCAGCGCCGCCCGACGGCAATTCGCGGATTTCGTCGTGGCTCCCCACCAAACTCGCGCTCGAGCCGGCGGCGGCGCTGCGCAAGGGCTCGATCAGCTCGGCCGGCGCGATTGCGACCCGCGCGCGCGCCGTCTGAATCATGCCGGCGAGACGCTCCTCGTAGGCTGCACGGCCGCCGAAGTTGACGCTCAGGGGCAGAGGGACCGGGACCAGCCCGGCATACTGGCAGCCAAAGAAGCAGATCAGGAAATCAGGTGTGGTATCCGCAACGATCGCGATCCGGGTACCCCTCGGCAAGCCCAGATTCCGCAAGCGCAGCGCCTGGTCGACCGCGCGCGCGCGCAGCTCGCGATAGGAGAGCGTCTGCTCGAGCTCGCCCCGAGCCGAAAAGAAGTTGCAGCCGGTCTGTCCCCGGGCCGCGTAGTCCAGCCCCGCCGCCAAGCTCTCGAAGCCGCCGGTGCAAGAGGGCAGTGTCGCATTGGTGCTCGGCGTGGGACTCATCACCCGCTTCCTCTTTGCCGCCTGCCAGCCGTGCCTCTACCCACCGAACCAACTGCCATGCCAGCGCTCCCGTCCCGTCGGCAAGGCGACGAACTCCACAGATGTCGCGATCACGAGCCCGCATCGATCCAAGCGCGCGACGACAACGCGATGTCGGAGACGATTCTGCTGGTCACGACAAGGCGCGCGTGCAGCCTGTGCCACACACTCGGACGAGCTGACCTGATAACGACGCAGCCACTGGGGCCACTGAGCGATCCGCTTCGGCAGCTACCACGTTCCCGCTACGCCGAGCCTCTGACCCCATCCCGCTGGAATCCGGGACACCAGCTCGAGCGCTCCTATGGACGGTTGCACGATCGAGATAGTCCAAGCCTACCCAGACGCGAACCGTCGGTTCTAGCGGCTGGATGCTAGCGAGCGCCAGGGCTGAACTCTAATCAATTTATGTGGCAGATTGTTACATGCGGATGCCAAAGCACTTGATGAGCAGGGCCCTCAGTTCCGGCCGACCTAGACATGGGCGAGCACATCATCGTCTTCTCGGGTGCATCGTGACCCTCGGGCAGCGCCGGATCGGCCGGCCTCGGCGTTAAAACATTGTTAGGGGTTGGCGTGTTACAAGACCCTCGGCTTGGACGTGATGTCGCGATGTCGTCTCGCAGCGACCTCCGCCAACCGCCAAGCCAATGTCCTCCCTGACGTTGTGATGCCTCCCTGTTGCTTTGGCCGCCGGTCCGCCGGCGGCCATTTTCTTGACTGTGGCCGCCTCGCCTGTCGAACGGCCCTGCGCCAAGAGGTCGCGCGACGGACTCCCCGTCTACGGGCTGACCCAGAGCTTACTGCTGACCCCCAGGGCCTGCTGGCCGACCCCGGCCTCCTGGCTGACCCAGCGTCTACTGGCTGACCCAGAGGATGCGGGCCAGCCACGCGACGTCCCTGATCGGGAAGACGCGGGTGCCGGCGCCCTCGGCGAAGGTCACGAGTTCGATCCGCTGCGCGCTCCGACGCAGTAACACTCCCGCCACCAGCGCGCCGGCGGTCGTTCTGAGCACGACGCGGTCGTGGCGCCTGATGCTCGCCACCGGCGACACCACCAGGAGATCGCCGTCGCGGTAGGTCGGCAGCATGTCGTCGCCCCGCACCTCGACCGCGTAGGGATGACTGTCCTCGAGGTTGGGAAAGTCGATCTCGTCCCAACCATCGCCGATCGGAAAGCCGGCCTCATCGAAGCAGCGCTCCCGCGCGGCTTGATCCATGGCCAGGCAGCGCAGCCGTTGCGAGGCCGGCCGCGCGGGCTGACCGGGCCGGTCGGCCATCAGGGCCACGAAGCTGTCGAACGGTGTCGAGGTTGCATTCAGGATCTTGGCCAGGCTCTCGGTGCTAGGCCAACGTGACTTGTTCTGCTTGGTGATGCGTTTGCTGGGATTGAAGGTGGTGGGATCGAGGCCGGCGCGACGGGCCAGGCCGGACGCCGTCAGGCCATTTTTTTTGGCCAGTCGGTCGATGCCATCCCACACCTCCTTGTGGGTGAACATAGGAATCAGCTCCGCATTACCGGTGCGCTCTGCGCTACCGTAGGGTATCGAGCTCTTCGCTGTCAGCAGGAACATGGTCCGGCATCTTGACAGAGAGCATCGGTGTATGTTCCTATATAAGGAACGATCGATCCTAGCAAATGATTAGCGCCGCGGCTCTCGGCCGCGTTCCAAGGCCGCAGCCACGGATGCCTTCGGGCGACCCTATCCGCCTCGCATCCACCGCATCTACCTGGGGAACCGCCGTGACGAACAGGCGTGTCAGCGCATGAGTTGCCGATGCCTGCGCGCACCGCAGCCGGCTCTCGTGGTGTTCGTCGGCCATACCGACTGCCGTTGGCTGGGCTGCCTGCGCGCTGGCTTTCGGCATTGCTTCGTCGCCCTGCGCGACGGCCACACCTGGCTGACTTGCGATCCCCTCAAGGATCGGATCGAGCTGTCGGTTCTGCCGGTCCCGGCGGATTTCGATCTGGCTGGCCTCTACGCCGACCGCGGGCACACGGTCTTGCTCGGCCAGACCAGGCCGGACCAGCCGCGCCGGACGCTCGCCATCGCGCCGCTGACCTGTGTCACGGTCGCAAAGCGCTTGCTGGGCGTGCGGGCACGTTGGGTCCTGACGCCTTGGCAGCTCTGTCGGTACCTGAGAGCCGATCCGCGCGGCTTCGTCGATGCCAAACCCGATGACCTCATGAGGCACGCCGCGGCGGAGTCACTCGACGCTTGACAGATTCCGTTAATAGGAATATAACCCTTTACTCAGTCGAGCCGGTCCGCCCGCACATCTGACGCCCGCCACCTGCGGGGTCGACGTCCTCGAAGCCAGCTTGCGGAGTAGCGTTCATGGGAGAGCTTTCGCTCGAGGCCGTCTGGTCGCGCTATCAGCGCGCCAAGGCGCGGCGTCGCTGTTGGGAGAGCCTCTGGCGGGACTGCTACACCTATGCGCTGCCCCAGCGTGGCACCGGCTTCGATTCGGCGTTGCGGCCGGGCGCCAACCCCGCCGAGCGCCTGTTCGACGGCACCGCGCTCGACGCCGTCGACCAGCTCGGCGCCTCCCTGCTCGCCGAGCTGACACCGCCCTGGTCGCAGTGGTTCGGCTTCATCCCCGGGCGCGAGATCGGCCCGCTCGAGCGCGGCCTCGTCGCCGAAGGCCTGGATCGGGTGACCCAGACCGTCCAGGCCCACTTCGACCGTTCGAACTTCGCGGTCGAGATGCATCAGGCGTTTCTCGACCTGGTCACGGCGGGCAACGCCACCCTGTTGTTCGAGGAGGCTCCGCTCGGCGCTCCGAGCGCGTTCCGGCTGACTGCCGTGCCGCTGAGTGAAATCGCCTTCGAGGCCGGCCCTGACGGACACATCGAGGGCCATTTTCGCGAGCGCAGCCTACCCCTTGATGTGCTGCGCGCCCGCTTCCCGAACGCCGAGCTCCCGCCGGCAACCGTCGCCAGCTGCCAGGCCGACCCGGAACGATCGGTCACGGTGGTCGAGGCCGTGCTGCCGAGCCATGGCGGTTTCGCTTATTTCGCGATGCTCGCCGAGCAGCCGTCGTCCCCGGTGTCGCTCGCGACCGGCCACTTCACCTGCTCGCCATTCATCAGCTTCCGCTGGCTCAAGGGCGCCGGCGAGATCTACGGCCGCTCACCCGTGATGACCACCCTGCCCGACATCAAGACCGTCAACAAGGTGGTCGAGCTGATCCTGAAGAACGCGTCGATCGCGGTCACCGGGATCTGGCTGGCGGACGACGACGGCGTGCTCAATCCGGCCAACATCCGTCTGGTGCCGGGCAGCATCATCCCCAAGGCGGTCGGCTCCGCCGGCCTGACGCCACTCCAGGCGCCCGGTCGCTTCGACGTCTCGAACCTGGTGCTCGACGACCTGCGCGCGCGGATCCGCCACGCGCTGCTCGTCGACCAACTCGGGCCGGTCGGCGGCGCGAGGATGACCGCGACCGAAGTGGCCGAGCGCAGCGCCGAGACCACCCGCCTGCTCGGCGCCACCTATGGCCGACTGCAGGCCGAGCTCATGACCCCGCTGCTGAACCGGGCGGTCGCCATCCTGCGGCGCCGAGGCGAGATCCCCGCGATCGCCCTCGACGGACGCGAGGTCGACCTGCAGTACAAATCGCCGCTCGCCCGCAGCCAAGCTCGCCAGGACGTGCGCGAAACGTTGATGTGGCTGGAGGCGACCGCGCAGATGGGTGCCGAGGCAACGGCCGTGGTCGATGTTCCAGCCACGGCCCGCTGGTTGGCCGACCGGCTCGGCGTACCGGGCCAGCTGGTGCGCGATCTCGAGGCGCCACGAGCCCTGCTCGACAACCTCGAGCACGTGATTGCCGGCATTGCAGCCGATCAGGTGGCGGACGGTCAAAATGGCGACTGAGCATGCCGTCGGTTGGGGCTGGTTCGAGACCGCATCGCCGCCCGCCGGCGAGGCGTCCGAATCGGAACTCTGCCGAATCTGTGCCCGCTGCTTCGCCGGGGCCGACGGCGAGGCCGTCATGGCGCACCTCACCCGATCGGTCCTCGATCGCCGGCTACCGCCCAGCGCCAGCGACGCTGAGCTTCGCCACCTCGAAGGTCAGCGGTACGCGATCGCTGGCCTGCTCGCGATGATCGAGCGCGGCCGCGCTTGACCGACGATGTCCCTCCAAGGTGAAGATCAGGATCCAGGCATGAGCGAACAGCAGCTGCAGACCACTCCGGCGGTCGCCGAGGTGGATCCGGGCGACGATCTGGCCGGCCCCGCGGCGGGCGCGGCGGCCATCGATGAGGACAAGCCGTCGCGGCCGTCCGGGGTGCCCGAGAAGTTCTGGAATTCGGACCGCGGCGCCGTCCGCACCGAAGCCCTGCTCAAGTCCTATCTTGAGCTCGAGCGCAAGCTCGGGTCGATGGTGCCCCTGCCGGCGGACCAAGCCGACCAGGACGGCCAGATGCGTCTGCTGCGCGCTCTTGGAGTGCCCGAGGCCCCCGAGCAGTATCGAATCGAGCCGCGCCACGAGCTGGTCGAGCCGGATCCGGAGATCAACGCCAGGCTCCACGAGGCGGGGTTCACCGAACGCCAGGCGCAGCTGGTCTACGACCTGGCCGCCGATCACCTCGTACCCTTGCTCGACGATGCGCTCGGCGAGCTGCAAGCGACCCGCGAAGTCGAGCGGCTCGCGGCGCGTCTCGGCGGCGAGGCGGCATGGCGCACCATGGCGCCCCAGATCAAGGCCTGGGGGCAGGCGAACCTGACGCCGGACGTCTTCCAGACCCTGGCCTCGAGCTACGACGGCGTGCTCGCCATCCATCAGATGATGCAAGGGCATGAACCCGCGGTCCTGAACGAGGCCAATGGGCCGGGTCCCGGTCTCGACGAGGCGGCGCTCGGGCGGATGATGCGTGATCCGCGCTACTGGCGCGAACGTGATCCGGTCTTCGTGGCCCAGGTCACCGCCGGCTTCGAACGCCTCTACCCGAGCCCGACCTAGGCGACCCTCGACACGCCTGCCCGATCTACGGGTGAACCCAACCCAGCACGGCGCCCGTTCGGTGCCGGATCGAAGGAGACGATGATGGCCAAACTCCGGAGCAAGGGGCCGAGCGCGACCAGGCTCGTGCGCGACGACGACAGCGTGCCCCTGCCGATTATGCCCTGGGGTGCGGTGCACAATTTCACGCCCACGGAGACGACCGCAGCGCGCAACACGGCCGCTATCTCGGCCGACTGCGGCGTGGTCAGCGTCGTCGCGATCGGTGGTCCCGCCCACTTCAAGCAGGGCGACTCGAGCGTCACCGCGACCATCAACGACGCCTACCTGCCGGAAGGCGTGTGGCACGAGCTGCCAGTCTTCGAAGGCAACCCATGGAACTACGTGTCGATGATCTCGGCGACCGGGGCCGGATCGATCGCGGCGCAGATCGTCGAGCGCAACTGATGAGCGGGCTCCGCCTGGGTCCGGGCGAGAACCTAGGCTGCCAACGTGAGTAGCTTTGGCGCTCGATGCAGTTCCTGGGGATTGGGAAATGGTCATTCCTCGCTTAGGTGGCGACGCTGGGGATGGTACTCCCCGGACCGGCGCGGTCGGTTCGATGCTGTCGACCGCCGGCAGCGGCATGGCCCCCTTCGGTCGCAGCGCCACCGAGGCAGGCCTCTATCTGCGCGGCTCGTCGGCTGGGATCTCGACCTTCAGGGGCGCGCGCACGAACCGAGGCCGAGCGGCGCGGCTCGGTTTCGCAATCGAGCGCCCGATCGCGGCGCCTGGCTCGAAGGCAGTGTTGCCATGACCCGTCTGCGCCTCGGACTTGGGGACGGGCTGCGCGTCAGCCCGGTGCAGCATGGCGAACTGGGGCGCCTCGTGCAGCAGTCGGTTGCTGCGAGCGCGGACGACGCCAGCGAGGTCATCGGTGGCGGGTCCGATGGCGTGGTCTCGATCACCGGCACGACGATTGGCCTTCAGTCCGATCGTTTCGGTGGGTTCCGGTTCACGCCGAGCGTCCCGCAGGGAGCTCGTGTGCTCCGCGCCTACATCCAATTCACGAGCTCGGCCACAGCCGTGGGAGGCGGCACGGCTGCCTGCACCGTCACGATCTGGTGCCAGAGCACCGACGACGCGGCGGCGTTCACGACGGCGAGCAAGAACGTCACCGATCGGCCGCAGACCAGCCAGTCGGTCAGCTGGAACCTGCTCTCGAGCGCCGGCGCCGATGCCTGGCTGATCGGCGACCGCGGCCTGAACCAGCGGGTGCCCGACCTCCGGCACGTGGTCCAGGAGGTGTTCGACCGCGCGGGCTGGGCGTCCGGCAACGGTCTCGTATTCCTGTTTCATCAGACCGACGGCGGGCTCGGCGCGCGGCAGGTGGCCGCCCGCGACCATGGGACCCTGGCGCCGGCCATGCTCACCCTCAGGTACGCTTTGCCATGATCAGCTCCGACCTCGTCCCCCCCTACCGCGATGGCGCGATCAAGACAATCGACGCGACCGGCGGCCTGGCCGCCAGCGATCCGCTGAAGCTGATCGGCTGGACCAACGCCAAGTGGGGCGTGACGCAATGACGGTACTTCGGCTGGGATTGAGCGGACGCCTCAGTCTGAACTTCCCGAGGCGACACCTGCCGCCGCCGTTTCTACCGACCCGCCTTCCCGGGCTGGCCTTTTGGTACGACGCCGAGGTCAGCAGCTATGCGGGCGGCATTTGGAGCGATCTGAGCGGCAACGACAACCACGCCCTCCAGCCGGGCGCCTCGGCACGACCGACCAAGACCACGGATAGCGCGGGCCGCGGCTTACTGCGGTTCGACGGCATCAACGATTCGCTCTTGGTCGCCAACCCTCCCGATCTGTCCAATGGACTGACGTTCTTCGTCGTCTACCGCGTGCGCGCTGCGGTCGACTTCCGCGGCATCTTCACGGCAGCGGCCGCGAGCGGTACCGACCATCAGGAGTTCTTCACCCTGCAGTACGAGCAGGCGGCCAATCGGCGGATTCAGCTGTTCGGGCGCTCGATCCAGCCGAATCAGCTCTTCGCCCTCGGCGCGGATTCCACCCTCAAGCAGTACGCCCTCGCGACCCTGGGCAATGATGACGTCACGATGGAGCTGCGCGATCTGAACGGCGCCACAAGCGACAGCTCGACCTTCGCGCCGTTCGGCACGCCGGCAGCGATGGTCCTGGGCGCACGCTACAATGACGGCACGACCTTCCGGTTTGGCGCGGTCGATCTCTACGAAATTGGCTTGTTCACCCGCGAGCTGACTCCGGCTGAGCGCGATCAGCTCGAGGCCTATATCCGGTTTCGCCAGGCGGTGACATGGGAGCCGCGCTTCCTGGGTAACGACCTGGCCTGGTTTCACGACGTCGACGCCAGCAGCTTTGTTCTGGACGGCAACCTGGTCAATCAATGGAGCGATCTGAGCAGCCACGGTCGGCATTGGCTGCAAAGTACCGTCGGACGGCCGCTCAAGACCACCGATGACAGCGGCCAAAGCATCGTTCAGTTCGACGGGGTCGACGACCTCATGGCCCTCGCCGGCCCCTTGCCAACGCTCGAGCCCTTCTCGGCCGCCGTCGTCTACCGGGTGCGGGAGCGTGGCGACTTCGACGGCATCCTGGCGGCGGCGCCGCCGGCCGGCGCCGATCACACCGACTTCTGGACGTTTCGCAACGCCACCGCGGGCTCGCTCGAGCTCCAGCTGTTCGGGCGCTCGGCGGAGACCGATCAGCTGAGCCTGAGCCGCACGGACAGCGGCGCCGCACAGATTGCCGTGTGGACGATGCAAAGCGGGGCGGCCGAGCTGCGGGACGGCGCCGGCTCCGGCACGGACTCCTACGGTGGCAGCTTTGGCGCCCCGATCGAGATCGTGCTGGGCGGTCGCTACGCCGGGGCGCCCTTCGGCTATGCCGCGATCGATGTCCTGGCGACGGTCGGGGCCGCCCGCGTGCTGTCGGCCACCGATCAGCAGCGGCTGGTCGCATGGGCCAATGCCAAGTGGAGTCTCTAGGTGGTTGACCGGCGCCCGCAAGACTACAACTTCCCGAACGGCGTGCCCAACGGGACGACCGACAACACGGTCGCGATCCAGGCGGCGATCGACGCTTGGCTGCCGGGCGACCGGGTGGTGATCTCCGGCGGCATCTTTCGGACCAGTGACCAGCTCGCGATCGGGCAGGATGGTCTGTTGCTGCAGGGCGACGGCCAGATTCGGGCGCTTTCCGGGTTTCCAGCGGATTCGGCCCTGCTCGAGGTGACCGGGACCAGCGTCGTGGTCGACACCGACGGTCTGACGCTCGACCAGGCGGACGTCATGGCCAACGGCAACAGCATCCACGCGCAGGGCGCCGTCGGTTTGCAGGTCCTGGGCGTGGTATCCAGGGGCACCCAGCGTGCGTTCCTGTGCATCGGGGCCGACACCACCGATCTGCTGCTCGCCGGCTGCGATCATCTCGGCAAGGGCTACGGCGTGTTCGCGCCGGATACGCCCGGGCTGACCCGGATCACTGTGCGAGATTCGACCTTCGAGCACATCGGCAGCGGCTCAGAAGGTGATGGTGTCCAGCTCAATTGCAAAACATTTGGGGCGAGCTTCGTCGACGTGCTCGGCTGCACTGCCCGCAACTATATCGGCGAGGCCAATGCCAAGGGCATCGGCTTCGGCTTTTCCGGGGTCACCGACGGCCGGCTGATCGGCTGCCGAGCGCTCCAGTGCCAGGGTGACGGCTTCCATCTCGAGCGTGCATCAAACCGCTGGTTGTGCGCCGACCTGATTGCCCAGGACGTCGGCATCCCGAGCCCGGTCGGCGGCAACGGCTCCGGCCTGATCGCCTACGACAGCGACGACATCACCGTCGTCCTCATGCTGGCCAAGAACTGCGGCTATCACGGCATCGCGCTGTCCGGTCAGAGCAGTCAGACCCAGCGGCTGAATGGGATCGTCGAGCGCTGCACGGTCGACACCACGCGGCGCGACGGCATCCACATGACCGCCCAGGAGAATTTCCGGATCGACCGCAACTGGGTGCGCGATCCCTCGAACGGCAATCCCGGCCTGTACGCGGCGATACGCGTCGGTCGGCAGGGCAGCACGACGCTCGAGAACATGGACGGCACGGGCATCCGGCAACGTGGTCCTGCGAAGCGGGGCGACCACGCCGCTCGGCGAGATCGTGATCCGGCCCGAGAGCACCAACGTGACCATAGACGGCGTGAGCGGCGGCCAACCCTGGTCGGATGGCACGCTCTGGACCGATGGCACGGGCTGGGCCGAAGCGGCTTGAGCCCGACCGCAGCGGTCGCCGGAGCGCGCCGCTCCTAGAGGTTTTTCCGGCGCTCGGTCGCGGAACAACCTCGGCCCTGGTCGACGACCGGGCCGGGGCCCGCCGGCCGGTCGCTCGCCCAGGCGGGGCGTACCCGCCGAGACCGCGGCCTGCTCAGCAGGCAGCAGTCAGAAGGCAAAACCGCAGCCCAGAGCTGCGCGCTGCCCGCTGCGCGCTGCCCGCTCCTCAGACCAACCGCGCGTCGTCTCTCGCCACCACCCAAGGAGGGACGAACGTTGTCCACCAGCATTGATCAGGCCTTCATCAAGCAGTTCGAGGAAGAGGTCCACCAAGCCTATCAGCGCATGGGCTCCAAGCTGCGCAACACCGTTCGGGTCAAGAACGGCGTCCAGGGCAGCTCGACGGTGTTCCAGAAGGTCGGCAAGGGCAGCGCCTCGACCAAGGCGCGCCACGGCAAAGTGCCGGTCATGAACGTCGATCACACCCCGATCGAGTGCCAGTTGCTCGACTTTTACGCCGGCGACTGGGTCGATCGCCTGGACGAGCTCAAGATCAACATCGACGAGCGGCAGGTCCTGGCCAACGCCGGCGCCTTCGCTCTCGGCCGCAAGACCGACGAGCTGATCATCACGGGCCTCAGCCAGACCACCAACGTCGCCGGCGCGGGTACCGACGGCCTGACCAAGGCCAAGGTGCTCGAGGCGTTCGAAATGCTCGGCGACATGGACGTTCCGGACGATGGCCAGCGTTACGCGGTGATCGGCTGGAAGCAGTGGTCCGACCTCCTCGACGTCCCGGAGTTCGCCAACGCCGACTTCGTCGGTCCGGATGAGCTGCCGTGGCGCGGCACCCAGGCCAAGCACTGGCTTGGCACGCTCTGGCTGCCGCATTCGGGTCTCGAGCTGAGCACCAGTATCCGCACCTGCTTCTGGTACCACCGCAGCGCGATCGGCCATGCGATCGGCCAGGACGTCATCACCGACGTGACCTGGCACGGCGACCGTGCGGCGCACTTCGTGTCCAATTCGATGAGCCAGGGCGCCTGCCTGATCGACGGCGACGGCGTCATCGAGATGCCCTGCCTGGAGAGCTAAGCATGGCCTATGACTTCGAACAATCTGAGCGCGCTGACCTACGCCAACGGCTTCACGCTCTGGCACTACAAGACTACCGACACCGCCGCCGTCGTGGATACGGCCGGCTACTTCAACGATGCAGCCGGGATGCTGCGCGTCGGCGACTTCCTCTTCGGTAACTTCGGCGGCACGCCGGGCAACGGTGTGATGGTCGTCGCTTCGAACGCCGCGGGCGTCGTCGACGTCGCCGACGCGGCCGCCTTCGCCGGCACCAACACCGACTGAGCCGAGGGGTGAGGGCCGCGTCACGAAGGACAGTGGCTCTCATCCCCCGGTTGGAAGCGATGGCCCATCGCTTCGGGCCAGTTGCACGCTTCGGCCGCGTCGGCCCAGCCATCGCCTGGCCCCGACGCGGCCGCCCTTCCGAGGAGACGGCCATGCCCTTCCTGCGCGCGAGCGCCCTCGTGTTCCTGGCACTTCTCTGCCGGGTCGACCCCGCAATTGGCGAGCCGGCTACAGTGGCGCGCGCCTGTCCCGGAATCGCGATCTCGATGTTCGAGCAACGGATCCCGGATCAGGTCCAGCGCTACGAGTTCGACCGCGCGATGCTCGAGCCGTTCGTTCAGCTGTGGCACGCGGCGCAGCGGCCTGACCTGCCAGTGCGCCCCGAGAAGGTCATGGTTTACGCGGTCCCGGGCCACCCCTTTCTGATTGGCTATGAGAGTGGCGATTGCATGATCGCGTTCCTCGCGGTCGATCGCCAGCATCTCCTGCAATGGCTGCGGCCGCGCCTCGGCTGGCCCGTCTGAGCCTCAGCCGCCCCGCCCGAACCCCGTCGTAAGGACCACCCTCATGGCCCTCAACAGCATCGAGCTCTGCTCGAGCGCCCTGATCAAGCTCGGCGCTGATGGCATCAGCTCATTCGAGGACGGCACCGCCGAGGCGAGGGTGGCCGCGCGCCTCTATCCCCTCGTTCGGGACGCCATGCTGTCCGCTCATCCCTGGTCGTTCGCCACCAAGCAGGTCGAACTCGCCCAACTCGCTGGCGGCCCGATCACCGATTTTGCCTACGCCTATCAACTGCCAAACGACTTCCTGAATGCATTGTCCGCCGGCGGCCACGGGCGGGGCCGCGGCCTCGTCTATCAGGTCATCAACCGGCAGCTGCATACCAACGCCGCCTCGGTCGTGCTGACCTATATTTTCCGGCCGAGTGAAGGCGACTTTCCCGCCTATTTCATCATGGCGCTGGTGACCCGCCTGGCCGCCGAGTTCTGCCTGCCTTTGACCGAGGACGCGAGCCGCGCCGATCGCTTCACCCGGCTCTCGGAGAATGAACTCCGGCTCGCCAAGCTGGTCGACAGCCAGCAGGACACGCCGCCAAGGGTTGAGGATTTCACCCTGGTCGAGGCGCGCCTCGGATGACCCAGGCGTTCCTGACCCAGACCGACTTCACCGCCGGCGAGTTCGATCCCCGGCTGCTCGGCCGCACCGATCTCAACTCCTATCAAAGCGGCGCCGCCAAGCTGCGCAACGTCGTGGTCGAGACCACCGGCGGCGTCCGGCGGCGGCCCGGCATGGCCTACGTGGCGATCGCCGACGGCCCGGGCCGCCTGGTCGCCCTCGAGACCGGTCCGGAGAAGGCCTTCCTGCTGGCATTCTCGGACTTCCAGGTCGACATCTACCTGGACGGTGCGCTGCGGGCGACGGTCGCCACCCTCTGGGACGAGGCGCAGATCGGCCAGATCGCCTGGGCGCAGCGTGGCCAGAGCCTGCTGATCACCCACCCCGACGTGCCGCCGCAGCAACTAAGCCGCGTGAGCGACACGGTCTGGACCCTGGGCGCATGGCAGTTCGTCGAAATCGGCTCGCCGGCGGTGACCAGCCAGCCCTTCGCCCGCTTCGCCGATCCGGACGTCGCGATGCAGTCGGACGCGATCACCGGCACGGTGACCCTGATCACCTCGGCGCCGGTCTTTGTCGCCGAGCACCTTGGCGGGATCGTGCGCCTGAACCGCAAGCAGGTGGAGCTGACCAACATCCAGACGTCGACCCAGGCGGTCGGCCTGGTTCTCCAGGATCTCGACAATACCGATCCGACCCTTGATTGGGACGAGCTGGCGTTCAGCGACGCCCGTGGTTGGCCGGTCGCCGCGTCCTTTCACCAGGACCGCATGGTAGTCGGCGGCTCTCGCGACCTACCGAATGCGATCTGGCTGTCGAAGACCAGCGATCACTTCAACTTCGATGTCGGCGACGGAGAGGACGACGCAGGCGATCGCCTTCCGGCTGGCCGCCAATAACGTCCCGGCGATCCGGAGCTTGGTGTCGAGCCGGCATCTGCAGGTCTTCACGAGCGTCGGCGAGTGGGTGATCACCGGCTCGCCGCTCACGCCGATTAGCATTCAGGCGCAACAGCAAAGCGGGATCGGCTCGCCCCGCGACCGGCAGGTGCCGCCGCGCGACGTCGACGGCGCCACCCTGTTCGCGGCGCGCAGCGGCCGCGAGATCCGGGAGTTCCTGTTCGTCGATACCGAGCAGGCCTACCAGGCGGGCGACCTCGCGCTGCTGGCCCGCCATCTTGTCCAGGACCCGGTCGACCAGGATTTCGATCAGGCGCGGCGCCTGTTCCTGATCGTAATGACCGACGGCTCGCTCGCCAGCATCGCGATCTATCGCATCGCCGACATCGCCGCCTGGAGCCTGCATGAGACCGACGGCCGCGTTCTGTCGGTCGCTGTGGCCGGCGGCCAGACGTATCTGCTCGTCGAGCGCGCCAACGGCGTCTTCATCGAGCAGCTCGACGATCAATTGATGGTCGACTCCGGCGTCCGGCTGAGCCAGCCTTGCCCGACCCTGATCTGGGACGGTCTCGACCATCTGGAAGGTCAGACCGTGGCGCTGATCGCCGATGACCTCGTGGTCGAGCCGGCAGTGGTGGCGGGCGGTTCGGTCACGCTGACCAATCCCGCGCGGGAACTGATCGTCGGTCTGTTCTTTGCGCATGTGATCGAGCCGCTTCCCGCAAACTTCGGGTCGGCACGGGCCGGGCAGGCGCCGGCCTATCGGCCGGTGCGGATCACGCTCCGCCTGTTCGAGACCCAGAGCCTGCGCATCGACACCGGGAACGGGCTGCAGGAGGTCGCCCTGCACACCGTGGGCGGCGGCCCCACGGATCGCAACCCGAGCCCGTTTACCGGCGACCTCTCGCTGCGGGCGCTCGGTTGGCGGCGCGGCGCCGGGCAACCGCCTTGGCGCATCGATCAGGACCGGCCTCTGCCCTGCGCGCTTCTCTCTGCAACCACGGAAGTGAAGGTGAACAGCTGATGGGTGCTCTCAGCAGTCTGGCTTCGGTGGGCCTCAACCTGGCGCTCGCCCAGCAGGCCTCCGCGCGCCAATCCCGCGACGTCAATGCCGAGCGCGACCGCCAGATCCAGGCGATCCGCCAGCGCGACGAAGAGCAGCAGCGGCAACAGGAAGAGACCCTGCGCCGGCAGCTGGCGGCGCAGCGTGCCCGCGCCGGGGCGGCCGGGGTCAGCGGCGGCAGCTCGGCCAACGCGGTGCTGCGCGGGCTGACCGAGGAGGCCCTGGCGACCGAGCAGGCGCGGGCCGCCGAATCGAGCAGCCGCATCGCCGACATCCGGCGCAGCGCCAGCAGCTCACGCAGCCGCAATCTGCTCGATCTGGTCGGCGGCGCGAGCGGCAGTAGCCTCTCCCTCCTCGGCCGCAGCACCGGCCGCCGGATCTCGCTGCTCGACCAGTGACCCGGTCGCGCTCCACGCACCCCGATCAAACGAGGCTCTTGGCCCATGTCGAACACCTTCGCCCGCGATCCCAGCCCGCGTATTCAGTACAGCGGTGATGGCAGCGAGACGACCTTCGGCTTCCCGTTTCCGGTGCTGGCCAGCGATGACCTGCTGGTGTTCGTGAACGACGCACCGGCGACCGGCTTCGCGATCGCCGGTCTGGCCAGCCCCGAGGGCGGCGAGATCACCTTCCTCGAGCCGCCGGCCGCGGGGACCGCCGTGACCCTGCTAAGGCGAACCGAGAGCATCCGCGAGACCGAGTTCGTCGACGGCAGCCCCTTCCGGGCCGCCGCGATCAACGCCGAGCTCGACCGGATCATGCTCCTGGCCCAGGAGACGAGGGATGAGGTCGGCCGCGCCCTGCGCGGGCGTCCGACGGAAGGCGAGCTCGACTTCTCCCTGCCGACGAGCGCCGAGCGCGCCAATGCCGTCCTCGGTTTCGATAGCGCCGGCCGACCGATGGTGTTCGGCTGGGCGGAGCTGCCCGAGAGCGGCGATGCGAGCGGACTACTCGTGACCCCGAGCGGCGGCACCACGGGCCGGGCGCTTGGTGAGCACCTCGCAGCCCTGGTCAACGTCCGCGACTTCGGCGCCATGGGCGACGGGGTCACCGACGACGCGACCGCTTTTCAAGCCGCCATCCTCGCCGCCACAACCCGCTCGAGCCCGGTTTACGTCCCGGCCAGCCCGACCGCCTACGTCCTCGGCGCGACCCTGACACTCGACAGCGTGGTCATGACCGGTGAAGGGGCGGGCTCAACCCTCAAGCTTGCCGCAGCGAGCGGCGCTGCCATCCAGCTCACGGGCACGGGTCCGCGGCTCAGCGGACTGCGCCTGCTCGGTCCCGGCGTCGACGGAGTGCCGGGCGGCCCTGGCGATGTCGATCTGAGCGTGGTGGGCCTGGACGGGATCACGGTCGAAAGCGGCACCGAGGACGCGATCCTCCAGGGCGTTGAGGTGATCGGCTGCCGCAGCGGCCTGGCGATCCAAGGCGGGGTGGCGGCGATCTTTGGCTGCCGCTTCGCCTTCAACCGCACCGGGATTGAGCTTCTGGCCGGCGCCCAGGGGTCGATCTTCGTGTCGCAGGGTCAGTTCCATGCCTGTAGCAGCGGCATTCTGGCCGACGACCTCGCCGCCTTCGATCAGCTGGCGCTCCGGGGCGGCACGCTTTCCGCCTGCGGGCGGGCGCTCGAGTTGAACCGCCCCGCCAGTGGCTGGCGCGGCATCGAGCTTTCCGACCTGACCTTTACCGATAATCTGGAGGCCGACATTGAGGCCGGCCCGCGGCAATCGATCGGTCTGCGCGGCTGCCACCTGGACGAGAGTGGCAAGCGCAGCGGCACGGCGGTCGATCTCCAGGCCGCGAGCGAGACCATCGAAGCGCCCAATCTGATCGCCGAGAATACCCGCGCCGAAGTCACCGATGTGGCCACCCTGCAGCTCAGCGGCGGTACCAATCTCAACCTGCTGCAGACGGGCGATCTGATCGTGCTCGCGAGCGACGCCGACGATTTCGACGATCATTGGACGGCCCTCAAGGCGAGCCGCGGCGGCGTGGTTCATAAGGTCGTGACCCAGACCACGACCACAGCCCAGCTCGAACTCGCGAGTGCCGCCCTCCTGTCCACGGTCGAGGCCGGCGACGAGATCCGCGTGGTCGGCCGGTTCGGCACGGCCATGGTCAACAGCATCGGCGCCAGCGCGCCGGCCGGCGAGTTCACCTGGCTGCGTGCCGATGATCACTGCCGGGTATTTGCCGCCCACAATCCGATGCCGGTCGACCAGATCGAGCTGGTAGGCAGCAGTACCGAGCTGCGCTACCTGCCGGGGCTGGGCGGCGAGACCGCGCAGATCTCCGGCGTCGAGCTCGACCAGGGGGCGGTCAACGGCGCCCTGGTCCGGCTGCTCTCGTTCACGATCGCGCATGATACGGCGGTCAGCTTCACGCCGCCCGCGACCGTCGGCATGGTCCAGGCGTTCGCCCAGAGCCTGAGCCTCGGTGATCCAATCACGGCGATCTTCGCCTATCGGGCGGATGGGCTCGGCTATACCGAGCTGCTCGCGAAGGGCGTCACGGTTACGCCCACGAGTGACGTCATGGTAGCCCAGCTCACCGCCCTCACCGGCACCACCGGCACCGCTGGCAAGTTCACCTATTCGGCCCACACCGACGGCAAGATCTATATCGAGAACCGGCGGTCCGGCCCTCCGCACAAGGTCGCCGTCTACGTCGTCGGCGCGCCCGCCTGAGCCGCGGGTGGGCAAGCGTCCCGAGCGCGTAGAGGGTGATGCACCGTCGGCCCGGATCGGCTTTCGTCAGTTCGTCTGGCTCTGGAATCGTGGCCAGGGCCAGACAACCCCGGCGCTGCATCTGGAGATCGCCGAGTGGCTCGGCCGGCGGTGGGAGCGGGGCGACCGCCGGCTCGTGCTCCTGGTGTTCCGCAACGCCGGCAAGTCGACGCTGGTCGGGATCTTTTGCGCCTGGCTGCTGCTGAACGACCCCGATCTGCGCATCCTGGTGCTCGCCGCCGAGCACGATCTGGCAGGCAAGATGGTCCGCAACGTCAAGCGGATCATCGAGCGTCACCCGCTGACCCGGCCGCTGGTGCCCCGGCGCGCGGATCAGTGGGCGGCGGATCAATTCACGGTCTGTCGCCGGCTCACCCAGCGCGATCCGTCGCTGCTCGCCCGCGGCATCGGCGCCAACATCACGGGCTCACGCGCCGATGTCGTGATCTGCGACGATGTCGAGGTCCCGAACACCTGTGCAACCCCCAACAAGCGGGCGGGGTTGCGGCAGCGTCTGCGCGAGATCGACTACGTCCTGGTACCGGGCGGCCTGCAGCTCTATATCGGGACGCCGCACAGCTACTATTCAATCTACGTCGATCAGCCGCGCGCCGAGGCCGGCGAGCAGGCCCCGTTCCTTGACGGCTATCGACGCCTTCGCATTCCGCTGTTCGACGAGCGCGGCGAGAGCCGCTGGCCGGAACGCTTTCCGCTCGATCAGATCGAGGCGATCAGGCGGCAGTCCGGCCCCGCTAAGTTCGAGAGCCAGATGATGCTCCAGCCGCGGAGCGTGGAGGAGGTGCGTCTCGATCCCGACCGGCTGGTCCGCTACGACGCGGCCCTCGACTACCAGCAAGGCAACGGCGAGGCCAGCCTCTCGATCGCGGGCCGGCGCATGGTCTCGGCGACCGGCTGGTGGGACCCCGCCTACGGCGCGCCAGGCCTCGGCGATGCGAGCGTGGTCGCCGCGGTGTTCGTCGACGACGACGGCGGCTACTGGCTGCACGGCATCCGATACCTCAGTCACGATCCGGCGCTGATCGGGGAGGTCGACGAGGCGACCCAGCTCTGCCGCCAGGTCGCGCGCTTTGCAGAGCAGATGCAGCTGCCGTCGATCACCCTCGAGACCAACGGCCTGGGCCGCTTCCTGCCGGCGCTCCTGCGCCGCGAACTCCACGCTTTGAGCTTCGCCTGCCCGGTCGTCGAGCATGTCTCGCAGCGCAGCAAGGACCAGCGGATCCTGGATGCCTTCGATCCCCTGCTGGCCGCGGGCGTGTTGCGGGCGCATGCGGAGGTCTGGGCCACGCGGTTCATTGAGGAGATGCGTGAGTGGCGCCCCGGTCGCCGCTGCCGTGACGACGGTCTCGATGCGGTCAGCGGCTGCCTTTTGGCCGAACCGGTGCGCCTGCGCCGCTACGCCCCCGGGCGGCGACGCGATTGGCGGCCGGGTCGCAGTCTCGAAGCGGCGGCAACCGATTTCCCACTCTGAGGTTGGCGGCGCTCGGACCGAACGGGCGCCGGGTTTCAACTGTTGGCCCTGCCTGCGGGAGGAGAACTCATGAACCAGGAATGGACGCTCAGTTGGATGTGGTGGATCACCGCGATCGAAATTCCGGCGTTTGGCTGCCTGTTCTGGATGATGCAGCAGGGCCGGCGCGAGGCCGAGCGCTCGCTGCTCAAGCTGTATCGCGAGGTTCAGGCCAATTTGAACGTCGTGCTGGAAAATCTGGCGCAATCTAAGCTCGAGGTTGCCCGACTCTACGCCACCCTGGCCGATCTCAAGGATGTCGAGAAACGTCTGACCGACCATCTGTTGCGACTCGAGGCGCGTCTCACCTATGCCTTCCAGGCCGAGCAGCGCGCGGCCCGGCACCGATCGTATCGGCTCGGTGGCGAGTCCGAAGGCCTTGAGCCCGAAGGTGACGCCGATGCAGCCTGAGCCCCTCGAGGTCGGGGATCCGGAGCGCCGGATGGACGTCGAAGGGCTCGCGCTGACCCTGCTCACGCTCGGGGCCGATCAAAGCGTGCGGGTCCTGGAGGCGCTGGCGGCAGCGCTCGTCAATCGCGCGCGCCAGCCTCGCCGCGACCGCGACCCCGCTTTGGGCGAACCGCCACCCGCCCGCTTTGTTGATGCGGTCACGATGAACGCGCTTGGGGACGAGCTCCAGCTCTGCCGGCGGATCGCCCGACGGGCACTGCGCGGCAGCCTGGCCGATCCGACTCTCGGCGCGACCGGATTCCATCGCCTCGAGGGCAATCCGGCGTGGGCACACGACCTGCTGCCGGTCGCGAGCTTCGGATCGTTCCTGTTTTACCAGTTGCCGATCCCCGAGTAAGCCCGCGGACGTCAGCACGGAGGGCGCTGCGGGGTTGCGGACCCACAAACGCAGTCGGCGAAGCCGTCTGGTCGGCACCAGACTTGAAGTTGCGAGGCAACTGGTGTCCCATAGGGCGCGGGGTGGCGTGGGGAAGTCGCATGCAAGCGGGCGCCCGGCCGAGGAGGCGAAGGATCGAGCGCTGCCGGCCCGGGGCTCGGCGGGGCCCTCCTGGTCGCCATCTTGATCCTGAGCGGAATCGCGCGGTCGGCGTGGCCGATCGAGTACCGGAGCGAGGATGGAGAGTTTGCCGGCCATCTCGATACCACGATCACGCTGGGTGCCTCGCTTCGCGTTCAGAATCGGGACCCCGGCCTGGTCGGAGTCGTCAACGGCGGCTCTGCCGACTCGATCAATGGCGACAATGGCAACCTCAATTTCGACAAGGGCGACTTTACCTCCTTGTCATCGCAGGTCACCCACGAACTCGACCTGCGCTGGCGCAACCTTGGCTTCTTCGGTCGCCTGTTCTATTTCTACGATGCGGCAATCATGGACATCGATCCCGAACGTACCGATTTCAGCAGCGACGCCAAGGACAACGCCGGGCGTGACATCGAGGTTCTGGACGCGTATGCCACTGGCGACTTCAACCTCGGTTCGCTGCCGCTGACCGTCCGCGCCGGCAACCAGGTCATCAGTTGGGGCGAGAGCACGTTCATTCCGAACGGCATCAACACCGTGAACCCGGTCGACGTCACCAAGTTGCGCGTGGCCGGCGCCGAGCTGCGCGATGCCCTGATCCCAGTCTTGGCCGTCGACGCCAACCTCGGCCTCAGCCATGGGCTGTCGGCGGAGGCTTTCTGGCAGGCTCAGGTGGGAGAACACCGAGATCGAGCCCGATGGCACATTTTTCTCCACCAACGACTTCGCGAGCCCGGGCGGCAAGCGCGTCTTCCTGGGCTTTGGCCAACCGCCGATCACCGACGATCCGCCATTGCCGCCCGGTGCCAATCCGCCGATCGGCACCTCGATCCCGCGCGCGTCCGACCATGAGCCGCCCGACAGCGACCAGTTTGGCCTCGCGCTCCGCTATTTCGCCGAGGCGCTGAACGCCACCGAATTCGGCCTCTACTACATTCACCACCACAGTCAATTACCCGTCGTCAGCGCCCGGACCGGAACCACAGCCGGCCTCGCGGCCGGCGACTACGCTGATAGTGCGCGTTATTTCGTCGAGTACCCGGAGGACATCGACCTGGTGGGCGCGAGCTTCAACACGGCGCTCGGCGGCAACGGGCCGGCGCTCCAGGGTGAGGTGTCCTATCGGTTCGATCAGGCCCTCCAGGTCGACGACACCGAGATCCTGTACGCCGGCCTGTCGCCGGTCAATCCCGCGGTCTTCGGCCAGAGTCGAGCTCGGCAGCTTCGGCTTCGACCAGGAAATCTCTGGCTACCGGCGCAAGGACGTCGTGCAGGGGCAGATGACGGCGACCCAGCTGCTCGGCGCGCGTCTCGGCGCCGACCAGCTGTCCGTCATCGGCGAGGTCGGCGCGACCTACGTGCGCGACATGGAAAGCAAGAGTAAGCTGCGTTACGAGGGTCCGGGCACCTACACCAGTGGCAATTCGTTCTTCACCCAGGCCGGCATTCAGCCGGTCACCACGACGGACGGTTTCGCCGACGATTTCTCCTGGGGCTATCGAGCGTTGTTGCGGGCCGAGTATCTCGGCGCGCTTGGCCCTGTGAACCTGATCCCCCAGATTGCCTTCGCCCACGACGTCGGGGGCACGACCCCGCAGCCGCTCGGCAATTTCGTCGAGGGCCGCAAGGCCGTGACCCTGTCGCTTGGCGCGACCTATCTGAACACGGTGCAAGCCGACATTTCGTACACCAATTATTTTGGTGGTGACGATTTCAACCTGGTCAAAGACCGCGACTTCGTCTCTGTGAGCGTCAGTTGCTTCTTCTAAGGCGCGAGCGACCGGCCATGCCCGCCCAGGCGGCCCTGATCACGACCGGCGCGCTTTTGGGGCTCGCGATCTGCGCCCTGGCCGGGCCGGCGGTGGCCAAAGTGCCAGCCGTGGAGGCGGCCAGGCTCGGGCACGAGCTGACGCCGCTCGGTGCGATCCGGGCCGGTAACGACGAGGGCACCATTCCAGCCTGGGACGGCGGCATCCGCGAGCCACCCGCGGGTTATCGCGTGGGCATGCACCACCCCGACCCGTTCGTGGCCGACCAGGTCCTGTTCACGATCACCGCCGCCAACGTCCAGCAATATGCGGACAAGCTTTCGCCCGGTCAGATCGCCATGCTTGAGCGCTACCCGGACAGCTGGCGGATGCTCGTCTATCCGAGCCGCCGCAGCGCCTCACTGCCCCAGCGGATCGACGACAAGACGATCGCGAACGCAACCACCGCCGAGTTGAGCTCCGATGGCAACGGCGTCGTCCTCGCCAGCGAAGGCATCCCCTTCCCGATCCCGCAAAGCGGGCTGGAGGCGATCTGGAATCACCTGCTTCGCTATCGCGGCCGTTCGGTCCATCGCGAGACCGCGCAGGTGACGCCGACCGCGGCTGGCGCCTTCACGGAGGTCCAGATCGACGAGAAGGCCATCTTTCTCTATGCCCAGCCGGGCGCGACGACCGAGAGCATCGACAACCACCTCGGCTATTTCCTGCAAGCGGTCACCGCGCCGCCCCGGCTCGCGGGCACCATCCTTTTGGTCCACGAGACCCTGAACCAGAAGGCCGAGCCGCGCCAGGCCTGGACTTACAACCCGGGCCAGCGCCGGGTCCGGCGCGCCCCGAACGTCGCCTACGACAATCCCGGCACCGCTTCCGACGGCCAGCGCACCAGCGATCAGCTGGACATGTTCAACGGCGCCCCGGACCGCTATGACTGGCAACTGGTCGGCCGCCGGGAGTTGTACGTTCCCTACAACAACTATCGTCTGCACAGCGACCGTCTTACGAACCAACAGATCATCCAGCCCGGGCACATCAATCCGGACGACACGCGCTACGAGTTGCACCGGGTCTGGGAGGTCGACGCCAAGCTCAAGAAAGGCGCCAGTCACATCTATGCTCGCCGGCAGTTGTTTCTCGATGAGGACAGCTGGCAGATCGTCGTCGCCGATCATTACGATCGGCAAGGTCAGATTTGGCGCTTGGCGGAAGCCTACACTATTAATTACTATGAAGTTCCACTCCTCTGGGAAACGCTCTTCTGTGTATACGATCTCCAGAATGGGCGTTATTTGGCCTACGGATTGAACAACGAGCTGCCGGTCGACGAGTTCAACATCGATCTCGACCCCGGGGACTTCACGCCCGACGCCCTGCGCCGGCTTGGCCGGCGGTAGCTTGACCGATGCCGAACGGCCACGCCATGAGCCGAACCCGAACCGCACGTCGATCCTCGAAGCTGTGGCTCGCTGGTCTGCTCGCACTGGCGGCGCACATGCACTCGGGCCTCGCCAACGACCGCGCGGCGGCCGTGCCGCCGGTCGCGGCATCGCTGCTGCTCGATGCCGATAGTGAAGGCTCCCGCGTCGTCGTGGTTGGCGAGCGCGGAGAGGTCCTGCTGTCGGGCGATTCCGGTCTCAGTTGGCGGCAGGCCGCGATTCCGACCCTGAGCACGCTGACCGCGGTTCAGATCGTCGACGACCAACGTGTCTTTGCGGTGACCTACGATGGCCTCGTGCTGCGCAGCGACGACGGCGGGCAGCGCTGGGCGGTCCAACGCGTCGTGTCCGAGCCGGATCGTCCCTTGCTCGACCTCTGGTTCGCCGACCCTGAGCATGGCGTCGTGATCGGCGCCTACGGGCTCGTGCTCACAACTGGGGACGGCGGCCACAGCTGGCGACGTGTTCTCGACAACGACGAGGCGCCCCACGCCAACGCCATCGCGGCCGCGCCGGACGGCACGCTCTACATCGCCGGCGAAGCCGGTTCGATCCTGCGCTCAAACGACCGGGGCGAGACCTGGCAGCAGCTGCCAAGCCCCTACGAGGGCTCGTTCTTTGGCGTCCTCGCGCTCGACGACGGCGCGCTCCTGGTGTTCGGTCTGCGGGGGCACCTGTTCCGCTCCGAGGACCGCGGCGCGACCTGGCAGCCGCTTTTGACCGGCACGGCCGCGACCCTCCTTACCGGCCTCGTGCGCGCCGATGGCAGCGTTATTTTGGCCGGGCTCGGCGGCGCGATGCTGCTGAGCGGTGACGGCGCTCGCAGCTTTGAGCTCCATCAGCGGCCCGACCGAAGAGGCATTGCGGCGCTGGTCGAGCTGACCCCCGATCAGCTTTTGACGGTCGGCGAGGGCGGCCTCAGTCATTTCTCCGGGCACAGCCTTCGGGCGGAGCCCAAAGTGCTGGTCAACGCCCGCTAGACCCGGCGATGGGCGCCTGGATCGAGCGCGCAGTATTCGGGCATCGCATTCTGATCCTGGCGCTGTTGGCGATCGCGACCGTCTTTCTCGGCCAGCACGCGAGCCGTCTCCGGATCGAGGCCGGGATCGAGAAGCGCCTGCCGCTCACCCATCCCTACATCCAGACCTTTCTCGAGCACCGGGATGCGTTCGGCGGCGCCGACCGGCTTCTGATCGCCGTGCGCGCGAAGGATGACGACATCTTCACTCCGCATTTCTTCGAGACGCTGCGGCGGGTCACCGACGCCGTGCTGTTTCTGCCGGGCATCGATCGCAGCACGGTCCGCTCGCTCTTCACCCCCAACGTCCGATTCGTCGAGGTCGTCGAGGGCGGGTTCGCGGGCGGCGCCGTGATTCCGGCCGATTTCCGGCCGACCCCGGCGGGCCTCGCGCGGGTGCGCGAAAACATCCTCAAGGCCGATCTGGTCGGCCGCCTGGTCGCCGACGACTTTTCCGCCGTCCTGATCAGCGCCGAGCTGATCGGGCGCTCCCCCGGTTCGCCGGGATCGTCCGACGATCTCGATGTCGCCCGGCGCCTCGAGCAATCGATCCGGGCGCCCTTCATCGACGATCGCATCGACATCCGGATCCTGGGATACGCCAAGGCGGTCGGCGACATCGCCGAGGGCGCCGCGGGCGTGGTCGCGTTCCTCGGCGTCACGGTCTTGATCACCGCAATCCTCGTCTACCTGTTCGTGGGCTCGGTCGGGCTCACCGCGCTCGTCCTGGCCTCGGCCAGCATCGCCGTGGTCTGGACCCTCGGCCTCATGCCGCTGGCGGGCTTCGGGCTCGATCCGATGTCGATTCTGCTGCCCTTTTTGATCTTCGCGATCGCCATCTCGCACAGCCTGCAGATGATCGGCGCTTACGCTGCCGAGATCGCAGCCGGCGCCGATCGGCGGAGCGCCGCCCGCCTGGCGTTTCGGAAGCTCCTGCTGCCGGGAAGCAGCGCGCTTGCCACCGACCTGCTCGGCTTTCTGACAATCGCGCTGATCGGTATCCGGATGCTCGAAGAGCTGGCGGTCGCGGCCGCGCTCGGCGTGGTGAGCATCCTCCTGACCAGCCTCGTGCTGCTGCCGATCCTGCTTTCGCTGGTCGGGCCTCGCGATCTGGTTCCAGGCGCGCGGGCGGTCCGTCCGCTCTGGCTGGAGCGGACCTTCGCACGCTTCGCGAGGCCGCGGGCGGCGACCGTCGCCCTCCTGTTGGCGCTCGTTCTGCTGGCGTTCGGCACGATGGCGGCGCGCGAGCTGCAGATCGGCGAACTCCGGGCCGGGATCGCCGAGCTGCGGCCGGATGCGCGCTACAACCAGGACAGCGCCTATATCGCCAGCCACTTCGGGGTCGGCGTCGACCTGCTCCAAGTCATGGTCGAGACCGTGCCCAACGGCTGCGTCGACTACGACATCATGGCCGCGATCGACCGCTTCCAATGGCACATGGCGAGCGTTCCGGGCGTACGCGCGACCCGCTCGCTGCCGCAGGTCGCCAAGATCGTGCACGCCGCTTGGAACGAGGGCAGCCTGAAGTGGCGGGTTCTGCCTCGCGACCCGCGCAATCTCGCCCAGGCGGTCGCCCCGATCGAGACCAGCTCCGGGCTCTTGAACGGCGACTGCAGCGTGATGCCGGTCGAGATCTTCACGGCCGACCATCGGGCAGCCACCATCGCCCGCGTGATCGATGCCGTGAAGGCTTACGCGGCGAGCAACGACTCCGAGCGCTGGCGCTTCCGCCTCGCGGGCGGCAGCCTTGCCGTCATGGCGGCCACCAACGAGGTCGTCGCGAGTGCGCAGCTGCCGATCCTGGTGTACATCTACGCGGCGATCCTCGGTCTCACCGCTCTCACCTTCCGATCGCTGCGCGCCATGCTCTGCATCGTCCTGCCGCTCGCGCTGATCTCCGTCCTGATCTACGCGCTGATGGCTCTGCTTGGCATCGGGCTCACCGTCTCCACGCTGCCCGTGGCGGCGCTCGCGGTCGGAATCGGCGTCGACTACGGCATCTATCTCTATGCCGGTCTCGAGGCCTGCCGGCGGCAGGGTCTGGCGCTCGCCGACGCCTGGCGCCACGCCCTCCGCGTCACCGGCAAAACGGTGCTGCTGACGGGGCTGACGCTCGCGATCGGCGTCGGCTCCTGGGTCTTTTCAGCGCTTCAGTTCCAGGCGGACATGGGCCTCATCCTGGCCTTCGCCTTTCTTGCCAACCTGCTCGGCGCCCTCGTCCTTTTGCCCGCGCTCGCCTGCCTCACCGACCGGCTGGGCCGGCGCGGCAGTTAAGCCCCGGCAATCGGTTTGTCAGACGCGCCAAGCCTCCGTATCATCGCTGCGCTTCGAGTCGGAGCATCGCCACAGAGCGTTGATGTCCGGCCTGATGCCGCGGCCCTTTTGCCCGTTGGAAGAACGAGATGAGCGATCGCATTCGCGTGATATCTCCGGTAAACGGCGAGGTCTATGTCGAACGACCGCTGGCCGGCGATGCCGAGATCGAGGAGGCGCTCGCGCGGGCGAGGCGAGCGCAGGCAGATTGGCGAGGCCTCAGGGTCGCGGAGCGGGCGGCGCTGTTGACGCGCGCGGTCGACGCTCTGGTCGCGAACAAGGCCGAGATCGCGGCCGAGATCACCTGGCAGATGGGCCGCCCGATCCGCTACACGCCTGGCGAGGTCGGCGGCTTCGAGGAGCGTTCCCGTTACATGATCGAGGTCGCCGATGAGGCGCTGGCCGACGTCGCGGTCGGAGACAAGGCGGGCTTCACGCGCTTCATCCGGCGGACCCCGCTTGGGGTCGTGTTCGTGATCGCGCCCTGGAACTATCCCTACCTGACCGCGGTCAATGGCATCGTCCCGGCGCTCATGGCAGGCAATGCGGTGCTCCTCAAGCCGTCGGCCCAGACCCCCTTGACCGCCGAGCGTTTTGCCGAAGCCTTCGCATCCGCGGGCCTGCCCGCGGGCGTCTTCCAGCATCTGAACCTCAGCCACGCGGCGACCAGCCGGATCATCGCGAGCGGGACCGTGGACTTCGTCAGCTTCACGGGCTCGGTCAAGGGCGGCCACAGTGTTCAGGAGGCGGCATCGCATGGCTTCCTCGGTGCCGGTCTCGAGCTCGGCGGCAAGGACCCGGCCTACGTCCGGCCCGATGCCGACCTCGCCCATGCCATCGAGAACCTGGCCGACGGCGCCTTCTTCAACAGCGGCCAGTCCTGCTGCGCGATCGAGCGCATCTACGTCCACGAGGCCGTCTACGACGGCTTCATCGAGGGCCTGGTCGAGGTCGCCCGCAGCTACAAGCTCGCCGACCCGACCGACCCCGAGACCACGCTCGGCCCCCTCGTCCGGCCCGCGGCGGCCGATTTCGTCCGCGACCAGATCAAAGCTGCGACTGCTGCGGGTGCGAAGGCGCACCTCGACCCCAAGGCGTTCGCCAAGGACACGCCGGGCTCTGCCTACATGGCGCCGCAGGTCCTGACCGCGGTCGACCATACGATGCGGATCATGACCGAGGAGACTTTCGGCCCCGCGGTCGGGGTGATGCGCGTCAAGGGCGACGACGAGGCCGTGCGGCTCATGAACGACAGCCGCTACGGCCTGACCGCCGCAATCTGGACTTCAGACGAGGCAGCCGCGGTCCGGATCGGCGACCAGGTCGAGACCGGCACCTGGTTCATGAACCGCTGCGACTACTTGGACCCGGCGCTCGCCTGGACAGGGGTCAAGGATTCCGGCCGCGGCTGTTCTCTCTCGCGGCTCCAATACGAGGTCCTCACGCGGCCGAAGTCCTTCCACCTGCGGACGTCGCTCTAGCAGCAGCTCAGCCGCCTGCCTGCCCCATCGCCTGCTCGGCGCGGCGCTTGAGCTCGTCCGCCGGCACGTCCTCGACGTGGGTCGAGATGTGCCAGACATGCCCGAAGGGATCGGTCACGCTGCCCAGGCGGTCGCCGTAGAACTGGTCCTTGACCGGCCGCACCTCCTTGGCACCGGCCGCGAGCGCGCGCTTCACCACGGCATCGACATCCTCAACGTAGAGATGCAGGCTGACCGGCGAGCCGCCGAAGGCCTTCGGACCGCGCGCTCCCATGTCCGGAAATTCGTCCGCCAGCATGATCCGCGAATCGCCGATCTTGAGCTCGGCGTGACCGACCCGCCCGGCCGGCGCCGGCATGCGCATCACTTCGGTGGCGCCGAAGGCCTGCTTGTAGAACGCGAGCGCGCCGGCGGCATCGTTCACGATCAGATAGGGCGTCAGGCTATGATAGCCCTCCGGGATCGGCCTTACGCTGCTGGTCATGGCTTCCTCTCCAGTTCGAGCGCTCTGGCTTCGCCTCACTGAGGCTGGGGCGAAAGCGCCGCACCTCAAGACCTGGCGTTGAGGAATGGCTGCGACAGCGAGCCGCGCCGCCGGGCTCGGCTTGGCCCGCCGGGTCAGCCGCCGACCAGCGCCTTGACCAGCTCGTTGACCTCGGCCGCCTTCTCCATGTGCGCCATGTGGCCGGCGTCGTCGAAGACGTGCACCGCGATGCTGGCGGGCAGGCCCTCGGCATGGCCTGCGGGGATAATCCGGTCCTGGCGGCCCCAGATCACCTGCACGGGCACGGTCAGCTCGCCCAGCCTGCCGGTCAGCTCGAGCGCCTGCTGGCCGCCCGCGAAGCTGTCGTCGATGATCCGGTTGAGCGCCGCCTCGACCCCGTCCAGGCGCTTGAACTTGAGCACATCCTCGATCATCTCGCGCGAGATCATGGCCGGATCGGCGACCAGCAGCTCGAGCACCGGCTGCAATTGCTTGCGCCGCTTGGCCTGCATGAAGCCGTCGATGTAGGCCATGTTGATCTCGGGCCCAAGCCCGGCCGAGCAGATCAGGGTCGCCGAGGCAACCCTTCCGGCATGGTTCAACGCCAGGTCGAGGGCAATCGCGCCCCCGAGCGAATGGCCGATCAGGTGCGCTGCGGCGATCTCCTTGGCATCGAGGAAGTCGACCACGGCGGCGGCCAGCGCGCCGACATGGACGTGGCCTGGGCCCAGATCCTTGCTCGAGCCGCCGTGCCCCGGCAGGTCGATCGCGTAGGTCGTGTGGCTCTCGGCCAGCGCCTCCTGATTAAACTGCCAGTTATTGAGATCGCCGCCGAAGCCATGGAGGAAGACGACCGGCGGCCCTTCCCCCTCACCCAGCGCCAGGTAGCGAAAGCGGCGTCCGCTTGCTTCGATGGTCTCCGGCTCCGGCGCGGCGACGCCGGCTTCGGCCGCGCGGGTCGCGAACTCTTCCTGGAATTGGGCCACATAGGCGTCGAGTTCGGCATCCGAGACCGAGCTGTCCGCGACCACGCCCAGCAGCGCGCCGACCGGCACCGTCTCACCCTCACCGACCAGCCGCCGGCGCAGCGGGCCTGCGACCGGGCTCTCGTAGACGTTGGCGATCTTCGAGGTTTCGATGTCGAGGATCTCCTGGCCGCCCTGGATCTTGGCGCCCTCCTCGACCAGCCACTTGGCGACCATGCCCTCCTGCATCGCCAGTCCCCACTTGGGCATGACGATCGGCTTGATCGCATCGGTCATCGGCTCATCCCCTGACTTGCCCGGCGCCGCAGCCGGCGCTCGATCCCTCAGCTGGCCATGGTGCGGCGCACCGCCGCCTCGATCTTGTCCAGGCTCGGAATGTAGAGATCCTCGAGCTGCGGCGAGAACGGCACCGGCGCGTGCGGTGCAGTCACCATCTGGATCGGGCCCTTGAGCGCCTTGAACACGTTCTGCGCCGCCAGGGCCGCGATGTCGGTCGCCATGTTGCAGCGGGGATGCGCCTCGTCGACCACGACCAGGCGACCGGTCTCCTCGACGGCCTCGAGGATCGTCTCGGTATCGAGCGGCGAGGTCGTGCGCGGGTCGACCACCGTGCAGCTGATGCCCTCCTTCTCCAGCTTGTCGGCGACCTGGTTGGAAAAGCCGACCATGCGGCCGAAGGCCACGATCGTCACATCATCGCCCTCGCGGGTGAGATTGGCCTCGCCGAACGGGATCGTGTAGGGGTCGTCCGGGACCTCCTCCTCCTCGTCGTACATCGCCTTGTGCTCGAAGAAGATCACCGGGTCGTCGTCGCGGATCGACTGGATCAGGAGGCCCTTGGCCTCGTAGGGAGAGCTCGGCAGCACGACCTTGAGGCCAGGGATGTGGGTGAAGATCGGGTAGAGGCACTGGCTGTGCTGGGAGGCGGCGCGAAAGCCCGCCCCGTACATCGTGCGCACGACGAGAGGTGTCGTGGCCTTGCCGCCGAACATGTAGCGGAACTTGGCGGCCTGGTTGTAGATCTGGTCGAAGCAGACCCCGAAGAAGTCGACGAACATCAGCTCGGCCACCGGCCTAAGGCCGGTCGCGGCGGCGCCCGCCGCGGCGCCGATGAAGGCGCTCTCGGTGATCGGCGTATCGAGGACGCGCTCGCGCCCGAAGATCGGCTCCAGGCCCTTGGTGACGCCGAGCGGCCCGCCCCAGGCGTCGTCCTCGCCGGGAGCACCCATGCCGCCGGCCACGTCCTCGCCCATGATGATGACCCGCGGGTCGCGCTCCATCTCCTGGCGGAGCGCCTCCTGGATCGCCTGCCGGTACGACTTCTTCGACATCCCGATGCCTCCTCTGCCGGATGGGACCCCCGCCTGAAGCCGCCATCCATCTCGCCTTTTCGTGGCTCCCGGAAGGGAACCGCCGCCCCGCAAGCCTTATGAAGCCATGCCCCAGCGCTCAGCCGAGCATCGTCCGCTCCGAGACGACGAGCAGGCTGGTCGTCTGCATGTCGAGGAAATTCTTGGCATCCTCGACCGCCGCCCCCATCTCCGACGAGCTCAGCGCGTTGGTCATGGCCGGGTCGCTGTCGAACCACATCTCGCCGATGCCATCGCAGGCGGCCTCGTCCGGGCCGCCGACGACGTCGTTCAGCACCCACTTCCTCAGGCCCGGGATCTTGCGGACGACCGAGCCATGCCTGTCACTGCGCCAGTACTCCAGGCACTGGGCCCTGGACAGATCGGTCCGCCGTTGCAAGATGAAGATGATTTTGGCCATCGTCCTGCTTCTCCCCTGCGCAACCGCTCGCGCGGCCGAAGCTAATAAGAGGCATAGACGTCCGTCATGAGATCGGCCTCGGTCGGCGGCGGTGCCGCCTTGGCCTCGATCACGGTCTGCTCGATCAGGCTCTTGATCTCGCCGTCGATCGCATCGAGCTGGCCGCCCTCGAGCAGCCCGGCCTCGAGGACGCGCTGGCGGAACATCATCAGGCAGTCCTTCTCGGCCTTGATCTTCTCGATCTCGCCCGCCTGCCGGTAGGTCATGGCATCGCCCTCGAAGTGACCGTAGTAGCGGGCGAGCTTGGCGTGGATGACGCTCGGACCGTCGCCGGCACGGGCGCGTTCGATCGCCTCGCGGGCGGCGTCCCAGACTTCGAAGAAGTCGTGGCCGTCGACGCGCCGGGAGGGAATGCCATAGGCCTTGCCGCGCTCGACCAGATCGCCCGAGACTGACCAGGAGCTCGCGGTCGACTCGGCGTAGCCGTTGTCCTCGAAGACGAAGATCGCGGGCAGGTTCCAGGCCTTGGCGAGGTTCATGCTCTCGAGCGTGGTGCCCTGGTTGGAGCCGCCGTCGCCGACGAAGGCGATCGCGACGCCACCGGTCTTGAGCGTCTTGGCGGTGAGCGCGGCGCCGCAGATCAAGGGCGGCCCGCCGCCGACGATGCCGTTGGCGCCGAGCATGCCCTTGGACAGATCGGCGATGTGCATCGAGCCGCCCTTGCCGCCGCACAAGCCGCCCTTGCGGCCGAAGATCTCCTTCATCATGCCCTTGACGTCGCAGCCCTTGGCGATGCAGTGGCCGTGGCCGCGGTGGGTCGAGGCGATCCGGTCCTGATCGTTCAGATGCAGGCAAAAGCCCACGCCCGAGGCCTCCTCGCCGGCATAGAGATGGACGAAGCCCGGGATGTTGCCGGCCGAGAACTCCTCGTGGACCGCGTCCTCGAACGCCCGGATGGTGCGCATCTGCCGGTAGGCCTTGAGCAACTCGTCGCGGCTCAGTTGCACGGTCGTCCCCCTGCCCTGGTTTGTTGCTGCCCCTTGGACCCTCGCCCGACCGATCACCGGTCGAGAGGGCCGTCGGGGCCTGCTCCTTTCCCTACTCCCGGCTGTGCCCACGAGCAAGCAGCGCTCTCACGCTTTCGAGCTCCTGTCGCGGCCGCCTCAATCCGTTTCCCCTGCCGCATTCTGACGTCATGTCGACAGTGGCAGCGCCTCCTCAGAATCATTCGGTGAAGCTCAGCTGCGCGTCCGGGGGTTCGACGGCGTTCCACTCGCGGATCAGCTCATAACCGACCGCCAGCAGTGTCGGGCCGAGGAACAGACCAAGGCCGCCGAACGTGACGGCGCCGCCGATGACGCCGAACAGGATCAGGATCAGGGGCAGGTCGCTGCCGCGGCTGATCAGCCAGGGCTTGAGGACGTTGTCGGTGACCAGGCCGGCGGCGATGCTCCAGACGACGATGAAGACCGACCAGCCGACCTCCCCGCCGACATAGAGCCAGACCGCCGCCGGACCCATGATGAGCAGGGGCCCGAGCGGAATCAGGCACAGCACGAACAGCAGGAGGCCGGCCAGCAACGCAGCGGGAATGCCCGTGATCCAAAGCCCGATCAGAAGCAGCAGCGCCTGGGCGAGCGCGGTCCCGAGGACGCCGTAAACAACGCCGTTGATGGTCGCGCGGGCGACCCGCAGCAGCCGCGGCGCGTTGTCGCCCGCAATCCTACGGCCGGCTGACATCAGGCTGCGCTGGGCCGCGACGCCGTCACGATAGAGAAAGAACGCGGTCAGCATGGCCAGGATCAGCTGCACGACGGCGTTGCCCAGGCTGAGGCCAGCGCCGATCAGCTGCTGCCGGGCCCAGACGACGAACGCCTGGACCCGTTCTGCCGCCTCGGGCTCGCCGTTCGCCAGGGCCTGCCAGCGGGTCGAGAGCTCCGGGCCGATCACCTTGATCTCGGCGACCCAGGCCGGTGGCGGCGGTAGGCGGTGCTGCGCGATGTTGCGCCGGCCGGACCGCGCCGGCGACGTTGTATCGACGCTCGAGGCGATCAGGGCGGGCGGCAGCACGAACACCAGGGTCGCGAGCGTGATCATCAGGAGCGCGACGAGTGCCTTGCGGCCTCCGAGCAGGCGCTGCAGGGCCTCGAACGCCGGCCAGGTGGCGACCACCAGGATCAGCGCGAAGCAGACGGCGGTGAAGAACGGCCGCAGCACCAACAGGCAGCCGACCGCCAGCACCGCCAGCATCACGAGGCCGACGGTGCGCTCGATGCGGTTCTCGCCGTCCTTCTGGGTCACGGTTGTTCGCCGCATCGCAAGTCCAGCCTCTGGCGCACGCGGCGACCGGTCGCCGGCCGATCCGGGTGAGCTCGCCGCCCTCGGTTCAGCGAAGCGCCGCACGGCGGTCGGCGACGCCAGTTCCCCTAACCACCGGCGAGGGTCGCGTCAGCCGGCAGACGGCAAAGCGACCAAGAGGATCAGCCCATGATGTGATAGCCGCCGTCGATGTAGATCGTATCGCCGGTGATCAGCTTGGCGGCGTCGGTCGCGAGCCCCGCGACCGCAAAACCGACATCCTCGATGGTCACCAGGCGGCGCGCCGGCGCCCGTTCCGCCGCCTGGTCGAGCAGGGCGTCGAAATGGGCGATGCCGGAGGCGGCGCGGGTCTTGAGCGGCCCGGGCGAGATCGCGTGCACGCGGATGCCCTTGGGTCCGAGCTCGGCCGCCAGATAGCGCGCCGAGGCCTCGAGCGCCGCCTTGACCGGGCCCATCAGATTGTAGTTCTCGATCACCCGCTCGGCGCCGAAATAGCTCATGGTGAACAGCGCGCCGCCATCGGTCATGAGCGGCTCGGCAAGCCTCGCCATGCGGATGAAGGAGTGGCAGGAGACGTCCATCGCTGTCAGAAAACCTTCGCGCGAGCAGTCGACCACGCGGCCCTGAAGGTCCGCCTTGGGCGCGAAGGCGATCGAGTGCAGCGCGAAGTCGAGCCGGCCGAAGCGCCGCCCGATCTCGTCGAATACGGCCTCGAGCTGGCCCGGGGCCTGGACGTCGAGCGGCATGAAGACCGGCGCCTCGAGCTTTTGCGCCAGCGGCTCCACGTAGGGCTTCGCCTTGTCGTTCAGATAGGTGATCGCGAGCTCGGCCCCGAACGAGCGGAATGCCTCGGGCACAGCCCCAGGCGATCGAGTTCTCGTTGGCGATGCCGATCACGAGGCCTTTCTTGCCCTCGAGCCGGCGGAGGTTGGCATCGAACGGCACGGTTCTCTCGGTCGTTGC
Source organism: uncultured Alphaproteobacteria bacterium (assembly GCA_963798075.1). GTDB lineage: Bacteria > Pseudomonadota > Alphaproteobacteria > Geminicoccales > Geminicoccaceae > DATAOG01. The sequence continues at coordinate 198,209 of CAWCRU010000001.1, read as the reverse complement.
CATCATGAAGCTCCGGGGGTCCGCGCCCGGCCGAGCACGGCCAGCGTGTGGCGGGCGATCATCTGCTCCTCGTCGGTCGGGATCGCGTAGACGGCGACCCGGCTGGTCGCGGTCGAGATCTTGGGGCCGCCGGCGCGGTTCGCAGCCTCGTCGAGCGCGATCCCGAGCCAGGCGGCGCGCGCGCAGACCCGCGCGCGGATCGCGGCCGAGCGCTCGCCGATCCCGGCGGTGAACACGAGGCCATCGAGGCCGCCGAGCGCCGCGGCGAGCGCGCCGAGCTCGCGCCCGATCCGCCAGACGAACAGCTCGATCGCCTGCGCCGCCCGCGGGTCGTCGCTCGCCAGAAGATCGCGCATGTCGTTGCTGATCGCGGAGACGCCCTTCAGCCCGCAGTCGTGGTAGAGCAGGCGCTCGATCGCGTCCGCGTCCATGCCGTAGGCCCGGTTCAGATGCAGGATGACGCCGGGATCGAGCGCGCCGCAGCGGGTGCCCATGGGCAGGCCGTCGAGGGCGGTGAAGCCCATCGTGCTGTCGATGCTGCGGCCGGCCTGCATGGCGCACATGCTGGCGCCGCTGCCGAGATGGGCGACCACCACCCGGCCGTCGGCGATCTCGGGCGCGACCTCCGGCAAGGCGTGCGCGATGTATTCGTAGGACAGGCCGTGGAAGCCGTAGCGGCGGATGCCGTCGTCGTAGAACCGGCGCGGCAGGGCGTACCAGTCGGCGACCTCGGGGTGGGCGCGGTGGAAGGCGGTATCGAAGCAGGCGACCTGGGGCAGCTCCGGCCGGAGCCCGGCGACCGCGCGGATGCCGGCGAGGTTGTGCGGCTGGTGCAGAGGCGCCAGCGGACAGAGCGCCTCGAGCTTCGCGAGCACCGCCGGATCGATGCGCACCGGCATGGCGTAGTCGGCGCCGCCATGCACGACCCGGTGGCCGACGCCGATCAGCGCGATGTCGCTGAAATGCTCGCGCAGCCAGCCGCCGAGGACGCGCGAAGAACTCGGCGTGGCCGGAGGTCCGATCGTCCGGCCAGCGGCGGTCGACCAGGCCTTCGCCGGCGGCATCCTCGGCGACGAAGCGCGGCGCGGTGCCGATGCCCTCGATCTGACCCTTGGCGGCGAGCTCCGGCCGGCCGGCCCCGGCGACGCGGTAGACCGAGAACTTGAGGCTCGAGGAGCCGGCGTTGATGGTCAGGACGGCGTCGGCCACGCCGGCTACTCCGCCGCGGGCGTGCTGCGGCCTGGCGGCGGGCGTGGGCGAGCAGGACGGCGACCGCGCAGGACGCCATCCGGGCGCGCACCGTGTCGGCGCGCGAGGTCAGGATGATCGGCACGCGCGCGCCGAGCACGATGCCGGCGGCATCGGCGTTGGCCAGGAACGTCAGCTGCTTGGCCAGCATGTTGCCGGCCTCGAGGTCCGGCACCAGCAGGATGTCGGCGTCGCCCGCGACCTCGGAGCGGATGCCCTTGATCGCCGCCGCCTCCTTGCTGATCGCGTTGTCGAAGGCGAGCGGCCCGTCGAGCAGGCGCGCCGGTGATCTGGCCGCGCTCGGCCATCTTGCACAGCGCCGCCGCATCGATCGTCGAGGGGATCTTCGGCGTCACCGTCTCGACCGCCGACAGGATCGCGACCTTGGGCCGCTCGCACCCCCAGCGCATGCGCCATGTCGACCGCGTTCTGGACGATGTCGACCTTGGTCTCGAGATCCGGAAAAATGTTGATCGCGGCGTCGGTCACGGCGAGCGGCTTGGGATAGGTCGGCACGTCCATGATGAAGACGTGGCTGATCCGGCGCTCGGTCCGCAGGCCGGTCTCCTTCCTCACCACCGCGCCCATCAGCTCGTCGGTGTGCAGGCTGCCCTTCATCAGGGTCTCGGCCTGGCCTGAGCGCACGATCTCGACCGCGGCCGCGGCGGCGGCATGGCTGTGCGGCGCATCGACCAGGCGGTAGGGGCCGATGTCGAGGCCGAACTGCTCGGCGACGCCCCGGATCTTGGCCTCGGGGCCGACCAGGACCGGCCGGATCAGGCCCGCCTCGGCCGCCTCGACCGCGGCGGTCAGCGACGACTGGTCGCAGGGATGCGCGACCGCGGCGCTGACCGGCTCGAGCTCGGCGCAGCGCTCGATCAGCGCCGGATAGACCCGGTACTCCCGCGCCGCCTTGTGCGGCGGGCTGATCTCGGCCGGATCCTGCGACCTCTTCATCGCTCCTCCCCTGTCGTGCTCGCCCGCCGCGGCTAATCGCCGGCAGCTCGCGGCGGCCTCGGTCGCCGGCGCTGCCTGGCCGGCGTGCGCGGCGCGAGCGCGGGCTGCCGGCTCGAGCCCGAGGATGCGCTCGATCCTGGTCGAGCAGGGCCTCGCCCTCGGCGCTGAGCTCGCCGCGGCGCGGCCGACCTTGCGCACGATGCTCGAGCGCCTCGCGCCGGTCCGCCTCGCTCGGCAGCAGCGCCGGCAGGCTGGCCAGCGCATGCTCCTCGTCGAACCGGATCATGAACGCCTCTTCCTTGACGATCGCCTTCGAGCTGCTCCGGGCTCAGGCTCCTTCAGCCGCGGATGCTCGGCCCGAAGCTGCTGGGCGAGGCGGAAGCCGCGCGCGTCGATCATCCGCTGCGCCTTGGCGCCGGCCAGCATGATCCGGATCACCGCCTCGGTGAAGCCGCCCTGCGCCTCGCGGGCGCGGATCGCGGCGATCTTCGCCTCGAGCAGCTTCTCCAGCGCCTCGTTGCGGGCGCGCGGCTTGCGCGCATCGGCGTGCGGCGCCCGCAGACCGGCCAGGGCCTCGACCAGCGGCGAGTTGTAGATCGTCTTGAACGTCAGCTCCTGCATGCGATCGCGGGCCTCGCGGTAGCTGTCGAGCGCCTGCTCGATCTGCTCCGAGACCGCGTGCTCGGCCTTGACCAGCGCGTTGTCGGCCGCGGCCGGCCGGCGGTCCTTGCGCACCATCTCGGCCAGCACCCGCAGCGGCCACATCGCCGGGTTCAGGTCGGAGAGCAGAAAGCGCTGGAGCCGGAGCGGGTGCATCATCCGCAGCGCCTCGGCGCGTCGCCTCATTGCTCCACATCTTCACCCAGGGGCTGAGGAAGCGTGTCGTAGAGGCCCTCGTTGATCTCGGAGATCCGGGCCACGGTCTCGAACGCCTGCTCGTGCTCGCGGCCATCGCCGAGCTTCAGGATGTCCTCGACCGTGCGCCCCTCGAAGCGCACCAGATACTGACCCGGCAGGAGGTCGGCGCCGATCGTCCTCGGGCGTCTTCTCCTCGATCACCATCTCGTAGAGGCCGGGCGGCAGGACCTCGATCAGGTCCATCGTGTTGACCAGCTCGGCGTGCTGCTTCTCGGCGACCTTGGCCGAGACGAAGATGCCGAGATGGCCGATCCGCTCGTCGAGCGTGTAGATGATCGTCTGCTCGTTGGCGACGATCTCGGCCACGTTCTCGTACAGGTCGGGGATCCAGAACAGCGCCTGCTGCGGCGGCGTGATGTTGTCGCCCCAGGACGCGATCACGACGATCGGCGCCTTGATGTTGCGCAGATCGATCGTCCGCCGGTCCTGGGTCAGGATCGTGCCCTTCCTCAGCTTGTTGCCGACGAACAGCTCGTCGACGATCGCCCGGATCTCCTCCTTGTTCAGGAAGAAATAGCCGCTCCACCACTTCTCGAAATCGAGGTAGCGCGGCTCCTCGGTGTCGATCTTCGAATAGAGGTTGTACTGCTTGGTCCAGAGCGTGTTGGCGGGATTGAGGTTCTCGAAGTTGTCGACCAGGTAGGCGCCGTCGAACTTGCCGTTGCCGAGATCGCCCGCGAGCGAGGCGAGCCAGCTGCCGCCGAGCAGGCCGCCGGCGTAGCGCATCGGGTTCTTGCCCTCGACGCCCGCCCAGTAGGAGAGCGGCGAGCCGGTGATGCTGACCAGGCCCATGAGATCGGGGGCCGCGGCCGCGAGCATCATGATCGCCCAGCCGGCCTGGCAGTTGCCGACCACGACCGGCTTGCCCTCGGCCTCGGGATGGCAGCTCCTGGACCTTGAGCAGGAACTGGCGCCTCCGCCCAGGCGACGTCGGCGATCGTCTGGCCGGGCTCGGGCTCGGGATGGAAGGCCACGAAATAGACCGGATGGCCGTTGCGCAGCGCGACCCCGACCTGGCTCAACTCCTTCATGCCGCCGATCCCGGGGCCGTGGCCGGCGCGCGGGTCGACGATCACGAACGGCCGCTTCTTCGGGTCGGTCGCGACCCCGCGCTCGGGCTTGATGCGCAGCAGCATGTAGTTGACCGGCCGCTCGAGCTGGCGGCCGTCCACGATCAGGTCGTAGTCGAACACCAGCACCGGCGGCTTGCCCTTGCGGTAGTGCTCGAGCGTCTGGTTGCCGCGCTTGCGCATGACGTCCCAGAACAGGATCTGGCGCTGGGCGGCGTCGACCCAGTAGTCGAGCGCCTCGCGCATCCAAGCGCTGCCGGCCCGATCGGCGACCGGAGCCGCCGTCTCGCCCGCCTTTGCCGTTGGCGACATCATCTCGGCGGCCTGGCTCAGCCATTGCATCGGCGCCTCGGCGAGGCCGGCGAACGGTGCGGTCATCGGCGACCAGGTGACGCCCTTGGCCGCCGCCTCGGGCGTCATCGCCGCCGTATGGCCGCTGCCCGAGCGGGCCGCGGCTTGCCACCGCGTGCTCCGCTGCCGGTCGTGCCTGCATCCGTCCGGCTGCTTCTGGCCGTCGTCATGATCGCCTCCTCGAGGGCTGAAAATCTTGCGACTTCTAGCGCCATCGCCGCGTTTGCTGCGGCGCAGCATAGAGGGCGCGCTCGGGCTGGCGATGCGGCGCAGTGTCACCGCCGCGATCTCGCGTCGTCACCACCTGAGGAAGATACCGACGTCGCCCGGCACGCCGCCCGGAAAGTCCAGGATCTGGGCGCGCACCTTGTAGCCCTTCGGCTCGAGCTCCTTGAGAAAGAACTCGTGGGCGTGCTTGGCGAAGCCGGTCAGGGTCTCGGGCCAGTTGGGCTCGAAGTTGTTGATCGCGCGGCCGCCGTCGGTGCAGTACTCGCTGGGGAAGCGCACCGCGAGCACCTCGCTCTCGCCGCGCTCGGCCGCGCTCTGGACCACCCGCGACACGCGCTCGAACACCTCCGGGTGGATATCCTGGGCCATGAACGCGTCGCGCAGCTGATGGCGCTCGTCGTCCACCTTGCGCTTCTTCTCGAGCGCCTCCTTGGCCTTCGCCATCTCCTTCTCTTCGGTGATGCGCCTGAGCTGATCAGGCGTGACCAAGCCCTCTGCCACCTCAATTCCTCCTCTCATTCCGACCCGGCGCCAAAGACGCCAAGGCACACAAGCCCGTCCCTGTCACCATCCTGCAACCAAGTTCAAGCCTTCAGCCCGCGCACGATCTAAGTCTGGGCCGCGCCGGAAAACTGGTCTTTGATCCAAATCAACCCCGCGACGGCACGGAGACGGTTTGCCGCGACACGCCTGGCTCGGGATCGCGACCATCAAGACCATCCACCCGGACGATCGCATGCACGTAACTTATGCCTTGCAACGGGCGCGTGACAGAGGCGGCCGACTTCCGCCTTCGACCAGGACCAGAACCGATGCCAACGATCGCTTCAGCCCCGGCCCGGGCAGGCTTCAAAGCGGCGTCGACCCTGCGCTAGACAGAAGCCGGCAACACGGCTGGCGATCGGACCGCGGTCGGCGTCCAGCGGACCGTCCGCCGAACGATGCCGCCATGCGCTCAGCCCTTGACCGCGCCGAGCGTCAGGCCGCGGACGATGTAGCGCTGGGCGAGCAGTGCCAGCAGCACCGGCGGGATCATCGCGATCAGCGAGCGCACCGCGACGAACCAGAACTGGACGCCGCGGGTGTCGACCCCGCCCGCGATGTGGACCGGCATGGTGGCGGCGTTCTTGATCGTCAGGATGACCGCGAACAGGTACTCGTTCCAGGCGAAGGCGAACATGATCAGCGCCGCGGCCGCGATCGCCGGCAGCGCGAGCGGCAGGGCGACCCGGAGGAAGGCGCCGAAATGGCTGGCGCCGTCGACCAGGGCCGCCTCCTCGAGCTCGATCGGCAGGTCGTAGAAGGTCTGGCGGCAGATCACCACGACGAACGGCAGGATGAAGGTCGCGTTGACCAGCGCCAGCGCGATCCGCGTGTCCAGAAGGTCGAGCGAGGAGAACACGATGAAGAACGGCACCGCGGTCGCGACCGGCGGCAGCACGCGTTGCGAGAGGAACCAGACCGTGAGGTCCTTGTTCGGGATCATGAAGAAGCGGAAGCGGGCGAGCGCGTAGGCGGCCGGCAGGCCGAGGCAGAGCGCCAGCACCATGGCCGTGAACGCGATGATGTTGCTGTTGAGGAACGCCTGGTAGGCCTCGGGCACCGCGAGCTGCTGGGTCCAGTTCTCGAGCGTCGGCGTGAAATCGATGAACGGGATGCCGAGGCCCGCGACCGTGAAGGTCTCGGCCGGCCGGCGCAGCGAGTTCGAGACCGCCCAGTAGATCGGGAAGAAGAAGATCAGCGCGATCACCAGCGCGACCAGCGACCAGAGCGCGTCGGCCAGCGAGTGCGCTTGCGGTGCGCGCGGACGCGCGCGGCGGCGGGGCGGCGGCGTGCCGGTCGCGATCTGGGCGGCGTCATTCATAGGTCTGCCTCAGGCGGCGGAAGAACAGGGTCACGATCACCATCACCACGATCAGCAGCATGAACGCCATCGCCGAGGCGTAGCCGAAGTCGTTGAGCTTGAAGCCGCGGGTGAACGCCAGATAGCTGTACGACTGGGTCGCGATGCCCGGGCCGCCCTTGGTCAGCGTGGCGATGATGTCGAACAGCTTCATCGCCTCGGCGAGGCGCAGCAGCAGCACGATGATGATCACCGGCTGCAGGATCGGCAGGATCACGTAGCGCCAGAGGTCGACCTGCGAGTTGGTCTCGAGCGCCGCCAATTCCAGCAGCTCGTCCGGGATGCCCTGCAGGGCCGCGAGAAACACGAGAAAGCAGAACGGCGTCCACTGCCAGATGTCGACCAGGATCACCGAGACCAGCGCCCAGCGCGGGTCCGAGAGCCAGGGGATGCCCGTGAACTCGAGCGGGCCGCCGATCTCGTAGAAGATCGTGAAGAACAGATAGCCGACCGCGATCGGGGTCGCGAAGATCGGCAGGATCATGACCGAGCGCAGCACCGGCCGGCCATAGATCTGGCGGTTGAACAGCCAGGCGAGCCCGAGCCCGAGGCCGAGCTCGACCGTGACCGCCGCGACCACGAAGATCGCGGTCACCCGGACCGCGCTCTTGCACCTCCTCGTCGCCGAAGGCGCGGGCGAAGTTGGCGAGCCCGCTCCAGGTGAAGGTGGTCTGCAGCTCGCGGATCACGTTGGTCCGGGTGCGCGGCGTGCCGTCCTTCTTGAGCACCGGCTGGCCGTCCTGCCCGAGCACCGGCACCTCCTCGCGCCCGCTGATCACGACCTGCCGGTCGACGTGGTGGAAGGCGAGAAACAGGGAATAGCCGAGCGGAAAGATCGTGAACGCCAGCACCCACAGCACGGCGGGCAGCAGGAACAGGAACTTGACCTTGTGGGTCCAGCGGATCATGCGGCGGCGCCCCGGCGTCCGGGCCGACCCAAGGCTTGGCGGATCGGCCCGGACGCGCTGGCCTGGAGCGGGCTTCAGCCCTTGTAGCCGATCGCTTCCTGGTACTGCTTCAGGAGCTTGTCACGGCCGATGCGGTCGGTGATCTCCTCCCAGGTCTTGGCGGTGTCGTCGAGCGCCTGCTGCGCGGTCTTCTCGCCGCTCATCGCCGCCGACAGGTTCTTGTCCATGATGTCCCAGTATTCCGGCGCGCCCTCGATCCGGAGATAGGTCAGCATGGTCGGCGCATTGTAGTTCTGGTAGTAGGCCTCGAGGTAGTCCTTGACGTCGGCCTCGTTCCAGCCCGCCTTCAGGTAGTCCTCGAGCTTGGCCTCACCATGCGGCGGCAGGAACTGGTAGGAGTAGCCGGGGTCGACGCCGGTCCAGCCGTTCTGCGCGTTCCAGATCGAGACCGGCTTGATCGCCATCAGCGACAGGAACGAATAGGCGGCCTCCGGATTGGCGGAGAACGCCGAGATCACGCCGTGCCAGGAGCCGCCGGTGGTGTTGCCGACCAGCTGCGGGTTGTCGTTCTTCACCCACTTCTGGTTCTCGTGGTCCCAGTAGACGTCGGAGCTCGGCAGCACCGCCGAGGCGCACACCCCCTTGATCTTGGAGCGCAACTCGTCCTGGCAGAGCGAGCCGACGTCGCCCCAGCTGAACACGAACACCGACTTGCCGCGCAGGAAGTAGTCCCAGGCCTCGCCGAGGCTCCAGCCGACCTGCGCCGCCGGCCCGGTCTTGTGCAGCTCCTGCAGGAACTCGAGCGCCTTGACGTGCCCCGGGCTGTTGATCAAGGGCTTCATGTTGGTCGGGTCGAACCAGTAGACGTTGTGGTACTCGTCGACCTTGTCGCCGGGCGTGATTGCGAACGGCGCCGAGAGCGACTGGAAGTGGTAGTGCCCCTGCTCGCCGACCTTGAGGTGGAGGACGGTGCCGCTGTCCGGATCGGGATCGTTGCTGTCCCAGTTCTTGCCGTTGAAGAACTGCGAGATCTCGAGCAGCTGCTGCCAGGTCTTGGGCGGCACGACCATGTCGTGGCCGGTCGCCTCCTTGAACTCGGCCTGCCACTTCGGGTCGTTCAGGACGTCGCGGCGATAGTAGAGGACCTGGCCGTCGGCGTCGTTGAGGACGCCGTAGCCGACGCCCTGCCAGGTGTAGAGATTGCGCAGCGACTGCGGCATGGAATCGTAAGTCCACTGCGGGTATTCGCCGCTCTTCATGTAGTCGTCGATCGGGATCATGTAGTTGCCGGCGATCAGGTCGCCGTAGAAGAAGGCGCCGACGACCATCGCATCGTAGAGGCCGGTGCCCTGGCGCAAATCCAGCATCATCTTGGCGAACAGATCGGTGATCGGCACCAGGGCGATGTCGAGCTTGCCGCCGGAGAGCTCCTCCCAGACCGGCCGGAACGCGTTGATCGGGCCGGAGATGCCGCCCTTGGGCCCGGAATCCAGGGTCAGGACCGTGATGTTGACGCCATCGAACGGCTTCTCGTCGGGCCCGAACAGCGTGCCGAGTTCCTCGCTTGGTCGTGTGGATCACGATGTTGTCGTAGTTCGGCCCGAGCTTGAGGTCGACGCTGCCGTCGTCGTGCCAGTCGACGTACTCGCCGGCCAAGGCGACCGGTGCGCTCAGCGCCGCCAGCGCCGCGCCGAGCAGTGCCGCATGCCGAAGTCTCATAGCGATGCCCCCTTTGGTTCTTCCCGCGCCGCCGCCCTGCCGGCTGCCGCGGCCGCTCGTTCGCGGCCAACGGCCAGGATTAGCGCCCGTGCGCCCGTCTGTCCATCGGCTAGAGCGCCGGCTGCGGGACCCCTTGCCGAGAGCCCGGGCCGCCCGCTGGCCGGCGCGCACGGCAGAAGGCCCTGAGATCACCTGCGCAAGGCCCGAGATGCATGCCTTCAGCCTAACCGCCAGGAGCTGACCTCTTGTTTCACCGGGCTTCTTCAGGTTCGTTGGGTTTGCAGGGGGCTGCGGTCAGCACAGTCCCGGGCAGCAGGCGCGAGGTCCGCGGCGGCCGGCCCGGCGGCTTCCGCCTGGGACGGCTCGAGCAGCGGAACGATCGGCCGCCACTTGCGCCCCTGCCGCACCATCGCCTCGAGCATCCGCGGGCCATTGCCATCCCGGATCAGGCTGCCGATCGGCAGCGAACCGCACGATCTTATCAGAGCGTAGGACTTCGTGCAAGGAACGCCAGGGTTCGCCGCGGCGCCCGGTCGGGGGCCGAGACGCGGCTCCATTGCTCGGATTCGGGGGTCGTTTTGAAAACGGCCTCGCCCCCGCAGATCCTTGGACATAGGCAGTCGTTCCTGATATATTCTGTCGTCACTCAGATCCGCTGGAGCGGTCTTTCCTCACGGCGGCAAGTGGCCTCCGAAACGACGGAAAGTGTCCGGTGCAGGCTGCCTGCGGGGCCCGCACGTCCGGCTGCCAGGAAAGTCGCGACTTGCCGACATTTTCCCGGTCGCGGCGGCAAATTTCCGGGCGGGCGCGATGCGCCGTTTCTGCGTCATCATGCGTCACTTTCGTCGCATCATGCGCCAGGCCCGCGTGGAGCCTAAGCCTTTGCGACGGCTTGGTTTTTCGGCTATTCTGGCGATTTGACCGCCGGATTCGATCCTAAAACCGCTGGATTCGGCCGCAAAACCGACGATTTTAGGTGCAAAAGCGGCGCAAGAATGCGTCGCCTGGCGCATCCCCCTGGTCGGCAATGCCCGGCGCAGGTGGTGTATATAGAGCCGGGTCGGGGTCTCGGTGGCGGGTCGGGCCGCAGAGGACCGCATGCGAGTAGGATCGCTGCGTAGGGATGCGATGGCTGCCAGAGTTGTGGGCGCCGCTCGCCCCGCAGACCATTGGTCGCTCTGCTCGAGGAGGATGCCGCCGATGAGGGGGGCGATCGCGGCCTGGTTCGGGAAACCACCTCGGTCCGTCGAGTGGATCTGTACCCGATGCTCCTTGGGGATGCGCATGCAAGCGAGCCCGTCCGCCTCGGCCGGGTCCGGCAGGCGGGAAGCTTCGCAGCCGCTTGACAGCAAGTGCCGGCTGCAGCTATCCATGCGGCCCAAGTCTAGCGACCGGTTCAACAGTCCGTTTTGCTCGATTCAAGTAACGTCGGGAGGCTAACAATGACTGTAATCACCCCGCCCTGGCGGCAGGCAGGACTATCCGCGGCGCTGGTCGTTGCGATGATGCTGGGATCGCTGCCGCTGGCGATGGCCGAGAATCCAAAGATCGAGGCAACGCTTGCCTCCGTCAATACCGCTGAGTATATCAATCCGCGAATGCAGCTTCTTTTCATCAAAAAAGTTAAGGAAAAAACCGACGGTGGCCTCGATATCAAATGGGTCGGTTCCGGTCAACTCGGTGGCCTCAAAGAGAATCTCGAGGCTGTAATGGCAGGCAATCTGGAGATGTGTGGGGTCAACAACGCCAATCTTGGCCCCCTGTACTCGGGCACGGAGCTGTTCGATCTGCCTTTCATCTTCCGGGATTACGAGCACATGGAGCACGTGGTCCGGGGACCGATCGGCGAGAAGGTCTACGGTGAGCTCGAGAAGACCACGGGAATCAAGCTGATCATGACCGGGCTCCCGGATGGCGCCCGCTCGGTCTGGAACCGCGTCCACCCGGTCAACACCCCCGAAGACATCAAAGGCCTCAAGTTGCGGGTGATGCAGGCACCGATCATGGTGGATACCTTTGCCGAGCTTGGCGCCATTCCGACGCCGATGTCTTCCACGGAAGTCTACCTGGCGGCCAAACAGGGCGTGATCGATGGGGCCGAGTGGGGTCCCTTGGGCATGGTCGAGCAAAAGTCCTATGAAACTGCCAAATACTACACGCTGACCAAGCACTTCAACATGCCCGGCTCGGTGGCGGTCAATGCCGAGTGGTTCAACAGCCTGCCGCCCGACTACCAGGCTGCGATCATGAGCGCGGCCGACGAAGCCCGGGTCTGGTTCGATCAGACCTTCGCCGCCGACGAAGCCGCGGCACTCGCCAAGCTCTATAAGCTGGGCATGGTGATCAACGAGCATCCCGATATCGAGCTGTTTCGCAAAGCGGTCAAACCGGTTTACGACAAATATGCCGAGGACGTCGGCGGCTGGGATTTGATCAACCAGGTCATCAATACCCAGTGAAGTGCGGCCGGCGCTCGCCAGTGACCCGGAAAAGCGGCGGCGGCGGCCGCCGCGTCCGGCGACCTTGGTCCGGCATGTGCTGCGCGGCACCGAGATGCTCTACCTCAGCCTTTCGGCTCTGTGCACCGCCGGCTTTCTCGTCGTGGTCTCTCTCCAAGTGTTCTGCCGGTTTGTGCTCGAGATACCTCTGGTCTGGACCGAGGAGGCGGCCCGTTACCTTTTCGTCTGGGGGGCGTTTCTCGGGGCCGCCGTCGCCATTGGCCGCGGAGACCATTTTACGATTTCGATTATGGTGACCTCTCTGGCGCCGCGCCGCCAGACCCGGCTCGATCTGTTGAGTTTGCTCTTGGTCATCGTGTTCTGTCTGCTGCTGATCTGGTTCGGCACGGCCATGAGCTGGCGCTTCGTGCATATAAATTCGCCGATCATTCCGATCTCGCAGGGGCTTATTTATGCGGTGATCCCTTTGTGTGGATTGTACGGCTTTCTGCATTCGATGCTCCGGCTTGCCTCCGTCCTCGGCGGACCCGAACCGCCGCCGCCGGCGCCGCCCGCAGATGCGGCCTGAGCCGCGCGCTCGCGCGTAAGCCATGCTGAGCGTCGTCCTGTTCGGGACCATGCTGCTGCTGTTCGCGTTGAATGTGCCGATCGCGATTGCCTTGGGAATTGCGGCGACGCTGGCACTGCTGATGCTGCCGGGCGTGGGCGTCGAGGTGCTCGTCCAGCGCATGTTCTTCGGGCTCGAACTCGTTCCTGATCCTCTCGGTGCCGCTGTTCCTGCTGCTTGGCGAGGTGATGCAGAGCGCGCGGATCACCGACCGCCTGGTCGAGTTTGCGCAGGCGCTGGTGGGGCGACTGCGCGGCGGGCTCGGGCATGTATCGATCATCACCAACATGCTGATGGCTGGAATTTCGGGCTCCGGCACGGCCGACGCGGCCGCGACCGGGGTCGTTCTGATGCCGGCCATGCGCAAGGCCGGCTACCGCCAGGCGTTCGCCGCCGCGCTGGTCGGTGCCGCCGCGACGATCGGGCCGATCATTCCGCCAAGCATCATCATGATCATCTATGCCTCGATCGCCGGCGTCTCCATTGCGCGGATATTCATCGCCGGCGTGGTCCCGGGGATTTTCATGGGACTGTGCCTGATGGCGATGACGGCGGTGATCGCGGTCCGGCGCGGGATACCGCGTGGCGAGCCGACCAGCCTGACGAAGATCGCCCGGGCGACGCGCCGGGCGGCGCTGGTCCTGGTCCTGCCCCTCATCGTGGTCGGGGGCATCGTCGGCGGCGTGTTTACCGCGACCGAGTCGGCCGCGATCGGCTGTTTGTACGCGCTGGCTCTCGGGCTCCTGGTCTACCGGAGCCTGCCGGCGCGCGCATTGCCCGAGATTTTTTGCAACACCGCGCTCTCGACCGGCCGCGTGATGTTCATCCTGGCGACCGCCTCGGTGTTCTCCTGGATCCTCGCGCGGGGCAGCGTGCCGGACCAGTTTGCGGCGTTGCCGTTCTTCGCCGATGCGAGCAAGCCCTGGCTCATTCTGTTGACGCTGAACATCCTCTTGTTCGTCCTCGGCACCGTGATGGAAGCGATCGCGATCCTGCTGATCACGGTACCGATGATCCTGCCGATCGCGGCCGCGGCCGGGATCGACCCCATTCATCTCGGCGTCGTGATGTCGTTCAATCTGACGATCGGCCTCATCACGCCGCCGATGGGCTCGATCATGTTCGTCCTTTGCAGCATCGGGCAGGTCTCCGTGCCGGATTTCGCCCGTGAGGCCTGGCCGTTCATCGTCGTTCTGGTGGCATTTCTGCTCTTGATCACCTACGTCCCGGACGTCGTGCTGTTTTTGCCGGATCTGCTTCTCGGACCGGCGTAACGTAAGGGGAGCGGCCAAGCCGCAAGGGGGGTTTGCGTTGATCGACTTCGACATCACCAACCGGGTGGCTCTGGTCACGGGTGGCGGCACGGGGATCGGCTTCGGCATCGCGCAAGGACTTGCCGAGCGCGGCGCCACCGTGATTGTGGCCGGTCGCCGGGCCGACGTCCTCAAGGACGCCGAGCAGGAGCTGCGTGCGGCCGGTGGCCGGGTGGAGTCGTTGACCCTGGACGTCACGCGCCGGCTCGATATCGAGAGCGTCTTCGCCGACATCGTCGCGCGCCATTCACGACTGGACATCCTGGTCACGAGTGCCGGGACCAACCGCCGGAAACCGACGCTCGACTATGACGAAGACAGTTGGGACACGGTTCTCGACACCAATCTGAAGAGCACGTTTTTCTGTGCCCAGGCTGCAGCCAAGATCATGAAAGAACAGGGTGGCGGACGGATCCTGTTCATTGGCTCGGTGGGGTCGCTGTTGGCGGCACCGATGCAGACCGGCTACTGCCCGAGCAAGGCCGGCGTCGATCAGCTCGGCAAAGTCATGGCGATCGAGCTGGCGCCGTTCGGCATTACGGTCAACGTGATCGGGCCGGGCCCGGTGCGAACGCCGCTCAGCGAGCATCTTTTTGGCGATCCGGAGTGGCTCAGGCGAACCGTGGCGCGCGTGCCGATGGGCCGGGTCGGCACTCCGAGCGACCTCGCCGGCATCGCGGTCTTCCTCGCCTCTCCGGCGGCAGCGTTCATCACGGGCCAGGTGATCTACGTCGACGGGGGCCTGAGCACCGGCAACTGACGGCGGGCGGCGCCACCGACCGCACCGGCACCTCCGCAAGCCGGCGTTGCCGTCGTAACTCAAGAAAGCCTCGACCCCTTGCCCGGTGACCGGGGGGTTGCTGCCCTGGCGCTCGGCGCAAAGGATGTAGATAGCCGCGCCCGTTCTGGCATAGTTTCGGAGATTGGAGGGACGCACTCTCTGTTACCGCAGGCGATGCAACTTCGGGTCGCTGATGGTTCGGACCGCCGCGTGCGCCAGCAGCTCGCAGCAATGGAGCCCTGCTCGCAAGGCAGGCAATCCCCGGTGCGTGAAGCCGATCGGTCATGATCGGCTGCGCTCTTCAAGCGGACAAGCTCACTTCGTTCTGCGGATAGCGGCTGCTTCTCTTGGTGCTTCGCTCTCGATCGCAGCGTATGTTCCGGCAGCAGCCGCGGCCGCCGACCAGCTGCCGGGGCGCCTCGCACCTTCCGAGCAGCGACCCCAGCCTTTGCCTCCGCTTCTGCAGCAGCCGTCGCCGCTGGTCGTGCCAGAGCCAGCTCCCGCACGGCCAATAATTGGGAACGGTGCCCGGGTTTTCGTCGCGAAGATCGAGATCGTCGGTGCCACCGTGTTCGACATCGCCGAACTGAATACTGTGGTCGCAGGCTACCTCGGCCGATCCCTCTCGATCGATGAGTTGATCGCCATGCGGGACGCCCTGACCAGGCACTACACCGATGCCGGATATGTGAACTCCGGGGCGATCATTCCCGAACAGGTGGTCTCCGCAGGAACCGTCCTGGTCCGGATCGTCGAGGGCCGGCTTGGCGCCATCGAGATCAACGGCCTGCGCCATCTGAAGGCAAGCTTCGTCGAGGCGCGCATCCGGGCCGCGGTCAGGCGGGTGCTGAACGTCAAGGAGCTGAATGAGGGCTTGCTCCTCCTGCTCCGCGAGCCGCTGATCGAACGGCTGCAGGCAACCCTCCTGCCGGGCCCGACCCTGGGCGAAAGTCGCCTCAGCGTCGATCTGGAGGAGGCTCAGCTCGTGACCGTAGCCGCCGATTTCAGCAATGATCGTTCACCGGAGGTCGGCGGCGCGGAGATCGAAACGCTGCTCACCCTGCGCAGCACGACCGGGATCGCCGACCCGCTCCGCCTGTCGGTGGCAGCGACCGAAGGACTGCGGACCGCATACTTCGACTATTCGGTCCCCCTGACCGCCGACGACCTCCGCTTCGGCCTTGCCGGCGAGTTCCAGACATCGAAGATCATCGAGGAGCCGCTCGACGAGCTCGATATCGAAGGCGACAGCTACACCTTCGAGGCGGGGCTCAGCCAGCCGGTGGTCAATCGACCCAACCAGCAACTGCTCCTGAGCGCGACGTTGAGCCGGCGCCACAGCCGCACCAAGGCTCTCGGCCGACGCTTCTCCTTTGCGCCGGGTGCCCAGAACGGCGAGACCGACATCACGGCCGTTCGTCTGGCGCAGGAATG
This sequence comes from uncultured Alphaproteobacteria bacterium, assembly GCA_963798075.1. GTDB lineage: Bacteria > Pseudomonadota > Alphaproteobacteria > Geminicoccales > Geminicoccaceae > DATAOG01. The sequence goes on along the minus strand of CAWCRU010000001.1, from coordinate 182,313 downwards.
GCAGCGAAGCTGGCCCGCAAAGGCGATCGCGGCCCGATCGACGGTCAGTCTGGGCCTGGATGCCTTCGGCGCGACCATCAACGCCGACGGCCCCGACGGCCGCTTCCTGGCCTGGCTCGGGCAGATCCAGTGGGTTGCGCGTGATGAGCGGACCGGCAACCAGGTCCACCTGCGGGGAGACCTGCAGCTGGCGGCCGACGGGCTGCTGCCGATCGAGCGGATCGGCATCGGCGGCCTGCACTCGGTGCGCGGCTACCGGGAGAACCGCCTGGTCAGGGACAGCGGCTGGGTGGTTTCGATCGAGTACGAGGTCCCGCTCGTCAGGCTGCCGGTGGCCGGCATCAGCGAGGGCCCGGACGACGGCTTCCTCCGGTTCGCGCCCTTCTTCGACGCCGGCGGCGGCTGGAACGTCCAGGACGAGACCCCGGATCCCAACGCCATCTACGGCGCCGGCGTCGGACTGATCTGGTCCGTCTCGCCGCGGCTCGACCTCCGCTTCTATTCCGCCCTGCCCCTGAAAGACGTGCCGGATCTCGCCGATCAGGATGATCTGCAAGACGAGGGATTCTACTTCCAGATCCGAGCCCAGCTATACTAGAATGGCGGTGTCTGGTGCTTCGGCCGTGCTGCGCGCTGGGGAATTTCCGCGCCATGCGACCTCTCCGTCGCTTTTCAGAAAAACCGGTCGGACGCGCGGTCCCTGCACTCGCAGTGGGCCTCGCGGTCGCGGGACTGGCGCTCTGGGCTCGATCCGATCTGGCCGCGGCGTCCGCCCGGCCGGCCGCGGGCGAGAGGACGGCGGCGGTGCTGCTCGTCGAGCCGGGCTCGGGCCTCTGCGAACCGGCCGAGGCCGCCCGCACGCCCCTGTGCCCGGACCCGGTCAGCCGGGCCGAGCCTGAGGGGCGCGCGCGACGGGCCATCGCCGAGTTCATCGACGCCGGCCGCCAACTGCTTCTGGACGGGCAGATCGACGCTGCCGAACGCGCCCTGAGCGAGGCTCGTTCCGGCGCGCTTGCGGCCGGCGACCATGCCTCGCTGGCGACGGCGCTCGTGGATCTTGCGCATGTTGCGCTCGCCCGCGCGCAGTCGAGCCGCGCCGCCTCCCTGCTCGAGGAAGCCCGTTCCGCCACGTCTTGCGCGATCGCCGACCCAGAGCGCTCCGATCTCATTCTGGCGGAGGCCGCTCTCAGCCTCCGACTGGGGCCCGCGGCCGATCGAACCCCAATGCCGGAGCTCGAGACCGATCTCCGGGCGGCCTGCCGGACTGCGCGGGGTCGGGGCGACTGGCAGCGAGCCTCCTACGCGCTCGGCCTTTTGGGTCGTCTGGAGGAGCAGCAAGGTCGCCTCGGCCCGGCGACCGTGGCCACGCAGGAGGCGCTGCGCGCCCTTTCCTGGCCCGGCCCGGCCGACCCGTCGCTCGTCTATCGCTGGCAGCGGCAGGCGGGCGACCTTTTGGAGCGGGCGGGTCGCGCCGGCGAGGCGCTCGCGGCCTATGGCATGGCCGCGGACGCGCTCGACCAGGCGCGCACGACGTCTCCGGCCGGTGCCGCGTCGTCGCTCGAGGAGGCCCAGGCCTTCTATGACGACTATCTCGGGCGGCTGCTCGAACGGGTCGAGACGCTGGGACCGACCGCCGCCGCCGGCGAGCTGCTCCGCAATTCCGTGCTCACGGCGGACCGCCTGACGGCGCTGGAGTTCGAGGCCTATTTCCGCTCGCCCTGTCTGCCGCGCGCGGCTCGAACCGCGGAGCTGCCGCCAGGCGTGGCCGCGATTTACCCGCTGGTCTTCGCGGACCGCACGGAGGTCCTGCTCCTCAGCGGCAAGAGCATTACCCGGCTGGGCCCCTATCGGGTCGGCCGCGAGGCCGTAGGGCGCCTTGTGGACGAGCTGCGCCGGAGCATCGGCAAGGGCACGGGCAACGACTACCGGACGCCGGCGGCGGCGCTCTACGATCTGTTGGTCCGCGACGCGTCGGCGGCCATCGGCCGCGACACCGCCACGCTCATCTTCGTGCCCGTCGACAGCCTGCGCTCGGTGCCGTTTGCAGCCCTCTACGACGATCGGGCGCACGAGCATCTGATCGACCGGTATGCGGTGGCCGTCGCGCCGACCATCAGCCTGATCGCCTCGCAGCCGGCGGCGATCCGGCGCCCGACCCTGCTTGCGGGGCTGCTGACCGAGCTCGGCGATGCGCAGACGGCGCGCCAGCAGCTGAACGCCGAACGGACGTATCTCGCGGACCAGTTCGCCGGCCGGTCGGTCATCCTGGCCGACGGCGCGTTCACCCGCGCCAACATCCGCAACAGCCTCGCGCTCTCGAACTTCGACATCGTCCACGTCACGTCGCATGCCGACTTCTCGGCCAGCGTCGAAGGGAGCTTCATCCAGCTCGCCGATGAGCGATTGCCGCTGCCAGCGTTCCTCAACCTGCTCGAGCTGGCCAAGTTCCGTGACCGACCGATCGAGATCCTGGTGCTTGCCGCGTGCAAGACCGCGCTCGGCGATGCCAGCCGCGACGCCGCTCTGGGTCTCGCCGGCGCGGGGGTCAAGGCGGGCGCCCGCAGCGTGCTCGCGAGCCTGTGGCGCATTCGCCTGGACGACGCGACCGCTTTGACCGACGCCTTCTACCGCGAGCTCGCGGCCGGCCAGGCGCGGGCGATGGCCCTGCGCAAGGCGCAGCTCGCGATCAAGGAGAAGCGCGATCACCCGGCCTCCTGGGCGCCCTTCGTGCTCATCGGCAACTGGCGATGAGCTCCGTTCCGCAGCGGGATCATCGGTGAGGCCAGGATGGCGGACGGCCAGGACATCTACGGCGAACTCGACTTCCTGACCGACCTTTTGAGCAGCCGGGTGCGCTGGCTGGCGGGGGCTGTGCTCGCGCTCAGCTGGGGCCTGGCGATTGCCGATCCCAAGGTCTCGGGGCCAGTGGCAGTGCCCTCGCACTCGCTTCTCATGCCCATGATCCTTGCGCTGGCCGTGATCCTTTGTGACTTTCTCCAGTACATCTTCGGCTATCTCAACAGCCTCAGCGTCCTGCGCGCCACCGAGAAGGCCGGGGGAGAGCGCGTCCCTTTCAACCGCAAGCATTTCTTCTGGCGGATGCGGTCATACCTGTTCCACGCCAAGATCGCCCTCGGCCTCGGCGCCGGCGGTTGGCTGGTGGTCGTGCTGGGCCTGCAGCTGCTCGCGGGCGATCGGTCATGACGCCGGAAGCGGCACCGGTCCTCCAGCGCTGCCGTCGGCTCACCTTGCTGGCGGGTCTGCTGTGTGCCGCCTGTGCGGGCACGGCGACGAGCGACTTCGAGCGGTCGTCGACCGGTGCGGCGCGGCCGGGTCCGGACGGCGGCGGCGAGCGCGCCGGACCGCGCTATCTTGCAAACGTCGACGAGACCAACTGGCCGGGGCCCAAGATCGACCTGCAGCTGGCGGACACGCGGGTCGATCCCGCGGTGCTGCTGGGGCCGCCTGGGGCCGAGCCGCTGCCCGAGCTCTACGTCATCGCGCCGCCATCGATCGCCTACACCTCGCAGCCGCAACCCGAGCTTTACTGGCTGGTGACCGCGTCCGTCCCCTATCCGGTCGAGCTGCGCGTCGACCGTCCGGATCGGATCGCGCCCGCGGCGATCTCGCGGCTGCCGCCGGGCACGGCCGCCGGCCTGCACTGTTTCGCGGTCGGCCCGGCGGGAGGCCCTCTCGAGCAGGCCGTGGAGCATACCTGGTCGGTGCGCATCCTGGTCGATCCCGAAGATCCCTCCAACGATCCGAGGGCCGCCGCCAAGCTGCGCTATCTGCCGCTCCCCGCGGGTACCCGGCAGGCGCTGGCCGCGGCCGCTCCCGATCAGCGGGCGGGCGTGCTCGTGGCCGACGGCTTCTGGTACGACGGCTTTGCGCTCCTGATGCAAGAGGTTGCCGGGACCGGTGACAGGGGCCCGGCGGTCTATCGCAAGGAGCTGCTGGAAGACCGGGCGGTCGGCCTCGAGCGGGCGGCGCTTGCCCTCGCCGACCTGCCGCCTGCCGCCGGGCGCGCCAGCTGCCCCTGAGCCAAGCGCCAAATCCTCGGGGTGTGAACCAGCGCATAGCCGGCTCGGCGCGAGCCGCAACACAATCGTAAGGAGAACAGAAGGATCGCGGGGGGTCGTCATGGTATCGAGATCACCCACCTCCGGGCCCGACAGGCTCGATGGCGACGACGCCGACAACCACCTGCGCGGTTTGGGCGGCAACGACACCATTCACGGCCGAGGCGGCAACGACACCATTCACGGCAACGGCGGCGGGGACTACCTGTTCGGCGATGCCGGGGACGATCGGATTTTCGGCGATGGCGGGGCCGACCGCATTCGCGGCGGCGGCGGCGCCGACCACATTTTCGGCGGTGCCGGCATCGACCGCATTTTCGGTGGCGACGGCGGCGACGAGCTCAGAGGCGGCGCCGGCGCGGACGTCATCGCCGGCGATGGCGGCGATGACCAGATCTGGGGCGACGGCGGCAACGACCGGCTAGGTGGCGGCGACGGCGACGACACCATCCATGGCGGCGCCGGTCACGATGTGCTGTTCGGCGATGGCGGCGACAACAGGCTGTTCGGCGACCAGGGTGGCGACTGGTTCGGCCTCAGCCCGGATCTGGCGGGCAGCTCCGAAGTCCTCGACTTCAACTATGAGGCCGGTGATCGGATCCACTTGGATGTCGACACCAATGGCGACGGCCGGTTGAACGACGCCGAGTATGCCGCCTGGAAGGCGGCGAACATCGCCCTCAACCCCATCGTCGAGGCCGGCGACACCATCTACGCGCTGCCGGCAGCAGCGGGCTCCGCCCTCGCGCCGGCGGCGGCCGGCGCCGCCGCGACCGTTCGCCTCGCAGGCGTGGCTTACGGCGGCGGGGAGGCGCGCGGCGCGATCTACGACTATGGCGTCAACGCCAACCAGGAACAGCAGGTACCGACCAACCCGTCGCGCTCGAGCGACGAGTTGGAGGCGACCTTGTCGCCCGCGCTCAATCACAACGGCCGTTTTCTCGCCGTGGTCAGCCAGTTCGATCTCGATCCCACGGCGCCGCCGAACCCGAACCACATTGTGAACGCGTTCGTCGTCGATCAGCTGACGGACCGCGCGGTTCGCGTCAACATCGGCCTCGATGGCGGGGCCGCCGACCTCGGCTCGTCGCATGAGGTCGCGATCTCCGGCGACGGCCGCTTCGTGGCCTTTCACAACTCGATAACCGACCCGCAGACGGATGGCCGCAGCGAGGACGTGTTCGTCAGGGATACGTTGACCGGTCAGATCCGCACGGTTGCGCAGGGGCTGCCGGCGAACGAGGCTTCATTGTCGCTGGAGCTTTCCGCCGACGGACGCACGGTTGCTCTCGTCAGCGACGGCCATGCCTACGTGAGCACGCCCGCACTCGGCCTCGTCGAAATTACGGTTCCGACCGACGCCGTCGACCTGAGCCTGTCCGCCGACGGGCACCATGCCGTCGTCGGCACCACCACCAACCAGCTCTATGTCGCCGAGATCGGCAATTCCGGGCCCGACGTCCATTTCCTGCACGACGGCGCGCATCCGGACCTGTCGGCGAACGGCCACTTCGTCGTCTACGATGATTTGACCTCCCATCAGGTCGTACGCCAAGAGATGGGCGGCACCGGGCTCGATGTCGTTGGTGGTCGCACCGACGATCTTGCGTTCCTAGGTGCCGCCTCCGTCTCCGACAACGGTCGCTTCGTCGCGTTCGCGAGCAACCTCGAGAACCTAGTGCCCAACGACACGAACGGCCTCGCCGACATCTTCGTCAAGGACCTCCAGAATGGCAGGATCGCCCGGGTCAGCATCGATGAGCGCGGCGAGCAGGCCTTTGGCGGAAGCTCGGAGAACCCGTCGATCTCCGGCGACGGCCACTTCGTCGCCTACGTCTCCGGCGCGCCGAACCTGCAGAATTTGTTTGTTGACGCGCCGCCAGCCTTTCAAGATGAGCTCGGTGGCAGAACCGTGGTCTGGTCGCCGGTCGATTTCGATCGGATCGCGATGCCTGATGTTCGCGGAGATGCTGCGGACACCCACGCCGAGCTCCAGGTCGGCGGCACGTTCCAGAGCGACATTGCCGCATTTGGCGATGTCGATTTCGCGCGTGTTTCTCTTCACGCGGACCAATTGTACGAGCTGACTCCTGGTGGTTCGGCTCACAATGGCTCACCATTCATTGCGCTCACTGATGGCACTCCCTTCGCCGTGGCTGTCTCCGATCCCACCAATGAAACCTTCAGATATTGGTCTGACAGAAAATCAGGGATTGTTTGTAGAGGTCGCAAGCAACCCGGTGTTCATTGACTTCGACAACGGCAAATTTCCAGTCCACGATGTTTCTCGGTGGCTATTCGGTAACTCTCGCGGCGATCGATGTCCCGGAGGACAGGTCGTCGCCGGCGATCCTTGGCATCGGCGATTCGCTTCGGCAGACGATCGATCAGGCGGGGGATCACGACTGGTACGGCGTGCAGCTCTATCAGGGCACCGACTATGTCTTCCGAATGCAGGGCGCAGATGCGGGCGGCGGGGCCCTGAGCCATCCGGTGCTCGAGCTCTACGACGAAGGCGGGCAGCTGCTCGCGGCCGCTCCGGGTACCGATTTGGATGCCGTGCTGCAGTTCGAACCGAACGAGACCGGCAAGTACTTCGTGGCAGCCGAGGCGTCCGGCAGCGCCACCGGCAGCTACACGCTCAGCGCGGCGGTGGCTTTGCCCGCACCGCCGTCGCCCGCCACCCTCGCGTCGGCGCTGATCGTCGAGCCCCACGCGCATGCGGACGAGGTGCCGCCCTCGGCCTGAACGGCTCAGCAGGCAGCCTCGCGCTTCGCCGGCGGAGGGCCCTGCGGCGGCGGCAGCGGCTGCTCGGGATCGGGCATGTCCGGATGGACATGGCGCTCGATCAGGGTGCTGATCGGGCGGTTGTCGCGGATCGCGCAGGGGTCGGCCAGCAGCCGGTCGCGCTGCTCGAAGCTCGCGTCGAGCGCGACCACGCCGCTCGTGGGGTCGTCCGGCCGGCGCACCTCGACCGTGCCATTGACGGCTTGCGCCGACAGCGCCTGGATCACGCTGTTCGGCGTCTGGATCAGCGCCTCCGAGCTGACGGTGATGTCGCCGCCCCGGCCCTGGAAACCATTGGCCTGGATCCGGCTCTCGTTGAGGGCGATGAACGGCGAGGTCACCTCGATCGTGCCGGCGTTGCCCTTGCGCTGACGCACGGTGGTCGAGATCTCGCCGTCTCGATGCAGATCGATCAGGCGGCCGCTCGTGATCTGGATGTCGCCCGCGTCGGCGAGGTTCGCCTTGGTCGTGATCTCGGCGTTCTCGATCGCCAGCAGATCGCCCGCGGCCACGACGACCTTGCCGCTGCGCGCCTCGTTGAAGCTCTCGGACGAGATCTCACCGCGATCGACCAGACGGATCACCGGCGCCCGGACCCGCACGCTGCCGGCTCGACCGCCCTGCTGGGCTCTCGGTGCTGGCCGTGATGCTGCTGGGCGGCGCCACTTCGATCTGCACGAGCTGCAGCGTACCGTCCGCTCTCGCCTGGAGCATCGGCGCAAGCTGCGTCCGCAGCGCCTCACCCGCGATGACGATCTCCTTGCGCGCCACCACCCGCACGGTGCCGCCGCGTCCGGTACTGCCGCCGACCAGCTGGCCGGAGTTGAACACGGGCAAGGTCAGCGATGAGATCTGGCCGCCTTCGCGCAGCTCGATCCGCCCGGCATTGACCTTGACCAGGCCGGCATCGCCGCCGCCGGAGCTGTCGGAGGCGATCGCGCCGAGATCCCGGAGTGCGATCGACTGCGCCCGGACCACGATGGCGCCGGCGTTGCCGGTCGTCCCCGCACCCTCGCTCGCGCTGCTCGCGATCCCGGTGAACTGGTCCGAACCCTGGCGCGAGATCATCAGCTGCCCGGCGTCGACCGTGATGCTGCCGGCTGGCGCGGCGGCGCCGGCGCGGGTTCGAACTCACGGACCCGCCGACGACCGCGAGGCCGCCCGGTTCGGCAACGATGCGGATCGGGCCGGATGTGGCATCCGGGCTTGCACCCCGGTCGGACTGGCTCGTGATCGCGCCGCCGTTCTGGAGCTGGACCTCGCGGGCGGCGACCGTGATCGAGGCCGCTGGTCCCTGGCTCGTCCGCGACTGGATCGCGGCACCGCCGCTCACGACGACGCGCTGGCCCGCCGCCACCGTGATCGGGTTGGCAGGCCCGGCGACGGTCGCAAGGGATTGCACGACGGCGCCATCGCGGACGGAGATCCTGTCGCCTTTGATCCGGATCGGACCGCTCCGGAGCATGCTCGGGGGGACGCGGCCGCCGACGAGGGTACCGGGGCCACCGATCTCGATCGCGGCTGCCCTTGATGCGGAGCGCGCCGCCGACGCCGCCCTGGTTGTCGAGCGTCGAGCCGTCGAGGATGTGAACGTCGCGGCCAAGCACCGTGATCTGGCCACCCTCGACCTGGCCGCGTGGCTCAAGAAGGAGTGCGTGATCGTTACGGTGCCTCCGTGCGCCGGATCGAAGGCCGGGCTGCCGTCAGCGGTGAGGTCCGCTGTGCGGACGACGACCTCGCCCCGGGTCGCCACGATGCCGAGGTCCGGACCGCGAGCGCCCTCGAACCCGAGGTCGGCATCCTCGATGAGCACGTCGCCGCCGACCAGGTCCAACCGTTCCGCTCTGACGGGCTCACCGCCCGCCGGAGTCTTGATCGCAAATCGAATGGCCTGTGCGCCGGCGCCGAGGAAGCCGAAGGCTTCGGGGGGCGCGCTGGTCAGAACGGCAGCCGGGTGGCCTTTGGCGCTGAAGATGCTCCCGTCGCTGAGGTGGAGCTCGTCGGCGGTGGACACGTGCAGGGCGCCCGGCACGTCGATCTGGGCGTGCTCTCCGAACGCGACGCCGTTCGGATTGATGAGCCACAGGTCGGCATTCGGGATCTCGGAGCGCAGCCGCAAAGTCCCCTCGATGTCGGAAGGCTCGTTCTTCCCGGTCACGCGGGCGATCACATGCTCGATCGGCGCCGGCCCGAGAAACGTCGCGGTCTCGCCCGCCGGGACATTGAAGCGCTGAAAACTGTGGAAGAGGTTGGCGCCCCTGGTCTCGCCCAATTCCGGCCCGATCGCATATTCGTGGCCGTGCGGCGCCACCTCGACCGCCGGACGGCCGAGGGTGCCATCGGTCCTGATCGGCCCGCCGGCTGCCGACCCGGCCGCCAGGACGCTGACCATCAGGGGGATGCTGAAACCGGACCCAAGGCGCTGCCGATAGCATCATCGCGTCTGCCCCGACACAAGGCTTTCTGTACCCAGAGGCCGGCCAAGCCGAGAAATCGACCATGCGGCGCAGCAACGGCCGTCAGCGCTCGTCGACCATAGGTGAAAACAGTATGGTTGTCAGGGGGTCCAAAGTGGCGCGGTGCGGCTCCGGCCGGGTGGTCGGCAACTTCGAAGACGTGGGCATGTTGTGGCTGATGAGGACGATCGGCAGGCCGTGGGCTTCCGGGCTTGGGGACAGTCGGCGGGCCGGATGCAATCGCGGATGTGAGCTACATCACAGATTCCTATAATCTGGGGCGCTAGAGTCGGTCAGGGCGGACAAGAGACGAGCGGTTGGGTCAAGCCGGAGTCCAGACCGCCCTTTGGGAGGGAGCTGGATGGTCATTGTGCACCTGGCTCATGCGGTCGCCGGACATCCTCTCACCTGGTATCTCGGCGTGGAATCCCTGAGCCAGATCCGGCTGTTCGTGGTCAGCGGCGTCCGGCTGGTGCGCGAGGGTCTCGCGCGCGGCGTGCAGGCACGCCGGCGGATCGATGTGGCCGTCGTCGGCTGCGCGGGTTTTTCGGAAGGCGAAGCCGAGATCGTCTCAGACCTGCAGCCCGATGTCATCCTCGTCGATCTCGCCAGTCCCGAAGGAATTGCCGCCGTACAGACGCTGCGCTCGCTGTCGCCGGCCTCGAAGCTGGTCGCGTTCTCGGTTGCCGACCGCGTGGAGGACGTCTTCGCCTGCGCGGCCGCGGGCTTCTCCGGATACGTAACCCGCGAGGCCGGCGGCGACGAGCTGCTCGGCGCCGTGCGCGCCGCGTGCGCTGGTCAGATGACCTGCTCGCCGCACATTGCCGCGGCGCTCTTCGACCAACTCGCCGACCGGCTGAACCCGCAGAGACCGGCGAACGGCGCATCCGTGCTGACCGTGCGCGAGCGGGAGGTCCTGATGCTCTCCAACGAGGGCTGGTCGAACAAGGAGATCGGCCGCCGCCTGCAGATCAGTCCCGCGACCGTCAAGAACCACATCCACAGCATCCTCCAAAAGCTCCAGGTCGCCCGCCGCGGCCAGGCCGCGGCCCGCCTGCGCGACCAAGCCGCCGCCGCCGGCTGATCGCTCTTCCCGTTTCCTGACCAACGCTCGGCCTCGAACGGCGACGGCCGGTCGCGCGGCCGGTTGACGCCCTTGTCGCGCCTCGTCGGCGTGACCTAGACCATTCGTCCTGGACCGAAAGGTCTATCCCCTGGACCTGATATGCCTGGACCATTTCCGGGCGCGACGCCCAAAGCGGCCCGGACCGCCGGCTAAATCCCACGATCCATATTCCCGCTCGGCCAGCCATGCGATGCTGCCGCGATCGGCATCATGATATTCGAATACATGGTTCTCAGGGTCTGTCTGAAGGGAATACGATGATGAAGTACGGATTCGGTCTGACTTCGGACGTTTGCATGGCTCTGTGGATGCTGGCTGGTGCTGGCCGTTCCTTTGACGGCGCAGGCCTTCCAAAACCCCGCCCTCCGAGGGTCTTGGGCCTATCGTTTTGAAGGGGCCGCCACTTTCATCGGGAAGAGGCCTCTAGGACTGCCGACGTGGGCGGTCGGAACTTTGAAGACAGACGGAGCGGGCAACGTTACCGCATTGGACGGCACGTTCGACATCGGCGGCTGCGGTGTGCTTAAGGAGGAGCTTGTCGACGGGACTTACACCGTCAACCAGAATGGGACGGGCTCTGCCGACATCACGGTGAGCACCACGCTCGTCGACGGCAGTTTAAATGAGAATTGCCCGGTGACCGTTACCGGCTTTATTCAATCATTAGTTCAAAACGTCGGAAACATCAAGTTCTCCTTTGCCTTTGCCATCGTCAGGCCGCGGCAGGAGATCGAGATCATTGGACTGAACCTGACAACTGAAGATGGCGTCCCTATCGTCGCGTTTGGTGCGCACGGAACCGCTCAGCACCAACTCCCGCAACCGTAGTTCGCCCTCGATCGCCCCCCGACAGCAATCCCCGCCGAGCGCGCGGAGGCTCCGGGGGGCGACCACCAGTGGGTAGGGCGGCGAGCAGGCTCGATGGAAGGCGGCCACGGCAGCGCCGGCTGCCTGGCCGACCGTGTCAAGCTCGCCCAGGGCCGTCGGGCCGCGGGCAGGCGCCAAAGGTCGCGCGCGCCGGGTCATGAGGACCCCTACCGGCCGGCCGATTTCATCACGAGCTGGGCTGAGGTCCGCGCGCCTTGGTCCGCAGCCATCCCCCAGGCCCCTGGTTGGTATCACGCCGCCGCCTTCGGTTGCATGGCGCAGGTCATGATCGCGACCGCATCCGACATCGAGTATTCGGCGGGGTTGATGACCGCGATGCGGCGGCCGAGGCGGTGGATGTGGATGCGGTCGGCAACTTCGACGACGTGGGGCATGTTGTGGCTGATCAGGACAATCGGCAGGCCGCGCCTCTTGACGTCCAGGATCAGCTTGAGGACCTTGCGGGATACCTTGACGCCAAGGGCCGCGGTTGTCGGTCGGATCTCGTGGGCTTCCGGGCTTGGGGGACAGTCGGCGGGCCGGATGCAATCCACAGCATCCTGCAGAAGCTCAAGGTCGAGCGGCGCGGCCAGGCCGCGGCGCGACTCCGCGACCAAGCCGCCGCCAACGGCTGATCGCTCGCTCCCTTCCGTGATCAAGGTCGCGGTCCTGACCGGCACCGCCCGGCGCTTTGCCGGCCATCGCGCTTCCATTTCGATGCTATCCGCGGCGATCGCCGGCCACCGTCGTCGCCATCTCATAGACCATTCTTCCTAGACCGAAAGGTCTACCGCTATAGGCCGACCGGACTAGGTCGTTCCCGTGCGCGACGCCGAGAGCGGCCTCGAGCGCCGGCCAGACCTTACGATCCATATTCCCGTTCCGCCGGCGATGTGATGCTGTTGGTGCAATCCATTTACCGATACTGACAGGAGGTCAAAATGCCCAGCGGGCACCCATGGTTACCCCCGTATTTTGTATCGCGGGACGACCTGATCCGCGCTTTGCTGCACGATCCCTTCCTAGGGTCGGGCGAGGGGCCGCCGCGCCCGCAAAGTCTCATGCCGGGCGCCCGGCCATACGCGATGGATCCGCAGCCGGTCCCGTGGTGCCACGTCGTCGAGGGCTTCGTCGCCGCGGTCAACGTCAGAGATCTCGCCTCGCAAGTTTCCGACGATGGCATCCGCAAGGACATGGAGCGGAGTGCGAACCGGTCCGTCGCGCAGCTGCTTGATGACTATTGCGGCACCCCGCCGCGCCTCTGGCACTGGCCGTGGCCGGGCCCGCCTCCCTGGGTGTTCGCCATCGCCTCGGAGCTGAACGCGATCGCCAATACGATGCAGGAAGGCGGCCTGCGCAGCGGCTTGCAAGAAATCGCCGGTCGGGTCGCTGCCGCAGGATTCGGCGCCAAGTCATCCGGTATCGCCGGATGAGCCTGCAATCATGGACAGGAGAGCCGTCATGACCCATGACATCGCTGCGATAGAGACAAAGCTGCGCGCCATCGAGAGGACCGTCGGCTCGCTCGCCGAGGGCGGTTACGTGCAGCAATTGCTGCCGATCATCAAACAGCCCGGCTGGACAACCGTCGCCGAGGCGATGCTGACCCACGCAATGCTGGATCACATGCAGAGCCAGGTCGAGGCGCTGCACCGGTCGTGCGAAGCGCTGCTCGCTGCGGCGAAGAAGGTCGGGACCAAATGACCCAGGCGGGCTTTCGACGATTGACTGACCCGAGTTGTGATGCTTGTGGCAATGGCCGCTGATGCTTCGCGTTTCAACTTAAAGGGCGACCGTTAAGGGAGCAATCAGATGGCGAGTTGCGACTTCGTAGAGCGAGATCTAGACGACTGCGTTCCACTATAGTGAAGTTCAAATCATCGATATTGGAAAGTTTAAGTTCAAGTAATTTTCCCATGAGCTGGAAAGAAAACCGGCATCTAAATCATCTCGACGGCCCCCACAGCGCGATCCAAAGTCCCGAACAAAGTTCACGGAGGTACGACATGGACTATCGTTTTATAGGGGCCTCCGGAGGCCGAATTCCGAACGGCGCCCAGCCGCACGGGCGAGAGGCGGATGGAACGTCCTTATGGGTCGCCCGTTCGCCCGGCAATACGATTCCCAACAATCCTCTTGGCCGCACAATTCAACCGGGCAAGGTTCGCCAGGGCTTTGGCGCGGCGCTCATCCCGTGTGGTGGCAACGAGGTCCCGATCGGTGATTACGAAGTGCTTTTTCAACAAGGCATCTGGACTGCCGGCTCTGAAGGGCAGATTCCAGACGCTGCAATCGTCTGCGGACGGGAAGATAATGGTGACCCCTTGTTTGTAGCGAGAGCTTTCCTAAATGGAGGTCTCCATCCGGGCAAGATAAGATTTGGCTTTGGTGCGGCTTTGATCGGGTTTGGTGGCGTCGAGGTACAAGTCGGCAACTACGAAGTCCTGGTTTCGCAGGACGGTTTGCGCTAGGACTTCAGCCCTTGAGCGCCTCGTTATCGACCGGCAATCAACAGGCGCACATGAGGTTCATGTTGCTTTCGCGACCGAAGGAGGCCTTCGCAGGTAAGGGCGACCTGAGAAGGCATTTTCAGAGCGCTCGGGCTACAGCCTGGCAACGGAATACGTGACCAATTGCCGAACACGACGGTCTTTGACGCTACATAGAAGGCCTCTGCGGTTCGGACCAGCCGCGGGCATCTGGTCGCCGTGCCAACCTCACGCCGCCGCGCGGGGCTGCATCGCGCCGGTCATGATCGCGACCGCGTCCGACATCGAGTATTCGGCGGGGTTGATGACCGCGATGCGGCGGCCGAGGCGGTGGATGTGGATGCGGTCGGCGAGCTCGAAGACGTGGGGCATGTTGTGGCTGATCAGGACGATCGGGAGGCCGCGCTTCTTGACGTCCAGGATCAGCTCCAGGACCTTGCGGGATTCCTTGACGCCGAGGGCGGCGGTCGGCTCGTCCATGATCACGACGCGGCTGCCGAAGGCGGTGGCGCGGACCACGGCCACGCCCTGGCGCTGGCCGCCCGAGAGGGTCTCGACTTTCTGGCGGATGTTCTGGATCGTGAGCAGGCCAAGGGCGTTCAGGTGTTTTCGCGCGTCTCTTTGCATGCCCGCGCGGTCCAGCAGGCGGAAGAGGCTGCCGGCCGGGCCTGGCTTGCGGCGCTCGCGGCCGAGGAAGAGGTTGTCGGCGATCGAGAGCGCGGTCGCCAGCGCCAGGTCCTGGTAGACGGTCTCGATGCCGGCGGCGCGGGCCTCGATCGGCGAGCGGAAGTGGACAGGCTGGCCGTCGAGTAAGATCTCGCCGTGGTCCGGGATGACGGCGCCGGCCAGCGTCTTGATCAAGGTCGACTTGCCGGCGCCGTTGTCGCCGATCACGCCTAGGATCTCGTTCGGCAGGAGGTCGAAATCGGCATGGTCGAGGGCCGTGACCCGGCCGTAGCGCTTGACCAGGCCGCGCGCCTGGAGCACCGGCTGCGGGGCTTGGCCGCTCATGCCGAGACCCTCCGGATCCATTGGTCGAGCGCCACCGCGACGATGATCAGAACGCCGACGGTGAACTCCTGCCAGAGGGCATCGAGGCCGGCGAGAGCGAGGCCATTGCGGAACACGCCGACGATCAGCGCGCCGATCAGGGTGCCGACGATCGAGCCGCGGCCGCCGAACAGGCTGGTGCCGCCGATCACGACCGCGGTGATCGAATCGAGGTTGGCGGTCTGGCCGGCGAGCGGGCTGACGGCGCCGATCCGGCCGATCAGCACCCAGCCGGCGAGCGAGCAGATCAGGCCGGCGATCGTGTAGACGGCGAGCAGCGTGCGCGTGGTGTCGATGCCGGCAAGGCGCGCCGCGTTCAGATCGTCGCCCGTGGCGTAGACGTGGCGGCCGAACGCGGTCCGGTTCAAGACGTACCAGACCAGCACGGCCAAAAGGATCATCAGGATCGAGCCCAGCGTGATGCGCGCGCCGCCGATCTGGATCGCGGTGCCGGTGACCTGCAGGAACGCCGCGGCCGCCTCGACCTCCTGCTGCCGGAGCGTCTCGCTGCGCGAATAGAAGAGGACGAGCGCGCCCAGGATGCTCCAGGTGCCGAGCGTGACGATGAAGGGCGGCAGCTTGAAGCGCGTCACCAGCGTGCCGTTGAGGAGGCCGCAGGCCATGCCGGTGAGCAGGCCGAGCGGGAAGGAGACCTCGACCGGAACCCCGCTGACGACCGCCAGTCTTCCCATCACGATCGAGGACAGGACCATGATCGCGCCGACCGAGAGGTCGATGCCGGCGGTCAGGATGATCAGCGTCTGGGCGATGCCGAGGGTGCCGATGATCGTGACCTGCTGGAGCACGAGCGAGAGGTTGAACGGGGCAAAGAACCGGCTGCCGATCAGTGCTGCGAAGATCACGACGCCGAGCAGGAGGACGATGAACGGCACCACGGTCGGATAGGCGTGGAGGAAATGGTGCAGCCGCCGGAGCGGCGAGGTCTCCTCCTCGCCGAAGACGGCGACCTCGCCGGAGGCCGCCGGCAGGCTCTCGAAATCCGATCGTTCCCGGGCCGTGCCCTCGCTGGCGCCGCTCATGCTCCGTCCCGCCGCTCGTCGTGGCCGCCGCCGGTCGTGGCCGGCGCTCGTCGTGGCCGCGACGGGAAGAGCAACCCTTGCTGGTTGCTCTTCCCTGTCCTGCTCGCCGTCCAGGCTGTCCTTGACCGGAAGGGGATCAGCCCCAGCAGAGGTCGAGGCCTTCCTTGACGCTGATCGAGGGGACGCCCTCGACCGGATGCGCGGTGATCAGCGTGGCGCCGGTGTCGAAGAAGTCGAGCCCTTCGGTCACCTTCTTGGGCTTCTCGCCGGTCTTCGCATAGTCGGCGATGGTCTCGAGCGCCATGGCCGCCATCTTGTGCGGGTACTGCTGCGAGGTCGCGCCGATGACGCCCGCCTCGACGTTGCGGACGCCCGGGCAGCCGCCGTCGATCGAGACGACGAGGACGCTGCCGTCGGCCTTGCCGGCCGCCTTCAGCGCTTCCCACGCACCGGCCGCGGCCGGCTCGTTGATCGTGTAGACGAGAGTGGTGTCGGGACATTTCTGGAGCAGGGTCTCCATGGCCGTGCGACCGCCGTCCTCGTTGCCGCCGGTCATCTCGTGGCCGCAGATGCGGGCATCGTCCTCGTCGCCGTAGTGCTTCGGATCCTTGATGTCGATGCCGAAGCCCTTCATGAAGCCCTGGTCGCGCAGGTAGTCGACGGTCGGCTGGTTGACGGCGAGGTCGAGCATGGCGATCTTGGCGTCTGCCGCCTTGTCGCCGAGGGTCTTTGCCGCCCAGGCGCCGATCAGCTCGCCGGCTTTGAAATTGTCGGTAGCAAAGGTGTAGTCGGCGGCGTCGATCGGATCGAGCGGCGTGTCGAGCACGATGACCAGAAGCCCGGCGTCACGCGCCTGCTGCACGGTCGGCACGATCGCCGAGGAATCGCTGGGCACGATCGCGAAGCCCTTGGCGCCGGCCGCGATCAGGCCCTCGATCGCAGACACCTGGCCCTCGTTGTCGCCATCGTACTTGCCGGCGTAGGTCTGCAGCTTCAGGCCGAGCTCGCTCGCCTTCTCCTGCGCGCCCTCGCGCATCTTGACGAAGAAGGGGTTGCCCTCGGTCTTGGTGATCAGGCCGACCAGCACGTCGTCCGACAGCGCGGGCGTGACGCCCAGCGCGAACAAAGCGGCGACGCTGGCCGCGCCCCAATTGAGCGTCCGAAGTCTGGCTGTCATGTCCTAGCCTCCCTTGATCGAGTTCGTCGTTGGTTGCCTGCGGGTCTGCTCGTGAAATCGACGCTGGCGTCGTCCCGGCGGTCGACGTCGCGGCCGGCGCCGGGCGCGCTCAGCGCCACCGGCGCCGCACCAGGCCATGCCGCATGGGGAAAGTCTCATTGCGCGCCCCTGTCGTTGCCCCGCGCGGCCGCCGGCTGCCGTCGCCGTTCGTTCGGGGTGAGGGGTCAGAATTAACCCTGGCGGGGGCGCCTGTCCATCGGCTTGAGACCCGCGTCTGCGGGCGCGCGCCCGGCAGCCGCGCCCGCGGTCGGGGTCAGCGCGGGGCGACCGGCAGCCGGGTCAGGATCCGGGCCTCGGCACGCCCGCCGGCAGCCAGCGAAATGCCGAGCACCGTGAGCGTGAAGTCGGCCTGGCCGGCCGCCGCCGCCAAGGTGAGGCCTGCGAGCTGATCGGGCCGGAGCACCCAGCCGTCGGTCGCGGGGTCGTAGGTTCCGGCCGACAGGCGCGCGCCGGGCGGCACGCCGCGGATCATCAGGGCGCTCAGCGCGGGGCCGCCGTCGCGGATCGCCGCCGGCTCGATCGCCAGGCGGGCGACCGTCCCGGCGGGCGCACCGAGCGTCACGACCACGCTCTCGGTCGCTGTGCCGAACTCGCCCGTCCGGTTGCGGACCGCGACCGCGGTCACCTCGAGGGCCAGAGCCGCGCTCCAGCCGGGCGGCGGGGACAGCGTCAGGCCGGCCAGCTGCCGCGGGCTCAGCAGCCAGCGGCCATCGCCCTCGTCGATCCCGGCCGAGAGGACGCCGCCCGGCGGCACCCCGTCGACGATCACGATCACGGTCCGATCCGCCTCGACCCCGTCGCCGCGCGGGATGCCGAAGCCCACCGGCAGCGCCCCTGCCGGCACGCTCGAGCGCTGCGCGGCCGGTCCCGGGGCGGCGGGCAGCTCGTCCGGGCCTGCCGGCGGTTGCGGCGAGTAATCGACCATGGCCTGCATCCCTCCGAGCGCGGCGGTCACCTCCGCGAGATCGGCAGCCTGGCCGTCGCGCAAGACGATCCTGACCCTGGGTCCGGCCGGCGCCGCCTTGCCGAGGCGCATCAGGCGCACGCCGCCCACCGCCGGCAGCTCCAAAAGGAGCCCGTCCGTGGTGCGCTCGATCGCGCAGCCGGTCAGCACGATCTCGGCGAACGGACGCACAGCACCACTTGGTGCATCCGCTGGCGGCCGTTGCCCGACCTGCGCCCGCAGGCGTTCGACCAGATCCTTGACCGCCAGAGGCCGGCCATCGGCCGCCAGCAGCCCGACGGTCGCGGCCGCCCGGTCTCCAGGCGCGGGGTCGACGATCAGGAAGCTGCGGCCGCCAGGCAGCGCCAGCATCAGCTCGCGGCCGAAGACGGTGAGCTCGCAGGCGCGCTCCTCGCCGCGCAGCTCGGCCCTGGCCGCGAGCACCGGCTGCGGCCCGAGGCCCAGCATCGCCTTGATCCAGGCCTCGCCGCCTGTCCGATCCTGTTGCCGGCCGCCGAGCGGTCCCTTGGCCTGCGCGTCGAGCACCGCGGCGGCCCGCAAAGCCATTACCGTGGGGCCGTCGGCCAGTGCCACCTCGGCGTCGGGCTGCTCGCTCGCCATCGCCGCGAAGGCGGCGGGCGGAATCGGATCGCCTTCCGGTCCGAAGGCCATCAACAGGCCCTCCTCGATCCGCAGCGACGCGTTGGTCAGCGAGATCGCAAGCCCGCCGGCCGAGCTCGAATGACCACCGCGCGCAGCCGGCTCCGGCAGCCCGAAGCCGATGCGTGCCATGGCCGTCGAGGCCAGCATCGCGGCCCGGCTGCGGAGCGTCGCCTGGTGATCCTGCTTGAACGGCGGCAATGGCGCCATCACGGGGTTCCTCTGCTGGTCGTGGGTGCCGGCCGCGCATCGAGGGCCGCGGCAGAGAGCGGCAACTGCCACGGTAGCCGCGGATGCTTAAGGTTTGGTTGTCCTGCAGCTGACTGCGGCGAACCGCCAACGGGCTATGCCGCCCGCGCCGCGAGCTGTTATGACTAGAGGCTCACCCGGAGGCTCCACCCGGACACGAGAGCCATGGCCGATCTTGCGCCGACCCCGCTCACGACCGCCCTCGCCGAACTTGGCGGCCTGCTTGGCGATCGCCTGACCACGTCGCCCGCGGTGCGCGAACGCCATGGCCAGGACGAAACCTATCACCCGGGCGCGCCGCCCGATGCGGTCGCCTTTGCGCGCTCGACCGCCGAGGTCGGCCGGATCGTCGAGATCTGCGCCGCGCACCGGCTGCCCGTGATCCCCTTCGGCACCGGCACCTCGCTCGAGGGCCACATCGCGGCGCTCAGTGGTGGCGTCACGATCGATCTCTCGGAGATGAACCAGGTCCTCGAGGTCAATGCCGAGGACCTCGACTGCCTGGTCCAGCCCGGCGTGACCAGGAAGCAGCTGAACGCGCATCTGCGCGACACCGGGCTGTTCTTCCCGATCGACCCGGGCGCCGATGCGAGCCTCGGCGGCATGACCGCGACCCGCGCCTCGGGGACCAATGCGGTCCGCTACGGCACGATGCGCGAGAACGTGCTGGGCCTTGTGGTCGTGCTTGCCGACGGCCGGGTGATCCGGACCGGCGGCCGGGCGCGCAAGTCCTCGGCCGGCTACGATCTCACCCGCCTGTTCGTCGGCTCCGAGGGCACGCTCGGCGTGATCACCGAGATCCGGCTTCGCCTGCACGGCATCCCGGAAGCGATCTCGGCCGCGGTCTGCAGCTTCGAGAGGATCGAGGATGCGGTCGACACGGTGATCTCGACCATCCAGGCGGGCGTCCCGGTCGCGCGGATCGAGCTTTTGGACGAGCTCACGATGGACGCCTGCATCCGCTACTCCAAGCTCGAAGGCTACCGGATCGCACCCGCCCTCTTCTTCGAGTTCCACGGCTCAAAGGCGGGGGTTGCGGAGCAGGCCGAGACGGTTGCGGCCATCGCCGGCGACCTTGGCGGCGCCGATTTCCAGTGGGCGAGCGCTGCGGAGGAGCGCAACCGGCTCTGGCAGGCGCGCCACGATGCGTTCTACGCGACCCTGGCGCTCAGGCCGGGCGCCAAGGGCATCGTCGCCGACGTCTGCGTCCCGATCTCGCATCTCGCCGAATGCATCACGCGCGTCAAACGCGACATTGCCGGGGCGGGCCTGCTGGCGCCGCTCGTCGGCCATGTCGGCGATGGCAACTTCCATCTCGTGTTCCTGGTCGATCTCGACGATGCCGACGAGGTGACGCGCGCCAAGGCGGTCAACCGGCGCATGGTCGAGCATGCGCTGGCGCTGGGCGGCACCTGCACCGGCGAGCACGGCGTCGGCCACGGCAAGATCGCCTACCTCGAGGCCGAGCATGGCGCGGGCGCCATCGACGTGATGCGCAGGGTCAAGCAGGCCCTCGACCCGCACAACCTCATGAACCCCGGCAAGATCGTAGCGCTTTGAGCCCGGGCGTTCAGCGCGTGCGGCGCCGGCGCGGCGGGGATGGCAGCCAGCGCGGCAGGAGGCTCAGGATCGCGTTGGCGAGATCGGTCGCGAGTTCGGGCGCGGGCGGTCTCGTCGGTGCGCAGTTCCTTGACGATCTCGAGCTGGATCGCGTCGATCCCGTCGGCGCGGTGGCTGCCGTAGGTCTCCACGGTGTAGCCGCCGGTGAAGGCCGGGTGCTCCGGCTCGCCGGGCCGGCCCGGCAGCATCGCATAGCCTGCAGCCTGCAGCAGCCCGACCAGCCCGCGCCGGCGGTAGAGCGCGTCATCGCTGGTCTCCCGTCGCAGGGCGGTGATGGTCCAGCCGTTCTCGGTGCCCACATAGATGTCGGCCGGGGCGTCTCGCCGGCGTTCGGCGCCGTGCAGGTCGAGCAGCAGCCCGATCCCGTCGTTCTCGGCGCGAATCTCGTCCACGAAGCCGCGCAGCACGGCGTGGTACTCATCGTAGTAGGCCAGGGCGGGGCCGGGCTCGAAGGCGCACTCCGGCGACCGGTTGGCATCGATGTACTTGCGGTGGAAGCCGGCGATCGCAACGTAGGGCGCCTCGCCCGCCTGCGCCAAAAGCTTCTCGGCGACCGCCCGGGTGAGGTCGGCGACGTTGCGATCGCGCGACGGGTTGAATGCGCAGCGAGGGGGAAACCCTTCGGGGTCTCGGGCGCGGACCCCTTCGGGCTGCTCCGTCCCGTCGTGACCGCAGGCGAGCAAGACCGGCAGGGTCCCGCGCAGGCGATCGACCAGGAGCGCGCTCTCGTAAGACGGCGCCGGCATGACGGCCCAACTCCAAGCCCTCGATGAGGATGGCATGCGAGGCTACCCCACGGCCGGAGCCGGTCCCGTGAAGTGCGTCACAGGGGCGCTATGCGGCGGCGGCGACGGCGGCGACGAACGGCTGCAGCTTCGCGGGGTCGAGACTGTAGTCGGGCCGCCGCACGCCGGTGCAGACGTCGACCGCAAACGGCCGGACCGTCTGGATCGCGAGCGCGACGTTGTCCGCGCGCAGGCCGCCGGCGAGGAACACCGGGCAGCCGACCCGGTCGACGATCGCGCGGCTGATCGCCCAGTCGTGGGTCCGGCCGGTGCCGCCGAGGACCTTGATCGCCGCCCGCGGCTGACCGGAATCGAGCAGCAGCGCATCGGCGTGCGCGGCCGCGGCGAGCGCATCGGTCACGGCTTCCTCGCCGCCGACGTGCACCACCTGCACGAGCTTGATGCCCGGCAACGCCCTGCGCAGGCGGGAATAGGCGGCGGGCGCGACCCGATCGACCAGCTGCAGGGCATTGATCCGGCAGCGCCTGGCATGGGCGATGATCGCCTCGGCTTCGGTCTCGCTGGTCAAGAGGAACGTGGCAACCGGCGGCGGCACCGCGGCCGCGATCGCCGCGATCCTTACATCGTCGATCGGACCGGGGCCGCTCGGCATCGTCGCGACCAGGCCCAGCGCATCGGCGCCCGCGGCGATCGCGAGCCGCGCCTCGTCGGCCGACTGCAGGCAGCAGATCTTGATCCGGGTGCGGCGCATCGACCTCAAACCGCCGCGGGCGCCTGGGCAAAGCCGTAAAGGCGGCCCGGATTCGCGACCAGAATCTGCCGCAGACCGGCATCGTCGCCGACGACCCCGGCGATCCAGTCGACGAGGGCGGCCTCGGCCGGCACCGGATCGGCATGCGGATGCGGCCAGTTGGTGCCGAACAGCATGCGCTCGGGGCGCGCCTGCCAGAGCCGCCGCGCGACGCGGGTGGCGAAGGGATAGGACGGCTCGCGCCGGTCCGCATAGTAAGGCGCCGAGAGCTTGACCCAGAGCTTGCCCGTTTCGAGCAGCTCGAGCAGCGCGCGAAAGTCGGGGCCGTCGAGGTCGGCATCGTTGCGGGGCAGGCCCATGTGGTCCATCACGACGTCGATGGGCAGCGCCCGCAGACGCGCCGCGATCGCCGGCAGCCGGGCGACCTTGGTCAGCATCTGGACATGCCAGCCGAGAGCGGCCAGCCGCGGCGCCAGCACCTCGACGTCGTCGAGACCGGTCTCGCCCGGAAACTCCAGATTGATCCGGATGCCGCGCATGCCGACCGCGGCGAGCGCCGCCAGGGTGCCCTCATCGACCTCGGGGCGGACCAGCGCGATCCCGAGGAACGCGCCGGCCCCGGCGGCCAGCGCATCGGTGGTCGCGCGGTTGTCCGGTCCATAGATGTTGGAGTGGACAAGCACGCCGCGGGCGAAGCCGATCGCCGCCAGCATCCGCCGGTAGGCCTCGAGCCCGGTCGCGGGCGCCGGGGTGTAGGGCCGGCGCGCCGCGTAGGGATAGACGCGGGCGGCGGCGAACACATGCGCATGGCTGTCGCAGGCGCCATCCGGCACCCTGGCCGCGGGCCGGCCGGGGTCGGTCCGCGGCGGTCGGGCTGGCTCGGTCATCGAGGGTTCGGCTCCTTGCTCCGCCTGGCGCGAGCGGCGTCCAGTGTCCGCCGTCACCTGCGGCAGATCAAGCCCGCGGATGCGCGGGCGCGCTGCCTGCCCTAAGATCCGGGCCACCACGATCCCTACCCCCCGGGAAGGAGACCATGATGCTGCTCGAGGGCTCATGCCATTGCGGCGCGGTCCGGTTCCGGCTGCGCTCGCGCCATCCTTATCCATTCAACCTTTGCTATTGCTCGATCTGTCGCAAGACCGCCGGTGGCGGCGGCTTCGCGATCAATCTCGGCGGCGATGCCGCGAGCCTCGAGGTCGAAGGCCGCGAGCACGTCCGGATCTATCACGCCAGGATCCGCGACGAGCCGGGCGGGGCGCCCTGCGAGAGCCCGGCCGAGCGTCATTTCTGCGGCCTGTGCGCGAGCTGCCTGTGGCTCTTCGACGCGCGCTGGCCGGAGCTGATCCACCCCTTCGCTTCGGCGATCGATACGGCCTTGCCGGTGCCGCCCGAGCGTACCCATCTGATGCTCGCCTCCAAGGCGGCCTGGGTCGTGCCCTCGATCGGGCCCGCGGACCGGCAGTTCGAGGGCTATCCGGACGAGGCGATCAGCGCGTGGCACGAACGCCTGGGTCTGGTCAGCGATGACGGCTGAGCCGCTCGGCTTGCCTTGCCACGAGAAATGCAAGAGCTTGCGAGCCGCCCTGGCGCGCGCTCGCGACAATCGCCTGCCTGGCGCGCGCTCGCGCCAATCGCGTGGAGGTGGCATGAGGTCGAAAAGGATGCTCTGGCTTGGCGGCTTGCTTATTCTGGTGGTCGTGCCGCTGGTCTGGAGTGCCGGCGTCGTGCACGGGGACGCGCCCAGGCACTGGAGCCAGGCGCGCTGGGACAGCGCCGGGCTGGCGCCCGCCCCGGCGACCACGCCGGAGCCCGTGGTCCAGGTCTACGCGGCGCGGGCGTGGGGGTGGAAGGGCGTCTTCGCCACCCACAGCTGGATCATCATGAAGCGGGCGAACGCGGCCGCTTTCGAGCGCTATGAGGTGGTCGGCTGGGGGGTCGGCCGCGGCGCGCCGGCGATCCGCAAGGACATGCGCACGGTCGACGGCTATTGGGCCGGCAGCCGGCCGCGGGTTCTGGTCGATCGCCGCGGGCCGGAGGTCGGGGCGCTGATCGACCGGCTCGAGGCGGCCATCGCCCGCTATCCCTACCGGGACGAGTATCGCACCTGGCCCGGGCCGAACTCGAACAGCTTCATCGCCGATCTCGGCCGGCAGGTGCCGGAGCTCGGCCTCGACATGCCGCCGACCGCGATCGGCAAGGACTATCTCGACAACGGCAGCCTGCTCGCCCGGACCCCGAGCGGCAGCGGCTTTCAGCTGTCGCTGCTGGGCCTGCTCGGCCTGTCGATCGGGCGGGCCGAAGGCCTGGAGGTCAATGTGCTCGGCCTGATCTTCGGCGTCGATCCGCTCGGCCTCGCCCTCAAGCTGCCGGGAGTGGGCCGCCTTGGCCTGACCTGAGCGGCGCTTGCCGAGCAGGCTTGGATCGGCGCGGGCGGTCGCGCGCCCGGAGATCGGCGCGTTCCACCTTTGGTATCAAAATGGTCGGCTCGTTAACCAAAAGCTAACCCTTCGCGGCGCCTAATGTCGACGCGGGCCAAGCGGGCCCCCGCTCATTCGAAGGAGACTGTGCGATGCGTCGTCTGGGCCTCTTCCTCACCGGCTTGCTGTTCGCGAGCGGCGCTTTCGCCGGTTCGATCGGCGCGCAGCAGATGCCGCCTGCGGGCATGCGCATGCCGTGCCACAACGCGACCGAGATCGCCAAGCAGCTGAGCAGCAAGTACGACGAGGCGCCGGTCGCCTTCGGCCTGCAGTCGAACGGCAATCTGCTCCAGGTCTACGCCTCTGACGAGAAGGGCACCTGGACCGTGGTCAGCACCACGCCGAACGGCCTGAGCTGCATCGTCGCCGCCGGCAAGACCTGGGAAAGCCTGCCCCCGATCAAGACCGACCCGATGGCCTAGGCGATGCGATCGCGGCGAGGTCCGCGGGTCGGCCGGCGCCGCGCTGCCGGACGCCGCTCGCCCGGGAACCGGCGCGGGCCCGGGGCTCGCCGCCGGGCTGCGGCGACCTGACCGCGCCGACGGCAGGCGTGGTCGGGCAGGCTCCGCCAGTGTCGGGGCTGGCGTATTCGGGCGCTGGCGTGGGCGTCGCGACTCGGGCGTTAGCGTCGGCGTCGGAGCTGGCATATTCGGGCGTTGGCGTCGGCGTCGGAACTCGGGTGTTGGCGTCGGCGTCGGGACTGGCATACTCGGGCGCCAGCGGTGGCGTCGGGGCTGGCGTACTTCGGATTTCAGAGTCGGCATTGGGGCTGGCGTGCTCGGGCGTTAGCGTCGGCGTCGGGGCCGGCATATTCGGGCGTTGGCGTCGGCGTCGGGACTCGGGTGTTGGCGTCGGCGTCGGGACTCGGGCGTTAGCGTCGGCGTCGGGACTGGCATACTCGGGCCTCAGGGTAGGCATCGGGGCTGGCGCACTCGGGCGCTAGCGGTGGGTCGGCGCTGCATGCTCGGGTGTCAGCGTCGGCGGCGGGGCTGGCGTGCTCGATCGTTAACGTCGGCGTCGGGACTCGGGTGCTGGCGTCGGGACTCGGGTGCTGGCGCGGGACTCGGGTGTTGGCATCGGCGTCGGGATTGGCATACTCGGCGTTAGGGTCGGCGTCGGGGCTGGCGCGCTCGGGCGCTAGCGGTGGCGTCGGGGCTGGCGTACTCGGGTGTCAGCGTCGGCATTGGGCGTTAGCCGTGGCGTCGGGGCTGGCGTCGTCGGGCGTTGGCGTCGGCGTCGGGGCTGGCGTAGTCGGGTGCTGCCGCCGGAGCGACCGGCGCCTGGTCGTCCGGGGACTTTCGCTGCCATCGGCGATCCTGGACCGGGGCGGCGTGACGGGCTTTTGCGCCGTCGTCCGGTTGCGTGCGGTCGCGCTCGGTCGAGACGGATCGGGAGGCTGGCGGACGGGTGCGGGCTTGATGTGGGCAAAGCGCCCCGCTATGCCCTGAGATCGCACCCGTACGATGGAGATCGTCGATGTCCCTGCCCTGCGGCCTGCCGTTCACGCTCGTTCCTCTTTTGGCCCTGTCGTCACCGGCGCTGGCCCATCCGGGCGTCGCGGGCGATCTCTCGAGCCAGCTGCGCCACGTCCTGACCAACGCCGACCACGTCGCGGCCCTGGCCGGGTTTGGCGTCCTGGCGCTTGGTCTGGCGATCGTCCTCTGGCGCAGCCGCCCCGCGGCCCAGAAGCCGCAGACAGGCGCCCGCGGCGGTCGCTGAACCGGTCGTGGCGACCGATCCCGCCGATCTGAGCGCGACCGAACTTTGCACCCTCTACCGCAGGCGGCAGCTGTCGCCGGTCGAGGCCACGCGCGCGGTGCTCGCTCGGATCGAGCGCTTCGATCCGGTCGTGAACGCGTTCTGCCTGGTCGATCCGGACCAAGCGCTGCTGACCGCGCGCGCGTCCGAGGCGCGCTGGCAGCGGGGCGAGCCCTGCGGCCTGATCGACGGCGTCCCCGCCACGATCAAGGATCTGATCCTGACCAAGGGCTGGCCGACCCTGCGCGGCAGCCTGACGACCCGGCGCGACCAGGCCTGGGACGAGGACGCGCCGGCGAGCGCGCGTCTGCGCGAGGAGGGGGCGGTCCTGATCGGCAAGACGACCACGCCCGAGTTCGGCTGGAAGGCGGTCACCGACAGCGCGCTCACCGGCATCACCCGAAATCCCTGGGATACCGAGCGCACCCCCGGCGGCTCGAGCGGCGGCGCGGCGGTCGCCTGCGCGCTGGGCATGGGGGCTCTCCACATCGGCACCGACGGCGGCGGCTCGATCCGGATCCCGGCGGGCTTCACGGGCGTCTTCGGGCTCAAGCCGAGCTTCGGGCGGGTACCGGCCTGGCCGCTCAGCCCGTTCGGCACCCTTGCCCATCTCGGGCCGATGACGCGCTGCGTCGCCGATGCGGCGCTGATGCTCTGCGTGCTCGCCCTGCCGGACAGCCGCGACTGGACGGCCCTGCCCGCCGACGGCCGGGACTATCGGATCGGGCTCGAAGACGGCGTGCGGGAGTTCAGGATCGCGTTCAGCCCGACCCTGGGCTTTGCCGCGGTCGAGCCTGAGGTGGCCGACCTCGTCGCTCGAGCCGCCCAGGTGTTCGAGGACCTCGGCGCCAGGGTCGAGCTGGTCGATCCCGGCTTCGCCGACCCGATCGAGGTCTTCTCGTGCCACTGGCAGGTCGGCGCCGCCAACCTCTTGCGCAACTTCACGGGCGAGCAGCGGGCCCAAATCGACCCGGGGCTGCGGGAGATCGCGGCCCAGGGCGAAGCCGTGCCGCTGCTGGACTATCTGAGCGCGGTTCAGCGGCGGGGCGAGCTCGGCATCCGGATGCGGCGGTTCCACGAGAGCTTCGATCTGCTGCTGACCCCGACCCTGCCGCTCACGGCCTTCGCGGCCGGCACCGAATGTCCCGACCCCGACCGCCAGCCGCGCTGGATCAACTGGGCCCCCTTCAGCAGTCCGTTCAACCTCACCCAGCAGCCGGCGGCGTCGGTGCCCTGCGGCTTGACCGCTGCCGGCCTGCCGGTCGGGCTGCAGATCGTCGGTCCCATGCACGCCGACCACCTGGTGCTGCGGGCCGCGCGGGCCTTCGAGGGCGCCCGTCCCTGGCCGCTGCCGCAAGCGCCCCGCACGCCCGGCCCGCCCGCGGCCCGGAACGCTTGAGAAGCCGCTCGCCATCTGCGCGGGTGCCGCCCGTGAGCGGCCAAACCCGGATCCGGCTCGACCTACCGCAAGGGCTCGAGATCCGGGCTGAAGGGCCGGCGGCTCGCAGGCGCCGGCCGAGGCTGGCCGCGGCCGGCCCGCTCAGTCGGGGTCGATGCTGTCGAGGGTACCGAGGCGCGGACGATTGCGGGCGGTGCGATAGATCACCTGCGGCTCGACGATGATCGAGCTCAGGAAGGGCGTGAAATCGTAGTAGACTTCGGAGACGATCGCGGTCTCGCCCTCGCGGACCAGGAAATCGACCGGCATCACCGGCGTGTCGCCCGTGACCCCGAGCGCGCTCGTGCCCGAATAGTCGCCGCCGCCGCTGCGTTGCCAGGCAATGACCGGGCCGGTGCCGTCGGGGTTGGTGATCGAGGACACGATCACGACGCCGAGATCGGCGAAATCGAAGGGCTCGGCGACCTGGTCGATGGCGGTGAAGATGTCGTCGACCTGGCTCTCGCTGATGGTCTCCGCCCGCGAGATCAGATCGGAGACCGTGGTCGCCACCCGGTCCAGCTTCTGGTGCAGGAGCACGAAGCGGCCCATCTCGGCGCTGCCCAGCATCAAGAAGAGCAGGACCGGCAAGGCGAGCGCAAACTCGACCGCGACGTTGCCGGCCGTGCAGCGCAGCAGGGCAGCCTGCGCCCGCCGACCGCAGCGGCCCCCGCCGCCGCGGCGGGCGCGCCCGCCGGCGTCGATTCCGAGATCCATCCGCATCGCGATCACTCCGCTGCCTCCGGCCTAGTCGTACGGCTCGTTGCGCACGGCGATGTTGGCCTGCAGCCTGATCGAATCGCCGAAGAAAGGCCGGAAGATCGGGATCATGATGTGCCAGTCGTAGCTCATCCGGTAGACCACGACGTCGCCCGGCCCGCCGAGCCCGGCCGCACCCATGTCCGGGTCCCAGGTGCCGTTGCCGTTGACGTCGGTGAACGGCTCGCCGGCGTCGTAGATGCCGTTGGCGTTGCTGTCGGTGAAGGGCTCCGGCTGGCCGACGTCGGCAAAGTTCTCGTAGACCAGCGTCGCCATGTCGAGCTGATCCAGATCGATGATGCCGTAGGTGTTCTTCCTGACGATGTCCATGATCTGCTCGTCCCGCGAGACGCCCGGCGCGGTGAAGCCGGTGACGCCGTAGCGCGACGCCTCGCGGGCGCTGCCCTCGAGCAGGGTCTGGACGAACATGATCCCGGAGAACTCCATGATCGCGCCGAGCATGGCCAAAAAGACCGGGGCGATGATCGCGAACTCGATCGCCGCGGTGCCGCGCTCGCCGAGCGCCGGGCGCCGGCGCCGGGGTCGGACCGGCGCCCGCGGCAGAGAGCAGGTCGCAAGATATCCGCGCATGGTCTGATCTCCGGCGCCCGCGGCCAGCCGCCTATTCGGCGATCCGCAGATTGCTCAGCTGGTCGGCGATCTCTTCGAACGCCTCCTGCAGCTGGCTGCCGGAGGGCGCATTGAAGTACATCTCCGGCTTGCTGGCGCAGTTGCTGAACAACGACTGGGTGCCTGCATCCGGCGTGGCTCCGAAGGTCATCGTGTAGATGAGGATGTCCTGCGCCTTCATCGCCTGGCACATGCTGAGCATGCGATCGTCGAGGATCGTGTTGGCGGCGCTCTGGCTGGTCGTGCCGAGCCGGCCCTCGCTGAGGCGCCCGTAGGCAGTGTAGTCGGCGCCCGGGTACAAGGTGTTCTTGAAGTAGGTCTGGTAGTTGAACCCGCTTATGTTGGTCGGGTAGGCATTGGCGCCCGGGACGCCGGAGCGATGCTGCTGGCCGCCGACGGTCCAGGTGATCCCCGGGTAGTCGTACCACTCGTTGTTGCCGTCGGTCAGCAGGATCACGACTTTGTGCATGTTGGCGGTGTGGTAGTCGAGGGGCAGCGTATCCGGCGTGTCGCCGCCCCACAGGCCGCGCCACAGAGGCGACAGAACCCGCCAGCCCCAGGCGAGGCCGAGATTGGACATGGTGCCGCCGCGGTGCCAGGGCGCCATGTCGTCGATCGCGGCGAGGATCGTGGCCTTGCTGGCGAGCAGCGGCGTGATCGCCGGACCGCAGCCGAGGTTGGGGCCCGTGCCTTCGTTCTGGTAGAGGTCATTGTCCAGCTTGAGCGCCGACTCCAGCCCGGCCGGGTCCCACTCGTTGTCGCCTATGAGGTAGTGGCCCCAGGTGCTCGGCGTGTTCTGGTCGTAGGCGCCGGCGGCATAGTAGGGATTGGCGTATTGATTGAGGGTCGTGGCCCACAGGAACGATGTGAAGAGCTGGTCAGCGGGGGTCGCATCATTGCTGTCGTTGGGGGCGGCGCGCGCCTCGACGCAGCCCTTCCACTCGGTCGGCAGGTAGGCGGTCGAATTGTAGCCCGTCAGCCAGTCCGTGTGTTGCGAGCCGATGTTGACCGTCGCGGAGAAAGGCACCAGGCCCACCCAGAGGTCCGGCACGGTATCGCGGTCGCCGTAGAGGACGTTGATCAGCGTGGTCGCGGCCGGCTTCATCGCGGCCATGCCGCCGTTGCCGCGCATCGAGCCGGTGTTGTCCATGACCAGGACCAGCTCCATGCCCTGGAGCTCGCGCTTGATCACCGTGCGCGCCGAGACGGTCATGGTCTGGATGCCGGCGACCCGCATGAACCGGGTCGGGATGGTCGCGGTGGCCACGATCGTGATCGTCTTCTCGGTGTCGTCGAAGGTGATGTCCGGGCTGCCGGCCGCCAGCTCCGCCCCCATGTAGCCGGGCGGAAAGTTGGCATCGAAGTACATCATGATGTCCTGTTCGCGCAGGTCCGTGTCGAAGGCGCGCCCGCCGGCCAGTCCTGCCGCATCGATGGCGTAGGAGAGCTTGGACTTGAGCAGGTAGCCGCGGCCGCCGTCGATCGCGAGACCGATCACCGCGAACAGAGGAATGATCGCGAGGCCGACGACCATCATCACGCCGCCGCGCTGGTCCTCGACCAAGTGCCGCAGCCTGGCACGCCAGCTGCCCCATTGCTTGCTCATCCTGGCACACCCTCTATGTGGCGTGGCCGCCCGCGCGGCCGCAAACGCATGCTGGCCCCGTTGCCGTCCGACGATCGGGCCAAACGATCAGTCAAACTGACATGCCTAAATTAACGGAGGGTAAATTTGCAGTCGACCGGCCTTAACCTTAAGCTCTGAATATAGTAACAGTGATAATACTCAGTCATGATTTTGCTAATTACTAGGTGACGCCGGCGGCCGCGGGCGACCATCGGGCGTCGCCGGCGCGGCGGCCGGCGGCCGGGCCTTGCCGCGGGACGGCGCAGCGGCTATGCGAAAAGCGCGTCGCGGGGCGCGCGCCGCCAACCTTCGCCTTGGACGATCAGTCATGGCCGAGATCCATCTCGACGATCTGGCGCCGGGCCAGATCCATCATCTGGGGCGGCGCACCCTCGGGCGCGACGAGATCGTGGCCTTCGCCCGCGACTGGGACCCGCAGCCGTTCCACCTCGATGAGGCGGCCGCCGGCGCCTCGATCTATGGCGGCCTGATCGCGAGCGGCTGGCACACGGTCTGCGTCTTCATGCGCCTGTTCGTCGACGGCCTGCTCGGGCGTGCCGCGGCGATGGGCTCGCCCGGAATCGACGAGCTGCGCTGGCTCAAGCCCGTGCGCCCGGGCGACACCCTCGAGGCCCGCCTCGAGATCCTCGAGGTCAGGCCGTCGCGCTCCAAGCCGGACCGGGGCATGGTCCGGCTGCGCTCGGTGATGGTCAACCAACACCAGGAAGAGGTCCTGACCTTCATCGGCAACGTGATGTTCGCGCGCCGGCCCGGATCGCCGGCCGGACTGATCCGGGCGCCCGGGTTCGGGGGAGCGGGCTTGGCACGCCCGCCGGACTGAATGCTCTGATCGGAGATCGGCTCATGAGCCTGGACGAGGTCGAAGCGCTCACGTTCGACGTATTCGGTACGGTCGTCGACTGGCGCAGCGGGATCGCGCGCGAGGCGCGGGCGATCCTTGGCGAGGGCGGGCCCGGGGGCGAGCGCGGGCCCGGCGACTGGGAGGCGTTCGCCGACCGCTGGCGCGCGCTCTATCAGCCGGCGATGGAGGCGGTGCGCAGCGGCCGCCGGCCCTGGACGAAGCTCGACGATCTGCACCGTGAGAACCTGCGCAGCGTGCTCGCCGAGTTCGGGCTGGCCGGGCGCCCGGAAGCCGAGATCGAGCGCCTCAACCGCGCCTGGCACCGGCTCGACCCGTGGCCGGACGTGGTCGCGGGGCTGACCCGGCTGAAGCGGCGGTTCATCCTCGCCACCCTCTCCAACGGCAACATCGCGCTGATGGTCAACATGGCCAGGCGCGCGGGCCTGCCCTGGGATGCGGTCCTCGGCGCCGAGATCGCGCGCGCCTACAAGCCCATGCCCGAGGTCTATCTCTGCACCGCCGACAGCCTGGGGCTGGCGCCCCGCCAATGCCTCATGGTCGCGGCCCACAACGGCGATCTGCTGGCGGCGCAAGCCTGCGGCCTGCGGACCGCCTTCGTCGCGCGGCCGAGCGAGCACGGCCCGGGCCAGAGGAGCGATCTGCGGGCCGAGCACGCCTTCGACGTGGTCGCCGCCGACTTCCTCGATCTGGCCGCGAAGCTCGCCTGCTGAGCGCCGCCCCTCCGGCCCGGCGACGCGGGGCGACCTTGCGGCTCAGATGATGTCGGTCGTCAGCGCGAAGGGCGTGAAGTCGGTGTTCTCGCCGGTCAGCGGCGGGCTCTCGACATAGGCCCGGGTCTGCATCTCCGCGAGCCGGCTGACCGTGCGCTGGAACTCGAACGCGCCATCACCCGCGGGATAGAGCTCGGCGGGCGCGGCCGCGGCGCCGATGATCAGGTTGACCCGGCGGTCGTAGAGCGCGTCGACCAAAGTGACGAAGCGGCGCGCCTGGTTGCGCTTGTCGGGCGTGAGGCGCGGCACGCCGGACAGCAGCACGGTGTGATAGCGTTCGGTCAAAGCAAGATAGTCGGCCGCGCCGAGGGGCTGCTCGCAGAGCGCCTCGAAGTCGAACCAGGCGACGCCCGCCGCGGCCTTGGGCACCGCGAGCCGGCGGCTTGCCACCCTGA
Organism: uncultured Alphaproteobacteria bacterium; assembly: GCA_963798075.1. GTDB lineage: Bacteria > Pseudomonadota > Alphaproteobacteria > Geminicoccales > Geminicoccaceae > DATAOG01. The sequence continues at coordinate 149,476 of CAWCRU010000001.1, read as the reverse complement.
TCACCTCGGGCGCCGCCGCCGCGTCGTCGGTCAAGGCAGCGAATGCCTGCTCGAGGCTGGCATCGGTCGCCGGACCGAGCGGCTGGTGGTAGGTCGCGACCTCGCGCGATCGATCCAGGCGGTAGTCGCGGACGCCGTCGAGCGCGATGACCTCGAGCCGCTCTTCGAGCAGCGCGATGAAGGGCAGGAACCGGTCGCGGTTCAGGCCGCCTTCGTAGAGCCGCTCCGGGGCGAAGTTCGAGGTCAGGACGATGACCGTGCCGCGCTCGAGCAGCGCCTCGAACAGGCGGCCGAGGATCATCGCATCGGCGATGTTCTGGACCTGGAACTCGTCGAAGCAGAGCAGCCAGGCGCGCTCGACCAGAGCGTCGGCGAGCCGTCCCAGAGGATCCTCGCGGGGGCCGCTCCGCCGGCGCTCGTCATCGAGACGCCCATGGACCTCGAGCATGAAGGCATGGAAATGGACCCGCCGCTTGGCCGGGCCCGGCGCGAGCGCGAAGAACAGGTCCATCAGCATCGATTTGCCGCGCCCGACCGGACCGTGGATGTATTGCCCCCGGGGCGGCTGCGGCCGCCTGCCGGCCCGCTGGCGCAGGCGATCGAGCCAGGCCGCGCGCGGCGCCGGGGGCGCGTAGCCGGGCAGCGCGTCGGCCAGCGCCGCCAGGCGCTCGACCACGTGCCGCTGGGCCGGGTCGGGGCGCAGCCCGCCTTCGGCGCGCGCGGCCTGGTAGCGGGCCCGGAGCCGGTCGCCCGGGGTCGTCTCGTCGTCAGCTGCCATGGCCCATGGCTTAGCCCAGAGCGGGCCCGGCGGCCATCACCCGGCAACGGCCGGGGTCGCCGGCGCCTCGCGCAGGAGCGTGATGCTGATCCGGCGATTGCGGGGATCGCGGGGGTCGCCCGCGAACATGGGCTCGGTATCGGCCTTGCCGATCACGGTCGCGATCCGGCTCTGGTCGAGACCCGGCGGCGACCAGGGTCCGCCGGGTGGCATCGGCGCGATCGAGCGACAGCGACCAGTTGTCGTAGCCGTCGGTCTGCCGATAGGCCACGCTGTCGGTATGGCCGGCGATCGAGACCTTGTTCGGCAGCGCCGCGATCGCGCGCGCGACCTGCCCGAGCAGAGCCCTGGTCGCCTCGTACATGTCGGCGCGGCCGAGCGGGAACATCGAGGTCCCGGCCTGGTCGACGATCTGGATGCGAAGGCCCTCCGGCGCGCGCTCGATCTGGAGATTGTCGGCCAGCCGCGCGAGGTCCGGCGCCGACTGCATGGCCTGGCGCAGATCCTGCTCGATCTGCTCGAACCTCTGCTCCTCCGAGGGCTTTTGCGCGGGCGGCGCGGCCGCGGCCTGGTCCCCGGGCTCGACGATATAGGGATCGAGCAGCTCGAGCATGTCCTCGATCTCCTGCGCCCGCGTGGTCGGCGCGCTCATGACGTCGCCGTCCTCCGGCATCGGCCCGACCCGGTCCGTGACCGGCAGGGGCACGAGGTCGCGGGCGAAGTCGAAGCGCGGGTTGCCATCGATCTCGACCATGCCGCTCACGATGACCTCGCGCTGGAAGCCGAAGGCGTCGCGCATCGAGCCGGCGACGATCTTGAGCTTTTGGGTATCCGGCACCGAGAACGAGATCATGAGCACGAAGAAGCAGACCAGAAGCGACATCAGATCGGCAAAGGTGACGATCCAGGCGGGCGCGCCGGCGGGCGCGGCGTTCTTGGCCATGGCGCCTCAGCCTCCGCCCGCGCCGGCCCGGGACCCTGCCCGGCATCGGCAGGCCGACGCAGGCCGCATCATTCCGCCGCCTCGCGCAGATGCTCGGGCAGATAGGCGCTGAGGAACTCGGTCATCACGTCCGGATTGGTCTTGTTCTGGATGTGGAGCGTGCCCTCGATCACGAGCGTGCGATGCACGTAGGCCGCCTGCGCCTTGGAGGTGAGCTTGTCGGCGATCGGCAGGCAGACGAGGTTCGAGATCATGGCGCCATAGAGGGTGGTGAGCAGGGCCACCGCCATGGCCGGGCCGATGGTCTTGGGGTCCTCCATGTTGCTCAGCATCTGGACCAAGCCGACCAGCGTCCCGATCATGCCGAAGGCGGGCGCCGCGTCGCCCATCGCGCGGAAGATCTTCTCGCCCTCCTCGTGGCGCTCGATATAGAGGTCGCGCTCCCGGGTCAGGGCATCCTTGATGAAGTCGAAGCTCATGCCGTCGACGCACAGCTGGACGCCCTTCTTGAGGAACTCGTCGTCGATCTCGATGCCGTCGAGAACGATCAGGCCTTCCTTGCGCGCCCTGCGGGCGAGTTCGGCGATCTCGTCGATCAGCAGGCGCGGCGTGGTCTTGGCATGCGCGAGCGCCGCCGAGATTCCGGTCCTGAGCGCGATCACGACGTCGGTGAGGGTGAAGCGCAGCACGGTCGCCGCGGCGGCGCCGCCGACCACGAGCAGCAGGCTCGGGACGTTGACGAACGTCATGAAGTCGCCGCCCATCAGGATGGCCAGCAGGACGATCGCGGTCCCGCTGCCCAAGCCGATCAAGGTCGCGAGATCCATGGACCGGCCACTCCGACGTTGCGCGAGGCGGGTTGTCGGCGCGTCTGCCGTTCGCCGTTCGTGCCGCGCATGGGGCGCGGTTCCAGCGCTAGCACGGCGGCCGATAGCAATGCGTTAATGCGCCGCCCCGCCGGGCGGGCAGCCGGTGCTTGCGCCGGGCGCCCGGGCGTGCGACAGGCAACCGACGGAGGGCATGGGGAGAAAGCGATGACGGCGACCAGCCTGGCGGAGCGGACCGGGACCGCGGCGGGCGAGCTCAGCGGGGTCTGGTGCCCGGCGCTGACGCCGGTCGACGCGGATCTGAGACCGGATGCAAAGCGCCTGATCGGCCATGCGCGCTGGCTGCTTGGCGCCGGCTGCCATGGCCTCGTGCTGTTCGGGACCACGGGCGAGGCCAACTCGTTCTCGGTCGAGGAGCGGACCGGCGTGCTGGAGGCGGCGCTCGATGCCGGCCTGCCGCAAGCTCGCCTCCTGGTCGGCACCGGCTGCTGCGCGCTCTCCGACAGCGTCCGCCTGACCCGGCACGCCCTCGAGCTCGGGGTCGCGGGCGTGCTGATGTTGCCGCCGTTCTACTACAAAGATCTGTCGGATGAGGCCCTGTTCGCGAGCTTCGATGCGGTCATTCAACGGCTTGGGACCGCCGAGCTGAACCTCTACCTCTACCACTTCCCGCGGCTTTCGGGGGTCGCGATCACGCCCGGCCTGATCGAGCTCCTGCTGCCGCAGGCATCCCGGCATGGTGAAGGGCGTCAAGGACAGCTCGGGCGACTGGCAGAACACCAAGCTGCTGATCGAGCGGTTCCCCGATCTCGCGATCTTCCCGGGCGCCGAGACCCTGCTCCTGCCCGGGCTCAAGGCGGGCGGCAGCGGCTGCATCAGCGCGTCATGCAACGTCAACCCCGCGGCCATCCGCAAGCTCTACGACGACTTCCACGCCGGCGCGGCGGGGCTCGAGGCGCAGCAGGAGGAGCTGACGGCGGTGCGCAAGGTGCTGCAGCTGCGGCCACTGATCCCCGTCATGAAGCATCTGATCGCCGATCGGAAGGGCGATCCGGACTGGCGCCGGGTGCGGCCGCCCTTCCTGCCGCTGCCGGACGTCGAGGCCGAGGCGCTCGAGAGCGAGCTTGCCGGGCTCGGCTGGCAGCCGCCCGACTTCTGAGCCAGGCGACAACCGGCCGGACCGCGGTCGCGACGCAAGCCATGTACATCCCGAACCACTTCGCGTTCCCAAAGGGCGCCGCGGCCGAGCTGCAGGACCTGATCGAGGCCCACAACTTCGGCATCCTGGTCGCCGCCGGCGGATCGCTCGAGGCGGCCCACCTGCCGTTCGTCCTCGACCGCTCGCGCGGGCCGCAGGGTACGCTGATCGCCCACGTCGCGCGCCCGAATCCGATCTGGCGGGGGTTCGCGGCCGGCCAGGAGGTCCTGGCGATCTTCCAGGGGCCGCACGTCTACGTCTCACCCGACTGGTACGCCGCCCGCGGCCTCGTGCCGACCTGGAACTACGTGGCGGTGCATGCCTATGGCGTGCCGCGTATTCTCGAGGACGATGCGGCGGTGACCGACGCGCTTGCCCGTCTGACCCGGACCATGGAAGAGGGCCTGGCGCCCAAGCCGCCCTGGAGCCCGGCCGAGATCGCGGCGCCGAGCTTCGCCGCGCTCAAGCGCGGCATCGTCGCCTTCGAGATCGAGATCGGCCGCCTCGAGGGCAAGCGCAAGCTCAATCAGAATCGGACGGCAGCCGACCGCGCCGGCGTGGTCCGGGCGCTCGAGGCGAGCGGCGAGCCCGACGGCCTGGCGGTGGCGCGCCTGATGCGCGGCCTCGACTGAGTGCCGGCCGCCTCCACCTCTGCGCTAGAGCCACCGCCTAATCGCCTGAACCGCAAGGCCTGTGACGGATTGGCAGCGTGTCGTATTTGCGCTAGTGCTGGTCGTCGGGGCACAAGCTCGGGGGCTGTGCGAAAACTACTTGACGCCGATCAGGCCGTCAGGCGTCTGCTCAAAGCAGGCGATCAGGCGTTTGGTAGGAAGCCGCCATGTCCGACAACGACGATCTCGACCTCCGCTCGCTCGACGACGGGGAGCTCGTCAAGCAGATGCAGGACGACCTCTACGACGGCCTCAAGGAAGAGGTCATGGAGGGCGTGAACATCCTGCTCGAGCGCGGCTGGCAGCCCTACGACGTCCTGACCGAGGCGCTGGTCGGCGGCATGACGATCGTCGGCATCGACTTCCGCGACGGCATCCTGTTCGTGCCCGAGGTCCTGCTCGCCGCCAATGCGATGAAGGGCGGCATGGCGATCCTGCGGCCGCTGCTGGCCGAGACCGGCGCGCCCTCGGTCGGCAAGATGGTGATCGGCACGGTCAAGGGCGACATCCACGACATCGGCAAGAACCTGGTCGCGATGATGCTGGAAGGCGCCGGCTTCGAGGTCATCGACCTCGGCATCAACTGCGCGGTCGAGAAGTATCTGGATGCGCTCGAGCAGCACAAGCCGGACATTCTCGGCATGTCGGCGCTGCTGACCACGACCATGCCCTATATGAAGGTCGTGATCGACACCTTGAAGGAGAAGGGCTTGCGCGACGACTACGTCGTCCTGGTCGGCGGCGCGCCGCTGAACGAGGCCTTCGCCCAGGCGGTCGGCGCCGATGCCTATTGCCGGGACGCCGCGGTCGCGGTCGAGACCGCCAAGGCGTTCGTGGCCAGGCGGCACAACCGGCCGCCGGCCGCGGCGAGCGCCTGAGCGGGGCGCATGCCATGGCGCCGCCCCAGACGCCGCCGCGAGACGCCGCCCCGGACGCCGACGAGGACGCTGCTGATCGCCTGCGGCGCGCTCGCCCGGGAGGTTTTGGCCCTGATCGAGCTGAACGGCTGGCGCCATCTGGAGCTCACCTGCCTGCCGGCCAAGCTCCACAACCGGCCCGAGCGGATCCCGGCCGCGGTGCGCGCCAAGATTCGGGCCGGGCAGGCGGCAGTACGAGCATATTCTGGTGCTGTACGGCGACTGCGGCACCGGCGGCGAGCTCGATCGCGTGCTCGCCGAGGAGGGGGTCGAGCGGATTGCCGGGCCGCACTGCTACGCCTTCTACCGCGGGCTCGACCAGTTCCTGGCGGAGCATGACGCCGAGCCCGGCTGCTTCTACCTCACCGACTATCTCGTCCGCCATTTTCAGACGCTGGTGATCAAGGGTCTCGGGCTCGACCGCCATCCCGAGCTGCTGCCGCTCTATTTCGGCAACTACACCAGGCTCGTCTACCTCGCCCAGACCGCCGATCTGGCTCTCGAGCGGCAGGCGAAGGCCGCAGCGCTCCGGCTCGGCCTCGCCTTCGAGCAGCGCGTGACCGGCTATGGCGGTCTCGCGGGCTTCCTCGGCCGGGCCAGCTGATTGCCGCCATGGCCGAGCTGATCCTCGTCTGCTGGCGCGACATCCCGGCCCAGGTCATCGTCAAGGCCGGACGCACGAGCGCCAAGCGGGTATTGGGCGAGCGCTTCCAGGCGGCGATCGACCGGGCCGCGATGCGCGCGGGTCTGCACGGCACCGACGCCTATCTCGGCGAATGGCGGCGGACCGTCGCCGCCGCCCCGGGCGACGACCTCGAGGCCGAGGCCGACGCCGCGGCCGCCCGCCTCGATGCCGACTATTCACCCGAGCGCCTGCGCGCGCTGGCCGCGAACGGCGGCCTCGAGCCGGCATCTGAGGGCAGCTCCGCATGACCGATACCGTCGTCAGCTCGGCCACGCGCGAGGTCGTGATCGGGTTCGAGCGGCCGTTTTGCATCATCGGCGAGCGGATCAACCCGACCGGGCGCAAGAAGCTCGCGGCCGAGATGGCGGCCGGCGATTTTTCCACGGTCGAGGCGGACACGCTGGCCCAGGTCGCGGCCGGCGCGCATATGCTGGACGTCAATGCCGGCATCCCGCTCGCGGACGAGCCCAGGATCCTGGCCGAGACGATCAAGCTCGTGCAGTCGCTGACCGACGTGCCGCTCTCGATCGACAGCTCGATCGTGGCCGCCCTCGAGGCCGGGCTCGCGGCCTACCAGGGCAAGCCTTTGGTCAATTCGGTGACCGGCGAGGACGAGCGCCTCGAGGCCGTGCTGCCGCTGATCAAAAAATATGGCGCCGCCGTGGTCGCGATCTCGAACGACGAGACCGGCATCTCCGAGGATCCGGACGTCCGCTTCGGGGTCGCCAAGCGGATCGTCGAGCGCGCGGCCGACCACGGCATCAGCCACCGCGACATCGTGGTCGATCCGCTGGTCATGCCCGTAGGCGCGCTCGGCCAGGCGGGGCGCTCGGTCTTCCATCTGATCCGGCGCCTGCGCGAGGAGCTCAAGGTCAACACCACCTGCGGCGCCTCCAACATCGCCTTCGGCCTGCCCAACCGGCACGGCCTGAACGCGAATTTCCTGGCGATGGCGATCGGCGCCGGCATGACCTCGGCGATCTTGAACCCGCTGCACGCCGAGGAGACCGCGGCGATCCTCGGTGCCGACGTGCTGATGGGCCACGACCGCGACTGCCGGCGCTGGCTCAAGGCGTTCCGCGAGCCGCAGCCCGAGGGCGACGGCAGCGGCCGCGAGCGCCGCCGCCGCCGGGGGTGAGCTTGCCCGAAACTTGCGTACCGTTGCACGAGGAGCCAAGTACGAGCGTAGGCTCATGACGCGAGGCTGAGGCGATGGCGCTGATGCTCGGTAAGTTCTACGAAGCGCTCCGTTCGGTGAACGTGCCGAATGATAAGGCGCGCGAAGCGGCCGAGGAGCTTGCGACCTACGAACAGGTCAAGACCGATGCCTACCTGCTGAAGTGGATGATGGGTGTGCTGATCGCGATGGTCCTCGGTGTGTTCTGGATGCAATGGCAGATGGTCAGCCGAATCGCGGGTGTCGAGAGCGTCCTCACGACCGTTCATGGGCAGCTCGGCCACCTCGATGACAGGTTTGCCGGCGTCGAAGGGCGGCTGAGCGGAGTCGAGAGTCGCCTCGGCAACGTCGAGAGCCGACTGACCGGCGTTGACACCCGCTTGGGCGGGATCGAAGGGCGGCTGGGCGGCAGTGAAGGCAGACGTTCGCAGCCATGACGAGCTGTGCCGCCTGGACGCTCGTCGGTGCAGGCTGCCCATTTTAACCAGCTCACAAATGACCGAGACCGCGCTCGTCGTGTTCACGCCGTCGGGCAAGCGCGGGCGCTTCGCGCTTGGCACGCCGTTGCTCGAGGTCGCGCGTGCGCTCGGGGTCGATGTCGAATTCGGTCTGCGGCGGCCGCGGGCTGTGCGGGCGCTGCCAGGTGACGATCGCCGAGGGCGAGTTCGCGAAGCACGGCATCCGCTCGACGAAGGACCATGTCTCGCCGTTCGGCGAGGTCGAGCGGAGCTACCGCGGGCGGCGGCGGCTCGGGGCCGAGGGGCGGCTCAGCTGCCAGGCCAAGCTTCTGGGCGACGTCGTGGTCGACGTGCCGGCCGAGAGCCAGGTCCACAAGCAGGTCGTGCGCAAGCGCGCCGAGGTCCGGGCGATCGAGGTCGATCCCGTGGTCCGGCTGCACTACGTCGAGGTCGCAGAGCCCGACATGGAGCACCCGAGCGGCGACCTCCAGCGGCTGCAGGAGGCGCTCCGGGAGCAGTGGCAACTTGGGGAACTGACCTGCGATCTGCGCATGCTGCAAAGCCTGCAGAAGGCGCTCCGCCAGGGCGCCTGGAAGGTCACGGTCGCCGTCCATTCCGGCAACCGGATCATCGGCGTCTGGTCGGGTTTTCGCGATCGCGCCTATGGGCTCGCGGTCGACGTCGGCTCGACCACGATCGCGGGCCATCTCTGCGATCTCGCGAGCGGCGAGGTGATCGCCTCGGCCGGGTTCATGAACCCGCAGATCCGCTTCGGCGAGGACCTCATGAGCCGGGTCTCCTACGTCATGATGAACCCGGGCGGCGAGCGCGAGATGACGCGCGTGGTCCGCGAGGCGGTTGCCGGGCTCGCGGAGCAGGTCGCGGCCGAAGCCCGGATCGACCCGCGGGACATCCTGGAGCTGACCTTCGTCGGCAACCCGATCATGCACCACCTGCTGCTCGGGATCGACCCGACCGAGCTCGGCGGCGCGCCGTTCGCGCTGGCCACCAACGAGGCGATCACGCTGTGGGCGACCGAGCTCGATCTGCTCGGCGTGCATCCCAATGCGCGGGTCTACGTGCTGCCCTGCATCGCCGGCCACGTCGGTGCCGACACCGCGGGCGTGATCCTCTCCGAGACGCCGCATCTGGCCGACGCGATGACGCTGATCGTCGACGTCGGCACCAACGCCGAGATCCTGCTCGGCAACCGGCACCGGCTGCTCGCCGCCTCCTCGCCGACCGGCCCGGCGTTCGAGGGCGCCCAGATCTCCTGCGGCCAGCGGGCAGCGCCCGGCGCGATCGAGCGGGTCAGGATCGATCCCCTGACGCTCGAGCCGCGCTTCAAGGTGATCGGCTCCGACCTCTGGTCGGATGACCCGGGCTTCGCCGCCGCGACCCGCAAGACCGGCGTCACCGGCATCTGCGGCTCGGGGATCATCGAGGCTCTGGCCGAGATGTTCCTCGCCGGCATCCTGCGTCGCGACGGCACCATCGATGGCGCGCTCGCCGCCCGCAGCGAGAGGATCCAGGCCGACGGCCGCACCTTCTCCTACCTGCTGCGCGCGGGCGAGCCGGAGCTGCGCATCCTGCAGACCGACGTGCGCGCGATCCAGCTGGCCAAAGCGGCACTCTATGCCGGCGCCAGGCTGCTGATGGACCATCTGGGCATCGAGCAGGTCGAGCGGATCACGCTCGCCGGCGCCTTCGGCAGCCACATCGACGTGAAGTACGCCATGGTGCTCGGGCTGATCCCGGACTGCGATCTCGCCAAGGTCGGCTCCGCGGGCAACGCCGCCGGCACCGGCGCCCGGATCGCCCTGCTCAACCGGGCCGCGCGCGCCGAGATCGAGCGCCTGGTCAAGCGCATCGAGAAGATCGAGACCGCGGTCGAGCCGCGGTTTCAGGAGCACTTCGTCGGCGCCATGGCGATCCCGCACGCGAGCGCGCCCTTTCCCCACCTCGCCGCGGTCGTCGACCTGCCGCAGCCCGACCCGGCCAGCTCGCCGCCGCCCGGGGATCGGCCGCAGCGCCGCAGGCGGCGGGCCTGATCGGCGGCCGCAGGTGGCCCGATGCAGGGTTCCGCGACCGGATTCTCACGCGCCGCCGACGGTTAATCCCTTCCGCTTCGCCCGCGCTTACGGCAAGCTACGGCCGCAATGAGACGGTATGAGCATCCGAAGGCTATGCGGCGAGAGTTGAGGTCGGGGACGCCGGTTGCGAAGAGCGTCGGTCCGGACCGGGCGCGAACATCATGAGCGAGCGACCGGATTTTCCGCCGCTCTATCGGCCGTTCGCGGTCACGCCCGAGCTCGACCCCTTCGAGCGCTGCGTCAACGTCGCCACGGACGGTGCCGAAGCCGGCACGCTGCTCTGGAGCATCGGCCAGGAGGCCTGCGAGTGCGCCGTGGTCCTGGCGCCGGAGCAGTCGCTCGAAGCATCCCTGCCGGTCGTCATGGTGGCCATGCTGGCGCTCGGCGACGCGCTGGGCAGCCTGGTGCCGCCGCTGGTTGCCGTGACCTTCGGCTGGCCGGACCGCCTCGAGGTCAACGGCGGGGTGGTCGGCGGCGTGCGCATGGCGAGCGCGCCTACCGACGCGTCGACGGCGGCGCCGAACTGGCTGGTGATCGGCTTCGGGGTGGCGCTGCGCGGCCCCTGGGGCGAAGGCGAGCCCGGCGACGACGTGCACCGGACCACGCTCGTCGAGGAGGGCTGCGGCGAGGTCGAGACGGTCGACCTCCTGGAGGCCTTCGCGCGCCATTTTTTGGCCTGGATCAATCGCTGGCAGGAAGATGGCGTCGGCCCGGTCCAGCAGGCCTGGATGAGCCGCGCGACCGGCCTCGGCAAGTCGATCGAGATCGAGGTCGGCGGCCACAAGCGCCAGGGAACCTTCGCCGGCCTGACCGAGAGCGGGGCGATGCGCCTGGTGAAGGAGGGCGTGACCCAGACCGTCTCGCTCGAGGAGGCGATGCGCGTGCCGAGCTGGTCGGTGTAGGCGCCGACGCGGGCGGACGCCGATCCGGCCCGGGAACGACAGGATGCGCTTGCTCAGGACCATCCGCCTGGACGCCTCGGACGAGCAGGTGTTCGAGCGCGCCGCCGCCGCCGGCGAATGGGCGGTCCCGGGCGCCTTCGCATTCGCCCACACGCCGCCGGAGCAGCTGCGCGGCAAGGCGGGCCAGGCCTTCGCGCACGGCTTCCTCGGCACGCAGAGCTTTGGCTGGTCGACCCTCGTGGCGGTCGCCGACATCACGCCCGCCGATCTCGAGGCGGTGATCGAGGCGCTGGCGCGCCACTTCGTCGACCATTACGGCGCGCCCTCGCTCGCGGCGGCCCGGCCGGCGGCGCGCGGCGAGACGGCGTTCGCCCAAAGCCTCTGCGAGCCCAAGGTGAATACCCTGATCGCGGTCGAGCGCGCGCTCGGGCCGGCGGGCATCGTCGAGCGCTTTCGGACCATCGAGCCGCTCGCCGGCGGCCGCCATGCCCGAATCTGGTCGCTCGTCGCCGACGACGAGGGCGGCCTGCCCGGAGGCCCCGCAGGCGGTGCCTGACTTCTGGCGCTCCTCGGGCTATCGCCTGGTCGCGGTCGGGCGCCGACGGTCGCCTCCGGCCGGGCGACGATTTCCTGCGGGCCTTCCTGCTCCGGCCGGAGGTCCTGCCGGTCGCGGACTCCTGCCCGGCGGAGCTTGCCCTGCACGAGGCGCTGCTCGCCGAGCCGCGCCTGCCGGTCGCAGCCGTGCACCTTGCGGCGCTGGTCGATCCGGACGCCCAGGACAACTACCGCACCCTGCTCGCCTTTCGCGATCGCCTGCTGGCGCATCCGAGCCTCGAGGCCGCCTATCTCGATCTCGTGCGCGGCGATGCCGCCGGGATTCCCGGGCTGTTCCTCGATCAATTGGTCCACGTCATGCTTTGCCACCTGCTGCGCGACTGCCCCGATCCGCTCCGGCTGCGCGCGGCCGAGCTTCTCTTTCGCGAGCAGAAGGTCACGATCCGGGATGGCGCCGTCATGCTGGCCGACGATGAGACGGTCGAGATGCAGGCGGCGGCCGCGGGACGCCTCGGGCTCGCCCCCGAGGTCTCGCTCGCCCGCCTCCTGGAGCCGGACGAGGTGCCGCTCCTGAGCGTCGAGCTCGACGTGCTCGACGAGGCCAATGCCGGGCTCTACTGGGCGCGCTCCGACCGCTTCGACTGCGTGCTCGATCTCGGCTTCACCCGGCCGGGGCTGGACGCGCTCTGCCGCGTGCTCGAGGCCTGGGTCCTCCACTTTACGGGCGCATCCGTCGCGATCCAGCCGGTCCAGCAGATCACGGACGAGCGTTGGGTCTGGCACGTCGGCCTCGATGCCGAGGCGAGCGCGCTCTTGAATGACCTCTGGGCCGGCCGGACGGTCGACGATGCCAGGCGCGCCCGGCTGCTGTCGCTCTTCCGCCTGGAATTCCGCAATCCCGACGACATGTTGCCAGGAGTGCGCGGCCGTCCGGTCTATCTCGGCCTCGCCATGACCGGCGGCCGGCGGCTGAAGCTCAAGCCGCAAAACCTGCTGGTCAATCTGCCCTTCGCCGGTATGACCTGAGCGCCATGGAGGCGACGACGATGAACGAGGACGTGTTCAACATGAGCCTGCGCAAGTTTCTGAAGAAGGTCGGCGTGACGTCGCAGCGCGAGATCGAGAAGGCGGTCCGCGACGCGCTCGACAAAGGTGAGATCAGGGGCGATGAGACCCTGGCGGCCGAGGTCACGATCAAAATCGGCGGCATCCAGCTGAGCGAGACCATCGACGGCAAGATCGAGCTCGCGTAGTCAGAAAAGGGAAAGGGGGACAGATGGCCGCGTTCGCGGGCGCCGACCTCGTGCCGGCGGATGCCGGGAGCCGCGCCCGCATGGCGGAGGCGATCAGCATCATCGGCAGGCTACGGCTACGCCTGCCTGATCACCCGGATCTTTCTGCAGCGCGCGCTCATGCCCATGATCGGCAGGCCGGCCGACGAAGCGACGATCGCGGGGTGCGGATCCGGCCCAGCGTCGTCAAGACCAGGCCCGCGCTGGGCTAGCCTCGCCAGCTGCCTTGACCATGGCATCCGCGCCCGCAGCCTTCCTCGACCGCCCGCTCGCGCGCGCCCTCGCGTTCGTGGTCTTCCTCGGCTGCGCCGGCGCGATCGCCTGGCTGGAGCGGGCGCGGCTGTTTCCGGCCCAGGTCGCGGCCGACGATCCGGTCGCCCTCTGCATCGCCGAGCGCTCGGCGCAGATCGACGACCTGGTGGCGAACGGCCGCATCCAGTCCGGCCAGGCCGAGCTGTTCAAGTCGCGGGTCCGGGAACTGTGCGGGACCGCGGGCGTGCCCGCCGGCCCGCCAGCCCCCGGCCAGGCGCCGCACTGAGCTGGCCTCGATGCGCGAGATCACGATCCGGGCAGCGACCGCCGCCGACGCCCTGACCATCGTCCAGCTGATCCGGGCGCTCGCCGACTACGAGAAGCTGAGCCACGAGGTCCGGATCAGCGAGGCCGACGTCTTGCGCGACGGCTTCGGCGAGCGGCCCTGCTTCGAGTGCCTGCTCGCCCTGGAGGGCGACCAGGCGGTCGGCTTCGCGCTCTTCTATCCCACCTACTCGACCTTCGAAGGCCGGCCGGAGCTCTGGGTCGAGGATTTCTTCGTGGTCGAGGCGGTGCGCGGCCAGGGGGTCGGCCGCCGGCTCATGGCGCGGCTCGCCGCGCAGGCACTCGAGCGCGGCTGCCCGCATCTGGCGCTGTCGGTGCTGCACTGGAACCCGGCGCGCGAATTCTACGGGCGCCTGGGCTTCGCGCACACGCAGGACTGGCTGCCCTACGTGCTCGAGGGCGACGGGCTGCGCAAGCTCGCCGCCGCGGACGGCTGATCGATGCGCGGCGAGCCCCGGTGCCGGACGCCCTGAGCTTCGACGACGGCCGAATACCGGCGCCGCCTCGCCGCCGTCCGGGCGCGCATGGTCGAGCAGGATCTCGAGGCCTGCCTGATCTCGACGCCCGAGAACATCTTCTATCTGACCGGGCTCGACCACTGGGGCTATTTCGCGCCCCATGTCCTGCTGGTCCCGGCCGCGGGCGAGCCGGTGCTGGTCGCCCGGGCGATGGAGGCCGTGACCGTCGCGCACCAGGTGCGCAACGCCCGCTTCGAGGGCCACGCCGACGACGAGACGGTGGCCGACGTCGCCTCGCGCCTGCTCCGCAGGACCGGGCGGGTCGGGATCGAGAAGTGGTCGGCCGGCCTGTCCTTCGGCCTCGCCGAGGGGCTGATGCGCCATCTGCCGGACGTCGAGTGGTCGGATGCAACCGGCCTGGTCGATGCGGTCCGGATGGTCAAGAGCCCGGCCGAGCAGGCCTGCATGCGCGCGGCCGCCCGGGTCTCCGATGCGGCGATGAGCGCCGCGATCGAGGCGATCGGGGCAGGTGTCTGCGAGCGGACGGTCGCGGCCGAATGCCAGCGGGCGATGACCCAGGCAGGCGGCACCTACCCGGGCTTCGGCCCTTTCATCCGACCCGCGGCCCGGCTCGGCGAGGAGCACACCACCTGGGGCGATGGGCTGCTGGGCGCGGGCGATACGGTTTTTCTCGAGCTCTCCGGCTGCGTCCGGCGCTACCACGCGCCGCTCGGGCGCCTCGTCTTTCTGGGCTCGGCGCCGCCCTCGGCCGAACGCATGGCGAAGGTCTGCCTCGAAGCGTTCGCTGCCGTGCTCGAGGCGTTGCGCCCCGGCGCGCCGGCCGGCGCCGTCTACGCGGCCTGGCAGCGGGTGGTCGACGCCGCCGGGCTCAGCCACTACCGCCGCCATCACTGCGGCTATCTGGTCGGGATCGGCTTCCCGCCGAGCTGGACCGGCGGCAACCGGGTCACGGGCCTGCGCCTGGGCAGCGACCTCGTGATCCGGACCGGCATGACCTTTCACATCCTGTCCTGGCTGATGGCGACCGGCCGGGGCGACTATTTCGTCTCCGACACGGTCCTGCTCACCGACACCGGGCCCGAGGTCCTCACGACGACCCCGCGCGAGGTCAGGGTGCGCTGAAAGCGACTAGGCGTCGTTGCCGTTGCCGCCGCTTTCGGCTGCGAGCTTGGCGCGGGCGGCTTCGATCTCGGCGCGCTCGCGCAGATAGTCCTCGGTCGTGCGCGGCCGCGGTGACGGCGCCCCCGCGAACGGGTTGTCGGTCGCCTCGAACTGCACGATCACCCGGCAGTCATCACACATCCGGATCCGGTCGATGGCCGACGATTCCATGTACATCCAATTCTTTGCGCCGAGTTTTTCGATTATTTTCTCAACTGAAGCCTTGGTCCCGAACGGCTTGCCGCAGCGGATGCAGGCGAACGGCTCCTCCTCTTTGATCAGGATCGCCTGGCGGGCGGCGTCGGCGAAGTTGAGGCGCGGCTCGAGCTTGATCACGTGCTCGGGGCAGGTGTTGGCGCAGAGCCCGCATTGGACGCAGGCGTCTTCGAGAAAACGCAGCTCCGGCCGCTCGGGGTTGTCCTGGAGCGCGCCGGTCGGGCAGGCGCCGACGCAGGCAAGGCAGAGCGTGCAACCATCGGTGTCGACCACGACCCGGCCGAACGGTGCTCCCGCCGGCAGCGGCAGCTGATCGACCGGTGCCGGCGCCGCCCTATGCAGCTCCTGCAAGGCCAGGCGCAGCAAAGCCCGCTTGCCCCCCATCGGCAGGAAGCCCGCGGCCGGCATCCGGCCGGTCGGGGGCGGCTCGAAGAGGCGGGCTTCGACCGCGTCCGGGTCGTCCTCCTGCACCAGCTCGAGCCGGCCGCGGCCGTAGCCGAGCCCGCCCAGCACCGCCTCGGCATAGCCGAACTGGGCTTCCAGGCCGGCGAGCTCGTCCCGCCGCTTGGGCGGCACCAGCACCAGCAGGCGCTCGGCGCCGAAGGCCAGGGCACCCAGGATGGCGTCCAGGCCGAGCTGGGTCACCTCGTTGAGGGCGAACGGAATGACGTTGGCCGGCAGGCCGCGGCCAAAGCGGCTCAAAAGCGAGATCAGCTCGCCGCCATGCGGGTCGTCGTGAACCAGCAGGGCAGGAGCTTGTCCCCCGGCTTGCCGATAGGTGATCAGCAGCGTGCGCAGCCGCTCCAGAACCGCGCTCGCCGGCGGATAGGCATAGGCCGCGGCCCCGGTCGGACAGACGCTGTGGCAGGCGCCGCAGCCGCCGCAAAGGAACGGGTCGATCCTGACCACGTCGCCGGCCGGCTGGATTGCAGCCGCCGGGCAGACCTCGAGGCAGCGCGTGCAGCCGGTGCGGCGCGAGCGCGAATGGGCGCAGAGCTCGGCCTCGAACTGGACGTAGCGCGGCTTCTCGAACTCGCCGACCAGATCGGTGAGATCGAACAGCGCGCGCTGGATTGCGGCGGGATTGCCGAGGTCGGGCCGGAAGTAGCCGTCGCGCTTGGCATGCGCCGGAAACAGAGGCGCTGCGCCGCAAAGGTCGAGGATCAGATCGAAGCGGGTCGCGACCCCGTCCCGCGGCCGCTCGAAGGCGAGCGCTTCGCGCGACGACACCACGATCTGGGCGAAGTCGTCGACGGTGAGCTCGAAGCCGCCGAGGTGGCCCGTGGCCTGCGTGACCTTGCCCCGGAAGAGGGGCACGTCCATCGTGCGCGGTGGAATGACGTCGGCCGCGCCGGTCAGGATGACCGTGACCGAGAGGCGGGGCGCCAGCTGTTTCGCGGCTTCCAACGCCTGCTCGTCGCGGCCGTAGACCAGGCATTCGCCGGCCGACCTCAGGGTCACGCTCGAAGAGGGCGGCACCTCGACCGCGGCCTCGGCCAGCAGCGCCGCGATCTTGGGCAGCGCCTGTGGCCCCTGCTCTGCCCAGCCGGCGCGCTCGCGGATGTTGACGTAGGCGATGGCGGTCTCGGGGCCGAGCTCGGCGCGCGCTTCCTCGAAGCGGGGCGCCTCCTGGGTGCAGCCGACCAGCAGCGGCTCGCCGGCCGCAACCGCCTCCTGAAAGCGCGCGAGCTGGGCGCGACAGAGCTGCGTGTGCACCTCGGGCGCGTCGCCCTTGGCCGCCAGGGCCCGGGCCAGCGCCCTTGCGTCCAGCGCCATGCTGGCCTCGCAGTTGCAGACCAGCAGCCGCTTGCCTTTGAGTTCCATGCGCTTGCCCGTACACTCCTCGTTCTTCGTCTCAAGCATTGTCGCAGCCAAACCCCTGGCCGTGCAAGGCCAGTGCGGCGGCGCCAGCGGAAGGAAGGCCAGGCCATGGCGCTCGACCACGATCCCGACTGCCTGGTGCAGACGGACTGGCTGGCGGCCCATCTCGATGATCCGGAGCTGCGGATCCTCGAGTGCACGACCCACCTCCGGCAGGCGGCGCCCGAGGAGGGCGTGCCCTACCATCCCGAAGCCGGCCGCGCGGACTATGACCGGGGCCACATCCCGGGAGCCGGCTTCCTCGACCTTCCGGGCGAGCTGTCGCGCAAGGACGCGGCGGTCAGCTTCATGATGTTGCCGCCGGCGGAGTTCGCGGCGGTGATGTCCCGCCACGGCGTCGGCCCGGGCACCCGGGTCGTGCTCTACAGCCGCGGGCGCGCGATGTGGGCGACCCGGGTCTGGTGGATGCTGCGCGCCATGGGCTTCGATGGCGCCGCCGTGCTCGATGGCGGGTTCGAGAAGTGGCTGGCCGAAGGCCGCCCGGTCACAACCGAGCCCTGCACCTATCCGCCCGCGACCTTCAGCCCGCGCCCGCGCCCTGAGCTGGTCGTCGATCGGGCCGCGGTGCTGGCCGCCCTCGATCAGCCTCGCGTCCGCCTGATCAATACGCTGAGCGAGGCCGACTTCAAGGGCGAGGAGCCGTCCCGCTACGGCCGTCCGGGCCGGATTCCGGGCAGCGTCAATCTGCCCTGGCCCGGGCTGACCGATGCAGCTCAGCCATCGCTTCATCCCGCTCGAGGAGGCAGCGCGGCAGATCGAAGCGATCGGCGCCCCTGCGGCCGAACGGATCGTCTGCTATTGTGGCGGCGGCATCTCGGCGACGATGGGCCTCTTTCTGCTGCACCGCCTGGGCTATGCCAACCTCGCCCTCTATGATGCCTCGATGGCCGAGTGGGCGCGCGACCCGAGCCTGCCGATCGAGCGCGGCTAGGACCGGCTCGCGGCGAGGTCGGCGATCACCTGATCGAGCGACGGGCGGGTGCTCGCCCATTGCTCCGGCGAGGTCCGCCCGAGCGCCGTGGCGGCGACGAAGGCGTAGAGCGCGGCAGCACCCTCGAAGGTGAGCGGCGTCAGGCCGGCGTCCTCGAAGGTCTTGGCGATCTCCTCCATCTCGCCGACCCAGCGATGCGCCTTCGGCACCATGGCCGGCACGCTTTGCTGCATGCGCTCGAGCATGGCCGCCTGGCTCAAGGCCAGCTCCGCAGCCAGCGCATCGCTCACGCCCAGGCGCTCGGCCGCGATCTTGAGCTCGGTCATGATCGCGGTCGTGCCCTTGGTCAGCGCCGCGTAGCACATCTTGACCGCAGACGCGTCGCCTGCCCGCCCGCTCACGACCCGCACGTCCAGGCCGTAGTCGCGAAGCTGCGCGAATTCGCCGCTCGCGGCCCCCGAGGCGTAGATGCGGGTGCCGCCGGCGTCCGGCTTGGGTGGGGGGCCGATGATGCCGGCGTCGACGAAGCGGGCGCCGGCTTCCTCGACGACCCCGCCGATCCGGCGCGCGGTCTCGGGCGCGACCGCGTTGCAGTCGACGTAGAGCAGATCGCTGCCGGTCGCGCGCGTCGCCGCCGCGATCCGCTGCGCCAGCGCCTCCGCCTGCGCCGGCACCAGGATCGAGAGCAGCGCGTCGGCCGCGCGCAGGAGCGCGGCATCGTCGCCGAGATCTTCGATGCCTGCCTTGGCCGCGAGCGCGCGGGTGCGAGCGCTGCGCCCCGCAAGGCAGGTCACGACCCGCAGGCCCTTGGCCTTGAGCACCGCGCCGACGCTGTGGCCCATGTCGCCCGGCGCCATGATCGCGACCGTCGAGATCGGCATGGGCGTCTCCCCTACGTCCGGCGCACCATGGCGAGCCCGATCCCGGCGCCGATCAGGAGCGAGGCCGCGATCCGATTGCGCAGCATGAGCCGGCGCCGGCTCTGGAACCAGTCGCGCGTCCAGCCGGCGGCGACCGCCCAAAGGGCTGTGAAGGTGAAGCCGATCACGAGGAAGCTCGCCCCCATGATCACGAGCTGCGGCCCGAGCGGCCGGCCGGGATCGATGAACTGCGGGAAGAACGCGGCGAGGAAGATCAGGCTCTTGGGATTGGCGATCGTGACGAGGAAGCCCTGGGCGAGCAGTCTTCTGCCGTCGCAGATCCGGGTGCCGGGCGGCTCCGCTGGCGCCCGCCACTGGCGGATGCCGAGCCAGACCAGATAGGCGACGCCCGCCCAGCGCAGGACCTCGAAGCCGTCGGCCGCAAGCAGCATCAGCGAGGTCATCCCGATGATGGTGAGGGTCAGCTGCACGGCGACCCCGAGCACCGCGCCGGTCACCGTGAGCAGCGCCCGCCCGGCCCCGAAGGCAAGGCTGTGGGACACGGTCAGCATCACGCTCGGCCCCGGCAGCAGGATCATGACCGTGGTCGCCAGCACGAACGCCAGATAGAGATCGACATTCAAGCGGCCTGCCCTCCCCTCGCCGGCCCCGGCCCCGCGGCCGGTCGACAAGCGGGCCAGTTTGCCAGATGATGGCCCGAGGTCCATACCCAATCGGCGAGGGGCGCTTGAGCGAGCCTTTCCGGATCACGACGCGGCTCGATCTCGAGGCCGACGGCAAGCAGTTCGGCACTTTCGATGTGCCCCACTCGTCGAACGAGTCGGCCTGGGGCGCGCTCCGCGTGCCGATGATCGTGATCAGGCAGGGGCGTGGTCCGACGCTGCTGTTCACCGGCGGCAACCACGGCGACGAGTACGAGGGCCCGATCGCGCTCATGAAGCTCGCCCGGAGCCTCGAGCCCTCGGCGATCCGCGGCCGCCTGATCCTGCTGCCGGCGCTCAACCTGCCGGCCGTGCTGGCGGGGACCCGGGTCTCGCCGATCGACCAGGTCAACATGAACCGGGCGTTCCCGGGCGACCCGCGCGGCACGCCGACCCTGATGATCGCGGACTATGTCCGGCGCCGGCTTTTGCCGCTGTGCGATGCCGTGATCGACCTTCATTCCGGCGGCAGGACGCTCAACTTCGTGCCGTTCTGCGGCATGCATCTCTTGCCCGACCCGGCGCAGATGGCGGCGACCCAGGCGGCGCTGCTGGCGTTCGCCGCCCCGCTCAGCCTCGTGATCCGGGAGTTCGATGTGGCCGGCATGCTGGATACCGCGGTCGAGGAGCTGGGCAAGCCGTTCCTGTTCACCGAACTCGGCGGCGGCGGCACCGCGACCGCGGCGACCGTGCGGGTCGCCGAGCGCGGCATCCAGAACCTGCTCCGCCATTTCGGCCTCATCGAGGGGCGCGTGGAGGCCGGCCCGACCCGCCTGATGCACAGCCCCGATGCCTCATGGTTCGTGATCGCCGACGATCGCGGGATGCTCGAGCTGCTGGTCGATCTCGGCGCCGAGGTGGAAGCCGGCCAGCCGATCGCGCAGATCCACGCCATCGAGAAGCCGGCGCAGGCGCCCGCCGTCTACACGGCGGCCCGGACGGGCATGCTGATCGGCCGCCACGCGCCCGGCCTGATCAAGCCCGGCGACTGCCTGGCCGTGCTCGCGACCGACTACGGAGCCCGCTGATGGCGGCGATCACACAAGCGGCGATCTGGCGGGCGCGCCAGGCGATCGCCCCCTTCATCCGGCGGACGCCGCTGGTCCGCTCCGAGGCGCTGAGCCGGCACCTCGGCCGCAACGTCCACCTCAAGCTCGAGACCCAGCAGCGGACGGGCGCCTTCAAGCTGCGGGGTGCCACCAACCGGCTCTTGCAGCTGAGCGAGCGCGAGCGCGAGCGCGGCGTGGTCGCGGTCTCGACCGGCAATCATGCCCGCGCGGTCGCGCATGCGGCGCGCGTTCAGGGCATCTCCGCGATCGTCTGCATGTCGCCGCTGGTGCCGCAGAACAAGGTCCTGGCGGTGCAGGCGCTGGGCGCAAAGGTCCAGATCGTCGGGCGCAACCAGGACGAGGCCGAGGTCGTCGCCAGGGAGCTCGCCGCCGAGCGCGGCCTGACCTTCGTCTCGCCCTTCGACGATCCCTTCGTGATCGCCGGCCAAGGCACGATCGGGCTCGAGCTGCTCGAGGACCTGCCGACGCTCGACTGTGTGCTGGTGCCGCTCTCGGGCGGCGGGCTGATCGGCGGCATCGCGCTCGCGCTGAAGTGCGCCGATCCGGCGATCCGGGTGATCGGCGTCTCGATGGAGCGGGGGCCCGCGATGGCCCTGAGCCTCGCCGCCGGGCGGCCGGTCGCGGTCGAGGAGGAGGCGAGCCTCGCCGATTCCCTAGGCGGCGGCATCGGCCTCGACAACCGCTACACCTTCGCGCTGGTGCGGCGTCTGGTCGACGAGACGGTGCTCGTCAGCGAGGCCGAGATCGCGGCTGCGATGCGCCATTGCTACTGGCAGGAGCGGCAGATCGTCGAGGGCGGTGCCGCGGTCGGGGTCGCAGCCCTGCTCGCGGGCAAGACCACCTCCGCGGGCAAGACCTCGTCGTGCTCCTGAGCGGCGGCAACGTCGACATGGGGCGGTTCACCGAGCTTGTGACCGCGGCAGATTGAGGTCGGCGCGCGTGGCGATCAGGATCCTGACCGAAGCCGAGCTTCGCCAATCTGTGCGCCTCGACCTCGAGCTGGTCGATGCGATCGCAGGACGCGTTCACGGCACTGGCGTCCGGCCGCGTCGTGATGCCGCCGATCCTCCACATGGCGCTGCCGGACGTGAGCGGCGAGGTCGACGTCAAGACCGCCTGGCTGCCGGAGCTGCCGAGCTTCGCCATCAAGGTCAGCCCGGGCTTCTTCGCCAACCCCAAGCGCGGCCTGCCGAGCCTGTCCGGCCTCATGATGCTGCTCTCCGCCGAGACAGGCCGTCTCGAGGCGCTGCTTCTGGACAACGGCTACCTGACCGATCTGCGGACCGCGGCTGCCGGCGCCGTCGCCGCCCGCCATCTGGCGCACGCCAATGCTAGGGTCGCTGGCGTGCTCGGCGCCGGCACGCAGGCGCGCCTGCAGATCGAGGCGCTGACGCTGGTCCGGCCGATCGGCCGGGTCCTGGTGTGGGCCCGCGACCAGGCTAAGGCCGAGGCCTATGCCGAGGCGATGGCCGAGCGGCTGGGCTTCGACGTGGTACCGGTCGCGAGCCCGGAGCGGCTGGTCCTGGAGGCGGATGTCGTGGTGACGGCGACGTCGGCGCGCTCGCCGCTGGTGGTCGCGGACTGGCTGCATCCCGGTCTGCACGTGACCGCCATCGGCGCCGACGCGCCGGACAAGAATGAGCTCCACCCGGGGGTCCTGGCGTACGCCGATCGCCTCGTCTGCGACAGCCGGGCCCAGTGCGCCCTCTACGGCGAGCTGCATCATGGGCTCGGCCAGCACGCGGATCTCGCGGTGACCGAGCTCGGCGAGATCACCGCCGGCCGCCAGCCCGGACGACAGAGTGGCGATGAGATCACCGTCTGCGATCTCACCGGCACCGGCGTCCAGGACACCGCGGTCGCGCTGCTCGCCTATCGCAAGGCGGTGGCTGCCGGTCTCGGGGCGATGATCGCCAACTGAGTGCGCCCGGCGCCGACGGCTTGGCCTTCGGACGCTACTGGGGCTGGGTCTGCGGGTGCATGTTGTCGAAGATCTCCGTGATCCGGGTCATCAGAGCGGGATCGTTCTGCGCCGCCTCGCTGATCTGGCGGTACTCGTCGACCGAGATGCCGTTCGACTGCTGAATGGCGGCGACCAGCTCGCCGTTGGCCTGCTCGCGCAGCTGGGCGGCCTCGGTCTCGTTCTGCGCGCCCTGGATACGCGGCGTCCACTCCTCGACCAGCTGGTTGACCGCGAGCGCTGCGGTCACGAACGATTCCAGCTTGGCTTGGTCATAGGGCTCGTCTGCCCGTGGCGCCCCGGTCGGCAACAAGACGAGCGACGAGGCCAAGATCATGGCGCCGATGGTGCGCCGTAGGATGGAAGTCACGGGGAGATCCTTTCCGGACGGAGGGAATTCGAGATCAATCCGCCAACGTGGCGAGCGGCCGATCTATTCCATGCGCGATTGAGCCGGCCGGGGATTTTTCGCCAGGACGGGCAGCGACGACCGGGGCCGGAGGCAGCAATTCATGGGGCCTGCCTTGATCCGGGCGGCATGGGGCTCTAGGCTGGCGCTCAAGGCGGGGCCACCGGCGCCGTTGCAACCAACCAATCAGGGAGAGCACCATGCGACCTACTTCTGGCTGGCTTCTCGGTCTCGCCGCGCTCGCGCTCGCCGGCACCGGCGCCCGGGCCGATCTCTTGGATGACGCCAAGTCGTCCGGCAAGATCACGGTCGGGATCGCCAACGAGGCGCCCTACGGCTATCAGACGCCCGACGGCAAGCTGACCGGCGAGGCGCCCGAGATCGCCAAGTACATCCTGGGCAAGATGGGGATCAAGGACGTCGAGGCCGTGATCACCGAGTTCGGCTCACTGATCCCGGGCCTCAAGGCCGGCCGCTTCGACATGGTCGCGGCCGGCATGTTCGTGACCCCGCCGCGCTGCGAGCAGGTCGCGTTCTCGGAGCCCACCTACGGCATCGGCCAGGCGTTCCTGGTCAAGGAGGGCAATCCCAAGAAGCTGGACGACTATGGCGACGTGAAGGACAATCCGGACGCCAGCGTCGCGGTCATGGCCGGCGCGATCGAGCGGACTTATGCGCGCGATGCCGGCGTCCCCGACGATCGGGTCATGGTGGTCCCCGACACCGCCGCCGGGACCGCGGCCGTGCAGGCCGGACGGGCCGATGCCTTCGCGCTGACGAGCCTGTCGATCCGCCGGCTCGCCGGCGAGGCGCAAGGCGTCGAGATCGCCGAGCCGTTCGGCGAGGTCGCCGGCCAGAGCGTCGTCGGCCACGGCGCGTTCGCCTTCCGCCCGGAGGACAAGGCGTTCCTCGCCGAGTTCAACAAGCAGCTGGCAAGCTTCATCGGCACGCCCGAGCATCTGGCCCTGGTCGAGCCGTTCGGCTTCACCAAGGACGAGCTGCCGAAGAAGACGACCGAAGAGCTCTGCGCGGGCAAGTAGTCACCAGGCGCCGGCCGCCCGTTCGCGGGCCGGCGCCCTACCCGAAGGCATTCGCGCAAGGATCATGGCCGCGGCGGCGAGGCTGACCAGGGAGGGATGGCTGGGTTATCGCCATCTGTTCATCTGCGCCCTCTTCAGCTTCGCGGCCGGGCTCGTGGTGGCGAGCTTCGCGGGCTTCCGCGAGTTCCTGCCGGGCCTGCTCGCGGGCGCCTGGGTCACGATCCAGATCACGGTCGCGGCCTGCGCTCTCGCCGTGGTCTGCGGTCTGCTCGCCGGGCTCGCCAAGCTGTCGCCGCTGCGGCCGGTCCGCTGGCTCGCGATCTCCTATATCGAGCTGTTTCGCGGCACCTCGGCGCTGGTCCAGCTGTTCTGGCTGTTCTACGTGCTGCCCAATTTCGGCATCACGCTCGACCCGATCCCGGTCGCGATCCTGGCGCTCGGCCTCAACGTCGGGGCGTACGGTGCCGAGGTCGTGCGCGGCGCCGTGCTGGCGGTGCCGCGCGGCCAGTACGAGGCCTCGATCGCGCTCAACATGACGCCGTTCACCCGCATGCGCCGGATCATCCTGCCGCAGGCCATGGTCGCGATGATCCCGCCCTGGGGCAATCTCTTCATCGAGCTCCTGAAGGCGACCGCGATCGTCTCCCTGATCACGGTCTCGGATCTGACCTTCAAGGCCTACCAGCTCAACCAGGCGACCCTGCGCACGGTCACGATCTTCCTTTTGGTGCTGGTGATGTATCTCGGGATCGCGCTGGTCATCACGTTCTTCATGCGCGCGCTGGAGCGCTACACCCGCAAGAGCTTCGGCGTGGGGGCGCGCTGATGCTGTTCGACTGGCAGTTCGCGCTCTCAATCCTGCCGCAGCTCGCGCGCGCCGCGGTCGTGACGATCGAGGCGACCGTGCTGGGCTTCGCGCTCGCCGCGGTTCTGGGCCTCGTGCTGGCGCTGCTGCGCCGCTCGGCCAACCCCTGGGTCAGCGGGGCGACCGGCAGCTTCATCGAGTTCATCCGCTCGACGCCGGTGCTGATCCAGATCTTCTTCTTGTATTTCGTGTTCCCGCGCTTCGGGGTCGTGATCCCGGCGCTGACCGCGGGCGTGCTGGCGCTCGGGCTGCACTATGCCTGCTACTGCTCGGAGGTCTACCGCGCCGGCCTCGAGGGCATCCCGCGCGGCCAGTGGGAAGCCGCGACCGCGCTCAACCTGAGCCCGGCGCGCACCTATTGGGACGTCATCATCCCGCAGGCGATCCCGCCGGTCGTGCCGGCACTCGGCAACTATCTGATCGGCATGTTCAAGGAGACGCCCCTGCTCTCGGCGATCGCGGTCGTCGAGTTGATGCAGACCGCCAAGATCATCGGCTCCGAGACGTTCCGCTATCTCGAGCCGATCACGATGGTCGGCGTCTTCTTCCTGATCATGAGCCTGATCTCGGCGGCCGGCGTGCGCCGGCTCGAGGCCTGGTTGAAGACCCGGAGGGGCTGAGCATGCAAGCATCCGCAGAACCGCCCATCGTCCGCTTCAGGGAGGTGACCAAGCGCTACGGCGACCTCGTGGTGCTCGATCAGCTCGACCTCGATGTCGCGGCCAACGAGAAGGTCGCGATCATCGGCCCCTCGGGCTCGGGCAAGACCACGGTCCTGCGCATGCTGATGACGCTCGAGCGGATCGACGGCGGGGTGATCGAGGTCGACGGCGAGCCGCTCACCCATACCCGGCGCAACGGCGAGCTGCTGCCCGCGGACGAGCGCCACCTGCGCCGGGTGCGCGGCAAGATCGGCATGGTGTTCCAGCACTTCAACCTGTTCCCGCACATGAGCGCCCTCGAGAACTGCATGGAGGCACCGGTCTACGTGCTGGGCCTCTCGAAGAAGGCGGCCCGCGAGCGCGCGCTCGAGCTGCTCGCCATGGTCGGCCTCGGCGACAAGACCCTGCACTATCCGAGCCAGCTGTCGGGCGGCCAGCAGCAGCGGGTCGCGATCGCCCGCGCGCTCGCGATGCGGCCCAAGGTCATGCTGTTCGACGAGGTCACCTCGGCGCTCGATCCGGAGCTGGTGGGCGAAGTCCTGAACGTGATCCGGGCGCTCGCTGCCGAGCACAATCTGACGATGCTGATGGTGACCCACCAGATGGGTTTCGCCAAGGAGTTCGCGGACCGCGTCTGCTTCTTCTATCGGGGCAAGATCGCCGAGCAGGGCGCCCCCGACCGGCTGTTCGCCGAGCCCCAGAACGAGCGCACGCGCCAGTTCCTCTCGGCGGTGCTCGAGGCGACCTGAGCCGTCCCGCGCACGCCCGGTCGGCCGGCGTATCTTGACCTCGCAAAGATCGGCAGTCATGACCCTGCCATGAGGCATCGGGCGGAGCGGTCGTGAGGGTTTGGCCATGCGCTTTGGCGCTCGCGGTCGGCGTCGGCTGCGGCCTGCCCGCCCTGGCCGCGCCGGTCAGCCTGGACGGCCTCACCTTCAGCGACGAGTTGGGCGGCTTCGACATCGTCAAGGCGTCGGGCAGCGGCTCGCTCGCGGATCCGTTCGTGCTGACCGAGGAGTTCACCGGCGAGGGCCCGGCGATCCTGGTCATCCGCGGCATGACCCACCGCTTCGGCAATCGCATCCGCTCGCACCACGACGTCGGCTTCGCGCTGACCAAGATCGTGCGTAACCGGACGAAACGGCCCTGGTCGCTGTTCAATCTGGAGCTGCGCGAGTTCCTCGACCAGGCAAGCCCGTTCGGCGACGGCCTGTCGTTCGGCCAGGCGAGCGAGGCCGGGCGGCCGTTCCGCTCCGACCGCTTCACCGAGACCCTCGAGACGACCGAGCCCTTCGATGGCGTCCAGTTTTTCGGCGGCGTGGTCCAGCCCGGCGAAACCGTGGCGGTCAGCGTCGTGGTCACCGATACCACGCCACGCTGGGAGTTCTATCTGCTGCAAAGCGAGGACAGTCCGCTGGCGGCGTTGCCGTCGCCCGCGGGCACCCCGAATTGAGGCACCTGGTGCAAAACTGTGGCCTGGCCGGGCGCGAGCTGATACGATCCGGCGCCTGCCCGACCGCCGGGATCGGAGCGCAATGAGACCATCGTTTCACGAGGACTTCAGCCGCGGCGATGAGGTCAAGAGCGGCACCGACCGAGGCTTCGGCCTGACGGTCGGAGGCATTCTTTTGCTGATCGCCGCCGCCCGCAGCTACTTCCACGGCATCGGCTGGGTCCAATATGGACTGGCCGCGATCGGCGTCGCCCTGATCCTGCTGGGCCTGGTCGCGCCGAAGAGCCTGAGCGGGCTCCATCACGCCTGGGTCAAGCTCGGGCTGATCATGTTTCGGGTCGTCAACCCGATCGTGCTCGCCCTGATCTATGGCGTGGTGATCGTACCCACCGGCTTCCTGATGCGTCTGACCGGCCGCGATCCGCTTCGCCTCAAGGTCGACGCCCGGGCGGACAGCTACTGGGTGGTGCGCGACCCGCCCGGCCCCGCTCCCGACTCGATGACCAATCAGTTCTGACGATCATCAATCAACTCAAAGGTGTTGCGATGTCATTCCTCGCCGAGCTCTGGCGGTTCATGCGCGTCCGCAAGAAGTACTGGCTGCTGCCGGTCGTCCTGATGATGGCGCTGTTCGGCGGCCTGATCGTCCTGACGCAGGGCAGTGCGGTGGCGCCGTTCATCTACACCATCTTTTGAGTGGAGCGCCGATGCGCATTCTCGGACTGTCGGCCTTCTATCACGACAGCGCGGCCGCGCTGCTCGACGATGGCCGGATCGTCGCCGCCGCCCAGGAGGAGCGCTTCACCCGCAAGAAGCACGATTCCGGGTTCCCCAGGCACGCGGTCGAGTACTGCCTGGCCGCGGGCGGCATCGGGCTCGACGAGGTCGACCACATCGCCTTCTACGACAAGCCGTTCATCAAGTTCGAGCGCCTGCTCGAGACCTATCTCGCCTTCGCGCCCAAGGGCTTCACGTCCTTTCGCATGGCGATGCCGGTCTGGCTGAAGGAGAAGCTGTTCCAAAAGCGCCTGCTGGCCGACAAGCTCAAGGAGCTCGGCGGCGAGCGCGATCTGGCATCGCGGCTGCTGTTCGCCGAGCACCACCAGAGCCACGCGGCGAGCGCGTTCTTCCCGTCGCCGTTCGAGGAAGCAGCCGTCCTGACCATCGACGGGGTCGGCGAGTGGGCGACCACCAGCGTCGGCATCGGCCGCGGCCACGACCTCGAGATGCTGAAGGAGCTGCACTTCCCGCACTCGCTCGGCCTGCTCTACTCCGCCCTGACCTACTACACCGGCTTCAAGGTCAATTCCGGCGAATACAAGGTCATGGGCCTCGCCCCCTACGGCCAGCCCCAATACGCGCAGGCGATGTTCGACCACCTGATCGACCTGAAGGAAGACGGCTCGTTTCGCCTCAATCAGGAGTATTTCGACTACTGCACCGGCCTGACCATGACCAACGCCCGGTTCGACCAGCTGTTCGGCGGCCCGGCGCGCCGGCCGGAGGACCGGGTGACCCAGCGCGAGATGGACCTCGCGGCCTCGATCCAGGCGGTGACCGAGGAGGTGATGCTGCGCCTGACCCGCGCGCTCGCCCGCGAGACCGGGCAGAAGAACCTCTGCATGGCGGGCGGCGTCGCGCTGAACTGCGTCGCCAACGGCAAGATCCTGCGCGACGGCAGGTTCGAGCGGATCTGGATCCAGCCGGCGGCCGGCGATGCCGGCGGCTCGCTCGGTGCGGCGCTCGCCGCCCACCACCTGTTCAAGGCGCAGCCCCGCAAGCTGAACGGCGCCCAGGACGGCATGAGCGGCGCCTATCTCGGGCCCGCCTTCGAGCAGGGCGACATCGAGCAGCGCCTGCACGCGGCCGGCGCGGTCTTCGAGGTGCTGGGCGAGGACCAGATGATCGCCGGCACCGCCGATACGCTGGTCGACGGCCGGGCGGTCGGCTGGTTCCAGGGCCGGATGGAGTTCGGCCCGCGGGCGCTCGGCGCCCGCTCGATCCTTGGCGACGCGCGCTCGCCGACCATGCAGAAGCTCTTGAACCTTAAGGTCAAGTACCGCGAATCATTCCGCCCCTTCGCGCCCTCGGTGCTGCGCGAGCAGGTCGCCGACTGGTTCGAGCTCGACGACGACAGCCCGTACATGCTCCTGGTCGCCGACGTGATCGCCGGCCGCCGCCGGCTGATGAACGAGGACGAGGAGGCGCTGTTCGGGATCGACAAATTGAACGTGCCGCGCTCGCAGATCCCGGCGGTCACCCACGTCGACTACTCGGCCCGGGTCCAGACCGTGCACGCCGACACCAATCCCCGCTATCACCGCCTGCTCAGCGCCTTCAACGAGCGGACCGGCTGCCCGGTGCTGGTCAACACCAGCTTCAACGTGCGCGGCGAGCCGATCGTGTGCACGCCCGAGGACGCCTTCCACTGCTTCATGGGCACCGAGATCGAGATGCTGGTGGCCGGCAACTGCGTGCTCGCCAAGGAGCGCCAGAACCCGGCGCTGAAGCGGGACTACAAGGACGCCTTCGAGCTCGACTGAGCCCGCCTGGCGAGCGCGCGGGCCGACACGCGCCCGCGGATCATGACGCTCAAGGTCGTCCGCTATCTGAGCCTGCTCCTGGTCGCGCTGACGCTCGGCCTGACCTTCGCCCACGTCATGGAGATCCCGGGCAAGCTCAGGCTCGACGGCGCCAGCTGGCTGACGGTCCAGCACAATCTCTACATCGCCTTCGGCGTGGTCGGCGCCGCGATCGAGGTGCTGGCGATCGTCCTCACCTGGCTCCTGGTCCTCATGCTGCGCGGGCGGCGGCCGGCGCTCTGGAGGACGCTTGTCGCCGCGGTCGCGGTCTCGGCAGGGCTCGTCGACTGGTACCTGCTGGTTTCGCCCATGAACGCGGCGCTGAGCGGCTGGACGCCCGCGACCTTGCCGGCCGACTGGACAAGCACCCGCGACCAGTGGGAGATCGGGCAGGCGATCCATGCCGCGCTGTTCGGCCTCGGCTTCAGCGCGCTCGTGATCGCCCTGCTGGGCGAGACCCCCGGCCGCAGGCCCTGAGTCAGGCGGCGTCGAACACCAGCTGGACCTTCATATGGCGCCGGCGGTCGAGGGCGGCCGCGAAGGCGGCATCGCGCTGCTCCGCGCCGAAGGTGCCGGTCAGGATCGGTGCGACCTCGAGCCGGCCGCTGATCAGCGCCTCGACCGCGATCTCGAACTCGTCGTGGAAGCGGAAGGTGCCGAGGAGGTCGATCTCCTTCGGCGTGATCCTGGTCAGCGGCAGGGCAAGGTCGCCGGAAGGCAGCATGCCGAGCTGCACGATCCGGCCGCCCGGGTGCACGCAATCGATGCAGGTGACCAGCGCCTGCGGGTTGCCCGACGCCTCGAAGGCGGCATCGAACCAGCCCTTGTCGGCGCGATAGGCATCGAGCCGGTCGGGCTCGGCCGCGACGTTGATGGTCTCGTCGGCGCCGAGCGCGCGCGCGACGCCAAGCGGCTCAGGTGCGATGTCGGTGACCGTGATCCTGGCGGCGCCGGCGGCTCTCGCCGCGATGCAGGTGAGCGCGCCGATCGGGCCGCAGCCGGTGATCAGGACGTTCTGGCCGAGCAGGGCGCCCGCGCGTCTGACCGCGTGCAGGCAGACCGCGAGCGGCTCGGCCAGCGCCGCGACGCTGTAGGGAAGGGTCGCGGGCACCGCGTGACACTGGCTCTCCAGGCACACCAGCTGCTCCTGAAAGGCGCCCTGAATGTGGGGGAAGACGGCGGCGCTGCCGTAGAAGGTCATGCGCCGGCAAAGGTTGGTCCGCCCCGCCCGGCAGGCGCGGCATTGCCAGCAGGGCTGGCTCGGGTTGACCGCGACGCGCTCGCCGACCCTGATCCGGGCAACGCTGCGCCCGACCTCGATCACCTCGCCCGCGACCTCGTGGCCGAGGATCAGGGGCTCGCGCACGGCGAAGTCGCCGACCCGGCCCTCGTAGTAATAGTGCAGGTCCGAGCCGCAGATGCCGCCGGCCCCGAACCGGACCCGCACCTGCTCCGGCCCGAGCGCCACTGCCGGCCGCTCCTCGAGCCGCAGATCTTTGGCCGCATGCAGCACGCAGACGCGCATCGAACCCTCCGAGGCGATCCCAACCGGGCGCCGCGCCAGCCTAACACGGGCCGCCCGGTTTCGTGCGACAGAACGGCAGGCTGACGCGCGCGCTCTTTTATTCTACGTTGGCGGGGGTGAGCGAACTCCGGGCCGCGCCGGCCCCCTGCGCCTGACGTCATCGAGCGACGGAGGACCATGCACCTCGACCCCCTCCTCCTGTCCCGGGTCCAGTTTGCGGCCGTGATCTCGTTCCACATCCTGTTCCCGGCGTTCACGATCGGGCTCGCGGCCTGGCTCGTGGTGCTCGAGGCGCGCTGGTACGCGACCGGTCGCTCCCTCTACCTCGAGCTCTCGGAGTTCTGGACCCGGATCTTCGCGATCTCGTTCGGCATGGGCGTCGTCTCGGGCGTGGTCATGTCGTTCCAGTTCGGCACCAACTGGAGCCGGATGTCGGATGCCACCGG
Source organism: uncultured Alphaproteobacteria bacterium (assembly GCA_963798075.1). Classification (GTDB taxonomy): domain Bacteria; phylum Pseudomonadota; class Alphaproteobacteria; order Geminicoccales; family Geminicoccaceae; genus DATAOG01. Next base: position 118,121 of record CAWCRU010000001.1, on the reverse strand, counting down.
CAACGTCCTGGGCCCGCTCCTCAACTACGAGGTAGCTAGCGCCTTTTTCCTGGAAGCGACCTTCCTTGGCATCCTCCTGTTCGGCCGCCGGCGGGTGTCGCCGGGGATGCATTTCGCCGCCGCCTGCATGGTGGCGATCGGCACGCTGCTCTCGGCGTTTTGGATCCTCGCGGCCAACAGCTGGATGCAGACGCCCGCGGGCTTCGAGCTGCGGGACGGCACCTTCTTCGTCACGAGCTGGTGGGACGTGGTCTTCAACCCGTCCTTCCCCTATCGTTTTGCCCACATGGTGACCGCGACTTTCCTCACCACCGCCTTCGTGGTCGCGGGCGTCAGCGCCTGGCACCTGCTCGAGGGCCGGATCGTGCCCCATGCCCGGATCGGCTTCTCGATGGCGATGGGCCTGATCACGGTGCTCGCACCCTTGCAGCTCCTGCTCGGCGACCTGCATGGCCTGAACACGCTCGAGCATCAGCCGGCCAAGATCGCCGCCATCGAGGGTCACTGGCAACCGGAGCGGGGCGCGCCGCTCATCCTGTTCGCGCTGCCCGACCAGGCCGCCGCGGCCAACCGCTACCAGGTCGGGATCCCGAAGCTCGGAAGCCTGATCCTGACCCACAGCCTCGATGGCGAGGTGCCCGGCCTCAGCCAGTGGCCGGCCGCCGATCGGCCCTACGTGCCGCTCGCGTTCTTCGCCTTCCGGCTCATGGTCGGCCTCGGCTTTCTGATGCTGGGGGTGGCGGCGGCCGGCCTGTGGCTGCGCCTGCGCGGACGGCTGTACGAGGCGAGCTGGTTCCACCGGCTCGCGCTCGCCTGCAGCCCGATCGGCTTCATCGCGCTGCTCGCCGGCTGGGTGACGACCGAGGTCGGCCGCCAGCCCTGGGTCGTCTACGGCCTGATGCGCACCGCGGACGCGGTCACGCCGGCGCTGACCGGCGGCGCGGTGCTGACCTCGCTGGCGGCGTTCGTGATCGTCTACGGGCTGATCTTCCCGGCCGGCGTCTACTACATGATCCGCCTGGTAAAGCGCGGACCGCAGCCCCTGGCGCCGGAGGCCGCCGAGCATGGGCGGGCGGCGCGCCCGCTCTCGGCGGCCGGGCCGGCGGCGTGAGCGCGATGGGCGATCTCGGCATCGACCTGCCGATGGCCTGGGCCGGGATCATCGTGCTGGGCGTGATCATGTACGTGCTCCTCGACGGCTTCGACCTCGGGGTCGGCATCCTGTTCCCGTTCGCGCCCGCCGACGAGGACCGGGATCTGATGATGACCTCGGTAGCCCCGATCTGGGATGGCAACGAGACCTGGCTGGTGCTGGGCGGGGCGGCCCTGTTCGGCGCCTTTCCGCTCGCCTACTCGGTGATCCTCGCGGGCAGCTATCTGCCGCTCCTGATCATGCTGATCGCCTTGATCCTGCGCGGCGTCGCGTTCGAGTTCCGCTTCAAGGCGCAGACCAGCCGCCACCTCTGGGACAAGGCGTTCCACTACGGCTCGCTGCTCGCGACCGTGGCCCAGGGCCTCGTGCTCGGCCACTTCATCCAGGGCTTCGAGGTCGAAGGCCGGAGCTACGCGGGCGGCATGCTCGACTGGCTCTCGCCGTTCGCGCTCATGACCGGCGTCGCGCTGGTCGCGGGCTACGCGCTGCTCGGCTGCACCTGGCTGATCTGGAAGACCGAGCGCGGCCTGCAGGACTGGGCCTATCGGCTCGCAAAGCCGCTGCTGCTGGCGGTGCTCGTGTTCGTGGGCGTGGTCAGCATCTGGACGCCCTTGCGCGATCCCGCGATCGCCGCGCGCTGGTTCAGCTGGCCGAATCTGCTCTACCTCTCGCCCGTGCCGATCGTTACGGCTCTCGCGACCTTCGGCCTCTGGCGGGCGATCGAGCGCCGCTACGAGCGCCTGCCGTTCCTTCTCGCCATGAGCCTGTTCCTGCTCTCCTTCCTCGGTCTCGGGATCAGCCTCTGGCCGCACGTGGTGCCGCCCGACATCACGATCTGGCAGGCAGCCGCCCCGCCCGAGACCCAAGGCTTCCTGATCATAGGCGTCGGCGCCCTGCTGCCCTTCATCCTCGGCTACACGGCGTTTTCCTACTACGTCTTCCGCGGCAAGGTCCGCCCCGGCGAGGGCTATCACTAGACCTCAAAGCGCGATCAGGGCGGCGGCGACCCTGCGATCCTCGGCGAGCAGCAGGTTGAAGGTCCGGCAGGCAGCACCGGTATCCATCGCCTCGATGGCGATGCGCTCCGCCTTCAAGGCAGCGCGCAGATCGGCCGGGACCATCACGAAGCGGGCGCCGCAGCCGAGCACCAGGATCTCGACCGCAGGGTCGGCCGCGCGGATCGGCGCCAGGCTCTCGGCCGTGACTTGCTCTAAGGCCGATACCGGCCAGGCGACGGTCCGCTCCGGCAGCACCAGGATGGAGCCCGCATGCCGGATGCCGGCGATCCGGAAGCCGCCGGCATCATAGCCCTGGATCAGCTGCCGGCCGCCGGCCGGGACGATCGGGGTCGCGGCCACGGCACCACCCGAGCCTCAAGGCGTCTGCGCCGCCGGCGCGGCCTCAGGCGCCCGGCGCAGGTTGAAATGCACCAGTATCGGGCTTGCCACGTAGACCGAGGAATAGGTGCCGATCACCACGCCCCAGATCATCGCGACGGTGAAGCCGCGGATTACCGGGCCGCCGAAGATCACCAGCGCGAGCAGGGCCAGCAGCGTCGTCCCCGAGGTCATGACCGTGCGGGCGAGGGTTTCGTTGATCGAGCGATCGATCAAGCCGGCGAGCGGCATCGACTTGAATTTGCGCAGGTTCTCGCGCACCCGGTCGTAGATGACGACGGTATCGTTCAAAGAGTAGCCGACGATGGTCAGCAAGGCGGCGACCGAGGCGAGGTTGAACTCGAGCCCGAACAGCGCGAACACGCCGATCGTGGTCAGGGCGTCGTGGGTGAGGGCGATGATCGCGCCGAGCCCGTATTGCCACTCGAACCGGAACCAGATGTAGGCCAGGATCGCGAGTAGCGAGTAGCCGAGGGCCTCGGCGCCGGCCCGGAACAGCTCCGCGCTGACCTTCGGCCCGACGAACTCGACCCGGCGGTAGGAGACGTCCTGGCCGAAGCTTTGGCCGAGCGCCGCTTTGACCTTGGCGACCGCCGCCTGCTGCGCCTGCTCGTCGCCCTCCTGGCGCTCGACCCGGATCAGCACGTCGTTCGCCTCGCCGAAGGTCTGCAGCGCGACCTCGCCGAGCCCGAGCCCGCCCAGGGTCGCGCGCATGGCCCCGAGATCGGCCGTCTGCCCCGGCACCCGCACCTCCATCAGGATGCCGCCCTGGAAATCGATCCCGAGGTTCAGCCCCTTGAGCGGCAGCAGGATCAGGGTCAAGAGCACGAGCGCGCCCGAGAAGGCGTACGCCCAATACTCGTAGCGCATGAAATGGATCTTGGTGTCGTCGGGGATCAGGCGGAAGCTGCGCATGGCCCAGGGCCCTCACACCGGCAGCACGGCGGGGCGGGCGCGGCGCAGCCAGCTCACCACCATCAGCCGGGTCAGGCTGATCGCGGTGAACATCGAGGTCACGATGCCGACGCCCAGCGTCACGGCGAAGCCGCGCACCGGGCCCGAGCCGAAGGCGTAAAGCAGCACGGCCGCGATCAGGGTCGTGAGGTTGGCGTCGATGATCGTGCGCATCGCCTCGCGATAGCCGCTGTCGATCGCGCTGAGCGGCGAGCGGCCGCCGCGCACCTCCTCGCGGATGCGCTCGAAGATCAGGACGTTGGCGTCGACCGCCATGCCGATCGTGAGCACGATGCCGGCGATGCCCGGCAGCGTCAGCGTCGCCTGCAGCGCCGAGAGCACGCCGATGATCAGCACGAGATTGACCAGGAGCGCGACGCAGGCGGCGACCCCGAACAGGCCGTAGTAGACCACCATCAGCCCCATCACGAGCGCGAGCGCGACGATGCCCGCGATCTCGCCCTCGCGGATCGAATCGGCGCCGAGGTCGGGCCCGACCGAGCGCTCCTCGACGATCTGGAGCGGCGCCGGCAGGGCGCCGGCGCGCAAAAGGATCGCGAGCTCGTTGGCCGATTGGGCGGTGAAGCTGCCCGAAATGACCCCGCTGCCGCCCAGGATCGGTTCGCGGATGCGCGGCGAGCTGATCACCTTGCCGTCGAGCACGATCGCCAGGAGCTCGCCCACGTGGTCGCGGGTCACGGCGCCGAACTTGCGGGCGCCGGCCGAATCGAACCGGAAGCTCACCACCGGCTCGTTCTGCTGGTAGGTCGGCTGGGCGTCGGTCAGGCTCTCGCCGCTGACCTCGATCCGCTTGCGGACCACGACCTGAGCACCGCCGCCGCGCTCGCCGCTCGGCAGCACCTCGGAGCCGGGCGGCAGATTGCCGGCCAGCGCCTGCTGCAAGGGCGTGTCGAGATCGACCAGGTGGAAGGTCAGCTTCGCGGTCTGGCCGAGCAGGTGCTTGATGCTCTCCGGGTCCTTCTCGCCCGGCACCTGGACCAGGATCCGGTCCTCGCCCTGGCGCTGGATGGTGGGCTCGCGGGTGCCGACCGCATCGATCCGCCGGCGGACGATCTCGAGCGACTGGCGGACCGCGGCATCCTGAAGATCGCGGATCGTCTTGGCGCTCGGGCGGACGTCGATCCGGCCGGCCTCACCCGCGACCACCTCGACCTCCTTGGACAAAGGATTGGGGTTGAGGCCTTTGAGGAGCTCGAGCGCGCGTTCGCTGTCGGCCGGGTCGGTGAGCGTCAGGGTCGCGGCGTCACCCTGCACGCCGAGGCCGCGATAGCCGATCCGCGCCGGCCGCAGGATTCCGCGGATGTCGTCGACCAGCGTGTTGAGCCGCTCCTCGACCACCGCGTGGAGGTCGACCTCGAGCAGCAAATGCGAGCCGCCCTGGAGATCGAGGCCGAGGTTGATCTGCTCGTGCGGGAGCCAGTCGGGCAGCCGCTGCATCTCGTCGCGCGCGAACAGGTTGGGCAGGCTGAGCAGGACGCCGAGCACGCAGATCCCGAGGATCACGGCGACTTTCCAGGCGGGAAAGCGGAGCATCGATGGCGGCTATTTCTTGCCGAACAGCTGCGCCATCAGGCCGGCCTTGGCAGCCGGCTCGGCGCCGCCCTCGGCCTTGGCCGATCCCCGGGCGGCCTGCGGCTTGTTGAGGACGTCGGAGACCGTGCCGCGCGCGACCCGCACGCGGATGTCCTTGGCGATCTCGACCAAAAGGACGTCCTCGCCCTCCTCGACCTTGACCACGGTGCCGATGATGCCGCCGCCGGTCAGCACCTTGTCGCCGCGCTTGACCGCGCCGATCATGTCGCGGTGGGTCTTCATTTTCTTCTGCTGCGGCCGGATCAGCAGGAAGTAGAACACGACGAAGATCAGCACCAGCGGCATCAGCGAGATGAAATCGAAACCTGCCGGGGCACCGCCTGCCGCCTGGGCGTAGGCCGGGGGGAAGAGCATCACGTTCCTCGTCGAGATCGGGCGCCGAATTGGCCGCGGACTATAGCCGCGCCCTGGCGAAAAGCCAACAGCACGCAGCAGGCGAGCCTCTGACAGGGAAGTGGTTGCGCCGGTTGCGTCGTTCAAGACGCGCGAGCGAAGCGCGGGCGCCTTCGCGAGGGTCGCAGACGACGCGGGGCGCGGGCGCTCCTTCGAAGCGGTCGGCGCCGCCCGGCAGGGCGCCCCCTCAGTCGGCGCGAGAAAAAAGGCCCCCATCTGACCTCACGGCAGCCAGAACCGCTTCGAGGCCTCGGCCTCGACGTCGGCGCGACCGAGACCGATGTCGCGCAGCATGTGATCGTTCAGGGTCTGCAGCTGGCGCCGCTGGCGCGCCCGCTCTTGCCAGGTCAGCAGGAGATCAACCGCGCCGGTGAGCCAGGCCTGCCAGGACGAAAGGACGCCCGGCCGGATCGGCCGGATTCCCGCGAGGGTTGCGTGCGAGGAACGCAGGCTGACGGTCGACATATGAGTCTCCTTCATGTCGATAAGCGCCCGTGTTTTGGAGGTAGGCGCCCTCTTGCCATCTGACCAACGATGCTTTTTCATGGTCTGCATGAGAGATCCTCATCCGGCCCGGCGATGAGCCGGCGCCTGCCGCCGCTCAATGCGCTGCGCGCTTTCGAGGCCGCGGCGCGCCATCTGAGCTTCACCCGGGCGGCCGACGAGCTGCACGTGACCCAGACCGCGATCAGTCATCAGATCAAGGGCCTGGAGGAACGCCTGGGGGTGCGGTTGTTCCGGCGCCTGCCGCGCGGGCTGCTGCTGACCGAGGCGGCCCAGCACTACCTGCCGCCGGTGCGCGACGCCTTCGATCGGATCGCAGCCGCGACCGCCCAGCTCGCTGCGGGCAGCCCGAGCGGCAGCCTGACGGTCAGCGTCCTGCCCTCGTTCGCCGCCAAATGGCTGGTGCCCCGGCTCGGTCGCTTCCGGGCGGCTCACCCAGACCTCGATCTGCGGATCAGCACATCGTTGCAACTTGTTGATTTTGCGCGCGACGACGTCGACGTCGGCATCCGAATGGGGCGCGGCAGCTATCCGGGGCTACGCGTCGACCGGCTGTTCGGCGAGAGCATGGCGCCGGTCTGCAGCCCCGAGCTCCTGCGCGGACCGCATCCCTTGCGCCGGCCGGAGGACCTCGGCCACCACGTGCTGCTGCACGACGAGGACCACACCGGGTGGCAGCTCTGGCTGGAGATCGCAGGCGTCGAAGGGGTCGACGCCCGGCGCGGCCCGATCTTCACCGATTCGGCGATGGTCGTGCAGGCGGCGGCCGAGGGCCAGGGGGTGGCGCTCGCCCGCCACGTGCTCGCGGCCGGCGACCTCGCCGCGGGCCGCCTCGTGCAACCCTTCGAGGTCAGCGTGCCGCACGATCTGGCGTACTACCTGGTCAGCCCCGAGGCGACCGCCGAGCAGCCGAAGATCAGGCGGTTTCGCGCCTGGCTCCTGGCCGAGGCCGAAGACTGCCCCGAGCGGCCGGGCGCGCGGCTTGATCGACCGCGGCGCAGCCCCTAGCCTTGCCCGGGCTTTCGGACCACTGCGCGTGAGATCGGCATGGCACCCGACCTGACCGGGCTCTTGCTTCGTCTCGTGAGCGCGGTCGAGCGCCTGGCGCCGCCGACCCTGCCGGAGATCGACCTCGAGGCCGCCGATGCCTTCGTCTGGGAGGCCCAGGCGCACGAGCTGCGCCCGGTCGCCACGGTCGCCCATGTGCCGCTGCCGCTCCTGGTCGGGATCGACCGCGTGCGCGACATCCTGCTCGCCAATACCCGGCGCTTCGCCGCCGGCCGGCCGGCCAACAACGCGCTCCTGTGGGGCGCCCGCGGCATGGGCAAGAGCTCGTTGATCAAGGCGATCCATGCCCAGATCGACCGCGAGCAGCCGGGTGCCCTGGCCCTGATCGAGATCCACCGCGAGGATGTCGACAGCCTGCCGCGGCTGCTCCAGCGCCTGGCGGCGAGCTCGCGCCGTTGCCTTTTGTTCTGCGACGATCTGAGCTTCGATTCGGGCGATACCGCCTACAAGTCGCTCAAAGCCGTGCTCGAGGGCGGGATCGAGGGCCGGCCGGACAATGTGCTGTTCTACGCGACCTCGAACCGCCGCCACCTGATGCCGCGCGACATGATCGAGAACGAGCGCGCGAGCGCGATCCACCCCGGCGAGGCGGTCGAGGAGAAGGTCTCCTTGTCCGACCGTTTCGGCCTCTGGCTCGGTTTCCACCCCTGCTCGCAGGACGACTATCTGGCCATGGTCCAGGGCTACGTCGGTCATTTCGGGATCGGCATCGACGCCGCGCGGCTGCGGCGCGAGGCGCTCGAATGGGCCCAGACCCGCGGCGCCCGCTCGGGCCGGGTCGCCTGGCAGTTCGTCCAGGACCTGCTGGGCCGGGAGACCGACGTCCAAGGACCGTAGGGCTCCCGGCAGCCCCGTTCTCGCATCGAGCCGGGAACGAAATCGGAACTCAGGTGTTTTCGAGCCGCGGCGGCCGGATCGCCATGCTGCCCTGCCGGGGGCTCCTGCCGCGCCGGAACCGGGCGCCGGCATGAGCAGCTGCTCGAAAACTCTGGAGGCGCGCGATGGCCGGCACTCAACCCACCGACTACGGTGCCTGGGTTCTGGTGGCGGCTTCGGCGGCCGGGCTTGGCCTGTCGGTCGTCGACTACTTCTGGCCGGGCAACGGCATCGATCATACTGGCGGGGCCCTCCTTGTCGTCATCTCGAGCGCGCTCGTCCTCGGGGCCTCGCTGCTGATCGCCCTCGACCGTTCGAAGGGCCTGGTGCTGCGCATCTTCCTCGAGATCGCGACTTGCCTCGGCCTGCTCGGCACCGGGCTTGCGGCCTATTTCCTGGAGGCGCATTGGCTGATCGCCTCGATGGCGCTGGGCCTGCTCGGCTGGTTGGCGCACATGATCTTCGGCCCTCGGCAGACGGGCGGGCACGGGGCTGCGCAAGTCCATTCGGAGGCGGTTCGATGATCAGGGCTTTTCGGCTGTCGCTTGCGGTCCTCCTGTCGCTGCCCGCCACTGCCGCCCTGGCTCAGGACCAGACCTGGTCCACCTTCAATGGTGACCTCCGGGCGCAGAAATACTCGACCGAGGCGCAGATCACGCCGCAGAACGTCAAGGACCTGCGGGTCGCCTGGCAGCTGCACACCGGCGATGTCTCCGACGGCAAGGCGGACCGGCCGGCCTCGGACTGGTCGGCGACGCCCCTGTTCGTCAACGACACCCTCTACCTCGGCACGCCGTTCTACCGGGTCTTCGCCCTCGAGCCCGATACCGGCAAGATCAAGTGGACCTACGACACCAAGGCGCCGCTCAAGGCCGAGACCCAGCCCGACCTCAAGACCCGCGGGGTCGCCTACTGGCAGGCCGAGGCGCCGCAGGCCGGCCGGCCCTGCCAGAAGATCGTCTATGTCGGGACGATGGACGCCAAGCTGCACGCGCTCGATGCCGACAGCGGCCAGCCCTGTGCCGGGTTCGGCGACGGCGGCGTTCTCGACATCAACCAGTGGAATACCACCAACAACAAGTGGCCGCTCTCCATCCTGCAGCCGCCGACCGTCTCCAAGCACACGCTGTTCATCGGCTGGGCCGGGAAGGACTGGGCCGACGAGGGCGCGCCGCCAGGCACCGTGTTCGCGGTCGATGCCGAGACCGGCAAATTGAACTGGACGTTCGATGCGCTCGCAAACCTCACTCCGGACCAGCTGGCCAAGACCGGCACGGCCAACGTCTGGGCCAGCATGTCGGTCGACCCGGATGCCGGCATCCTCTATCTGCCCGTGAGCTCGCCGAGCCCGAACTTCTATGGCGGCGACCGCAAGGAGAAGATCCCGTTCGGCACCTCCGTCACCGCGCTCAATGTCGATAGCGGTGCGGTGATCTGGAGCCGGCAGCTGGTCCACCACGACATCTGGGACTACGACACCAATTCCGCGCCGGTGCTGGTCGACCTCGACAAGGACGGGCAAAAGATACCGGCGCTGGTCCAGTCGACCAAGCAGGGCTTCCTGTTCGTGCTCAACCGGCTGACCGGCGAGCCGATCTATCCGATCGAGGAAAAGCCGGTGCCGCGCTCGGACGTTCAAGGCGAAGAGGACTGGCCGACCCAGCCCTACGTCGCCCTGCCGAGCCCTGTGGTGCCGGATGCCTGGTCGGGCGTCTCCGGCCTCGCGGACATCGCGAGCTTTGGCTATTGCAGCCGCACGTTCAAGGGGTTGCGCTACGAGGGCCGGTTCACGCCGCCGAGCCTGCAGGGCAGCCTGATCTATCCCGCCACGGCGGGCGGCGTCGAGTGGGGCGGCGGCGCCGTGGACCCGGGCAGCGCCACCTACGTCGTCAACAATTCCTATGTCGCGCAGATCTATCAGCTGCTGACGCGCAAGGACTACGAGGCGAAGGCTGCGGACGGGCCGCCCTCGGAATACTTCCCGATGACTGGATCGCCCTATGGCCTGCGCCTGTCCACCTTCCTCAATCCGCTCGGGATGCCGTGCTGGCAGCCGCCCTATGGCTCGCTCTCTGCGTACGATCTGAAGACCGGCAAGGTCCTTTGGAAAAAGCCGTTCGGCGAGGTGCAGAAGTGGGGCTTCTACATGCCGCTGTCCTGGGGCTCGGTCACGATCGGCGCGCCGGTGATCACCCGATCGGGCCTGATCTTCATCGGCGCCTCGATGGACTCGCGCGTGCGGGCGATCGATCTGAAGACGGGCGAAGTCCTCTGGCGGGCGCTGGTCGATGCGCCGGCGGTGGCGATGCCGGCGATCTACGCCTACCACGGTAAGGAGTACGTGGTCTTCGTGGTCGGCGGCAACGCGATCCTGACGCCCAAGGTGAGCGATCAGGTGATCGCATTCGCCTTGCCGGGCTGACGAGGGGCCACCGCTATTCGGTGCTGGCGACCGTGGTCCCCTCGCGCACCAGCACGGCTTCCGGATCGATGGGCTTGCGACCCTTGCGCAGCTCGAAATGCAGCAGGCTGCGCGGCGCGTCGCCGGTCGAGCCGACCCGCGCGATCACCTGGCCGCGCTCGACGAGATCGCCCGCCTCGACCAGCAGGGCGGCGTTGTGGGCGTAGGTGGTGATGTAGCCCTCGCCGTGGCGCAACAGGATCAGGCGGCCGTAGCCGTGGACGCCGTTGCCGGCGTAAGCGACGATGCCGTCCTCGGCGGCCAGCACCGGGGCGCCCTGGCGGGCGGCGATGTCGATGCCGTCGCGCCGCTGCCCCTGCCGGGTCCGGCCGAAGCCGGCGATCACCTTGCCATTGACCGGCCAGAGGAAGCCGCGCCCGCTCAGCGCCGGCGGCTCGCCGCTGCCCTGCCGGTGGGCTGCCACCGCCACCTTCGCGGACGCGATGGTCCCGGCCGGGCTGCTGCCCGGGCCGGGCAGCCGCAGCGTCTGGCCGGCGAGGACGTCGTAGGGCGCCGCGATCCGATTGGCCGCCGCCAGCTCGACCAGGGGCACGCCCGCCCGCCTCGAGATCGCCCCGAGCGTCTCGCCGCGGCGCACCACGTAGCGACCGCCCCCGATCGGTGCGGCCGCTGCCGGCTCCACCGCGACCCCCGCATCGGCGACCTGCTCGACCACGGGCTCGGCCGCCTGCCCGTCCTTCGAGACGCGCAGGACCTGACCGACATAGATCACATAGGGCGCTTCGAGCTGATTGGCCTCGGCGAGGGCGTGCACGCTCATGCCGTAGCTCGTGGCCAGGCTCGCGAGCCGATCACCCGACTGCACGACATAGCGATCCGCCGGCAGCGATGACGCCGAGAGCACGGCCCCCATGCTGGCGGCCGCCGCCGGCGCGGGCGGCGCCTCCGCGGCCTCCGCCCAGGGCACTTTGCTGCCGGCGTCCAGCGGCTGATAGGTCGAGCAGGCGGTCAGCCCGCCCGCAGCCATGATCAGCGCCAGTCGCCACCGGCCGCGATGGTGAATAATTCCTTGCATGCCGCAAGGTTAATAAAATCCCGGCCCTCGAAGCAAGGCATTTTGCGGGAAACCTTGCGCCCTTTAGTATGCCCTTTTGCCGGTCGCGAAAGTTCAGCCGGGAACTGCTGAAGTTAACACTTAAGATCCGGAACCTCAGATAGCGGCGGATTGGCGGTCAGTTTACATGAGGTTATGGCGCCCGGCTGAGCCGGCGCAAAATCTACTTGAGCGCGCGGCGCAGGCGCTCGAAGCTCGGGCGATGGGTCATGTCCATGTGGACCGGCGTCACCGAGATGAAGTTCTGCGCCACCGCCTGCAGGTCGGTGCCCGCCTGCCGGACGTCGTCGGACCGCAAACCGCCAATCCAGACATAGGGTTGGCCGCGCGGGTCGATCCGCTCGAGCAGCTCGTCGCCGAGCTTGCGCTTGCCCTGGCTGGTCACCTGATAGCCGGCCACGGCGGCCGGCGGGCAATCGGGGAAATTGATGTTGATCAAGAGATCTTGCGGCCAATCACTTGTAAACAAGCGCCCAATGATGTCGGGGGCATGCTGCTCGGCGGTCCCCCACTTGACCGGCTGACCGTTGCGGCAGCACTGGCTGAGCGCGAACGCCGGGACATTGAACAGGGTCGCCTCCATGGCGGCGGCGATGGTACCGGAATAGGTCACATCCTCGCCGAGGTTGCCGCCGTGATTGACCCCGGACAGCACCAGATCGGCCGCAGCCCCCTTGATCACGATCTGGAGCGCCAGCAGCACGCAGTCGGTCGGCGTGCCATCGACCGCGAACCGGCGCCGGGACAGCCTGCGGATGCGCAGCGGCCGCTGCATGGTCAACGAGTGCGAGGCGCCGCTCTGATTGGTCTCCGGCGCCACCACCCAGACGTCGCTGCTGAGCTCGCGCGCCGTCCGCTCCAGGACCTTGAGCCCCGGGGCATTGATGCCGTCGTCGTTGGTCACCAGGATGCGCGGTCCCCTGGCCGGCGGCGCGGCCTCAGCCATCGACGCAGAGGCGCTCCCGGCCGTCCATGTAGGGCCTGAGCGCCCTCGGCACGCGCACGCTGCCGTCGGCCTCCTGATAGTTCTCGAGGACCGCGACCAGGCTGCGGCCGATCGCGAGGCCCGAGCCGTTCAAGGTATGCACGAGCTCGGTCCGGCGCTCGCCCTTCGCCCGGAAGCGGGTGCGCATCCGGCGCGCCTGGAAGTCGCCGCAGTTCGAGCAGCTCGAGATCTCGCGGTAGCGATTCTGCCCGGGCAGCCAGACCTCGAGGTCGTAGGTCTTGCGTGCCTGAAAGCCGGTATCGCCGCTGGCGAGCACGATGACCCGGTAGGGCAGCTCGAGGCGCTGCAGCGCGGCTTCGGCGCAGCCGGTCATGCGCAAATGCTCGGCCTCGGACGCCTCGGGCCGCGTGATGCTGACCAGCTCGACCTTGCTGAACTGGTGCTGGCGGATCATGCCCTTGGTGTCCTTGCCGGCGGCCCCGGCCTCGGAGCGGAAGCAGGGCGTCCACGCGGCGTAGCGGAGCGGCAGCTGATCGGCCTCCAGGATCTCGTCGGCGACCAGGTTGGTCAGCGCCACCTCCGCGGTCGGGATCAGCCACAGCCCGGTCGTGGTCCGGAACTGCTCCTGGGCGAACTTCGGCAGCTGGCCGGTACCGAACAGGACGTGGTCGCGCACCAGGAGCGGCGGGTTGACCTCGGTATAGCCGTGCTCTTTGGTCTGCAGATCGAGCATGAAGGCGGCGAGCGCCCGCTCGAGCCGGGCCAGCCGGCCGGACAGGACGACGAAGCGGGCGCCGGCGAGCTTGGCCGCGCGGGCGAAGTCCATGCCGAGCGGCGCGCCGATCTCGTCATGCTCCTTGGGCGCGAAGTCGAAGACACGCGGCTCGCCCCAGCGCCGTAGCTCGACATTGGCGCTCTCGTCGGGGCCGTCGGGCACCTCGTCGGCGAGGACGTTGGGAAGGCTCGCGAGCTCGGCGTCGAGGGCGGCGGCGCGCTCGCGCACCTCGTCCTCGTCGGCCTGGATCTGGCGCTTGAGCGCCGCAACCTCGACGAGCACCGAATCGCCATCCTCGCCGCGGGCGCGCAGCCGGCCGATCTCCCGGGAGAGCGCGTTGCGGCGCGCCTGGCGCTCCTGCAGGTCGGTCTGCAAGGCCCGGATCGCGGCATCCTGCTCGAGCAGCGCCGCCGCCGTGGGTGCGAGCCCGCGGCGCCCGAGCGCCCGGTCGAAGGCGCCGGGTTGATCACGCAACCACTTCAGGTCGAGCACGTCACATCCACAAAACTCTAGAAGGCAAAGCTTTGGCGGCGGTGATTGCGACCGGATCAGCTCCCGCGGTCGAGCTCACTGCCGCCGCTGCGTTCCGCAGCTTCCTCGGCCGCCGCGGCCTCGGCCCGCCGGCGCTCGACCATTCGCACCATGATGATTGAGATCTCGTAAAGAGCCAGGATCGGGATCGCGAGCGTGATCTGGCTGATGATGTCCGGCGGGGTGATCACCGCCGCCGCCACGAACACGCCGACGATCGCGAACCTGCGGTTCGTGGACAGCTGCTCGGCGGTGACCAGGCCGACCCGCCCCATCAGCGTGAGCGCGACCGGCAGCTGGAACGCGAGGCCGAAGGCGAACAGCAGCTTCATCACCAGCGACAGATACTCGCCGACCCGGGCCTCGAGCTCGATCGGCAGCATGCCCGGCCCGCCCGGGGTCTCGAAGCTGACGAAGAACTTCCAGGCGAGCGGGAAGACCACGTAGTAGGCCATCGCCGCGCCGATGAAGAACAGCACCGGCGTCGCGATCAGGAACGGCAGGAAGGCCTGCTTCTCGTTCCGGTACAGCCCGGGCGCGATGAACAGCCAGAGCTGGGCCGCAACGAACGGGAAGGTGAGGAAGGTGCCGGCCCAGAAGGCCACCTTGACGTAGGTGAGGAATGCCTCGGTCAGGCCGGTGTAGATCATCCGCCGGCCGGTCTGCCCCTGATAGACGTTGGCGAGTGGCCGCACCAGGAACGCGTAGATGTGCTCGGAGAAGAAATAGCAGATGACGAAGCCGACCAGGATCGCGGCGGCGGCGTACATCAGCCGGTTGCGCAGCTCGATCAGGTGGTCGAGCAGCGGCATCTGCCGGTCATCGAGGTCCTTGATGATGGCCATCTAGCTCGGATCGGCCGGCACGGTCTCGCGTTCGGGCGCCTTGCTGCCGGAGCCGTTGCCGGCGGCCGGCAGCTCCGCCCCGAGGTCGGCCGCCTGGCCGTTGGCAGGGCTGGGACTGGCCGGCCCGGAAGCGGCGGCCGCCGCTGCCGCGGCGCCCGGCGCCGGCTCGGCGGCGGGCCCGGCTTCTTCAGCGCCCGGCCTGGCGCTGCCGTGGTCCTCGCCCTTGGGCTCGTCCTTGGGCTTGTCCTTGGCCTGGGCACGGCTTTTGGCGGTCGGATCGAACGCCTGGCCGAGCTCACCGGTCGGATCGATGGTATTCTCGATGGTCTTGCCGAGGTTGGTCCGACCCGCCTTCTCGATCTCGGTCTTGACCTTGTCGAGCTCGGCCTCGCGGGCCATGTCCTCGATCGCGGTCTGGAACTCGCGCGCCATCGACCGGCCCTTGGCGATCCACTTGCCCATGGTGCGCGCGACGCGCGGCAGATCGCGCGGCCCGATCACCACCAGGGCGACCAGCAAGATGACCGCCATCTCCGACCAGCCGATGTCGAACACCGCCGGCTCTCCTGCGCGCGGGCGACCGAGCGCTCAGCTCTTGACCACCTCGTCCCGCTTCAGACCCGGCTCGACGACCGTCGCCTGCGGCTCGCCGCCATCGGACGTGAGCACGCGCTTGTCGTCCTCGTCGTCGTCCTTCATGCCGGCCTTGAAGCTCTTCACGCCCTTCGCCACGTCGCCCATGACCTTCGGCAGCTTGCCCGCGCCGAACAGGATCAGGACGATCATCAGGATCAGGACGACCTGCCAGATACCGATACTCATCAACGACTCCTTCTCGCACCCACCCCGCCATGCCAGCAAGCCTGGCCCGCCCGCCTGCGGGGTCCCGAGCTGGCGCGAAGTCTCGCAGAAAACCCGACCCCGCGCAACGCGGGGCTAACGCCTGGACGGCGCGCGATAGACATAGACTTGGCGCGGGTCGACCGCCACGGCAACCACGTCGCCGGCGGCAAACTCGGCGATGCTGGTCATGCGCACGATCAAGCGTCGGCCCTTCGGGTAACTCCAGCTCGAGGACGCGGTTGGTGCCGAGATCGCGACTTCGCAGTACCCGGCAGCGACAGGACGCCGCGCCGTCGTCGCGCAGCAGGCGCAAACCCTCGGGCCGGATCAGGACGTCGACCGGCGTGCCGTCGGCGAGGTCGGCGACCTCGACCGGGCCGACCGGCGTGCTGACCGCGCCGGCGACCACCCAGCCCTTGTAGCGGTTCAGCGGGCCGAAGAAGCCGGCCACGAACGGGTTCGCCGGATGCGCGTAGAGCTCGGCCGGCGTGCCGTGCTGCAGGATCCGGCCGTCCTGCATGACGTGGATGCGATCGGCGATCAGGACCGCCTCGTCGGCGTCGTGGGTGACCATCAGGACCGGCGTGCCGGCGGCGCGCAGGATCGCGATCGCATCGTCGCGGACGTGGGTGCGCAACGTCGCATCGAGGCTCGAGAACGGCTCGTCGAGCAGCATCAGGCGGGGCTTCGGGGCGAGCGCCCGGGCGAGCGCCACGCGCTGCTGTTCGCCGCCCGAGAGCATGTGCGGGTAGCTGTCGGCATGGCCGTCGAGGTCGACCTGGGCGAGCAGTTCCTGCGCGCGGCGCCGGCGCGCCCGACCGTCGAGGCCGCGCAGGCCGAAGGCGACGTTGTCCTGCACGCGCAGATGCGGAAACAGGGCGAAGTCCTGGAACATCAGCCCGACGCGGCGGGCCTCGGGCGCGCAGGCGTAGCCCGGCCGGGCGACCACCTCGCCGTCGATCGCGATCCGGCCGCTCTGGACCGGCTCGAGGCCCGCGATCAGGCGCAGGATCGTGGTCTTGCCGCAGCCCGAGGGCCCGACCAGGCAATGCACCTCGCCAGACGCGAGGCTGAGGCTGACGTCGCGAACGACCGTGCGCTCGCCGTAGGCATGGCGCAGCCCCTCGACCTCGAGACCGGCTTCGAGTCGGAGATCAGCACGTGCATGGGCCATGGCGCCCGTATTGGCTCCCGCGTCCACAAAGCCTCCCAAGAGCAGGTACGGTCGCGCCGCTCCGAGGTCAAGCCGACCCGCTCGCCGGTGGTCAGCGCTGCGGATCGTCCCAGGCGTCGTCCTTGGCGCTGTCCTCGACGTCTTGGAGCTCCTCCGGCAGCTCGTCGGTCGGCCCGGGGAACGGCCGCCCTGGGGGTCGGGCGGCGGCAAGCAGGCCCAGCTGGAGCAGCTCCTCGATCCGCGGCAGGTCGTCGAGCGCGGCGAGATCGAAGTGATCGAGAAAGGCGGCCGTGGTCACCCAGGTGACCGGCCGGCCGGGGCTCTCGCGCCGGCCCCTGGGCTGCACCCAGCCGGTCTCGAGCAAAAGATCGAGGGTGCCCTTGCTGACGCTGACGCCCCGCATCTCCTCGAGCTCGGCCCGCGTGATCGGCTGATGGTAGGCGATGATCGCGAGCGTCTCGAGCGCCGCCCGCGACAGGCGCCGGCTCTGGACCTGCTCGCGCTCGAGATAGGCGGCAAGGTCCGGTGCCGTGCGCAGCGCGAAGCGGCCGCCGCGGTTCTCCACGCGCAGGCCGCGATGGGCGTAGTCCTGGACCAGCTCGTCCAGCAGGTCGCCCGCGTGCAGACCGCCCGGCAGATGCGCCTGGATGGTCGCGGCATCGAGCGGCCCTTCGGCCGCGAAGAGCAGCGCCTCGACGATCCGTTTGCCCTGCTCCCGGCTCGCAGTCTGGGGCTCGTCCTGGTTGATCATCGGCGGCGCCGGATGAAGATCGGCCCGAAGGGGCTCGTCTGGCTGAGCTCGATCACGCCGTCGCGGGCGAGCTCGAGGCTGGCGGCGAGATGGGCGGCCAGCGCCGAGCGGCGCAGGCGCTCGTCGAAGAGGTCCGGGGGCAGGTAGGCCAGCAGGTTGCGCCAGTCGGGGCCGCCCAGCGCCCGGGTCAGGCGCCTGAGCGCGTCCTCGACCCGGAACACCGGTGGCGCCGTCAGGGTCAGCCGCTGCTCGCGGGTGCGAAGGCGCTGGTCGACATAGGCCTGGAGCAGCTCGTGCAGCGCCAGGCGAAAGCGGCTCTTGCGCCGCACCCGCAGGCCGGTCGGATGGCCGGGGCCGAAGCGCCCGACGCCGAGCCGCGGGCGCCCGAGCAGCTCCAGGGCGGCGCGCCGGATCGCATCCAGCCGCCTCAGCCGCAAGGCCAGCGCCTCGGCCAGCTCGTCGGCGCCCGGCTCGGCATCGGCCGGCGGCTGCGGCAGGAGCAGCCGCGACTTGAGGTAGGTGAGCCACGCCGCGGTCACCAGATAGTCGGCGGCGATCTCGAGCTTCAGCTCGCGGGCCTGCTGGATATAGGCCAGATACTGGTCGGCCAGCGCCAGGATCGAGATCGTGGCGAGGTCGACCTTCTGCTCGCGGGCGAGCGCCAGCAAAAGGTCGATCGGCCCCTCGAAGCCATCGAGGTCGACGACGAAGTCGGGGGCCACCGGCGTCGGCGGCGCGAGGGCTGCGAGCTCGGGCTTTGCGCTCATCGGCCGGGCCGGCTCAGGTCAATCCGGCGAGGGTCAGGATCAGCTGGTAGAGCGCCTGAATCGGCGGCCACAGGACGCTCACCAGCGGATTGAACTGCTGCCCCATGGCCTCGGCCGCCATCGGCAGCAGGATCAGCAGGCCGACCAGGATCGGCAGGCCGTAGCGCTCGAGCTGGGCGAACTTCCAGGCGTAGGGGTTCGGCAGCAGGCCGGTCACCACGCGGCCGCCGTCGAGCGGCGGCAGCGGCAGCATGTTGAAGACCGCCAGGACCACGTTGATGATGATCGCATTGGCCAGGTTCTGGCCGACCCAGGCGGCGAGCGATCCCGGCAGATAGGCGGCCGGATGGAGCAAGAGGGCGGCGATGAAGGCCAGGATCACGTTGATCCCGGGGCCGGCGAGCGCCACCCAGACCATGTCGCGCTTGGGGCGGTTGAGGCGGCCGAAGTTGACCGGCACGGGCTTCGCGTAGCCGAACAGGAAGGGTGCGTGCAGCAGCAGCAGCAGCCCGGGCAGGATCAGGGTGCCGAACGGGTCGATATGCTTGATCGGATTGAAGGTGACCCTGCCCAGCATGCGGGCGGTATTGTCGCCGCAGCGCTCGGCCATCCAGCCGTGCGCCGCCTCATGCAGGGTGATCGCGATCACGACCGGCAGCAGCCAGACCGAGAGCGCTTGGCCGATCGTGGCGATGTCCATGGCTCAGGCGCCCGGCTGGAGTGCGGGCTCGACCGGGGCGAGCAGGGCCGCAAGATCTGCCTCTGCGGCGCCGCGATCGAGCGCTTGGGGGACGCGGCGCTGGCGGAGCGCGCGCAAGGCGCGATCTCTGGCAGCACCCGCGAGCGGGCCCGCGGCGGCCAGGACCTCGACCATCTCGGCGTGGCGGCCGTTGCAGTGCAGCGCCAGATCGCAACCGGCCGCGCGCGCCGCCGCGGTCCGCGCGCCGATCGTGCCCTGGAGCGCGCCCATGCTCAGATCGTCGCTGAGCAAGGCGCCGGTGACGCCGAGTTCGGCGCGGATCACGCCCTCGATGATCCGGGGCGAGAGGGTTGCGGGGCGATCCGGATCGAGGGCCGGGTAGAGGACGTGCGCGGTCATCGCCAAGGGTGCGCCGCGACAGGTCCGAAACGGCCGGAAGTCGGTGGCGCGCAGGCGCTCGAGGTCGGCATCGACGACGGGCAGCGCGGCATGACTGTCGATCCGGGCGCGGCCGTGGCCCGGCAGATGCTTGATCACCGGCAGGACGCCGCCTTCGAGCAGGCCGTCGATCATGGCGCGGCCGAGCTCGCCGACCAGCGCCGGGTCGGCGGACAGCGCCCGATCGCCGATCGCCGCGGTCCGATCGGCGATCGCCAGATCGAGCACCGGCGCGCAGTCGACCGTGATGCCGAGCGGCTCGAGGTCGGCCGCGATCAGGCGGGCGTGCAGCCAGGCCGCCTGCCGCCCGGCCGCAAGGTCGCGCTCGGCCAGGCGGCCGATCGCGCGCGCCGGCCCGCGCGCCGGCCAATGCGGCGGTCCGAGGCGCGCAACCCGGCCGCCTTCCTGATCGATCAGAACGGGGGCCGCGGCGCGGCCGACGGCGGCGCGCAGGTCGAGGATCAGGCGCCGCACCTGCGCCGGATGGACGCAGTTGCGGGCAAACAGGATGAAGCCGAAGGGCGGACGGGTCGCGAACAGCGCCCGTTCGGCGGCGTCGAGCACCGGCCCCGCGACGCCGACGATCGCCGCAGCCGGCTGGCCGCCGGCCAGTTCAGCGATGGATGACGAAGCAGCTGGCATTGCGCCGCTTGAGCTCGTCGCACAACGACTCGGCGTCCTGCAGGTTGGCGAACGGCCCGACCTGGACCCGGTAGAACACGCCGTTGGCGGTCTCGGCGCGCTCGATGAACGGCTGCACCCGCTGCAGCACCGGGCCGAGGTCGACCAGGAACAGATCCCAGGCGCGGCGGGCGTCGGCTTCATCGCGAACCGCGGCGAGCTGGATGCGATAGGCGCCATCGAGAGCGGCGACGCTGCCGTTGGGTGCCGGTTCGTTCACGGGCGCGCCGGTCGCGCCGGCGGGCCGGCGGGCGCTCGGCCGGTCCGGCGCAATCGGCTTGACCTCGCCGCCCGGCGCGGCGAACGGGGTGGTCGTGGCTGGCGGGGCCGGGCGCGGCGTGGCCGCGGGGTTGACGGCCGCGGTCGTGGTGGTTGGCGGCCGCGGCGTGGTCGCGACCGGCGGTCGCGGCTGGACCGGCGCGGCCGGCGCCGGCTGGACGACATTGGGGGTCGGCGCCGGCGGGTCGGCGGCGAGGCGGTGGGCCTGGTAACCTCCGCGAGCAGCGCGTCCAAGGCTGCCTCAGCCTCTCGCGGCGACGGTTGGGGCGCGCTCACGGGCGGCTTCGCTGCGCTCGGGACGCCGGGTTGACGCTCGACCACGACCGGCGCCGGGGCGGCGGCGGCTCGGCGGTGGTCGCCGCGACCTGGGGTGGCGGCGAAGCGGTCTGGGGCGGTGAAGCGGTCGGGGGCGGCGAGCGGTCGGGGGCGGCGAGCGGTCTGGGGCGGCAGCGGGGCGACCTGCACCGGCGGCGGCGCGACCTCGGGCGGCGGCGCCGGTTCGACGGCGGCGGTATCGCCTGGCGGCGGTGGCGGCGGCGCCGCCGTGTCGCCGGCGTCGCTGTCGGTGGGCGGCGGCGTGTCGGTCGCGACCGCGGGCGCCAGCGGCGTCTCGGGCGACGGCAGGAGCTGCTCCGGCTCGTCGCCCGGCGGCGCGTCGCTCAAGAGATCGCGCACCTCGCCCTGGTCCGCGACGGCGGGTGCGCCGGCCTCGTCCGGAGGCAGCTTGAGCGCCGTCGCCGGCGCTTTGATCAGGGGCGGCTCGCCGACCGGCGGAATGTCGGCGCCATGATCGTAAGCGAGCCACACGATCGCGCCAAAGGCGGCGAAGACAGCGAACACCGGCAGCCCGACCAGGAGCAGGCGCGAGCGGCGCGGACGCGGCGCAGGCGGCGTCTCGAACGCCGGCCGGCGGGCACGAGCCGCGGCGGCGGCGAAGGTTGTCGAATTGGGCAAGGCAGCACCTACAACAAGCGAAGGATCAAAGCAGCTCCTCGACCGGGCGAACCCCGATCAGCTCGAGACCGGCGGCCAGCACCACCTGGACCGCGGCGATCAGCGCGAGGCGGGCCCGGGTCAGCGCCGCCGCGTCGGGGCGCAAAAAGCGCAGCTCCGGACGCTCATTACCCTGATTCCAGAGGCCATGGAAGCTCGCGGCCAGATCGGTCAGGAAAAACGCGATCCGGTGCGGCTCATGGTGCAGCGCCGCCGCCTCCAGAACCCGCGGCCAGGCCGCCGCCTGCTTGATCAGGCCGAGCTCGCCCGCCTCGGTCAAAGGCGTCAGGTCCGCGCCCGCCAGAGCCCCCGGATCGACCGCCAGCCCGACCTCGCGGGCATGGCGCTGGACCGAGCAGATCCGGGCATGGGCGTACTGCACGTACCATACGGGATTGTCGCGCGACTGCTCGGTGACCGCGGCCAGATCGAAGTCCAGGGGCGCATCGTTCCTGCGGGTCAGCATGATGAAGCGGACGACGTCCCGGCCCACCTCCTCGACCACGTCGCGCAAGGTGACGATCCGGCCGGCGCGCTTGGACATCCGGAGCGGCTGGCCGCCGTCCAAAAGGTTGACCAGCTGGCAGAGCTTGACGTCGAGCTCGACCCGGCCGGCGCTCAGCGCGCGCACGCCCGCCTGCAGCCGCTTGACGTAGCCGCCGTGATCGGCGCCCCAGACGTCGATCAGTTCCTCGGCGCCGCGCTCGATCTTGTCCAGGTGATAGGCAAGATCGGCGGCGAGATAGGTCCACTCGCCCTTCGAGTTCCGAAGCGGCCGGTCGCTGTCGTCGCCGAAGGCGCTCGCGCGGAACAGCTGCAGCGGCACCGGCTCCCAGTCCTCGCCAGGCTTGCCCTTGGGCGCCGGCAGCGTCCCCGTGTAGACCAGGTCGTCACGCGCCGAGCCGGTCGAGCGCCTCGCTCCATCCGGCCGGCCTTGATCAACGCCGACCTTCAGAAATCAAGACGTCGTGGCTCGACTCCCGAGGGCCGCGAGGTCGTCCCAATGATCAGGACGAGCATGGCCTCGACCGCCTCGCGGCGGAACAGCGGCAACCACTCGGCTCTCCGGGCCGCGCGCCAGCGCTCCCCGTCCCGCTCGGCGATCCTGGCGTGCGACGGGATCAGATAGTCGCCGGGATACCAGCCGCGGGCGGCGCTGCCGGTCGCCCGCCGACGCCTCGAGGTAGCGGCAGCGGAGCGAGCGTGCCAGCTGGTCGACCTGGGCACCGCCGTCGTTGATGTAGTACTCGCGGGTCACCCGCCAGCCGAGCCTGGCCAACAGGTTGGCGAGCGCGTCGCCGAACACCGTGCCGCGGCCGTGGCCGACGTGCAGCGGCCCGGTCGGATTGGCCGAGCAGATACTCGACATTGACGCTCGGCGGCCGCGGCCGAGGTCGGCCGCACCGTAGGCGCTGCCGGCGCGCAGCACGACCTTGACCTGCGCCCGCCAGAAATCGTCGGTCAGGCGCAGGTTGACGAAGCCCGGTCGCGCGATCTCGACACGCTCGCCACCTTGGGCAGCTCGAGCAGTCGCGCCGCGAGCGCCTCGGCGATCGCGAGCGGCGGGCGGCCGGCCGGCTTGGCGAGCAGCATGGCGGCGTTGGTCGCGGCATCGCCATGCGCGGGGTCCCGCGGCGGCTCGACCGTGACCCGCTCCGTAGCCAGGTCCGCGGGCAGCTCGCCGGCCGCCTGACAGGCCGCGATCGCGGCCTGGACGTCGCCCAGGAGCTCCCGGAACGGGTTCATGGCGCGCGGCTCGTCAGGTTGAACAGGCGGGCGTGCTCGTCGAGGGCAAAGCGGTCGGTCATGCCGGCGATATAGTCGGCGATCGCCTCGACGACACGGGCGTCGTCGCCCGGCTGGGCCCGGGCCCGCCAGTCCGGCGGCAGACGGTCCGGCTGCTCGTGCAGACCCTCGAACAGCTCCCGAACCACCTGGCGCGCCTTGCGAGCCATCCGCATGACCTTGTCGTGGCTGTACATGTGCTCCTGCAGGAAGCGGCGCA
Source organism: uncultured Alphaproteobacteria bacterium (assembly GCA_963798075.1). GTDB lineage: Bacteria > Pseudomonadota > Alphaproteobacteria > Geminicoccales > Geminicoccaceae > DATAOG01. The sequence continues at coordinate 94,898 of CAWCRU010000001.1, read as the reverse complement.
AGCCTTGCAGAGCGGTCTCAACTTTCGGTGAAAATCCGACCACGGGGCCTTCCGCCGCCCGAATTCCTTCGACCGCCGCCGGCTGCAGGGCGTCGAGCCGGCGCGAGGTCTCGTCGACCAGATCGGTCACCATGGCATCGATCAGGCGCCGGAGCGCCTCGTGGATCAGCCGCGGCGTCTCGAGCCCGGGGTAGCGCGCCGTCACCCGGCGCAGGATCGCGCCGATGAGCGGCAGCGCCGCCAGATCCTGGAGCTCGAACAGGCCGGCACGCAGGCCATCGTCGAGGTCGTGGCTGGTATAGGCGATGTCGTCGGCCAGCGCTGCGACCTGCGCCTCGGCGCTCGGATAGGTGGCGAGTTCCAGATCGTGCAGGGCGGCGTAGGCGGCGACATAGGCGGGCGCCCGCCCGCCGCGCGAACCTCCGAGCGGACGTCTGGATGGACCCCCCGAATGGACCCCCGAATGGACCATTGTGCTTGACTACGCCCTCGAGGGTCTCCCAGGTCAGGTTGAGACCGTCGAATTCGGCGTAGCGGCATTCGAGCCGGGTGATCACGCGCAGGGTCTGGGCGTTGTGGTCGAAGCCGCCATAGGGCGCCAGCACCGCGTCGAGCGCCTCCTCGCCGGCGTGCCCGAAGGGGCTGTGGCCCAGATCGTGCGCGAGCGCCACCGCCTCCGCCAGGTCTTCGTCGAGGGCCAGCGCGCGCGTCGCGGTGCGGGTGATCTGCGCCACCTCCAGGGTATGGGTCAGGCGGGTGCGGAAATGATCGCCTTCGTCGTTGACGAACACCTGGGTCTTGTACTCCAGCCGGCGGAACGCGGTGCTGTGGACGATCCGATCGCGATCGCGCTGAAACGGGCTTCGAAGAGCGCTCTCGGGCTCGAGGTGGCGGCGGCCGCGGCTGTGCGTCGGATCGCACGCGTAAGGCGCCAGCGCCCGGCGGGCGTGGCCCTCGAGACCGAGGCGGCGGTTTGACAAGGCGATCGCGCTGCCTACATTGGCAAGAGCCGGGGAGCGCCCGACGGGGACCCCGTTCCGATCGCTAACAATAGGTGTCGTCGATGGCGGAAATCAAGGCCCGGCCGGGGCCGTTCAGCGTCACCGAGAACGCCGCCCGGCGGATCGGCGCGATCCTGGCCAAGACCACCGACCCCGGCCTGAAGCTCCGAATCAGCGTCTCCGGCGGCGGCTGCTCCGGCTTCCAGTATGGCTTCGCGCTCGACGACCGCGACGAGGACGGCGACATCGCGGTCGAGCGGGACGGCGCCAGGGTCGTGATCGACGGCATGTCGCTGCTCTACATGATGGGCTGCGAGGTCGACTACGTCGAGGATCTGACCGGTTCCTATTTCCGGGTGACCAATCCCAACGCGAGCTCGTCCTGCGGCTGCGGCAACTCGTTCGCCGTCTGACCCCGGCAGCGACGCGGCCGCGGCGCGCCCGGACCTGGCTGGCCGCATCCCTTGAAGATCGCCACCTGGCCTTGAAGATCGTCACCTGGAACGTCAACTCGATCCGGGCGCGGCTGCCGCGGGTGCTGGCCTGGCTGGCGGCGGCGAAGCCGGACGTGGCGCTGCTGCAGGAGACCAAGGTCACGCCCGAGCAGTTTCCGGCCGAGCCGCTCGAGGAGCTGGGCTACAATCTTGCCACGATCGGCGAGCCGGGCGGCCGCAACGGGGTCGCGATCCTGGCCAACCGGCCGCTCGAGGACGTGTGCCGGTCGCTGCCCGGGGACGAGGAGGATCGCGAGGCCCGCTATCTCGAGGCGGTCGTCGGCGGGGTCCGGGTCGCCTCGGTCTACGTCCCGAACGGCACCGCTCTCGACTCGCCCCGGTTCCCGTTCAAGCTCGCGTTCTACGATCGTCTCAAAGAGCATGCGCAAACGCTTCTTGAATATGAAGAATCCGTCGTGATAGGCGGTGACTACAACGTCGGTCCCTACCCGCTCGACGTCTACGATCCCCAGGCCCTCGACGGCACGATCTGCTATCATCCGGCGGAGCGGGCAAAGCTGCGCACGCTGCTCAATCTCGGCCTCTACGACGCCTACCGGACCGTCGAGCCGCGCACCCGGGCCTACAGCTGGTGGGACTATCAGGGCCGGTCCTTCCGGGCCAACCAGGGACTGCGGATCGACCATCTGCTGCTCTCGCCGCAGGCGGTCGACCGTCTGGAGGGCGTCGGCATCGATGCCGAGGAGCGCGCCGCCAAGGCGCCCTCCGACCACGTGCCGGTCTGGTGCACCCTCGCCGACGGCTGAGTCCTTCCGAACTCTTCCTGCGACGGAACGGTTTGCGCGAGCGGCCGATTGCTCCGCTTGAGGCAGGCGCAGCAACCGGGCAGGAGGTCTCGATGGCCGGACCATCCAAGGAGCGGATCGTCGAGGCGCTGCTCGAGCGCCATGGCCGGACCTATGCGGCCGAGCTCGGCATCGATCTCGCCAAAGGCACGCCTTCGATGCTCTACCGCTGGCTCTGCGCCGCGACCCTGCTGAGCGCCAGGATCGGCGCCGGGATCGCGATGGCCGCCGCCAAGGCCTTGGCGGCGCAGGGCTGGACCACGGCCGAGAAGATGGCGGCCGCCAGCTGGGAGGAGCGGACCCGGGCGTTGAACCAGGCCGGCTACGCCCGTTACGACGAGAGCACCTCGCGCATGCTGGGCGATACCGCCTCGATGTTACTGGACAAGTACGGCGGCGACCTGCGCAGGCTGCGCGAGGCGGCGGAGCGCGCGCCCGAGCGCGAGCGGGCGCTGCTCAAGGAGTGCAAGGGCATCGGCGAGGTGGGCCTCGACATCTTCTGTCGCGAGGCGCAGCTCGCCTGGGGCGAGCTCTACCCGTTCGCCGACCGGCGGGCGCTCGAGACGGCCCGGCGCCTCGGCCTCGAGGACGACGCCGCCAAGCTCGCCAAACGCGTGGCCCGGGACGAGTTCCCCCGCCTCGTCGCGGCCCTCGTGCGCACCGGGCTCGCCAAGGATGGCGAGGACATCGTCAAGGCGGCGGAACGCTAGCGGACCCGGCTTGCACCGCGTGCCCGCGGAGCCATCTAGAGACGATCGGGCTTCGCCGGGCGCGCGCGGCGATCGGGTCAGCCGGGATGCAGGCAGGCGATGACGGGGCGGCTTCGGGTTTGCGTTCTGACCGGCGATCCCCGCCTGCCCGATCTCACCAAGCGCGACCATCGCTATAACGAGGAAGATGTCGTCACCCATCGGGCGATGCGGGCGGCGTTCGAGTCGTTTCCGGGCTACCTCTTCGAGTTCGAGGACGACCACGGCCGCCTGTTCGAGCGCTTCGGTCGGAATCCGCCCGACCTCGTGATCAATTTCTGCGACACCGGGTTTGGCAATGTCGCGACCCGGGAGCTGCACGTCCCGGCGCTGCTCGAGATGCTGGGCGTGCCCTACAGCGGCGCCTCGCCCGCCGGCATGGTGCTCTGCTACGACAAGCAGATCGTGCGCCTGCTGGCCGAAGCCCAAGGCGTGCCGGTGCCGCATGAGGGGTTTCTGCGGGCAGACCAGTCGCTGGCCGCCCTGCCCGACCTCTGGCCCGCCTTGATCAAACCGAACCAGGCCGACGGCAGCGTCGGCATCCGCCAGGACGCCGTGGTCCGCTCGCGCGCCGAGGCGGAGGCCTATCGTCGCCTGGGTGCGCAGCGAGCTGCCCGGCCGGGCGCTCCTGGTCCAAGAGTATCTGCCCGGACCCGAGTACGGGATCGGCCTGCTCGGCAATCCGGATAGCGAGCTGATCGCGCTGCCGGCCCTCGAGGTCGACTACTCGCGCCTGCCGGCCGGGCTCAACCCGATCCTGTCGTACGAATCCAAGGCGTTGCCGGACTCCCCCTACTGGACCGAGATCAAGTTCAAACGCGCTGAGGCCGGGCCTGCGCTGCTCGCCGCCATGGCCGACCACGCCCGGCGCCTGTTCGCGCGCCTCGGCTGTCGCGACTACGCCCGCTTCGATTTCCGCTGCGCGGCGGACGGCGAGCCCAAGCTGATGGAGGTCAATCCCAACCCCGCCTGGGCCAACGACGGCAAGCTCGCCTTCATGGCCGGCTTCGCCGGCATCGCCTATCCCGACATGCTCAAGATGATCCTCGACGCCGCGCGTCGGCGGCTCGGCCTCTGATCAACGCAGCAGCGCCGCAACCGGATCCGGCAGATCGTCGCCACGGAACGGATTGAGGATGGTCATGCCATCCCAGCGCGCTCCATCATGCATGTCCTCGCTCAAGATCGAGGTGCAGCCGTGATTTGCCAGGGCTCGCTCGTGCCGTTCGCAGGCGCCGCGATCGGCAGCGTGGATCAGGATGCTCGTATCCAGCGAGAACCGCTCACTCATCCAACAGCTCGTCATAGAGCTGGTCGCGATTGAACGTTTCGCCGCCAAGGTCCCAGCCCTTGCGCAGGCGCCTCATGCTGCGGGCGTGTGCCGCTTCCTGTTCGGGCGTGAGCTGGCGTTCGCGGGATGGTCTGCGCCGGCACGATCCGGGCGACCGGCTTGGCGCGGCGGGTCACGAGGAATTCGGCGCCCCCTTCCACGTCGCGCAGGATGCGGGCGAACTGCTGATTGGCTTCTCTGGCCGAGACCGATCGCTGCACGGCTGCGCTCCCGCAAATGGCATGCGGCACGAGGTAGGACATCGCGCGCCCACGGACAAGCCGGCCGCATCAGACCAGCGCGCGCGGGATCGCGACCCGCCATTCGCGGCGTGCGAACGGCTCCTCGCCCTCGAAGGCCTCGAGATCGGCAGCGAACTGGAAGGTGGTGCGGGTGGCGGTCAGGCCGGTCCGGCACTCGATCCTGACCGACCAGTCGGCCCGGTGCATGACCGTCCGCTGCACCACCTCGGTCTGGGCAGAAAGCGGGTCGTATTCGGAGATCCGGTGGCGCTTCAAAAACGTGTAGCCGAGGTCCATGCCGATCGGCTCGATGCGGTCGGGCGCGGCGTCGAACTCGCCGCTCTGGAAGGTGTAGACGGTCTCGTTGGTCGCGAGATCGAGCTCGATGGTGCGCCGCAGCGGCGTCTCGCGCGGCCGCGGGCGGGCACCCGGGGCGGCGGCCGGCGGCTCGAAGGCTCGCAGCGCCGCATCGTCCGCCGATGGCGGCCGGACCGGCAGATAGAGGGCGCTCTGGCCGGTCCGGACCGTCAGCACCGCGAGCGTCGGCGAGGGCCAGGCGATCGGCCAGTAGCTCGAGGACAACGCGAGGCGCAGCCGGTGGCCGGCCGCGAACGCATGCGCGATGTCGTTGAGCTTGAGGCGGATGCGCTGCAAGGTCCCGGGCTCGAGCGGCGCCGGCTGCTCGTGGCCGTCGCGATGGGTGAGATTGAGCAGGCCGTAGGTGACCAGCGTCGAGGTGCCATCCGCCTGGACGTCGTTGAGGCGGACCGCGAGCAGGGCATCGCCTTCGTCGGCGGCAAGATCGAGCTCGACCACGGGCGCGCCCAAAATCTCGAGCCGCTCGGGCAACGGCCCGGTGTCGAAGGTCAGCGAGCGGCCGTCGTCCGGGCGCTGCTCGAGCGGCATCTCGCCCTCGGCGCCGAAGGCGCACCATTCGCCGGCCGCAAGCCCGGTGGTCTGCGGCGAGGAGAACGCGAGCCTTGCCGCCTGGGTCGGCGCGGGCTCGAGCCGGCCGGGGTTCAGGAACAGGCGCCGGCTCTCGATCCGGGGCGACGGCCAGGCGGCCTCGGCAACCCAGCGCCCGGGCCGCTCCTCGTAGTAGGGTTGCGGATCGACGCTCTCCTGCATCCAGACCCGATAGGCGGGCTCGGCCATGATCCCGGTCTCGATGCCCTTCAGCCAGTGATCCCACCAGCGCACCGCTTCCTGGAGAAAGCCGATCGCCGGGCCGGGCACGCCATTGTGCGGAAAACGGTGCGCCCAGGGCCCGACCAAGCCTTTCTTCGGGCACGTCAGGCCCTTGAGCAGGCGCGGCACGGCGTTGGAATAGCCGTCCGCCCAGCCGCCGATCGCATAGACCGCGCAGATGATGGCGCCGTAGTCCTCGCAGACCGAGCCGTGGCGCCAGAACTCGTCCCGCCACTGGTGCTCGAGCCAGAGCGCCGGGAAGGCCACCAGCTGCTCGATCCGCTCGCGCCACATCTCGCGCCAGCGCGGACCGACGATCTCGGGATCGGGCGGATAGGCGCCATAGGTCAGGAGGATCGAGCCCCATTGCAGGTTCTCGTTGAGCAGGCAGCCGCCCATGTAGTGGGCATCGTCGGCGTAGCGGTCGTCGGTCGAGCAGAGCGTGATGACCGCCTTCAGCGCCGGCGGCTGGAGGGCTGCGACCTGGAGCGCGTTGAAGCCGCCCCAGCAGATCCCCATCATGCCGATGGCACCCGTGCACCAGGCCTGCTCGGCGATCCAGGCGATGATCTCGAGCGCGTCGTCCTGTTCCTGCTGGGTGTACTCGTCCAAGAGGATGCCGTCGGAATCGCCCGAGCCCCGCAGGTCGACCCGGACCGCCGCATAGCCGGCCTGCGCGAAATAGCGATGGATCGGCTCGTCCCGCGCCCGCATGAAGTCGCGCTTGCGGTACGGAATGTATTCCAGGATCGCCGGCACGGGGACCCGTTCGGCAGCCTTCGGCAGCCAGATCCGGGCCGCGATCCGGCAGCCGTCCGACATCGGGATCCAGACGTTCTCGATCTCGACGATCTCGCCGAGCGCGGTTTCATCCATACCTGCGCCTGTTTCCAGCCCATCCTTGGTGTCAAATCCCGGTATACGCCCTCTCCGGCCGTTCCGAAACCCAGCGCCGGCACGGGCTTGACCGATTGTAGCTTGAGAGCTACAAATGCTCATGCACGAGATCGAGGAGTACGTCACCGAGGATGGCACCAGCCTGTTTGCCAGCTGGCTGGGCAGGATGAAGGACACGAGAGCGCGGATGCGCCTTGCTGGCCCGGCTCGACCGGGTCTCGCTCGGCAATCTGGGTGACTGGAAGGCGGTAACGGCGTCGAGGGAATTGCCGAGCTTCGCGATCATTACGGCCCCGGTTACCGCGTGTATTTCAGCTTCGTTGACCGGAACACGATTATGCTGCTGACCGGCTCGACGAAGCGCCACCAAGGCCGGAGCATCCGACAGGCGAAGAGCTATCTGGAGGACTACCAGCGGAGGAGCGGAGCATGAGAGCGAGTCGGCCGTTTCGCGCGACGCAGCTTGCCCAGCTGAAGGACCCGGAGAGCGCCGCCCTCTATCTGGAGGAAGCGCTCGCCATTGGCGACACCGACGCTTTCAAGCTGGCGATCCGCAACGTCCCCGAGGCCCGCCTTGGCGGCATGAGCGCGCTTTCCGAACGCGCCGAGCTCAACCGGGAAGCGCTCTATCGTTCGCTTTCGAGACGTGGAAATCCCACGCTCGAGACACTCACCAAGGTCATGCACGCGCTCGGCCTCCGGATCTCCGTGACCGTCGAGGGCATCGCTTCGCCCGACCCCGCCCCTGGCCAGGCGCGCTTACCGGGAGGCGATCCGACCGCAGTTGCCCCGCAATACACCGCCGCCGTTTCTCCGAATATGCAAGGCAACGCTGGGCCGCACGCCATCGAGCCCGCCTTCGCACCATATCCTGGTTCCTCTAGCCCGAAAAGAACCATGACCCTGGCAGCGACCCAAAAAGAGCAACCACCCCTTGCCCGACTAAAGAACCTTTTCCCTGCTCCGAAGTCGGGGATTGACGCCACCGTGTCGGCGTTCATGCCCATCCGAGTACCCGGTCGGCGCGGCGACGGGGAACCGTCGCCGCGCCGCCGCGCGAGCGGTCAATCGCGCACGGGATCGGTGATCGGCTTGCGCAGGACCACCTCCTTGCACCTGATGTGGAACCCGGTGAACCATTGCGCGTCACCGGCCAGAGGACGCGACCTGCTGTAATAGTGGACGCGCAGCCCGGTCATGAGCTGACCTTCCGGGCACGCGGCCCAGCCTGTCCAGCCGGAGCTCATGGCCCCGGAAGGATGGTCCGGGCAGTTGGGCTCCTGGTGCTCGTCGCGGATCGGCATCGGCGTCACCTCCCCGGTCTCCGGCGAGAGCAGGGCGCCGCGGACCTTGTAGCCCTTGATCTCCACACTTGACCCTTGCATGCGGGCAAGGGTTGCCGTGCCCACCGCACACCTGGACCGCCCGGAGGAACACCTCCCGGTACTCGTCGAAACCGGCGTCGCTCCATTCAGTCAAAGGCGCGAGCGGGCCATTGTGGCACTTGTCGAGCTTGTAGCGCGCCAGGATGCGGGCCTTCTCGGCCCGATAGCGCGAATCCACCATGCGGCCGGTGAGCACCAGCTCGCAGGGATTGTTGTTTTTCTCGAAGATGATGATGCCGGTGACCGCATAGTAGGTCGTGGGATTGGGCAGATCGACGTTCTTGCCGATGTCGACGATCACCGACGCATCACCGGGCGACCCGGAAAGGGCGCCGACCGGGCTGGTGAGCGAGTCGTAGTCGGGAGAACGATCTAAGAGGCCTCCCGGAGTGTACTCGGGGGAAGCGACGTGCACCATCGTTGCCATGTCCAGCATCAGCTTGTCCGGATCGTAGTCCGGCGCGTAGGCGGTGAGCGCCGAAGCCGGGGTGACGAAGCAGAGCCCCGGGAGGAGCGTCAGCGCCAGCGTGACCACGCGCCCAACCCGTATGAGGCAGATCTGTTGCAGGGACATATCCACAACTCCTTCTTCGGTAGGCCGGCCTTGAAATCCCGTCAGTCCGCGGGCGCGGTTGGAAGCCGCAGCCGACCCCAAATTCCTTCGGGATAGAATTCGGCGAGGAGGCGCAACGACCTGGAGGCGAACGCGGCTGCCGTCGACGAGGAGGTAGCCCGATACCGCTGGTCCTATGATGACGAAGGTTTCCGAGTGCTGACCTCGGACGCCTGGGACGAACAACGCCGCGACAATACAGGAGGCGAGAACCACCGGAATGCGGACGCCCTAGGGCATCGAAACGCGCCTCGGCTGCTCATCAGCAGAGGCATATTGCCCCTGTTGCGGACATGGAGGAAACGGGGCCTGTGGAGGAAAGGGGGCCTGTGAGGAAACGGGGCCTGGACTCTTTTCGTCGTGGAGGAAAGGGGGCCTGGACTGTCCTGATCCCGTTGGTTCCTCAGACCCAGAAGCCGGCATGGACCGCCTTGGCCTCCTCGGTGAGCAGAGGACCGACCACGTCGGTCGGTCGCTGGCCGCCGGCGAACACGGTGCGGCAGGGCAGATCGGCGTTGCGGGCTCGATGGCTGCGACCACGCTGCGCCTCGGCGCCGGGCTCGCGACCGGCGGCGCCGCGCTTGCTGGCACCGCGCCCGCGATGGCGCTGGGGTGCGGGCTGGGGGCGGTCGGCGGGGCGTCGCGCGGGCAGGCGCTCGATAACGTCTACCGCGAGCCCTGAGCCTGGGATCGGAAGCAGATCCGACCTTCGGTCGCGGTTGTCTGGAGAGTTGGGAACCGGTAACCCGGTGGTCTGCGAACACTGAGGAGGGGCCCGATGGCGAGCGTTCACGTCCTGGCGATACTCACCGCGAAGCCCGGCAAGCGGGCCGAGCTGCTGCAAATTTTCAAGGCCAATGTGCCCGCGGTGCGCGCCGAGGAGGGGTGCATCGAGTATGTCGCGACGATCGATGCCGAGGGGGCGGGCAGCGTGCAGACCCGGTTCGGCGAGGATATTTTCGTCGTGGTCGAGAAGTGGGCGAGCCTGGAGGCGCTCAGGGCGCATGCGGCGGCGCCGCACATGAAGGCCTACGCCGAGAAAGCCAAGGATTTGATCGCAAGCCGGGTGATCCACGTGCTGTCGCCGGCCTGAGGCGGCCGGATCAGTCGCGGGCGAGCGCCTGCTCGAGGGCTTCGCGGATGAAGCGCTGGTAGGGGATGCCGCGGGCCTCGGCGCGGGCCTTGACCGCGTTCAGCAGGGTCTCGGGCAGGCGCATGTTGACCCGCGCCGCCTTCTTCTCGAACTCGAAGCGGACCGGCTTGAACTGGGTGAGGTCATATTCCGTCAGGTCGGCCTCCTCGACGAAGCGTTCGGCTTCCTCGTCAGTGCGAAATACCGGGATCTTCCTCTTCATAGGAGTTGACCTCCTTGCGGTGCATGTAGCGGGCGCTGATCGGTCGGATATATGGCCGTCCCTCGCGCTCGCGGATCGTAAACACGAGGAAGACGAACCGGCCGGAGCGGGTCTTGCCGATGGCGCTGAGGCGCTGTTCGGCGAGCGAGTGCTCCACGTCCACGCTGATCGTATGGAGCCCGGTGAAGAGGCCCTCGATCTCCGCGACCGGAACGCCGTGCTGCTGGCACTTCGCAAGGTTGCCGTCGTCCCAGTCGAAGCCCGCGACCGTTTCATGGCTGATATGGGGCGGACGTTTGTACATACAAGACAGGCCAGCGGAGGTCGAGGAGCTAAGGCGTGAGCGCGACCTTGCGGCGCGGGCGGCGGGGGACGATCCGTTGGGTGGCCCAGAAACGGAGTGCCAGGCGTTCGCGGGCTGCGCGGCCGGCCTCGAGGTCGAAGCCGTTGATGATCGCGAGGCGGAAACCGCCGGGCGGCATCGAGTGGGCCTTGGCCGGCTTGTCCTCGTGGAAGGTGATCTGGATGCTGGTGAGCGCCTCGTGCTTCAGGAGCTCGGCGGTGAGATCGGGGTCGGGGTGCCAGTATTGCAGGCCGTGCGGGCCGAACAGGACGACGCTGTAGCCGTCCTTGCGGTCGTCGTCGGCGTAGTCCCAGATCCCCTCCGCGTAGAGCCGGACCATGGCCTCGGTCCAGCCGGCGCCGTAGAGGTCGGGCCATTGGTCGGAGAAGCGGAGGTGGACCTCGATGATGCGCGCATCGATGGTCTCGAAGTTGACCATGCCGGTGTAGCCGCCAAGGTTGGTGCGCAGCCAGTCGCCGCAGTAGCTCTCGATCGCGGGCCTTGCCTCGGCGAGCACGGTCCAGTAGTCGAACATGCCCTCGTCGATCGCCTTGCCGGTCACGTGGCGCCACCATCGGGGCACGCCGCCCGCCACCGCGACATCGGTCGAGACGTGCTCGCCCTTGAGCAGCTCCATCCACATGTGGCCGGGCCGCTGGTTCAGCTGATAGTCGCGCAAGGTCCGGAAGATCCGGCTGCCGGCGCCCATGCCGCGCATGTTGTAGACGGGCTTGGAGAACACCGGGAAGGCGTCCGGCGCCAGGCCGTGCAGGCCGCAGGCCAGGCCCTGGGATTCGGCGATCAGGAGCTTGTTGTAGATCCAGCGGAACTTCGGAAACAGCTGGTAGGCGTCGCCGTCCTCGGTCGGCACGAAGACGCCCTCGGGGCAGGCGACGTGCTCGAAGTACTGCATGCGCCAGGGGTCGCGCTCGACGATCGGCATGGCTGCCCTTTGCGGCCGGGGTGTGCGCTCGAAGTGTAGGCAGCAAAGCCGGGCGGCGGAAGGCCCGGGCTCGAAGCCTGGCGCTGCCCGCCGGCCGCTGCTCAGGCGGAGACGCTGGCGGGATCGCTCGCGCCTGCCGGCGCGGGCTGCCCGGCGCGCAGGCCGGTCAGCTCTGCGGCCGCGACCGGCTGACCGAAATAGCCGCCTTGCAGCTCGTGGCAACCCTGCGCGCAGAGCCGGGCCGCCTGCTCGGCGGTCTCGACGCCCGTGACGCAGGTCTTGATGCCGAGGCTTTGCCCGAGACCGATCAGGGCGCGCAGCAGGACCTCGGCCCGCGGCGTCCCGTCGACGGCGCGGGCGGCGGGTCGCTCGATCTTGAGCCTGTCGATGGGCCCATCGAGCAACGAGGCGACGCTCGTCGAGCGGCTGCCGAAGTCGTCGATCGCGATCTGCACCCCCAGGCTCTTGAGCTGCAAGAGGGTGGCGAGCGTCCGTTGCCGGTCGTGCAGGAGGACGTCCTCGGGGATCCGGAGCTCGAGGCGCCCGGGTGCAAGGCCCGTGTCGGCCAGGATCTGACGCAGGCAGCCGACAGGGTCCTGGCCCTGGAGCTGGGGCCAGGACAGGCCGAGCGAGACCCGAAGGCCCGGCCAGGCGAGCGCCTGGCGGCAGGCGGTCCTGAGCGCCCACTCGTCGAGCGCCAGGAGCGGCCGCTCGCTCGCGGCGAGCGGCAGGAACGCCTCCGGCGGCAGCAGCCCGCGAGTCGGGTGGCGCCAGCGCACGAGGGCGTCGACGCCGACCCAGCGCCGGGTCGCGGCCTCGATCCGCGGCTGATAGTGGAGCTCGAACTGGCCGTGCAGCAGCGCCGCGCCGAGGTCGTCGTCGGTGAGCCTTGCGGCGGCTGCGCTTGCATCCGGCTCGAACCACCGCCAGGTCCCGCGGCCCTCGCTCTTTGCCCGGCAGAGGGCGACCTTTGCGTTTCTCAGGCTCTGCTCGGGATCATGCTCGCCGGCCGGCAGCAGGGCGACGCCGATGCTGGCCGTGACCATGATCTCGCGACCGCCGCAATCGTAGGGGGCCGCAAGCGTCGCGAGCAGCCGCCGACACAGCGTCTCGGCCTGCTGCGGCAGGTGGCCGGTGCGCAGGAGCACCCCGAACTCGTTGCCGTCCAGTCTCGCGACCACGTCGCCTTCGCGCAGGCTTGCGCGCAGACGACGAGCCGCGGCCTCGATCAGGCGATCGGCGGCGGCGGCTCCCAGCTGTCGGTTGATGTCGGCGAAGCGATCGAGATCGATGCGCAGCACCGCGACCGGCGCACGGCCGTGCCGGTTCAGCACCGCCGCCTGATACAGACGCTTTTGGAACAGGACGCCGTTGGGCAGCCGGGTCAGCGGGTCGTAGAGATTGCAGCCGTCGGCGGCCTCGGCGCCGACCGGCCGTTCGGAGGCCGGGCAGGAGCAGCCGCTCGCGAGCTCGGTCCAACCGATGCGCCAGTGCTGCTCCATGCGCAAATCCACCTCTTTCGATGACCCGCCCCGGGGGCCCGCCCGAGAGACTAAAGGTTCGAGCTTTAAGCACTGACTAATCGGCCGCCGGCTCCGCGCGCACGGCGCCTGCACCCGGGATCAGGCGGTCAGCTCGAGCCGGTAGGCAGCACCCGGCGCGCCGACCTTGGGCGCGATCGCATCACCGGCAAGAAAATCGACCCCGGCCGCCAGCAGAGCGAGAGCGGTGCTGCGCTCGCCGATGCCGAGGGCGCAGGTTGCGAGCCCGTGCCGCCCGGCGTCGCGCGCGAAGTCCTCGAGCCGCTGGCGCTCCGCGTCATCGAGAGCGCCGGCCTTCGGGGCGTCGAAAGCGAGCGCGTCGATTCCGAGGCCGGCGAGGTTACGGATCAGCGCCGGCTCGGGCGGTACGCACACGATGAAGAGGCGGGCGAACGGCTTCAGCGGGAGCAGGCGATCGCAAATCAGGTCGCGCCAGGCGCCTGCCGCAAGGTTCGAGATCGAGAAGCCGAGCTGCCGGTTCAGCTGGCGCGGCCCCTGCCGGCAGAGATCCAGATAGCCCTGGCGGCGCTGGAGCTGGACCAGCGTACCCCAGTGGATCGGCGCCACCATCAGCGCCGCGTAGCCATTGCGCTCCATGTCCACAAGGCTGGCCAGCACCGCACGCAGCGCGAGGCAGTCGAGATCATAGGGGTCCTCGTCGCCCTCCCCGGCGCCCTGCCGGCAGCTGCAGGCATAGCCGACGATCGCTTTGCCGCGCCGGCTCCAGATCGGCAGATAGTCGAACCCTGCCGGATCGCGGTCAGCGACATGTGGGTCGCCCGGCCAGTCGTTGTCGGTCTTCTCGGAAAGGCGGCCAGCGACATCGTCCAGCCTGGCCACCAGGCGCGCAAGGGTGGGCCTGGCGCCAAGCTCGGCGGGGTCGATCTCGTGGACAGTAACCCGGATCGGCGCCTCGTCGACCTCGGGCAGCTCGCCGATCAGCAGGGCCGCGATCTCGCGGGTGATCGCCTGGGCCTTGAAGGTGGCCTCGACGCTCGAGAGCCTGGCGAACAAGATGACGTAGCGATCAGCCATCTGAACGTAGACGTCCTGATCGGTGAGCCGGCGCTCCAGGATCTGCTGGGTCAGCCGATGCACCCTTGTCGCCAGCCGCGCCCAGTCTCCGCCGAGCCGTTCCTTGACCCGCGAGAGCGCGATGATCTGCAGCCGTCCGGCCACCAGCGGTTCCAACGGGCTGCCGGCCTGGATCAGCGCCCGCAGGCGGCCTTCGAAACGCTTGAGGCGCGCCCTGTCGGTCCGGGCCGCGCGACGGGCTGGCGCCGGATGCGCAGCCGGAGCGCCCACCGCAACCGGCCGCTCGAGGGCGGGCGCGGGGTCGTCCTCACGCCTGAACAGGCCACGGATGGCTGGCGGCAGTTTCATGGGCCCGGAACCGACCGGCTGCGCGGAACTGGTCAGCTATGCCCGAATTGGGTTAACCAGGACTTGCCAACCCGGTCGTCGGGGCCACCGGCCGACCGCTTCGAGGAGCCGCGATGGGCGAGCGGATCGTCGTCGTCAACCCGAATTCGACCGTCGCGGTGACCGCGGCGATCGACCGTGCGCTGGCGCCGCTGCGCATGGCCGGGGGGCCCGCCATCGAGTGCGTCACGCTGGCCGAAGGGCCGCCCGGGATCGAGCTCCAGGCCCATGTCGAGCAGGTGGTGCTGCCGCTCTGCCGGCTGCTGCGGGCGCAAAATGACGCGAGCGCCTTCGTGATCGCCTGCTTCAGCGATCCGGGCCTGCATGCCTGTCGGGAGGCGACCGGGCGGCCGGTGCTCGGGATCGCCGAATCGGGACTCCTGACCGCGCTCACCCGCGGCGAGCGCTTTGGCATCGTCGCGATCCTGAAGGCGTCCCTGCCCCGCCATCTGCGCTACGTCCGCCAGCTCGGCCTCGCGGCCCGCTTTGCCGGCGAGCTGCCGCTCGGCCTGGGCGTGGTCGAGCTCGCGGATGGCGACCGGACCTTCGATCGGTTGCAGGCGGTCGGCGCGCGCCTGCGGGACGAGCATGGCGCGGACGTCCTGGTGCTAGGGTGCGCCGGCATGGCCGCGTACCGCCATGAGCTCGAAGCCGCTCTCGGCCTGCCCGTGGTCGACCCGACCCAGGCCGCGGTCACCCTGGCGATCGGCGCGGTCCGGCTTGAAGGTCAGCCGGCCGCGACGGCGCGCACCCGGTAGCGCTCAAGGCCAGGACAAGCCGTTTGGTTCGGGTCCGGCGCAGGTGCCTGACGGCGGCGATGCCCCTCACCGGTTGCGCTTTTGCCATTCGGCGTAGCTGATCCGGGGCATCTCGAAGCGATCGTGGGTGCGGACGTAGCCGCCGCCGAACAGGCGGCCGATCGGCGCGTAGGCGTCGCGATCGACGTGGAGCCGCTCGGGGTCGACGATGCCGTCGCGGACGTGCAGCATGAGGATCTCGCCCAGCACGATATAGCGCTCGCGGGCGGGCTGCAGGGTGACGTAGCGCCGGCATTCGAGGCTGACCGGCGCCGCGGCGATCCGGCCGGGCGCCACGGTCTTTGAAGGCAGCATCTCGAAGCCCGCGAGCTCGACCTCGCTGACCTCGGGCGGCAGATCGATCGCGCAAAGGTTCATGGCCTGCGCGATCGGCTCGTCGACCAGATTGACCACGAACTCGCCGGTATCGCGGATGTTGTTGGTCGTGTCCTTGGCGCGGCCTGCAGGGCTGATGCCGAGGCCCAGCACCACGAGCGGCGGCTCCTCGGCGAGCACGTTGAAGAAGCTGAACGGCGCGGCGTTGTGGCGGCCGTCCGGGCCTTGCGTCGTGACCAGGGCGATCGGTCGCGGCACGACCAGGCCACCCAAGAGCTTGTAGCGGCGGGTCGGCTCGAGGCGTCGGAAGTCGAAGGTCGGCATCAGGGCGGAGCTTTCCTGGAGAGCAGCCGCGTTTTTGGCCCTTGCAAATCACCCGCGTTCGGTGACCAATGGCGCGTCAGCCTCGGTGGCCCGGACAGCGCTGTCAAGCCAGGCGGAGCGGCCGCCTCGACAGGCGCTGCCCGGCGATCGGGCGGACCAAGATCCGTGGGTCCGGGGGGATCGCCGCGATGGCGGTATTGGCCGAGACCGAAGCGCGGCTGCTGCGCTGCCTGGAGCGGAGCGAGGAAAGAGGCGCCCCGTTCCGGCACTGGCGCCTCTTCGACGTGTTCGCGGCCGAGGTCTGCGCCGCGGTGATCGCATTGCCCCTGCCGCCGCGCCCGGTCCGCGACACCAGGGGCAAGCGCGAGACCCACAATCATATCCGGCGGTTCTTTTCCGGAGCGCTCTGCCGGCGCTTTTCGGTGTGCCGCAAGGTCGCGGCGGAGTTCATGGACCCCCTCGTCCTGCGCGGCCTCGAGCGGCTGTGCGCGATCGAGCTGGCCGGCAGCTTCCTGCGCATCGAGTACTGTCAGGACGGGGCCGGCTTCTGGCTCGCGCCGCATACCGACATCGGCGCCAAGCTGCTCACGATCCAGGTCTACCTCTCGCAGGGCCCGGATGCCGAGGCCTGGGGCACAGATCTCTTGGATCGGGCGCTGACCCTCGCCACGACGGTGCCGGCGGTCTTCAACTCGGCGCTCGTTTTCGTGCCGGGCGACGACAGCTGGCACGGCTTCCGCGAGCGACCGATCAGGGGCATCCGCCGCTCGATCATCGTCAACTACGTCAAGCCCGAGTGGCGCTCGCGCCACGAGCTGGTCGACCCGCGCCACCCGGTCGGGTGAGCTTCAGCCGTCGCGCCGGGCAAGGAACCGGCCGCCGCCGAGCTGGCCCTCGGCGAACAGGCCGACGAAGAAGGCGTAAGTGTCGTCCCATCTTCGGAAGTGCTCGGCGCCGAATTTCTCGACCGTGGTCGCCTGCAGGCCGCGATACATCTCGAGCCGCTGCTCGAGGATCAGGGTCCACCAGGCGCTGAGGTCGTCCTGCTCGAGCAGCGTGCAGCCGCTGGCTGCGAGCAGCCGGGCATAGCCCTCGATGCTCTCGAGCGAGAGGAAGGTCATCTCGCGCTCGAGGCGCGCAGAGGCTCCGGGCGTCAGGGCGGGGCGCCGCAGGATGTCGGTGAACGCGAGCACACCCGAGGGCTTCACCACGCGCGCGCATTCGGCGATCAGGCGCGGCTTGGCCGGAATATGACAGAACGCCTCCTGGCCGAGCACGACGTCGAAGCTCGCGGCCGCGAACGGCATCTCGAGCGCATTGCCGAGCCGGAAGTCGACCCGGTTCCCGAGGCCCGACCATCTCGGTCAGCCGGACCGCGCCCTCATGGCGGCTCTCCGTGATGTCGAGGCCGGTCACCCGGCAGCCGTGGTGGAACGCCAGATAGCGGGCCGGGCCGCCCATGCCGCTGCAGACGTCGAGGACGTGCGTATCCCTGCCGATCGCGGCCTTGCCGGCCAGGACGTCGACCGCCTCGAGGCCGCCGAAGTGGTCCTGGTCGTAGCGCTGGAGGACCGCTTCGGTGAGCCCGTCCAGCGCCACGCCGTCGCGCGCGAGATCGTGCAGGATCTGCTGCTCGTTGATCGGATGGGTCTCGTAGAAGCGGATGACCCGGTCGATCTCGCCGCGTTCGACCATGTCCCAGGGCTCGAAAGATCACTCGGGCGGCGGGATCGCGCCGGTGCGTTCGGTGATCAGGCCGTAATGCTCGATCCGGCGGTGCTGGTCGAAGGCGAAGATCGTGGTCTTGTAGTGGTCGCAGAGGTCGAGGTCGCAGTCGAAGACGATCACTTCGTCGTCCTCGGTCAGCGCCTGCGCCATGATCTCGCCGGTCGGCGCGACGATGCACGAGCCGCCGATCAGGCCGTGGCCGTCCTCCTCGCCCGCCTTCGCGACCGCGATCACCCAGGCGCCGTTCTGATAGGCGCCCGCCTGGACCACGAGGCGGTTGTGGAACATGCGCAGGTGC
The DNA here is from genome assembly GCA_963798075.1 of uncultured Alphaproteobacteria bacterium. GTDB lineage: Bacteria > Pseudomonadota > Alphaproteobacteria > Geminicoccales > Geminicoccaceae > DATAOG01. Next base: position 77,106 of record CAWCRU010000001.1, on the reverse strand, counting down.
CAGGGCTCGGGGTGGTAGATGTTGCGGGTCGGGGTGTTGTAGCCGAGCAGCACCAGCTCGACCCCTTGCAGGCCCAGGACCCGGTACGCCTCGGGCCAGCGCCGGTCGTTGCAGATCAGCATGCCGACGATCGCATCGAACGCGCGCCAGACCGGAAAGCCGAGGTTGCCGACCTCGAAATAGCGTTTCTCGAGATGCTGGAAGGGGATGCCGTCGCGATGGTCGGCGTGGCCCGGCAGATGGACCTTGCGATATTTGCCGATGATCTGGCCGTCGGGGCCGACCAGCACGGCCGTATTGTAGCGATGCACGGCGCCTGCCTCGCGGGCGAGTTCGGCATAGCCCAGATAGAAGCCGAGGCCGAGATCGCGGGCGAGATCGAACAAGGGCGCCGTGGCGGCGTTCGGCATCTCGCTCTCGAACCAGGCGTCGATCTCGCGGATGTCGTCGTACCAGTAGCGCGGGAAGAAGGTGGTGAGCGCGAGCTCGGGAAAGACCACGAGCTTCGCGCCCATGCCGTGGGCCTCGCGCAGCATCGCGCACAGCCGCCGGACCACACTCGCGCGCTCGTCCGCGAGCTGGATCGGGCCGAGCTGGGCGGCAGCGATCCTGATCTTTCTCGGCATGGGTTCCTCCCGGCCCGGCAGGGCCAGCCGGCCTCAGCGTTCGACCTCGATCCTGGTCCGAAAGCCGAGCTTTGTAAAATCATCGATCAGGAGATCGGCGTGCAGCTGCCAGCTGCCGGCGAGCGGCAGGCTGAGACTGGCGCGCCAGTGTCCGGGCTCGACCGGCAGCGCCTCGACATGGAGGGCCTCGACGTTGCGCTCGGGCAGGCTTGCGGACAGCGTCGCGGCCTTGGCTTCGCCGGTCGGCCGGCGGCGCCGGTGACGTAGAGATCGATCCGGTTGGCGCCGGCGGTCGCCGGCGTCGCGACCAGGATCAGATGGAAGCCCCGGGCGGTGGCGTAGGTCGCATAGTCGGGTGGTCCCCGGCCGCCGCCCTGCGCAGCCGTCTGCAAGGCCAGCGCGCGCGGCGGCGGCACCGCGCCCAGGCTCGCGGTCAGCACGATCACGCCGGCCGCCAGCGCGAGCTCCGTCCCGATGGTCAGCCGCAGCCGGCGGCGGGCGCCTCCGCCGCGCCCGAGCGCCGGGGTCAACACCAGCCGGTTGACCGCGGCGAGGCCGAGCAGCCCCGCCACGAGGCTGAGCTTGGCGAGCAGGCGCCGGCCGTAGGCGTCCTCGATCAGGGCCGAGACATGCCCGAGCTGAAGGACGGCCAGTACGCTGCCGGCGAGGATCAGGCAGACGACGGCGGCGATCGCGAGCCTCGAGAAGGCTTCCAGCTGGGCCTTCGCTTCGGCGCCGCGGAGCGCCAGCAGCAAGGGCCAGAGGGCGCCGACCCAGAAGGCCGCGCTCAACACATGCAGGCCGAGCGCCGGCACGGTGAGCCAGCGCGGGCCGGCGGTCGCGGCGTGGCCGGAGAGCCCGAAGCTCAGCGCCACCAGCAGCGCGCCGGCGAGCAGCGGCGATCGCCGCCGGCGCGCGAGGGTGAGCACCGCGAGCCCCGCGCCGCCGGTCGCAACCGTCCAGAGCACCGAAGAGCCGAACGCCAGCTGCCAGACCTCGGCGTGCATGAGCGACCCGGGCGGGCCGCCGAGCAGGGCGCCGCCTTCCGCGGCCAGCAGCAAAGGACCGCTCGCGATGCCGGCGAGCGCCAGCCCGACCAGGCAGCGGCCGAGCCGGGGCGCCAGATCGGGCGGCGCGCGGATCAGGGCGAGGAAGAGGGCGAGGCCGGCGGCCAGCAGCAGGCTGCCGTACCAGAGCGAGTGCGCCGCCACGCCAAGCCATTGCCAGGCAACGTCGTAGGGATCGGCCGCCGACCCGATTGTCGCGTCCTGCGCCGCGCCGACGCTGAAGACGAAGCTGCCGGCGACCGGGTGGCCGTCGGCCGAGGTCACCCGGTAGCTCGGGACATAGCTCCCCTCGGGGAGGCCGTCGGGCAGCGCCACGCTCAGGCGCGTGTCGATCGCCTGCGCCGGCGGCAGCGGCAGGGCGGCCTCGTCCGCGGCGCGCAGGACCCGGACGCTGATCGGGCGGACCGGCTCGTTGAAGCGCAGCACGATGGCGTCGGGCGCGCTCGCAACCACCGCGCCCGCCGCCGGCGTCGTCTCGAGCAGGACCGCGTGCGCCTCGGCCGCGGCCGCCAGGATGGCGATTGCCAGCGCCGCGAAGAGGGCGCCGATCAGGACATGCCGCCCCGGCGACCGGTGCCGGCCGACCATGCGGCCGGGTTCAGTCGGCGTCCTCGCCCTCGCCCTCGATGATGGTGAGCTGCGGTGCCGGCGCCGCGAGCTCGTCCGGGTCCTGGCCGGGTGCCGGAATATCGATCCAGCGCTGCACCGCACCCTTGCATTCCTGCACGGTCGGGAAGCTCAGCACCGTATCGGGGGCGAGGTCGGTCAGCCGGCCCGTGAACACGAACTCGTCGTAGAAATCATCGGCGAGATCGCCGCCGGTCCAGTCGACCTCCTTGACCCCTTCGGTGAGCTCGCTGCCCTCGTACTCGTAGGGATGGTCGTATTTGCCTTTGATGACCGCCAGCTGCCAGCCGGGCTTGGGCATCGGCTTGACCGCGATCAGGCCTTCGGGGATCTGGACCCGGATCGCGGTCGTGGGTTTGCCCTCGCAGCCATGCGGTACGCGCAGCACGGCCTTGTAGGAGCTGTTCGGGAAAGCTTCCTGGTGTTCCAGGGTGACATGCGCCGCCACCACGTGGGGTGCGAGCAGCAAGGCGCTACCGAGTCCGGCAGCGGCAAGTGGACGAACCATCGCTCGTCTCCGACTGAGATCGCATGACCAGCCCGGGCCGGCCACCAGGGCCAGGCGCGGGCACAAAAGGGCGAAGATCAGCCGCGAGCCGGCGGCGCGCGCGCGTCGAACGGCGCCATCGGCCGCGAGGGGGCCGGCCTTCGGCGCGGCGGGCGGCGGCGCCCGCCCCTGCGCGCCGGGGCCGGCGCCGGCGCCGGCACCAGCTCCGGCGTCAGCGAGCTGACGAAGATCGCGCACAGGCAGATCGGATCGTGGGTGACCGGGCATACCGGGACCGGGATCGGCCTGGACGCGGCGGCCATCGGCGCCGGCCGCCCCGGGGCCATGTGATGCGCGTGAGGGTTGCCGCCATGGCCCGCAACCAGGGAGGCCTCGAGGACGACCGGCAGCCAGCCCTGCAGCAGCAGCGAGAGGGCGGCGAGCCAGCCGTACCGGCGGCGCGCAGGGCGTCGTGCCCGCCCGCACCCCGGACCCGAGGCTCAATCGAGAAGCATTGGCACCGAAGTTGCGCTCCGGGTCGAGCTCGGGCTCGAGGCGCCCGAGCGGCCGGGCCGCGGGTCCGGCGGCGCGCGGCAGGAAACGGCCGCGACCGCGTTCGGCCAGAAGCTCGCCGCGATCCACGATCACCTCGCCGCGCGCAAGCACGGTGACCGGCCAGCCCGTGACCGTCATGCCGGCATAGGGGCAATAGCCGGCCCGGTCGCGGGTGGTGGCATCGGTGATCAGGACCGTCTTGTCAGGGTCCCAGATCGCGATGTCCGCGTCGGAGCCGATCGCGATCGTGCCTTTCCTCGGATGCAGGCCGTAGATCCTGGCGGGATTGGTGCAGGCGAGCTCGACGAAGCGCTCGAGCTCGATCCGGCCTTTTGCGACCCCTTCGGAGAACAGGAGCGGCAGGCGCAGCTCGATGCCGGGGATGCCGTTCGCGATCTGCTTGAAGTCGGGGTCTTTCCCGCGCGCGAGCTTGCCGGTCTCGTCGAACCGGTAGGGGGCGTGGTCGGAGGTGACCATCTGGAAGGTGCCGTTTTGGACACCCCGCCAGATCGCTTCCTGATCCGCACGCTCGCGCGCCGGCGGGCTGAACATCCACTTCGCTCCCTCGAGGCCGGGCTTGTCGAGGTCGGTCGCACTCAGCAAGAGATATTGCGGGCAGGTCTCGGCGAACAGCTTCTGGCCGCGGGTCTGGGCGTCCCGGATGGCCGCCATCGAGGCCTCGGTCGTGACGTGGAAGACGACGACCGGCTGGTCGACCAGCGCGGCCATGGCGATGAGCCGCGTCGACCGCCTCGGCCTCGGCGATCCGGGGGTGGCTGATGGCGTGGTAGCGGGGTGCCCGATGGCCGCGCGCGAGCAGGCGGCGCGCGGTCCAGGCGAGCATGGCGTCGTTCTCGGCGTGGACCGAGACCATGGCGCCCTCGGCGCGGGCGAGCGTCAAAAGATCGAGCATCTGCGCGTCGTCGAGGCGCAGCAGGGGATAGGTCATGAACAGCTTGAGCGAGCTGTAGCCCTCCCGGATCAGCCCGGGCAGCTGCGCCATCACGCTCTCGGTCGGGTCCGAGACGATCATGTGGAAGGCATGGTCGATCACGGCCTTGCTGGCGCGCTCGCGGTAGTCGGCGACCACCTCGCGCATCGCCTGCCCGTGGTGCTGGGCCGCGAACGGGATCACCGTCGTGGTGCCGCCGAACGCCGCCGAGACCGTGCCGCTCTCGAAATCGTCGGCGTTCCAGATGCCCATGCCCGAGAGCTGCTCGATATGGCAGTGGCTGTCGACGCCGCCGGGCAGCACGAGCTTGCCCCGGGCATCGATCTCGCGCGCGCGCCGCGGCAGATCCTCGGCCAGCGCCACGATCCGCCCGTCGCGGACGCCGAGATCGCACTTCATGCGGTCGGCGGCCGTGACCAGGGTTCCCCTGCGGATCACGAGATCGAGGTCTGCCATGGCACAGCCCGCGTTCGGAAAGCCCGGCTTCGAGCTATAGCAGTGATCGCCGGCGACGGTCGAGCCCGGCTAGGCCGGCGGTGCGCGCAGCGCGAGCACGCGGGCGCGCAGGCGCTCGAGGGGGCGGTCGTGGATGCCGAGGGTCGCGAGGTGGTCGACCGTGTTGACCAGGTAGTCGGCGCAGGGGCCGAGCCAGCCCGAGGCCGTCGCGATCACCTGCGCGATCTCGTCGTCGGTGAGCAGCTGCGCGTAGCGCTCGTGGGCCGGGTTGATCACGAAGGCGATCGCGCGGACCCGGCGGGCCGCGGTCGCGGACCTCGACCCAGCGCGGCAGGTAGGCGCCGCTCAGCATCTCGCGGCGCCAGACGATCTCGAGCTCTTCCTCGACGCTTTCGGGCGCGATGTGGAAGGCCACGCCCTGACAGGAGCCGCCGCGCTCGAGGCCGAGCACGAGGCCGGGCCGCTCGGGCCGGCCGCGCCCGAGGTGGGTCCAGAGGCAGAAGCGCCGGTGATAGCCCCAGATCCGGCCGGTCAGGCGCTCGGTGAAGTGGAAGGCGGGGTTCCAGATCAGCGAGCCGTAGCCGAACAGCCAGACGCCGGCGGCGAGATCGACGCCGGCGAGCGTCGCCCGGCGCGAGGCAAGGAGCTCGTCCGCCGACAGCACGCGCATCTCGAGGCCATGCGCGGCGATCAGCTTGTGCACCTCGCCGCTCCGGATGCTCTCGCGCGTGAGCAGCACGCGCTCGGGGGCGCCGGAGGGCGGTCGCGGGTCGGAATTGCTTTGCGTCATGGCCGGAGAGCATAGACCGAAGCCCGCCCGGACTTAAGAGCGCTCGCGCGTCGGAGCCGCCCCGGTCCCGCGTCGAAAGGCTCGCGCGGTCGCGACCCGATCGGGGCTATGCAGCCCGCCCGCGCCCGCTATGCTGCCGCGCGCCACGCGCGAACCGGAAGGAGCCCGTCATGATCGACCTCTACACCTGGCCGACCCCGAACGGCCACAAGATCCACATCATGCTCGAGGAATGCGGGCTCGCCTACACCGTGATCCCGATCGACATCGGCGCCGGCGACCAGTTCAAGCCCGAGTTCCTCAAGATCTCGCCGAACAACAAGATGCCGGCGATGGTCGATCCGGATGGTCCCGATGGCGAGCCGCTCGCGATCTTCGAGTCCGGCGCGATCCTGATCTATCTGGCCGAGAAGACCGGCAAGTTCCTCGCGAAGGCGCCGCGGCAGCGCTACGCCACGTTGCAGTGGCTGATGTTCCAGATGGGCAGCATCGGCCCGATGCTGGGCCAGGCGCACCATTTCCTGCAGTATGCGCCCGATGACATCGAGTACGCGCGCAACCGCTACCAGAACGAAGCCAACCGCCTCTATGGCGTGCTCGACCGCCGCCTCGGCGAGAGCGCGTACATTGCCGGCGGCGACTACACGATCGCCGACATCGCGATCTGGCCCTGGACCCGGTTCCCGGAGCGCCAGGGGGTCGAGCGCGCCGAATACCCGAACTTCGTGCGCTGGTTCGACCAGATCGCGGCCCGCCCGGCGGTCGAGCGGGGCGTCCAGGTGCTGGCCGATCGGCGGCGCGATCTGAAGACCGACAAGGCGGCCTGGGAAGTCATGTTCGGCCGCCAGCAATACGCCAGGCGGTAAGGCCCCGCGCAACGCCGGGCGCCCCGGCGGCGGTCGTCGTCATGCGCCTGTCACCGCGATGTCACTGTGGCGCGGGCGCAATCGGCTGTTGCACGCCCGCAACTGTGGCGAGATTTTTACCCGAGTTTGGCGAAAATGCTCTTGCAGGGCATCTCGCCTTGAGCTTTCTTACGGTCGAGGGAGTGTCAATCTTTGCGTCCTGACCTCGCGGTGTCTGCCGGGAGGGGAAAAAAAGATGAGCAGCGCCGCGCAACAGTCAGATCCCGACGATCAGGCTGACCCCGATGCCGGGTCTGCCGCCGATCACGGCTGGTGGGTTTCCTGCAGCCGCTATCTGCGCCCGCAGTATCTGGCGGTGGCGCTTGCCGCCTATCTCGTCGCGGCGCTCCTCGGTCTCTATGCGGACTGGAAATTCTGGTCGTATTTCGACCTCGACTACCTGCGCTACGCCGGGCTCGGCGATTACTTGCTGGCCCCGTTCGGCTTCTTGCGGGTGGCGGTCGACCCGAGCTTCGTCGTCCTATTCGCGATCTTCGGGATCATCCTGCTGCTGGTAGCGGCGTGCTGTGGCTACCTGCTCAAGATGATCTTCGATTTCATCCACCAGACGGTGCTCGGCAGATGGCGGGCGCCGGCTGACGACAGTCTGCCGCTGACCGCGCCATGGCCCGACCAGCCGTCGCTGCGGCGGTATCTGCGGACCCTCGCGGGGCGGCCGCTCTGGGCCGCGCCCGTTCTTGCGATTGCCGCCGTTTTGGCGATCAACGCCAACGCCACCTCGGAGAAAAGCGACCTCCGCAGCTTCGCCAAGCTGGCCCAGCACGCCTACGCCAAAGACAGATATCAAAAGTTTCATCCGCCCTATTCACGCTACGCGGTGGTCTCGATCGGAATGCCGGTGCCGGCCGGGCGCCGCGATCACCTCGTGCGGCTGCGGTCGACTGACGGCTTCGCGCTCTATTACGACGTCCTCGATGACGCACCACTGGTGGTTTCGGCCGCCGCGCGCGCGAGCGAGGTCGCCGATGCCGATCCGGCCGCGGCCGTCGCGACGGCGAGTGCCGGCGAGCCGCCGGTCGGGCTCGCGGCCGCGACCGGCATTGCGGGCGTCCCGGCCACGGCGGGATCGGCGGATCGGGCGGCGGCCGACGGGGTGGTGACGGCGGCACCGCAAGCCGGCGTCGACGGCACTCGCAGCGGCGTGAGCGATCTCACGCTGCAGCTGCCTCAGAGCCCGGCGTCGGCGACCGCTCTGGCGAGCGCCGGGACAGCGGACGCCGGCCAGATCGCCCCCGCGGCGCTGGCCGGCGAGAGCGCCGGCGCGGGTCAGGCCGCGAACCTCGAGGTGGTCCAGACGCTGGCCGCGACGGCGGTCAGGCGACGCCCCCTCGGGGGTGGCTCCCCTGCCCGCCTCCTCCGAGCCCGCGGCGCCGCCTCCGGCCTCCGGTGCGGCAACGCCCAAGGCCGAACTCGAGGCGATCGGGACCAATCTTCGCCAGTCGGCGGGGTCCCTCGAAGGCTTGAAGTCCTACATGGACCAGATGGAAGGCGGCATCGTCGAGATCCGCAAGTTCATCACCGAGCTCGACGGCAGCCTGAAGCAGATCGATCAGGCCTTCGGTCAGCTGTCCGAGCTGCAGGCCGCGGTCGGGCAGGTCGCCTATGCCGATTGCCCGGAGCTTACCGCGGGCCAGCGGCTGCAGTTCGGGGCCGATGACGCGTCCCTCGGCCTCGAGGCGATCGGCTGGTTGTTCAAGTCGCGCCGGCAACTCGCCGCCGAGCGCTCGCCCGACCGCCAGGAGTGGCTGGTGATCGAGGGCCATGGCGACGCCGGCGGTCAGGCCGCGGCCGACCCGCCGCTCGCGATCCGGCGGGCCGCGGCGGTGCGTGATTTTCTCCACTCGGACCTCGGCGTTTCGCCGGACGTCGTCAAGGTCGTGGCCAAGGACGCGACCGGACCGGACGCCGATCGCGTCAGCGTCTACGACTGCCTTGACCGGCGGCCGGCGGCCGCCTCGCGGGCGCCCGCCGGCCCCGAGCTCGGCCTGGTGCAGTCCGCGGCCGCCGGCGAGGTGGCGGAGACCGGGCGGGTGCGCCCTGCCGCCTGGGTGGAGGGCGACGGCGCCGACGGGCTGCCGGCCACGCTGGCCGATCTCGATCCCCGACCGCAGCCCCGCGGCCTGCTGGTGACCGTGCCGGGCGATCGCCTGTTCGAGACCGACAGCTTTCGGATTCAGACCTCGGCCTACGGCGTGCTCGGCCGGATCGGGGAGGCGCTGGCGCGGGCGCCCGAACGCAGCGCCCTGATCATCGGTCACTCCGACGCGATCGGCGACGCCGCCTATAACCGGACCCTCTCGGAGCGGCGGGCGCGGGCCGTGCGCGAGTTCCTGGTCGACCGCTTCAAGATCAACGTCGACCGGCTGGCGGTCGAGGGCCGGGGCGAGGACGATCCGATCGCGACCAACGATACCCCCGCCGGCCGCCTCGCCAACCGTCGCATCGAAGTGCTGCTGCTCAACTGAGCCGACCGTCCGCCTGGCGGTGATATCCGATTCGGCCGGCCGGCGGATTGAGCTGGGTCGATCGCGCCTGATCCGGCATGCTCGTCGATCCTTTGAGCTCGGGAGCCAGGGTCATGCCGAAGCACCACAATCCGCCAACAGTCGCACCGCCATTCTCGCGCTACAGCCATGGGGTCGAGGCGCCCGCGGGCGCGCGCTGGCTGCACGTCTCGGGCCAGATCGGCGTCAAGCCCGACGGCACGCTTGCGGACGGCGCCGAGGCGCAGATGGAGCAGGCCTGGCGCAACATCTTCACGATCCTCGAGGCGGCCGGCATGACCCGGCACGACCTGGTCAAGACCACCGTCTTTTTGACCGTCCACGGCGACACCGCGCTCGCGCGCCGGGTGCGTGATCGGATGCTCGACGGCGCCACGCCGGCCAGCACCTTGATCTTCGTGGCCGGCCTCGCGCGCCCGGATTTTCTGATCGAGATCGAGGCGATCGCGGCCGCCTGAGGCGGGCGGCGGCGGGGCGGTTTATCAACCATAGATTATATTTTACTCAACCATAAATTATTACTAGATTGGCTCGCGATGGCGCGGCGACGCCGCATGTCGCGGGGAGAAGGCCATGTTCGATACCAATCTGATCCTCGAACTGCTGATCCGGTCCGGCATCTCGCGCGCGAGCCGGGCCCGGTTGGAATGGATCGCCAGCGGCGGCCCGGGGTTTTGCGGCGGCGCGCTCCACCCGGCCGGCGCCGACCCCAACCGGCCGGATGGGACCGTCGCCGCGACCGCGCGGGCGCTGCTCGGCGGCGGCGGCGAGTGGCGCGAGGGCGGCGGCGTGGCGCCCGCCCGGGCCGACGCGGCGCCCGGTCGCAGCGGCAGCGCCAGCCGCGCGCTCGCGCTGCTCAGCGGTCTCGCCACTGTGGCCCTGCAGCAGGCCATGGCCGGCGCCGCGGCGGGCGGCCTTGCCGAGCCGCCGATGGCCCGCTTCATCCCCCAAAACGACGGGATCGTCCTCGACGACGAGGGGCGGGCGGAGATCATGATCCGGGCGATGATCAACGCCGCCAAGGCCGGCGGCCAGACCGACGCCATGCGCACGAGGCGGATCCTCGCCGCGCTCGACGAGGCCGGCGCCGACCCGAAGGCGCTCCAGTTCGTCCGCGACGAGATGGCGGGGCCCTTGGACGTCGAAGCGGTGGTCGGCGCGGTCGATTCGGAGCAGACCGCGCTCGAGGTCTACGCGGCCTCGCTGTTCGCGATCCCGGTCGACACCCCGCGCGAGGTCGCCTACCTGCGGCAGCTCGGCGAGCGCCTCGGCCTCGACCCGGCGCTGACCGGACAGCTGCATCAGAGCTTCGAGATCGACGCGGTCGACTGAACGGCGGCGCGGCGGCCAGGCACAGCCGGCCGACCCTCGCGAGCCAGCCGCTCGATTTGTTTTCGGTCGCTTCCCTATCCCGAACAGCTGAACCACGGTTGGCTGACATCAATTTGGGGTTTGGAACGATGACCACTGCGATCCGCTCGACGTCCCTGCCCCGGGATGTCGTCGATGGCCGCCTGGGTGCGGTGGCGGCGCCGGGCACGCCCGATCCGGCGGCCGGCGAAGCCGCGCCGGACCGCGAAACGCTCTACCGGCGGATCCGCGACGCGCTCGCGACCTCGGGACTGCACGACGAGGAGATCCAGTACGAGCTGGCGTGCTGGGTCGAGCTGCTCGAGACGTCCAAGGAAGACCTGCGCGAGGGCGAGCGCTCGAAGGACGAGATCCTCGAGCGGCTCGTGCGCGAGGCGGGTGCCGCGGTGGCGGCGCTGCTGTGCGAGCAGCCCGAGCTCGTGTTCGCGCGCTCGCTGCGCGTCGCGACCGAGAACGAGCTTTTGCGCCACGACGGGCCGGTCAAGCGCACGCTGATCGGCCTGACCGACGGCAGCCCGCTGCTCACCGTCTGTCTCGGCGCCTTCGGCGCGCTGTTCCTCGGCCTCGCGACCCACTTCAGCTGGTACTTCCTGCAGGGGCTCGGCCCGATCAAGGCGCTCGTGCCGTTCGACCCGCTCCAGAGCTCGGCGATCGCGAGCGCGGCTTTCCTCGGCGGCCTGGTCAGCATTCTCAGCCGCCTCAAGTCCTTCTCCCGGCTCGGCGATTTCGATCACGTCTTCCTGTTCGCGAACGCCCTGTTCAAGCCCTTCATCGGCGTGATCTTCGGGCTGTTCGCCTACGCCTTCTGGCTGAGCGGAATGTTGCCTCTCGATCAGAAGCTGATCGCGCACGTGACCGTGCACCAGCTCTGGGTGGTGGGTTTCCTTGCGGGCTTCAGCGAACGCTTCACGCAGGACCTGATCTCGCGCGGCGAAGGCATCCTGCCGGCCTCCAGGAAGGCCTGAGCCGGCCCGCGGTCGGCCACCCCCGGCGCCCCTCGCGTCGGGGGTTTTTGGATCAGAACTTGCCGTAGTTCAGATAGGCCGCCTGCGGGTCGACGCCCGCGAGGATCGCCTTGCGGACGAGGTTCTCGGTCGCGATCGCGGTCTCGGCGCCGGCGACGATCGCCTCCGCCTCTGCCTTTGGCAGGATCACCATGCCGTCGCGATCGCCGAGCACGAGATCGCCTGGGTGGATCGTGACCTCGCCGATCCGGATCGGGACGTCGAACTGATCGGGCAGCCAGTAGCCGACGATGTCGCGCGGCGTGAAGTAGCGGCACCAGACCGGGAAGCCCTGCTTGAGGATGAAGTCGACATCGCGGCAGCCGCCGTCGGCGACGTAGCCGCGCACACCCTTGAGCTTCAAGGTCTCGGCCGACAGCTCGCCCATGTGCGCGACGGTCGAATTGTTCGGCTGGCAGATCAGGACGGAACCGGCCCTGGCCTTGGACAGAAGACCGGTCCATCCCAACAGCGTCGTGTGCGGGTCGGCCGCGGTATCGACCTTGCCGCTCACGGTCGCGACCACGCCTGCGAGGACCTGGTCCGGGTCCAGCGGCCGGATCGCGGGCGGCAGGGTGAAGTCGCGAAGCCCCATCGCCCGCATCACGTCGTGCACGACGCCTGTGTAGGTTTTGGCCAACCGCGCGACCAGGTCCATGCGTCCCCCCTGCCCCAGAGCTGCCGCGCCGTTGTAGCGCGTCCGGCGGCACCCACGCGAGGGCCGCGCGCTACGCCGCCGCGGCGTCGTCAGGCGGCGAGCGCCACCCGCCGGATTGCGCGCAGGTAGGCCTCGACCGCAGCCGGGAAGCCGAGGCGGAGCGCGTCCGCGGTGATCGCGTGGCCGATGCTGACCTCGGCGAGCTGCGGCACCGCCCGGCAGACGGCCGGCAGGTTGTCGAGGTTGAGGTCGTGGCCGGCGTTGACGCCGAGGCCGGCTTCGGCCGCCGCCTCGGCCGCTGCCGTGTAGCGCCGGAGCAGCGGCGGCGCCGCGCCGGCCGCAAAGGCCTGCGCGTAAGGGCCGGTATAGAGCTCGATGCGGTCGGCGCCGACCGTCGCGGCGGGCGCGATCGCGCCCGGATCGGCGTCCATGAACAGGCTGACCCGGGCCCCCGCGGACTTGATCTTAGAGATCACGGCGCTGAGTTCGCGGAAGTTCGCCCCGATCTCCCAGCCGTGGTCGGAGGTCGGCTGGTCGGGCGCATCCGGCACCAGGGTCACCTGGTCCGGCCGGACCTCCAAGATGAGGGCCACGAACTCGGGCGTCGGGTTGCCCTCGATGTTGTACTCGACCGTCCGGCCGAACTCGGCGGCGATCAGGGTCGCGAGCTCGCGCACGTCGCTGCGCCGAATGTGGCGCTCGTCGGGGCGCGGGTGAACCGTGACCCCGTGGGCGCCGGCCGCGATCACCAGACGCGCCGCCTCGAGCACGCTCGGATAGCCGACGTCGCGCTGATTGCGCAGCAGCGCCACCTTGTTGAGGTTGACGCTGAGCCTGGTCTCGATCGGCTGGGCCATGGGGTCGGGTCCTCCTGGGGCATGAAGCTAGCAGCAATTGGCTTGGAGAAAAGAGCCATTTCGGATTATATCAAGGTGCCATTTACGGGAGATTGCCGTGCCCAAGACGGCAGCGGCGGCGCTCGCGCCGGGGCTCGAGATCGATCGCCAGGGCGGCGTGCCGCTGCATCGCCAGATCTACTTCGCGATCCGCCGGGCGATCCTGAACGGCGCGTTGCGGCCGGGGGCGCGGCTGCCGGCGACCCGCGGCCTCGCGCGCCGGCTTGCGGTCTCGCGCAACACGGTCATGGCCGCCTTCGAGCAGCTGCACGCCGAGGGCTACGTCGACGGTCGGGTCGGCGCCGGTTCGTTCGTCTCGCACCGCCTGCCGGCGGTCGCGCCCGGCGCGCGCGCCCAGGCCGGAGCGCGGCCGGAGCGCCGGTTTGAGCAGCCCGGCCCGTCGCTCCGCGGCGCTCGCCTCGCCGGTCTCGAGCGCGGCCGCTCATCCGCGCGCGCCTTCTCGCCGGGCGTGCCCGAGCTCGAGCAGTTCCCGTTCGACGACTGGGCGCGGCTGCTCGCGCGCCGCTGGCGCCGCCCGAGACGCGCCTTCCTGGTCGGCGGCGAGCCCGCCGGCTATCGGCCGCTCTGCCAGGCGATCGCCGACTATCTGGCGAGCGCGCGGGCGGTCGCCTGCCGCCCCGAGCAGGTGATCGTGGTCTCCGGAACGCAGCAGGCGCTCGACCTTGCCGCCCGCGTGCTGATCGACCCGGGCGATCCGGTCTGGGTCGAGGAGCCCGGCTACCCGCCGACCCGGGCGGTGCTGCTCGCGGCCGGCGCCCGGCCGGTGCCGGTGCCGGTCGACGACGAGGGTCTGAGCGTGGTCCGAGGCAGGAGCCTCGAGCCGGCGGCGCGGCTGATCTCGGTCTCGCCCTCGCACCAGTTCCCGCTCGGGATCACGATGAGCCTGCGGCGCCGCCTCGAGCTGTTGCAGTGGGCGCGCGCGGCCGGCGGCTTCGTGCTCGAGGACGACTACGACAGCGAGTACCGCTACGCCGGGCGCCCGCTGGCAGCGCTCCAGGGGCTCGATCGCGATGGCCGGGTGATCTACGTCGGCACCATGAGCAAGGTCATGTTTCCGGGCCTTCGGGTCGGCTACATGGTGGTGCCGGAGCAGCTGATCGACGCCTTCCTCGCGGTCCGGGCGCTGGTCGACGCGCACCCCTCCTCGATCGCCCAGGCGGCTCTGGTCGATTTCATCGGCGAGGGTCATCTGGCGGCCCACATCCGCCGCATGCGGGCCCTCTATGCCGAGCGCCAGGCGATTCTGATCGCGGCGCTGCGCGAGCGTCTGGGAGAACGCCTGGCGGTCTCGCCGTCGGCCGCCGGCATGCATCTGGTCGGCCGCCTGGCGGCCGGCCTCGACGACCGCGCGATCGCGGCGGCCGCCGGCGAGGCCGGCATCGAGGCGCCGGCGCTGTCCAGCTACTATCACGGCCCGGCCGCGGCGCGCGGCCTGCTGCTCGGCTACGCCGGGGTGCCCGAGCCGGCGGTGGCGCCGGCGGTCGCGCGCCTCGCGCTGGTGATCGGGCGCGCCGTGGGCGGCGCCCGCGAGGATCATCCGGGCTAGCCGTCCGTCGGGTCGTCCCGGGGTCCGGAGGCGAGCCCTTGATCGGCCCCGACCGGGACTTTGCGCTGCTGATCCCGCGGGCCGGCCGGGGCCCGGCGCGCCTGCAGATCGGTCTTCATGGCATCGGCGAAGACTTCGGCCCGATTGCGCCCGAGCGCCTTGGCTTGATAAAGGGCGATGTCGGCGTGCTCGATCAGCTGGCCGGGCTCGGCGCCCTGCTCGGGATAGATCGCGATCCCGACGCTGGTCGTGGTCTGGACCTCCTGGTCGTCGATCAGGAACGGCGCGGCCACCGCCTCCAGGATCTTCTGCGCCAGCACGTCGGCGCCACCCGGCTCGGACAGCCGGGTCTGCACCAGCGTGAACTCGTCGCCGCCGAAGCGGGCAAGCGTGTCGCTCTCGCGGACCGTCTGCCGCAGGCGGTCGGCGACCGCGCACAGCAGGCGATCGCCGACCGGGTGGCCGAAGCTGTCGTTGACGGTCTTGAAATGATCGAGGTCGAGCATCAAGACCGCGATCCGGCCGCGCTCGCGCTTGGCCTCGAGCAGGGCCTGGCGCAGCCGGTCGAGCAGCAGCGCGCGGTTCGGCAGGCCGGTCAGCGGATCGTGATGGGCGAGGTAACGCACGCGCTGCTCGGCCCGCTTGCGCTCGGTGATGTCGAGCAGCACGACCTGGGTCGCGGGCTCGCCGTCGGCCTCGACGATCGGCACCGACACCGCCTCGACGTCGAGGGTCTGGCCGTCGAGGCGCAGGATGCGGATCTCGCACGGCTCGGCCGCAGTCTCCAAAGCCGGCTCATGACCTGCGGCGGCTGCACCAGCGGCCGGTCGTCGGGATGCACCAGGAAGACCAGCGGGCGGCCGACCAGATCGGTCGGGGTCCTGGTGCCGAACAGCTCGAGCGCCCGGGCGTTGGCGAACACGACCCGCCCGTGGCGGTGGCTGAGAAGGGCGATCGGACCGACCTCGACCAAGCGCCGGTAGCGCCCTTCGCTCGCCCGTAAGGCCTGCTCGGTCGCCTTGAGCTCGGTGACGTCGATGCTGACCCCATCCCAGACCACGCTGCCGTCCGCCTGCCGGATCGGGGTCGCGAGCGTCCGGAACCAGCGGAAGCCGCCGCCGCGGACGAGGATCCGGCAGTCGCCGCTGAACGGGCTAAGGTGCCGCGCCGACTCCTCGATGGCGGCGAGCCAGGCCGCGCGGTCCTCCGGGTGGACGGCGTCCTGCAGCAACGAGGGATCCCTGGCCACCGCCGCCGGATCGAGGCCGTGGCGCAGCTCGAACTGCGGGCTGTGATAGGGATAGCTGATGCGGCCGTCGGGGTCGCGGACGCGGCGATAGACGACGCCCGGGATGTTGTCGACGATGCCGCGCAGCTGCGCCTCGCGCACGCGCAGCTCCTCGGCCTGGCGCTTGAGCTCGGTGATGTCGGTGTGGACCACGACGATCCCGCCGCCGGCGATCCGATGGCCCGAGATGCGCAACCAGCGACCGTCGGCGTGCTGGCGCTCGACCCGCTCGCCCGCCCGCGCCCGGCGCTCCCTCACCCGCTCCTCGACCCAGGCCGCCTCGCGGCCGATCGCGTCGGGGATGCAGCCCTGCTCGGCCAACCGCAGCATCAGCTCGGCAAAACCGACGCCGGCGCGGATGTGCGCGGCGAGCGCGGGGTAGAGGTCGCGATAGCGCTGGTTGCAGAGGACGAGACGGTCGTCCGCGTCCCAGAGCACGAAGCCGTCCGAGAGGCTCTCGATCGCCTGGCACAGCTGGGCCTGGGCACGCTGCGCGAGCGCCTCGCTCTCCCGGAGCGCCTGCTCGACGCGGGCGCGCTCCTCGATCTCGGCGTGCAGGCGCTGTTGCGCCGCGGCCAGCTGCTGCGCCGGGTCCGGCGCCGCCGTGGCGGTCTCGGGCGGCCTTGGCGGCGGATCGGATGATACGGCCGCGGGTTGCGGTGACGTCGGTCGCGCCATCGTGAGCGAACCTGAACTTTCCGGTTGTGTTGCCGCCTGCCCGCCTGCCGCCGCTCGCGCTTCGAGCCAGGCCTGCCATGGCACTCCAGACCGACCCGGAGCGCAAGCGCGCCGCGGTCGCCCGCGACCCCGAGCCCGAAGGTTTAGCCGCGCGGGCAGATCGGTGGCAACCGGCAAACGCCGGCCGGCCGGATTCGTCCCGCGGGCGTGTCACTCGGCCGCGAGGTAGGGCGGCGCCGGTCGACAGTCGGTGACCCCGATCTCGGCCATCGACTGCCGGACCGCGCGCACGACAGCCGCCATTGCCTCCCGATCGAACGCGCCCATGCAGCCGATCCGAAAGGTCGGAAACGGCGTCAAAGAGCCGCGGAACATGACGAAGCCCTGGCGCCACATCGCTTCGAAGAAGCGCTGCCGGTCGTAGTTGGGATCGGCGGGCTCATGGAAGGTTGCGATCACCGGCGCCGCGACCTCGTCCTCGAGCACGGTCGTGAAGCCCTCCGCCCGCAGGCCATCGACCAGGCAGCGCCAGTTGCGGCGCACCCGCTCGAACCGGGCCGCCCTGCCCTCCCTGGCATGTTGACGGAGCGCCGCGACCAGGGCCGCGATCGCCTGGCCGGGCGGCGTGAAACGCCAGACGCCGGCATCCTCGAAGCTCCGCCACTGCCGGTACAGATCGAGGCAGAAGGAATGGCAGCGGCCGGCCGCAGGCTCGAGCGCTGTGCGCCTGACGAGCACGAGCCCGATGCCGGGCAGGCCTTCGAGCCATTTGTTCGGCGACAGGACGATCGCTTCGGGGGCGAGCGCGCTCGCATCGAGCGGCAGGCCGCCGAACGAGGCGATCGCATCGATGATCAGGCCGACGCCGCGCGCCCGGCAAACCTCGGCGACCCTCTCGATCGGATTGAGCAGGCCGGTGCCGGTGTCGACGTGGCAGAGGGCGACGTGGCTGATCTGCGGCTCGGCGGCGAGTGCCTTCTCGAGCTGGCCGGCGGCGACCGGCTCGGTGATCGGCAGATCGAGCGCCCGGTAGGGCACCCCGATCGCGCCCGCGATCTGCTTGAGACGCTCGCCGTAGAAGCCGTTGTTGACGATCAGGAGCTTGCGGTCGCGCGGCACCAGCGTGCCAAGCGTCGCTTCGTTGGCGGTATTGCCGGTCCCCTGGAGCGGGATGGTGACGTAGGCATCGCCGCCGTTCGCGAGCGCGACCAGGGTTTGCCGGAACTCGGCGGTGAGCGCCAGAAGGTCGGGCTCGTTCGGCGTGAAGTCGCGAAGCGTCGCCTGCCGGGTCGGAAGGCTCGTCGTCACCGGACCAGGGGTCAGGATGATCCGCTCGGTCGGCCTGTCCATCGAAGGGGCTGCTTGGGATGGTTGTTGATCGGGGGCCTGAGCTTTAGCAGCCGAAGGCCCTAGGGCGCCAGCCGCTTTGACATCAGGTAACGGTGATGATCGAGGAAGCCCGCGCGGCGATAAAGGTTGATCGCCCGGTTGCCGTGCTCGACCTCGAGATAGAGCCGCAGCAGCCCGAGCCGGCCGGCTTCGAGCTCGGCCAGCGCCAGCACGCGCGCGCCAAGGCCGCGGCCACGTACCTCGGGAATGAGAAAGAGCTCGTCGATGAAGCCGTCGCGGCCGCCCGATTCGAGGCTGAAGCTCCAGGTCAGCACGACATAGCCGACGACCTGCCCACGAAGCCGCACCAGCCAGCCGCAGGCAAGCGCCTCGCCCTCGACCAGCCGGGCCAGCGCCTCCGGCTGCCGGCCCTCATCGAAGCCGAGGCCATCCTCGGCGTAGTAGGCGCGCACCAGCTGCTCGAGCAGGGCCAGATCGGCGACCCCGATCGGCACCAGCACGAGTTCTGCGCCGTCCTCCCCTGCGCCGGCGCCGGCGCCGGCTGCGCTGCGCATCGCTCGCATTTCGCCCCTGTCAGCGGATCAGCTGGATGTCGATCGGCAGCGCGAGCCCCGCCCAGGCGCGATCTGCGGTCAGCACCGGCAAAGCCCGCTCGATCGCGAGCGCGAGGCATGCCCGATCGCCAAGCGACAGGCCCGCCTGGCGCGTGCTGCGCCAGAGTTCGCCGGCTTTGGCAGCATGGACATCGGAGAACGCCACCCACTCGATCGGCAAAGCGTCCAGCCGGGCCAGGATGCCGGCAATGTCGTGACCGTCTCTGACCAGACGCCTATAGACTTCGGCGAGGTTGACGGTCGAGATGCAGGCGTGGTCGATCGCGGGCTCGACGTGCTGGCGCCCGGGCTCGTCGAGCAGCAGGCTCAACAGGGCCGACGCGTCAAGCACGCAGGCTAGCGCCGCGATCTACTCGGCCTCCTCACGGGCGAACTCGCGGGGCCGCTCGGCGATCAGCTCGTCGACGACGTTCTTGGGCTTGTGGTCGCCGTATAACTTGTCGATGAACGCCCGAAGCTCGCGAACCTTGGCCGCGGTGCTCTCCTTCGACCTGCCCACGCTCTCCTCGCCCGTCAACGCCGCCACTAGGATCGCGCGCGCTTCGGCTTCCATGCTGCGGCCCTGCTCGGCGGCGCGGACACGCAGCCGCCGGTGGACATCGTCCGGCAGATTTCTGATGTTGAGCGTCGCCATGGCGACAACGTAGGCGTTGTCGCCATTGGGGTCAATGCTCGCGGCGCGGCCGGCGGACTGGCGCGAGCGTCGATGAGACCAGCTCATGACGTGGATGAGCACGTTTCAGCCGCCACCGGACGCAGCTCGGGCTATGCTTGGTTCCGAACGGCGGGGAGAGGGAGCATGGCGGAGCAGAGGACGCCGGTCTTGACCGGGGGGTGTCAGTGTGGCGCGGTGCGCTATGCGCTGTACGCGGAACCGGTCTCGGGCGACATCTGCCACTGCCGGATGTGCCAGCGGGCGCTCGGCAATCTGTTCGGGGCGTTTGCCGGGATCGGGTGTCGCGACTTCGCCTGGACCAGGGGCGCGCCCGCGACCTACCAGAGCAGCTCGATCGTCGAGCGCGGCTTCTGCGGCCGCTGCGGGACGCCGCTCTCGTTCCGCTATCTCGGGCGGGACAAGATCTCGCTGACCGTCGGCAGCCTGGATGAGCCGGTGCGCGCCATACCGAGCGAGCAGGTCGGGATCGAGAGCCGCGTGCCCTGGCTGCACGACGCGCTGGCGCTGCCCGGCAAGCGTACCGAGGAGGATCCGCCGCCGGGCGGGCTCGAGGCGCTGCAGAGCTACCAGGACCCGATAGGACGATAATCGGCGTGCTGCCGATCATGCGAGCAGCTCCTTGAGGCGGAGCGCATTTCGAGGCGCGAAGCCACGGTTGTCGTTGTCGAAGTAGCACCAGACATCCAAGCCCTCCTCGAGCCAAACGTCGAGGCGCTGGGCCCAGGTCTTCAGCGCCGGCTCGCCGTAGCAGCCCTGGTAGGGGACACCGGGCCCGTGCAGGCGGATGTAGACGAAGTCGGCAGTGATCTCGGGCGGTGCCTCTCGGCCGGCAAACTCGTAAAGGCACAGGGCCGCGTTGCGGCGCCGCAGGAGCTCGACGATTTCTGGCCCGAACCAGTCGGGGTTGCGGAACTCGAAGGCATAGCGGTTGCCCCTGGGCAGGCAGGCGAGGAACGCCGCCAGGCGTTCCCGGTCCGGCCGGAAGCGTTCGGGCAGCTGGAACACGATCGGACCGAGCTTCGGCCCGAGCGCGCTCACGCGCTCGAAGTAGCGCTCTAGGCCCTGGCCGCAGTCGGTGAGCCGCTTCATGTGGGTGAGGAAACGGCTGCCCTTGCAGGCGAAGACGAAGGCGTCGGGCGTCTGCTCGCGCCAAGCCGCCAGGGTCTGGCGCGCGATCAGCCGATAGAAGGTGCCGTTGACCTCGACGGTGTCGAAGCGCCCGGCGTAAAAGCCCAGATGCTGCTTCGCCGGCAGGCCGTCCGGATAGAACGTCCCGCGCCAGTGCCGGTAGCTCCAGCCCGAGGTGCCGATCCACGCGCGCCCGCGCGCCATCGTTCCGGGGTGCTGAGCTACATGTGGCCGAGCTCGAAGCCGATGCAGGAGAGGTCGAACTCGGCGAGGCCGGCCTCGAGGTAGTCGGCGAGCAGCGGCGTGCCGAGCAGGTAGTCGATCGTGTGCCGCTCGCGCACGTCCTGGACCTCGGCCATGATGTCGTCCCAGTCGTCGATCGTGCCGTCGCCGCGGCCGAGCCAGGTCAGCGCCAGCAGGTCCTCGAGCTCCTCGTCGTTGAGCGCCTCGAGAAAGCTCTTCAGCTCCTCGAAGGTCGCATCGTCGGCGTAGTCCTCGAGGATCGCCGTCATCTGATCGTCGGTCGGATTGGAGCCCTCGTCGAGCTCCTCGGGGTCGACCTTGACGTCCAGCTCGCGCGCCTTGACGACCACGAAGCAGACGGTGTCGGGGCTGATCCTGAGCGTTGCCATGGTGTTAGAATCCGTAGAGGGCCGCGGGGTTTTCGGTCAGGATGCGGGCGCGGGTCGCCTCGTCGGGTGCCCAGCTCGCGAGAAGGTCGAGGGCGCGGACGTCGTCGCGGACCGCGGGGTCGCTCTGGCCGGGATGCGGCCAGTTGGTCGCCCAGAGCATGCGGTCGGGGGCGGCCTTGACGAGCTCGCGGGCGAGCAGGCTCACATCCTCGTAGTCGGGCGGCCCGCTCCTGGAGCTCTCGTAGGGAGCCGAGAGCTTGATCCAGAGCCGGCCGCTCTCGAGCAGGCCGAGCAGGCTCCTGAAGGCCGGATCGCCGGGCGCCACCGGGTCCTGGAAGCGGCCGATGTGGTCGATCACGAGCGTGCCCGGCAGGCGCCGCAGCATGGCCTCGCGCTCGGGCAGCTCGCGGCCGTTGCACTGCAGCTGGACGTGCCAGCCGAAGGTATGCACCCGCGCCGCCATCTCCTCGAGGATCGACCAGGGCAGCACGCCGCCCCTGAACATGTGGAAGCGGATCCCGCGGGCGCCGTCCTTGGTCAGCTGCTCGAGTTCGGCAAAGCTCACCGACTGGTCGACCACCACGACCGCTCGCGCCGCTTCGCCGAGCCCGGTGACCGCCTCCATCGTGCAGCGGTTGTCGGTGCCGTAGGTCGAGGGCTGGACCACGACCACCCGCTCGAGGCCGAGCCGCGCCTGGACCTGCCGGTAGTCGTCGACGGTCGCGGGCGGCGGCACGAGGGCCGCGGTCGGCGCCGCCGGGTAGCGGTCCTCGGGGCCGTAGAAGTGCATGTGGCAGTCGCAGGCGCCGGACGGTGGCTGGACCTTCGGGCGGCGGTCGTGCATGGCGCTCCTCCTCTGGCTCAGCTGCTGCCTCGGCTCCCGCTCGGGCGCCAACGGGCGAGCCGGGTTGCGTGTTCCGGATTGACCGCGCCGGCGGGCGCCTGCCCCTCGAGGATCGCCGCCACCTGCCGGGTGGTCTCGAGCGCCTGATGGGCGATCGCCTGGGGCACGAGGCCCCCGACGTGCGGGGTCGCGATCACGTTTGGCAGCCCTGCCAGGGCGGGTGACGGCATCTGGTCGGGCGCCCGGCCAACGTCCATCGCAAAGCCCGCGATCCGGTTCTCGCGGAGCGCCTCCTCGAGCGCCGCATCATCGATCAGATCGCCGCGGGCGACGTTGATCAGATAGGCCGAGCGCTTCATCCAGCCGAGCTCGTCCCGACCGATCAGCTTTTCGGTCTCCGAGGTCGCGACCGCCAGCACGACCACGAAGTCGGCCTCGACCAGCAGCGTGCCGAGGTCGGTCTGGCGGAGCTCGGGATCGACCACCCGCACGAACGGATCGTTGATCAGGATGCGCATGCCGAGTGCCAGGCCGAGCTGGGCGAGGCGGGTCCCGATGTGCCCGTAGCCGATCAGGCCCAGCGTGCTGCCGCGGAGCTGGCGGCCCATGCGCGCGGCGGGCGCGGCGCCGGCGCGATAGGCAAGCGTCGCCTCGGAGATGCCGCGCGCGAGATCGACCATCAGGCCGATCGTGAGCTCGGCCACCGAATTGACGAAGCCTGGGCTCGCGCGCGTCACCAGAATGCCCTGCGCCGAGGCGCTCCCGACGTCGACGTTGCGGATGTCGACCGCGCAGCGGACGAAGGCGACGAGGTCGGGCAGGCGCGCGAAGACCGCGGCCGAGCCCTCGGTCATGCGGTCGGAGACGATGATCGCGCAGCCCTGGGCCAGCCCGATCAGCTCGTTGGCGCCGAGCGGGGCGCCGGTCTCGTTCAGGCGGACCGCGCCCAGCTCGCGCAGCCGGGCGAGCGCCTCCTCGCCGTAATAGTCGCGCCGCATCTGGTCGGCGTGGCTCAAAAGGATGCCTGCCATCTCACCTCCAGGGCGATCGCCCCCACCCTAGCCCCGATGCCTGCCCGGCGGCTACCCCTGCCCGGCATCGCCTGCCGTCCGCCGCCGCGCGTGCAGGACGATACCGGCCACCACGACCAGAGCGGCGACGCCGGCGGCCAGGTAGCCCAGGTGATGGATCCAGGGGAGGAACCCGCCCAGCCGCTCGCCGATCAGGTAGACGCCGACGCCCCAGGCGCCGACCCAGAGCGCCCCGCCGATGGCGTTGTAGGCGAGGAAGCGCCACCAGCCCATGCCGGCGGTGCCGGCGACGATGCCGTTCAGCTGGCGCGCCAGCACGACGAAGCGGGCGACCAGGACGACCTCGCCGCCGAAGCGCTGGAAGAACTTCTCGACCTTGTCGAGACGGCTGGCGGTGATCCCGATTCTGGCGCCGTAGCGGACGACCAGCCGGCGGCCGCCGAAGCGACCGATCGCAAAGCCCAGATTGTAGCCGAGCACGGCCCCGACCCAGGCGCAGGCGAGCAGCGGCAGGATGTGGAGACTGCCCTTCGCCGCCAGCACCGCGCCCGCGATCAAGAGGGTCTCGCCGGGCAGCGGCAGACCCACGGATTCGAGCAGCAGGCCCGTGAACACCGCGGCG
Organism: uncultured Alphaproteobacteria bacterium; assembly: GCA_963798075.1. Classification (GTDB taxonomy): domain Bacteria; phylum Pseudomonadota; class Alphaproteobacteria; order Geminicoccales; family Geminicoccaceae; genus DATAOG01. Next base: position 53,757 of record CAWCRU010000001.1, on the reverse strand, counting down.
TAGCCGTACTGCTCGAGCCAGGGCTCGATCATGGCAGCACCTTGCTACCGGCCCCGGTAGCGGGGTGGGCGGCGCTCCAGGAACGAGCTGCGGCCTTCGCGGGCGTCTTCGGTTGCACCGCAGGCCATGCTCGCCGGCACCTCGAGGGTGGCAGCCGGTACGGTTGGCAACGCGGCACCGATCAGGCGCTTGGCGGCCTGGACCGCAAGCGGCGCGTTGGCCGCGATCTGCTGCGCGAGTTCCCGCGCGCGGCCCGGCAGCGCGTCGCCGGCCACGACCTCGGTGACCAGGCCGAAGGCGAGCGCTGCTGCCGCATCGATCGGCTGACCCGTGAGGATCATGTGCTTCGCCCGGCCCGGGCCGATCAGGCGCGGCAGGCGCTGGGTCCCGCCCCAGCCGGGCAGAGCGCCGATCGTCACCTCGGGCAGGCCGAGGCGGGCCTGTTCGGCTGCGATCCGCAGATCGGCGCAGAGCGCCAGCTCGAGCCCGCCGCCGAAGGCGATGCCGTTGATCGCGGCGACCACCGGCGGCGCCAGCGCGGCCAGCCGGTCGAACAGGCGGTGGCCGCGCAGGCCCCAGCCGGTGCCGAACTCCTGCGCCGCGAGCGCGGTCCACTCCTTGATGTCGGCGCCGGCCGAGAACGCCCGGCCGGCGCCGGTCAGGACCACCGCGCGGCAGTCGCGGTCGGCCTCGAGCTGGCTCAGCACCGCATCCAGCGCATCGAGCATGGCGCCATCGATCGCGTTCAGCTTGTCAGGCCGGTTCAGGGTCAAGGTGACGATCGTCTCCTGCCGCTCGAGCAGGATGCGCGGCGGGTTCATGGCTCGCTCCAGCGATGGCGACGGACCGGCAGTCGGAGCCCCATCGGCTCGGACCGGAACAGGCGCGGGTCCATCCCTTTGAGGTCGGGGCTCACGCTCAGCGGGATCTCGCTCCGGGCGAGCACGTCCCGCTCGAGCTCGACCCCGGGCGCGACCTCGATCACTTCGAGGCCAGGCTCGGTCTGGCGCAGCACGCAGCGCTCGGTCACCACCGTCACCTGCTGCCGTTGCTGACGCCTGCGGCGGCCGCTGAAGGTGACCTGCTCGACCGCCTCGACCAGCTTCATGATCCTGCCTTCCCCGACGATCCGGACCCGGCCGTCCTCGAGCGCCACCTCGAGCCCGCCGGTCGTGAACGTGCCGCTGAACACGAGGTTCCGGCCGGTTGCGGTGATGTCCATGAAGCCACCGACGCCGGCGGTCAGATAGGGCCGCGCCGCGAGCCTGGAGACGTTGACGTTGCCGGCCGCATCGATCTGCAGGAACGACAGCAGGCCGCAGTCGAAGCCGCCGCCCTGGAAGTAGGTGAACTGCGCGGGCGAGGGGATGATGGCATCGGCGTTGAGGGCGCAGCCGAACGGGAAGCCCGTGACCGGCACGCCGCCCGTCGGGCCCTGCTCGATCGCGAAGGTGACGGCGCCATGCAGGCGCTCCTCGAGCAGGATGCGCGGCACCAGCGCTGAGACGCCGAAGCCGAGCGCCGCGACGCTTCCTTCGCTGAGCTCGAGGGCCGCGCGCCGGGCGATCACCTTCTCGATGCCGAACGGCACCGGCTCGAGGCCCGCGAGCTCGACCCGGATCTCGCCCGAGAGCGCCGGGTCGTAGAGCGTCCCGGTCGCCTGCATCTGATCCGGGTCGACCACCACCACGTCGACGAGCGAACCCGGCACGTGGACCGCGCGGATCGGCAGCGTGCCGGCGGCGGCCAGCCGCTTGACCTGAGCGATCACGAGGCCGCCCGCGCTGCGTGCCGCGAGCGCCAGCTCGAGGCTGCCGAGCGGTGCCGCCTCGTGTTCCATCGAGATGTTGCCCCGGCCATCGGCGGTCGTGCCCCGGATGAGCGCGACGTCGGGCCGGATGTTCTCGAGGTGCAGCCACTCCTCGCCGTCGAACTCGACCAGGCGGACCAGGTCCTCCTTGGCCGCGCGGTTCATCTTGCCGCCCTCGCGGCGCGGGTCGATGAAGGTGTCGAGGCCGATCCTGGTCAATACCCCTGCCCGCCCCGCGGCGCCGTCGCGGAGCATGTCGAACAGGAGGCCGCTCGGCAGATTGTAGGCCTCGACCCCGTCCTCGAGGATCAGTTGCCAGATCGCCGGCATCGGCAGCGACGACGGGCCGCTCGGGTAGCTGCCGGCGATCACGCGCCTGAGCAGGCCGGGCCTCGCCAGGTGATCGATGCCTTTGATGCCGTAGAGGTCGCCGGTGCCGATCGGATGGAGGCTGGTCAGGGCTCGCGGACGGCCGTCGCGGGCGAAGCGCTCGCCGATCGCCTGCAGGACCCGATCGGGCGTGTTGAGGCCGCTCGAGGAGCTGACGGCCACCACCGCGCCGTCGGCGATCAGCGAGGCGGCCTCGTCGGCATCGAGGACGGCGACGGACGACATCGGCGTTTCCTTTGCCGCCCGCGGCGAACGCCCGGCCGGGCGAGCGCTAGTCTTGGGCGGTCGTCTCTGGCTCATAAAGCAGGACGGCGCGCTCGGCCAGATCGCGGGCGGTGGTCAGGCCCTCGACGACCACGGCATTGGCGCCGACGGCGCGCATCGCGGCGGCGGCCGCCTCGTCCGGCACCCGGGCGAGCAGGCGCAGGCCCGGATAGAGGGCGCGGGCCACGCTCACCACCCGCTCGGCGCCGGTGCGCGTCGGCAGCGCCACGATCAGCAGCCGGGCGCGGTCGACGTGGGCGGCGCGCAACACGTCGGCGCGGGCGGCGTTGCCGAAATAGACCGGCAGCCGGTGACTGGTGCGCACCCGCTTGGGGTCGTAGTCGAGGACCAGAACCGGCATGCCGAGGCCGACCAGATGGCGGGCGAGCGCCATGCCGACCTGACCGAAGCCTGCGATCACGACGTGGTCGCGGACGCCCAGGGTCTGGCTGTCGAGATCGCTGAGCGAGGCCCGGGCGGGCCCCTCCAGACGGTCGAGCAGCGGGCGGGCGGCGGCCGCGGCGAGCGCGGTCGCGGCCATCGACAGCACGACGGCGGGCGTCAAGGTCTGCACCACCCCGACCTCGAGCAGTTCGTGATCGGCGGCAAGGCCGAGCAGGACGAAGGCGAACTCGCTGCCCTGGGCGAGCAGGGCGCCGAGCTCGAGCGCGAGGCGCAAAGGAAAGCGAAGCGCGAGTGCCAGGCCACAGAGCAGCGTCCCCTTGACCAGCATCAGCCCCCCGGCGAGCGCCAGGATCGGGCCGGGATGGGCGGCCGTGAAACGCAAATCGACGGTCATGCCGACGGTCATGAAGAACAGGCCGAGCAGCAGGCCGCGGAACGGGCCGATGTCGGCGGCGATCTGGTGCCGGTATTCGGTGTCGGCGACCATCAGGCCGGCGACGAAGGCGCCGAGCGCCATCGACAGGCCCGCCTGTTCGGTCGCGAAGGCGGCGCCGAGCACGAGCAGGACGGCGGTCGCGGTGAACACCTCCTCGGCATCGATCGCGGCGAGGAAGCCCAGCACCGGCCGCAGCAGGTAGCGGGCGACGACGACCACGATCAGGGTGACCAGCACCGCCTTGCCGAGGGCCACCGCGAGCGCTTTGGCAAGCGAGCCGGCGCCGCCGCCGAGCGCGTCGACCAGCACCAGCAGCGGTCCGACAGAGAGGTCCTGGACCAGGAGGATCGCGATCGCGACCCGGCCGAGCTGGGTCAGCGTGCGGCCGAGATCGGCGATCACGCGCAGGACGACCGCGGTCGAGGACAGCGCGAGCGCGCCGCCGACGATGATCGCCTGACCGGCCGGCAGGCCGAGGCTGCCGACGACGAGCGCGATGCCGGCGGCGGTCACCAGGAGCTGGGTCAGTGCCAGCGCGTAGACCCTGGCGCCGAACAGGCGCAGGCGCTCGATCTTGAGCTCGAGGCCGAGGTTGAACAACAGGAACACGACGCCGAGCTCGGCGAGCAGATGGACCGCCTGGAGATCCTGGACCAGGCCGAAACCGGACGGCCCGATCACGGCGCCGCCGATCAAAAAGCCCAAAACCGTGCCGAGGCGCAGGCGGACGAACAACGCGGCGAACGCCACGAACACCAGCAGGATGATCAGGGTTTCCCGCACGCTGCCGACCGCCGAGTTTTGCCGACTGCGCCGCGCACAACTGATGCGCGACAAGGGCCGGTATAGAGGCGCAGCGGCAGCGAAGCCAGCGCCGGCGCCGGCTTGATGTGCGCAGGCCCTTGCCGGGGCTCAGGACAGGCGCGCAGCGAAGGCAGCGGTCGCGTCGGCGAGATCCGCGATCACCTCGGCATCGGTCCGGCCAGAGCGCTTCAGGACGTGGAACGAATGGTCGGCCGTGGGCATGACGTGCAGCGTCGCGCGCTCGCCCAGCTGCGCGCAGATCGGCCGCAGCAGGCCGAGATCGGCGAGCGCGTCGCGCTCGCCCTGCAAAAACAGCATCGGCACGCTCACCTGGGCCAGATGCGCGCCGCGCTCGGCCGACGGCCGGCCGGCGGCGTGCAGCGGGAACCCGAAAAAGACGAGGCCGCGCACGCCCTCCAGCGTCGAGTTGGCGGCGGCCTGGGAGGTCATCCGGCCGCCCATCGACTTGCCGCCGGCGAGGAGCGGCAGATCGGGCGCCGCCGCGCGGCCGGCCGCGATTGCGGCGCGCACGGTCGCGAGCAGGGTCGCGCGCATGTCCGGCCGCCTTCCGCCCGCTTCCATGTACGGGAACTGGTAGCGAAAGGTGGCGATTCCGACCGCGGCCAGCGCCTGGCTCATCGCCGCCATGAAGCGGTGCCGCATGCCGGCTCCGGCGCCGTGGGCGAAGACCAGCAGGAAGCGCGCGCCCGCCGGCCGCAGCAGGAGCGCCGACACCTCACTCTGCTTCGGGGTCGCGAGGAATCTCGAGCCGATCGCCTCGATCGCGTGCGGCGCCGCCATTTGCAGCCCTCCTCGCGCAGCCGGCCACGAAGCCCCTGTTCAAATCCATCACACCGCCAAGGCGACGGATCTGCTAGAGGATGCAATCTATAGCTTTGCCTTGAGCCAAGACCAGGGGGCCCCGCTGCCCGGGCGGTTCGGCCCCGAACCACGAGGCCTCAGACGCCATGGCCGTAGATCGGCTTCGCGCTGCCGCGGATGCGGCCGCCAACGATGCCCAAGGCTCGTACCTCCACTTCGCGGTCTTTGGCCTCTATCTCGCGGTGGTGGTCGGCGCCACGACCCACGAGGAGCTGCTCAAGGGCAGCATGGTGACCATGCCGGGCCTCGGCGTCGGCCTGCCGATCATGGGCTTCTACATCCTGGTGCCGGCGCTCTTCGTGCTCATGCATGCCAATCTCTTGCTGCAGATGAGCCTGGTCGCAGGCCACGTCCGCGGGCTTCGCGACGCGATCGAGGCGCTCGCGTCGGATGAGGAACGGCGGCTCGAGCAGGCCCTGCCACCCTCGTCGATCATCGGCCAGTTCCTGTTCAGTCATCCGCGCGGCACGCCGATCGGCATGACCTATCTGGCGCTCGCCTCCTCCCTGATCCTGTTGCCGATCGGGATCCTGGTCTTCGTCCAGGTCCGCTTCCTGCCCTATCACAGCGAATGGGTCACGGGTTGGCATCGTGGGCTGGTCTTTGCCGACCTGCTGCTGATCTGGCTGGTGTGGCCCCGGATCGTCCGGGCGCCGGCGCCACCGACGCCGCAAAAGGCCGAAGAGGCGGACCCGCTGCCACGGCGCTGGAGCGAGGCCGTGCGCCGCTCGCTGGCCGCATCCCGAGCCAAGGCGAAGCAGCGCAAGTCCGGGACCGCGATCGTCGTGGCCGAAGGGCTGGCCGGGTGGGCCAAGGAGGAAGCCCGCCGCCTCCCGGACCGCTTCGGTCGCCATCTGCGGCTGCTCGCGATCAGCCTCATGACCGTGGTCTTCGTCTCCTTGATCGCGACCATCCCGCGGTCGGCCGCCCCGGTGCAGGTCGCCGCCGGCGATCCCTGCGCGGGTGACGCCGGGCCCGATGCAGCCCAGGTGACGATCGCTGAGCCAGTCCCCTATCCAAAGGCTGGCGACAGCTGTCGCCCGTGGCAGTTCTGGCGCTACTTCGAGCGCGTCCAGCTGCCGGTGACGCAGATCACCGCACCACCCCGGATCGACTATTGCCTGACTTTCCTCCTGTTCGAGGCCCCGACCACGCCGCTCGACATGCGGCGGAACCTCAGGGTCCGCAACACCAGGCTGGTGCTCGCCGAGCCCACCCCCGCCCAGATCGGCGATCTTGGCGAAAAGGAAGCCTGGGAGCAGACCGGCCGCGGGCTCGATCTCAAGGGCCGCGACCTCCGGTTCGCCGAGTTCTCGCGCAGCGATCTGCGCAAGGCAGACCTGCGCGGCGCCGATCTGTTCGGCGCGGACCTGGCCTTTGCCAATCTCCGGCATGCGCAGGCCGCAGACGTCTCGGTCACGGAGTACGATGGCTGCGACCCGGCGTTGCAGGTCGAGGTCGACCATCAGGCCTTCTGCCGCACGCGCCTCAGTGACGCGACGCTCTCCAACGCGGATCTGCGGGACACCAATTTCTGGAAGACCGGCATGGAGCACGTCGACCTCCGCTATGCGCAGCTGGCGCGGGCGGGGCTCAACCAGGCCGACCTGAACGGCAGCGACCTGCGGGCGAGCGATCTCCAGGGCGCCAACCTGTGGGGAGCCCGCCTCGATGACGCCAAGCTCAACGATGCCCGACTGGACGGCGCCAATTTGTCCTGCGCATCGCTGCGCAAGGCCCACCTCGAGGCGGCCGATTTGAGGATGGCGGCGCTGTTCAAGACCCGGCTGGACGGCGCCAAGCTCAACGACGCGCGCCTGGACGGCGCCTATCTCGCGCAGGCGCGCCTCGCCGATGCCGAGCTCGCGGGTGCCTACCTCGCGGGCGCGGATCTGCGCGCGGCCCTGCTCGAAGGCGCCCGCCTGGGCAGCGGGCCGCGCGACCGGCCGTTCTTCGGCTGGGCGGATCTGCGGGACGTCCGGGGTCAGCCCGCCTATGACGAAGAGAGCCTCAAGGAGGGCCCGGACGGCCTCTGGCGCCATATCGCTCCCGAAGCCCTGCCGGCGGCCGGGCCAGCGGGCGACAGCGGCTCGATCGGTCCTTTCGAGGAGACGGCTTACGAGGACCGGCTCGCCGCTCTGCTGACCGGACTGGTGTGCGATCCGGAGGCAGAAGCCCCGCAGCTCCAGGGCCTGGCGACCCGGGTGCTGTGGGACAAGGATGCCGTCGGCGAGGTGACGGGCCTGCACAAGAAGGTGGCCTTGAGGCTGCTGCGCGCGGCCTCGGATGCCGGCGAGGTCGCCGCTGCCGGCGCCGTCGGCGCCCGATGCCCCCAGGCAGCCGAGATGCCCCGGAACCTGCGCGAGCGTCTGCGCGACTTGCTGGTCATGCCTTTGGGATCGATCGCTCCCTGATCCGAGCGCCGGCCGCGCGGGCGCGGGGGGCTGGTCTTTTCTGCGGCCGGGCGTAGACTTTGGAGCATGGAACGGAGCGTTCGCATGTTGCTTGGCGTCGTCATCGAGCGGCGCCGGAGCACGAGCTCCTGGCAGGACTGGGTCTGGCGCCCGGTGGCGGTGCTGGCGGGGGCGCCGCCACTCGCCGGCGACTGGCGCCAGCTCCTGCACGGCGCGAGCTGGACGCAGTATCACGCGGCCAACCTGCCGCTCGAGCTGCACCGCGCCGAGACCGAGGCCTATCTGATCAACCTCGGGCAGCAGCCGCCAAGGGTCTACGTCGTGCTGCGGCCGGCAAGCGAGCCTGGGCCCTACCCCTTCCGGCCGCTCCTGATCACCGTCTCGCCGACCGAGGCCGAGGGCTACCTTGCGAGCGGCGAGGAGATCGTCGAGGGGGTGCCGATGCCGGCCCCGGTGATCGCCTGGCTGCGGGCGTTCGTTGCGCGCCACCACGTCGAGCAGCCGTTCGTCAAGCGCAAGCGCGGAAAGGGCGCGCCCCCCGGCGCTGCGGACGGCGCGCCGCCGCCGGCCCTGAGCGGACGCCCCGATGAGCGATGAAGGCTTCGTCCGCCGCTGGTCGCGGCGCAAGACCGCGGCCCGGGCCCCCGAGCGCGAGCCCGAGCCTGTGCCCCTGCCGGAGGCCGCGGCCGCGGAACCGGCGCCCGCGCCCGGCGACGCCTTGCGCCCCAAGGTCGATCCGGCAACGCTGCCCGCCATCGAGAGCCTGACCTACCAGTCGGACTACACCGCCTTTTTGCGGCCGGGCGTGCCGCCGGAAATGCGCAACCGGGCGCTCCAGCGCCTGTGGCGGAGCGACCCGCTGTTCGGCCACCTCGATGGCCTGGTCGAGTATGGCCTCGACTACTCCAAGGTCGGCATGGTCAAGGAGGTCGTGCGCACCGCCTATCAGGTCGGCCGCGGCATGCTGGACCGCGTCGAGGCCGCGGCCGCGCAAGCGCCGGCCGAACCGCCTGCGGACCTTGACGTCGACGACGACGCGAGCGCCGAACCCGCGGCGATCGAGGCTCCAGCTGGCGAGGCGGCGGCTGGCGAGGACGCGCTCGCCCGCGGCGATGGCGACGCCACTTCGGTCGCAGAACCGCGACCGCCGCTGAAGCGGTCCTGAGCCATAATTAGCAAAATTGCGCTATTCTTACACATCAGGGCCCCAAATGACAAAAAATATCGTGAATTCGCATGTTGCTGCACAGAGCACGACCGCTTGCGTCGCACCGGGCCGGGGAGTAGTTTCAAACGCTAATAACTATAATCTAGTGAGCAGAGAGGCAGTCGGGAACGGTGCAGGTTCACTCAACATCTGCGCCAGCCCGGGTGGGGTTGGCGGCGACGATTGAGGCCGAGGACGCGCTGCGGGCGCAGGTCTATCGATTGCTGGCGCGCCTGCTGGCGGCGCCGCCGGACCAGGGGCTGCTCGATCTCGCGACCGATCTGAAGGGGGACGAGACGGCACTCGGTCAGGGCATCGGGACGCTCGCCGCGCAGGCGGCCCACGCGACGCCGGCCGCGACCGCCGAGGAGTATGGCGAGCTGTTCATCGGCATCGGCCGCGGCGAGCTGGTGCCCTTCGCGTCCTACTATCTGACCGGGTTTTTGAACGAGAAGCCGCTCGCGCGGCTGCGCGGCGACATGGCCGCGCTCGGCATGGCGCGCGCGGCCGACGTCAAGGAGCCCGAGGACCACATAGCGGCGCTCTGCGAGATGATGGCCGGCCTGATCGGGGGCAGCTTCGGCGCCCCCGCCGGGCTTGGCGCGCAGCGGCGCTTCTTCGAGCGCCACCTGGAGCCTTGGGCCGCACAGTTCTTCGCCGATCTCGAGGGCGCGCAGGCCGCGGTGCTGTACGCGCCGGTCGGGGCGATCGGGCGCGCGTTCATGGCGATCGAGACGGCCGCGTTTGCAATGACCGACTGAGGACGAGGCCGGCGGTCGGCTTTGCCGATCCCGGGGACAGAATGGCAGCGAGAGGTCAGACCATGCCAAGCGATCAGGACGCCAAGACGGGCGGGCGCCGCCAGTTCCTCAAGCTTGCGAGCCTGGGGACCATCGCCGCGACCGCGGCCACGGTCGCGGGCGAGGCCGGGCGCCCGGTGCAGGCGGCCGAGCCGGAACCGCAGGGCCGGGGCTATCGCGAGACCGCGCATGTCCGCAAGGTCTACGAGCTGGCCCGCTTCTGAGCGCCCGGCCGGGTCCCGTCCTTAAAGCTCCCAACGGAGAGCCATCATGCTGCGAAAGAAGACGAGCGGAGCCCCCGGCGGTGCGCAAAGGCCGGCGCTGGCGGCCGGACCGACCGGCGGCGTGCTCGATCGGCGGACCTTCCTCAACCGTTCCGGCCTCGCCGCGAGCGGCCTCGCAGCCGCCTCGTTCGCCGGCGGCGGCATGGTGGCCCCTGCCCAGGCGCAGACCACGGCCGCGGCGGGCGCTGCCAAGCAGATCAAGACCGTCTGCACCCATTGCTCGGTCGGCTGCACGGTGATCGCCGAGGTCGAGAACGGCGTCTGGATCGGCCAGGAGCCGGGCTTCGACAGCCCGTTCAACCTCGGCTCGCACTGCGCCAAGGGCGCCTCGGTGCGCGAGCATGGCCATGGCGAGCGGCGGCTCAAATACCCGATGAAGCTGGTGGACGGTAAGTACCAGAAGATCCCCTGGGACCAGGCGATCGACGAGATCGGCGACAAGCTGCTCGAGATCCGCAAGGCCAATGGTCCCGATGCCGTTTACTGGATCGGCGGCTCCAAGCATAGCAACGAGGGCGCGTATCTCTATCGCAAGTTCGCGGCATTCTGGGGCACGAACAATTGCGACAACCAGGCGCGGATCTGCCATTCGACCACGGTCGCAGGGGTTGCCAACACCTGGGGCTATGGCTGCATGACCAACAGCTACAACGACATGCACAAGTCGCGGGCGATGCTGTTCATCGGCTCCAACGCGGCCGAGGCGCACCCCGTCGCGATGCTCCACATCCTGCGCGCCAAGGAGCAGAACAACGCGCCGCTGATCGTCTGCGACCCGCGCTTCACCCGGACCGCGGCGCACGCCGACGAGTACGTCCGCTTCCGCTCGGGCACCGACGTGGCGCTCGTCTGGGGCATCCTCTGGCACATCTTCGAGAACGGCTGGGAGGACAAGGAGTACATCCGCGAGCGCGTCTGGGGCATGGACCAGATCCGGCCCGAGGTCGCGAAGTGGACGCCCGAGGAGGTCGAGCGGGTGACCGGCGTGCCGGGCTCGCAGGTCAAGCGGGTCGCGATGATCATGGCCAACAACCGCCCGGGCACGCTGGTCTGGTGCATGGGCGGGACCCAGCACACCAGCGGCAACAACAACACGCGCGCCTACTGCATCCTGCAGCTGGCGCTCGGCAACGTCGGCGTCTCGGGCGGCGGCACCAACATCTTCCGCGGCCACGACAACGTCCAGGGTGCCACCGACCTCGGCAACCTGCCGGACAACCTGCCGGGCTACTACGGCCTGACCGAGGGCGCTTGGAAGCACTGGGCCCGGGTCTGGGACGTCGCCCACGACGATCTGGTCGCGAGGTTCGGCTCGAAGGACCTCATGGAGAAGTCCGGGATCCCCGAATCGCGCTGGTTCGACGGCGTGCTCGAGGCCAAGGAGAACCTCGATCAGCCGAGCAACATCCACGCGCTGATCTACATGGGCCACGCGCCCAACTCGCAAGTCCGCCAGCCCGACCTCAAGAAGGCGATGGACCAGCTCGACCTCCTGGTCGTGATCGATCCCTATCCGACCGTCTCGGCGGTGCTCCACGACCGCAAGGACAACACGTACCTCTTGCCGGCCTCGACCCAGTTCGAGACCTCGGGCTCGGCGACCGCGTCGAACCGCTCGGTGCAGTGGCGCGAGAAGGTGATCGAGCCCCTGTTCGAAGTCCAAGCCCGACCACGTGATCCTCTATCTGCTGGCCAAGAAGCTCGGGTTCGCCGAGCCGATGTTCAAGCATATCCAGGTGAACGGCGAGGAGCCCCTGGTCGAGGACATCCTGCGCGAGGTGAACCGCGGCGCCTGGACCATCGGCTATACCGGGATCACGCCCGAGCGCCTCCGGCTGCACATGGCGAACCAGCAGACCTTCGACAAGACCACGCTGCAGGCCGTCGGCGGCCCGTGCGATGGCGAGTACTACGGCCTGCCCTGGCCGTGCTGGGGCACGCCCGAGATGAAGCATCCGGGCACGCCCATCCTCTACGACCCGTCCAAGCCGGTCGCCGAGGGCGGCCTGTGCTTCCGCGCCCGCTACGGGGTCGAGCGCCAGGGCCAGAACCTGCTCGCCGAGGGCAGCTTCCCGGTCGGCTCCGAGATCGAGGACGGCTACCCCGAGTTCACGATGGCGATGCTCAAGAAGCTCGGCTGGGACGAGCGATCTCACCGCCGACGAGAAGGCCGTGATCGAGAAGATCGGTGGCGATGCGCGTCAACTGGAAGACCGACCTCTCGGGCGGCATCCAGCGGGTCGCGATCAAGCACGGCTGCGCGCCCTACGGCAACGCCAAGGCGCGCTCGGTGGTCTGGACCTTCCCCGACCCGGTGCCGATCCACCGCGAGCCGCTCTATACGCCGCGGCGCGACCTGGTCGCCGACTACCCGACCTACCAGGACACCAAGCTCGGCCGCGTGCCGGTCCTCTACGCCTCGATCCAAGAGAAGGATTTTGCCAAGGACTTCCCGATCATCCTGACCTCGGGAAGGCTCGTCGAGTACGAGGGCGGCGGCGACGAGAGCCGCTCCAACCCCTGGCTGGCCGAACTCCAGCAGGACATGTTCGTCGAGATCAACCCGTTCGATGCCAACAACGTCGGCATCCGCGACCGCCAGATGGTCTGGGTGCACGGCCCCGAGGGCGGCAAGGTCAAGGTCATGGCGATGCTGACCGACCGGGTGGGCAAGGGCGTGGCCTTCATGCCGTTCCACTTCGGCGGCTGGTATGAGGGCGCCGACCTGCGCAGCAAATATCCGACCGGCGCCGACCCCTTCGTGCTCGGCGAATCGACCAACACCGCCCAGACCTACGGCTACGACTCGGTGACGCAGATGCAGGAGACCAAGACCACGCTTTGCCGCATCGAAGCGGCTTAAGGGAGCGCTGCCATGGCCCGGATGAAGTTCCTCTGCGATGCCGAGCGCTGCATCGAGTGCAACGCCTGCGTGACCGCCTGCAAGAACGAGAACCAGGTGCCCTGGGGCATCAACCGGCGGCGCGTGGTCACGATCAGCGACGGCGTGCCCGGCGAGCGCTCGATCTCGGTCGCCTGCATGCACTGCTCGGACGCACCCTGCATCGCGGTCTGCCCGGTCGACTGCATCTATCAGACCGAGCAGGGCGTGGTCCTGCACAGCAAAGATCTCTGCATCGGCTGCGGCTACTGCTTCTACGCCTGCCCCTTTGGCGCCCCGCAATACCCGCAGGCCGGCAACTTCGGCTCACGCGGCAAAATGGACAAATGCACCTTCTGCGGCGGCGGCCCGGAGGCCGACAACAGCGAGGCCGAGTTCCAAAAATACGGCCGCAACCGGCTGGCCGAGGGCAAACTCCCCTTGTGCGCCGAAATGTGCGCGACCAAAGCCCTCCTCGCCGGCGACGGCGACGTCGTCTCCGACATCTACCGCGAACGCGTGGTCGCCCGCGGCTTCGGCTCCGGCGCCTGGGGCTGGGGCACCGCCTACCAACTCAAAGGCGGGGCCTGAGGCAGGCCGCCCCGAACTTTCTCCCTGCCTAAATCTCCGAGGGGCGGCTCCGGCCGCGCTTCTGCTTGGCCTTGGCTTCGCTTCGGTCAAGGTCCTTCAAAACCACGCTTTCTCCGCATTTTCGAGAGAGACTGTCAGTTGATCCTCTTTTTAACTCCATAATAGCCCCAAACCCCGTCGAGGAATTTTCCGCATCGCTCGGGTTGATCTCAAGAGCGCGCTCGTTTTGCGCCAGGGCAAGATCGAAATGCCGCCTCGCCAGATGTATCTCCGCGAGCAGGCGATAGGCTGAGGCCAATGCGGGGTCCAGCGAAACGGCCTTCTGCGCCAGCGTTTCAGCGCGGGCGAGATCGTCAGCCACAAATTCTGTCCATCCGGCAGCCACTGCTCGACAAGTACGCCCAACTCCGCGTCTGCGGCGCGTTTCGGGTCTAGATCGATCGCTTTCTGGAACATATCCTGCGCTTCGTCATTGCTATCGCGCGTTGCGCGCGAGAAGTATCCGCGGCCGCGCAGGACGTATTCATAGGCGGCGAGATTTTCGGTGGGTTCGGCAAGCACACGATCCCGTTCGAAGCGGGTCATCTTTCCCGCCGCGGCGCCGACAACGCGTCTGGCGATATCGTCCTGAACGCCGAAGATGTCTTTGCCCTCGGCCTCGTAGACGTCGGACCAGACCTGCCGTCCGGTCGCGGCCTCGGTCAACTCGGCATTGACGCGGACGCGGTCGCCGGCGCGACGAACGCTACCCTCAAGCAGGTAGCGCGCGTCGAGCCGGCGCCCGATCTCGGCGGGCGCCACATTCCGGTCTTTGAACTGAAAGCTCGCCGATTTGCCGCTGACGAGCAATTCGAGAACCGACCGAGCGCGGTGATCACTTCCTCGGTGATGCCGTCACTAAAGAAATCCTGACCGTCATCGCCCGACAGGTTCTTGAACGGGAGCACAGCCACGACGGGGAGCCCGACCAGGCGAGCCGGCGCGGCGAGGCTCGCGACTTCGACCGCCTCCGGTGCTGCTCCGAGGCCGAATAGCGCTCAGCCTGTGCCGTGTGGATCTCCCACGCGACAACGCCTGCCGCGACGAGTGTGGCGACACCCACGGCAGTGACAAGAGATCGGCGCCCAATCCTTGCCGAGCCGCAGCGGCACGCCGATCGCGTAAGCGCGAACCAGTACGCCCATATTCTTCACGTAATAGCTGCCAGGGCGGTTGCTGAGAACGAGCTAATGCCTCACCTGCAGGCAAACGTGTGGACACACAAACGATCTAAAGCAGCGCTACTCGCCTGATAGCGCGCGGCGATGTTAACGCCATCGCCAAAGATGTTGTCGCCATCGACGATGACGTCGCCGAGGTTGACACCGATCCGGAGTTCGAGACGGCGCTGGGGCGGCAGGGGGTCGTTGATAGCCCGCGCGGCCTGCTGCATTTCGATGGCGCAATTCAGCGCCTCGACGACGCTCAAGAAATCTGCGAGCAAACTGTCGCCGGCCGTGCCCACGATCCGGCCTCCATGCGCCCCAATCAGCGGGTCGACAGCGAGCGGAGCTCACAGAGTGCCCGATGCATGCCTGACTCATCATCAACCATCAGCCGGCTGAAACCACTACGTCGTGATAGCGACTACCGCCCGCGTCCCACCCAGGATTATGTTTGCAACAAGCACGAGAAGTATGATCAATCCAGCATCCAAGCCGCCCTCCTCCAGCGGGGATGAATACGTATTCCTGAGGCAAAGTCGGAAGATTTGGACGGCGCTGTCATACGAGGAGGAGGCCATGCGGAAGTCTGGACTGAGGCCGCTCGCGGCCGTGCTCGGGTTCCTGCTCGCCCCGGTCGTCGTGCCCACCGCACGGTGCGACGAACCCCGGCTTTCAATTAGCGGTTACGATCCGGTCGCCTACTTCACCGACGGGAGACCCGTTCAGAGCAGTCCCGAATTCGAATACATCTGGCACAAGTTGCGCTGGCGCTTCTCCAGCGAGGAGCATCGCGCCCTGTTCGTCAAGGATCCGGAGCACTACGCACCGCAATACGACGGCTATTGCGCCATGGGCACGTCGAACGACGCGGCGGCGCACAAGGACACCGTTGATCCGGAGGCCTGGCCATCTCAGATACCACATAGTAGCACCTGCAATCAGAAACGGGGTCAGGGCTCTTTCGCCATCGATCAACTGGCGCCAACCGGCTTGATCGCGGCGAGCTTGTCGGCTAGGCGCGTCCGCTCCTGCGCAAGGTCGTAGTCGGCCTGTAGGCGCAGCAGAAGCCGCGCCGTCGCGATGCCGAGGCGCTCGAAGCGCAGCGCCATTGCCGCCGTCATGGCCCGGCGTCCGGCCAGTATGTCGTGCAGCATCTGGCGGGAAACACCGATGCGCCGCGCCGTCTCGGCGACCGTCAGATGGAGCGCCTCGGACAGCGCCTCCGCGACCACCTCGCCGGGGTGAACCGGGGAGAAGCCCGGCTCCGCAGCGGCCGGGATCTCAATGGTACTGCTCGAGGTCGACCCGGTAGACATGATCGTCCTGTCCCCATTCGAACGTGATCCGCCAAGGCCCATTGACATCGATCGCCCATCGCCCCGCCTGCCCGCCCTTGAGGGAATGAAGGCGGTAGCCGGCAACGTCGATGTCGGTCAATTTGGCCGCGCCGTGCAGGACCGCGAGGCGGGAACGAAGGCGGTTCGCCTACTTCGGCGGCACGCCGGTATTGAAGAACAACGCCACCCCCTTGTGGCGAAAGCTCCTGATCATCACGGCCATGTGTAAAGTTTTGCTTGACATGTGTCAAGCGAAAGTTGACAGCCCGGCAGGACCTTTCCAGCGGAAGGGGGCGCCTGCAGGCGTGGCGGCCCGCGGCCCGTGCGGACGATCGGGCTTTCGTGGGCCGGGGAGACCGCCGCGGCTCCCGGAGCCTGCTCCCTTCCGGCCGGCTGCGGGGTCTCAGGTCACGACCACGCGGACCGGCACGTTGTTGCGGGTAGCGTTGGAGTAGGGGCAGACCTGGTGCGCCTTCTCGACCAGGCTCTCGGCATCTGGGCGCGCGAGGCCGGGGAGCTTGATGTCGAGCTGGATGTCGAGGCCGAAGCCGCCTTCCGAGCGCGGGCCGATGCCGACCGTCGCGGTCACGGTCGTGTCGGACGGCACCTTCGTCCCGTCCTGCCCGGCGACGAACTTCATCGCGCCGAGGAAGCAGGCCGAATAGCCGGCGGCGAACAGCTGCTCCGGATTGTTGCCGGCACCGCCCGGGCCGCCCAGCTCCTTGGGCGTCGTGAGCGTGACGTCGAGGGCGCCGTCGGCGGTCGCGGCATGGCCGTCGCGGCCCCCGGTCGCGGTCGCTTTGGTCGAGTACAGAACCTTGGTCGGCATCGCGATCTCCTTGACAGCGGTGGAACGGCCGGCGCCGGCCGGCGCCTCTGCGACTGAGGCCAGCAAGCTGGTATACTGCTGGCCGCCGGTCGACGCCACGGCCTCGAGCCTTTCAGGCCTTTTGGGTTCAGGTTCCTACATTCATGCTGCCGGGCGATTTTCCGGTCCGCGAGCGGCCCGACTGAAGGTGTCTTCGTGGCCATGCATGATTGCAAGACATCGCGTATCCGCGGGCGATTCTCTGGTCCGGGCGCTGCTGTTCGAGGCGGCGCACGTGGTGCTGAGACGGGTCAAGCGCGCCTGCCGGCTCAACAGGGGCCCCAGCAACTGGCACGCAAGGCCGGGTCAAGAAGGCCAAAATGGTGCTCGCCCGCAAGCTCGCCATCCTGCCGGCCCGGCCCTGGCAGAAAGACGAGGCCGTCCAATGGCAGGCGGCATGAGAGGGCGGCGACGCCCGGCTCGGGCGCCAGCTGCGGTCTCGACGGGTCCTGCCGGGACGAGCGGGCCGGTGACCTTCCGGGGTCAGATGCGGCGGCCGACCCGGGCCGACCACGGACAAGACATCAAGGCGCCACCCCTCGAACCCCATGCCGAGCGACGACCTCGCGGAGAACCTTGAACCCGGCAGCGATCAATCCAACAGGAGATCACCCCTTGACCGCGATTGGAGTACTTGACCCCACAGCACGAGACGTGACCCCACAGCAAGAAAGCTCGCGTTGACCGCCGTCAGGCGATATGATCGGGGCGCGCGTGTGCCGCCGTCGGCGGCTGCGCCTTTGGCACCAAGCTCGAGACTAGAAGGGGCAAACATTAT
Organism: uncultured Alphaproteobacteria bacterium; assembly: GCA_963798075.1. GTDB lineage: Bacteria > Pseudomonadota > Alphaproteobacteria > Geminicoccales > Geminicoccaceae > DATAOG01. The sequence goes on along the minus strand of CAWCRU010000001.1, from coordinate 36,401 downwards.
GTTGCGTACTCTGTCAGCGGTTATCCTGGGGCTTTTTTGTTTGACGGTGCAGCCGGTTCTCGCTGCCGATCTCAAGAGCGAGGTCGAGACCGCCTACAGCGCCTGGAATGAAGCCTTCAACAAAGGCGATGCGGCGGCCCTGGCGTCGCTCTACACCGAGGACGCCAAGCTTCTGCCACCCACCCACGACGTGATCACCGGCCCCGCCGGCGTCGAGAAGTTCTTCGCCGCTCTGTTCGATGCCGGCGTCACCGACCACTCGCTGGAAATCATCGAGGTCTATGGCGATGCCGATGCCAAGGAGGTGTCGAGCGCCGCCAAGTGGAGCGCGACCGGCAAGGCCTCCGACGGCAGCCCCCAGCAGGTGGGCGGACTCGCGGTGCACGGCTTCGCGCGCCAGCCCGACGGCTCCCTGAAGCTCAACCTGCACACCTTCAACTGACCCGTCCTGCCGGCGGGCGGGCGCATCCGCCGCCGGCCCGCCGGTCCGGTCCCGGCCGCAGTCCATAAACAACTAGAAAATGATATAAGTGGCGACCGCACAGATCCACGGCCTGCGCCTCGTGACCCGCAACGCCCGCCACTTCCCGATCCTCACCGACCTCCTGCTGCCCTACCCATAGGATTGACGCGCAGCCGGTGCCGATGGGAGCATCGAGACAGCGATGCGCACCATGGCTCGTGCCCCGCAACGTATATGTCGGCGGACGCGGGCAAGCTCAGGGGTCGGGGAGCGTCGTCGCCGCGCTGAGGGCGGCGCGTGCGAAGGCGCTTGCCTGGTGGGCCGCGGCGGGGCAGATAGGCGCTGGATCACGAAACCTCGAAGGAATGGTGCACGCCCATGTCGCTGTCGATGTATCAGGCCTCGGTGCCGGCTTTCCTGCAGACGCTGGGGGCGCTTGCCGGCGTCCTGACCAAGGCCGAATCCTATGCCGCCGAGCGCAAGATCGATCCCGCCGTTCTGCTCAACTACCGGCTCGCCCCCGACATGTTCCCGTTGATCCGGCAGATCCGGATCGCGGCCGATTTCGCCAAGAGCTGCAGCGCACGCCTCGCGGGCGTCGAGGTGCCGAGCTATGCCGACAACGAGACGGGCTTTGCCGAGCTCAAGGCGCGCATCGAGCGAACCGTCAAGTTCGTGCAGGGCTTTGCGGCGGAGGCGATCGACGGCTCGGAGGAGCGCGAGATCGCGCTCACGGTCGGCGGCCAGCCGATGACCTTCAAGGGCCAGCAGTATCTCGTCAACTTCGTGCTGCCGAACTTCTATTTCCACACCACGGCCGCCTACGCGATCCTGCGCCACGCCGGGGTGCCGCTCGGCAAGCGGGACTACCTGGGCACGATCTGAGCCGGGCCGGGTGCCGACGCCCTTGAGGGGCTAGGGGTAACGCACCAGGACGTCGGCCAGCATCGGGAAGTGGCGGGCGTTGCGCGTCACGAGGCGGGCGCCATGGACCTCCGCGGTCGCGGCGATCAGGGCGTCCAACAGTCCGGTGCCGTGACTGCGCCCGAATTGACGGCGGAAGCCTCCGCCCAGGCGAGCGATCTCCGCATCGACCGACAGAACGACGAAGGGGTCGACCAGCACCTCGATGCGTCGCGCCTCGGCCTGATTGCGGGCGCCGACGTAGATTTCCGCGATCGTCACCGCTGACAGCAGCGGTACCGCTGGCAAATTTCAGATATAGGCAACCGCCGGTGGATGCTCCCGGAGATGATCGATCAGAACGCAGGTATCCAGCAGCAACCGGCGCACGGCCGTTTGGCACACCCGCTCAGGCGGTCAACCCGATCTTCAACTTCGGCACGCAGTTCTGCATAGAGCTCGTCGAGGTCGTCCCGGTCGGCCCACATGCCGCGTACCCCCTCGAGCGCTGCGCGCCAGTCCTTGGGGCGATGCTCGGTCAGCAGGCGGTCGACCGCCTCGCGGATCAGCTCGCTCCGCTTGCGGCCGCTGCTTTCGGCAAGGCCCTTGAGGCCGCGGTCCTGCTCTTCGGTGAGGTAGACCTGAGTGCGCACCATGGCTCCACCTTCGCAACATATACACTAGACATACATGTGTAGACGGGGATCAAGCAAGGCGTCAGGCGGAGGGCTCGACCTGGACGCCGTACTCGCGGCCGGCGTCTTCCAGCCAGGTCCAGAGATAATCGGCAAAGGAGCGGGCGACGTAGAGGTCGAAGGTCGGGCCCTGCTGCGCGTCGTCTGCGCAAAGGTGGCAGAGGACGGCCGCCTTGGCGAGCAGGCTCTGGGCGCATTGGCCGGGCTGGAAACGGCGCGGATGGAGGTCGAGCGGGCAGCCCTTGGCGAGCAGGTCGCGGGCGCTGGGGCCGGCGAGCCTGAGCGCGATGCGGCCGTCGCTGACGTCGGTCAGTGCCGCGTGGCTGCCGGCCGTCGCCTGGCGGAGCGTGTTGATGAAGAAGGCGACATCGTCCGCCGGGCAGATCAGCAGCCACTGGTCGGGGCCCTGCCAGAGGGCGGTGATCGACCCTTTGCTGGCCGTCGTGTTGGGCTCGGTCGGCAGCAGGAGGTCGAGGACGCGGCCGATCCCGGTCATGAAGCCGCGGTCGGCCGGATCGCCACGCAGGTCGATCTTGCCGAGGCCGGTGCGCTCGGCGAGCCGGACGCCGCGCGGTTGCAGCCGCCCCGGCGCGAGCGCGGGCTGACGCGAAAGCCGCTCAGCCATGCAGCCTGGTCCCTTCCCGGTCGAAGAAGACCGGAGCGGTGACGGTCACGGCGAGCATGCGGCCCGCAAGCGGGACGTAGAGCTTCTGGCCGATCCGGGCGCGGCCGTCCGCGAGCAGGGCGAGCGCGAAGGACCGGCAAAGGTTGGGGCTGAAGTAGGCGGATGTGACGTGGCCGAGCATGGTCATCGGGACCGGCTCGGCCGGATCGGCGACGAGCTGGCCGCCCTCCTCCAGGAGCGCTTCCGGGTCGTCCGGCAACAGGCCCACCAGCTGTCTGCGGCCGTCCTTTTGGAGGTCGGCACGGGCGAGCGAGCGCTGGCCGATGAAGTCCGGCTTCTGCTTGCCGACGATCCAGGTCATGCCGAGGTCGGCAGGCGTGACGGTGCCGTCGGTCTCCTGGCCGGTGATGATGTAGCCCTTCTCGGCGCGCAGCACGTGCATCGCCTCGGTGCCGTACGGGGTGATGGCGTACTTCTGGCCGGCGGCGATGCAGGCCTGCCAGAGGGCAAGGCCGTAGCTCGAAGGGATCTGAATCTCGTAGCCGGGCTCGCCCGTGAAGCTGATCCGGAAGACGCGCGCCGGCACGCCCAGGACGTCCGCCTCGCGAACGCAGAGGTGGGGGAAGGTTTCGGGATCGAGGTCGAGGGCGGGCACCAGCTCCGCCATCAGCTCGCGGATCCTCGGGCCGCAGAGGCTGACGGTCGCCCAATGCTCGGTGACCGAGGTGCAAAAGACGCGAAGCTCCGGCCATTCGGTCTGCAGCCACTCCTCGAGCCAGGCGAGCACGCGCGCCGCCCCGCCGGTCGTGGTGCTCATGAGGTAGTGCTGCTCGCCAAGGCGCGAGGTGACGCCGTCGTCAAACACCATGCCGTCCTCGCCCAGCATCAGGCCGTAGCGGCAGCGGCCGATGGCGAGCTTGCTCCAGGCGTTGGTGTAGACGCGGTTGAGAAGCTCCGCTGTGTCGGGGCCCTGGAGGTCGATCTTGCCGAGCGTCGAGGCATCGAGGATGCCGATCGAGCTGCGCGCTGCCTTCACCTCGCGCGCGACCGCCGCGGCCATGTCTTCGCCCGGGCGGGGGTAGTACCAGGGGCGCTGCCACTGGCCGACGGGCTCGAACACGGCACCTTGCGCCGCGTGCCAGGCGTGCATCGGGGTCCGCCGGACCGGCTCGAACAGGGCGCCGGCATTGCGGCCGGCGATCGCGCCGAAGGTGACCGGCGTGTAGGGCGGGCGGAAGGTCGTGACGCCCAGTTCGGCGATCGGCTGGCCGGTAATCTCCGCGACGATGCCCAGCGCGTTGACGTTGCCGGTCTTGCCCTGGTCGGTGCCCATGCCGGTCGTGGTGTAGCGCTTGACGTGCTCGACCGAGCGGTAGCCTTCGCGAAGAGCCAGCGCGAGGTCGGCGGCGGTGACGTCGTTCTGCAGATCGACGAACGCCTTCTGGCGATGCCCCGACCGGCCCGAGGGCAGCTGCCAGAGGAGCCGTGGCGGCGTTTCCGCGGGCTCCTCGCAGTGCGGGAGATCGGGGAGCGCCGCCTCGAACCCGGCGGCGGCTGCCGCGGCCATGCCGGCGCGGGCACCCGCCGCGAGGCACGCCTCGAGGCCGAAGGCGCCGTTGCAGGCACCGGCCGAGCGCTCCGCCTGGACGGGTTCGCCGGGCAGGAAGATGCCGCGCTCGGGATCGTAGCGGGGCCGCGCGCGCGATTGCGATTGCAGGTGGATGGTCGGGCTCCAGCCGCCGGAGACGCAGACCAGATCGCAGGCGATCGTTTCCGGGCTCCCCTGAACGCCGTCGCCGGCAGCGTTGAGGGCCTGGATCTGGACGGCGCTCACCCGCCGGTGGCCCGCGGTGCCGGTGATCGCATGCCCGGCCCGGATGGCGATGCCGGCGGTCGTGGCCTGCCGCGGCAGAGCCCCGGCAGGCTTCGAGCGCAGATCGACCACGGTCACCGTGGCGCCGGCGGCGCGCAGGTCGAGCGCGACCCGGTAGGCGTCGTTGTTGTTGGTGAGCAGCACGGCGCGTTGGCCGGCGCGCACGGCGTGACGGTTGAGATAGCTGCGGACGGCGCCGGCCAGCATGATCCCGGGCCGGTCGTTGTCGGCGAACACCAGCGGTCGCTCGAGCGCGCCGGTTGCCAGCACCACCTGCTTGGCCCGCAACTTCCAGAGCCGCTGGCGGGGCAGGTGCGGAGGGGCGGCCGGTCCGAGGTGGTCGGTCACCCGCTCGACCAGGCCCTGATAGTTGTGGTCGTAGTAGGCGAACGCCGTGGTCCGGGTCAGGATGGCGACCTCCGGCAGCGCTCCGAGCTCCGCTCGGACTTCCCCGAGCCAGGCGGCGGCCGGATGGTCTGACGGCTCGGACAGCAACGCGCCGCCGAGTTCCGGATCCTGCTCGGCCAGGACCACGCGCGCGCCGCTGCGGCCGGCCGCGAGGGCTGCTGCGAGGCCTGCGGGTCCGCCGCCTACGACCAGAACGTCGGCATGGGCGAAGCGGTGCTCATAGCGGTCGGGATCGGGCTCGGTTGGCGCCTGGCCCAGGCCCGCGGCCCGGCGGATCGCGCCCTCGTAGACGCTTTGCCACCAGGACGGCGGCCACATGAAGGTCTTGTAGTAGAAGCCGGCCGGGAACAGCGGGCTCAGAAGATTGCTGATCGCGCCGATGTCGAACTCGACCGAGGGCCAGCAGTTCTGGCTGCGGGCGACGAGGCCGTCGTAGAGCTCGACCTGGGTCGCGCGGGCGTTGGGCTCGGTGCGCGGACCCTCGCCGAGCTGGACCAGCGCGTTCGGCTCCTCGGCGCCGGCCGCGACGATGCCGCGCGGGCGATGATATTTGAAGCTGCGGCCGACCAGGTGGATGCCGTTCGCGAGCAGGGCGGACGCCAGCGTGTCGCCGGCGAAACCCTGGTAGCGGACGCCATTGAAGGCGAAGCCCTGCGGTCGCGAGCGGTCGATCCGCCCGCCCGCGGGCAGGCGATGGCCCGGCCGGTCGTGGCCCTGCTCGCTCATGGTGTCGGATCGTCGGGTGAAGAAGACGGATCAGTCTGTGGCTTGGGCTCGCCCATTCGGTAGACCGCGAGGATCCGGTCGGTCACGGTGTCGCGGGCGAGGTTGAACCAGCGGCCGCAGCCGTGGATGTGGCGCCAGCGTTCGAAGTGCCGGCCCTTGGGGTTGGCGCGCATGAACAGATAGTCGGCCCACTGCGGGTCGGTGAGCTCGGCCGGGCGCCTGGGCCGGACGATGTGCGCCTCGCCGCCGCAGTGGAACTCGGTCTCCTCGCGCTCACCACACCAGGGGCAGGGGATCAGCAGCATGGCGCGGTCACAGTTTCGGGTCCTCGAGGCCGTGCACGTTGCGCGGGTACCAGTCCGGATCGAGGACCTGGTCGAGGGCAAAGGGGCAGTCGAGGGGAAGGGCATCGCCTCGCACGCGGTCCTTCTCCAGCTGACGAGCGACCGGCCGTCGGAGCCTGGCGTAGAGTGCCGGCAGCTCCGCCTCGAGATGAGTGCGCAGCGTCGTCGTCAGCTTGCGCGCAAGCTTTGCTCGTTGCTTGTCGACGGAGACCAGCCAGCCCCGCCTGGGTCGCTCGGCCGGAGAGAACGCCAGCTTCAGGAAGTGCTCGAGGAGCGTCTCGACGAGGCTTTCGACGGCATCCCGCTCGCGCCGGCTCAAATCCTCCACCTCCTCGATCAGGTTGTCGAGATCGAGTTCGCCGAACCGACCTGCGCGCAGCAGTGCAGCCTGGCGTTCCGCCCACAGCGGGAAGTCCTGCTCGTAGAGATCGCTCTCGGGCGGTCTCGCAATCACTTTGGCCATGGCGGCTTCACGTCGTCCCGTTGTTGGTGTTGTCAATGCCGTGGCGGTTGGTCGGCAGCCAGTCCGGGTCGAGGATCTGATCCAGCGTGTAAGGGCGGCTCGCCGGCAGGTCGGCCTCGGCCACCTTGTCCCGTCGAAGGTCCTCGGCTGCGTCGCGCCGTGCACGGCTATAGGTTTCCTTCAAGCCTGCGTCCAGCTCGCGGCGAAGGGTGGCAGTGAGGCGTTCCTCCAGGTCGGTGCGCTCCTCCAAGTCGGTGCGCTGGGCCACGATGGTTTCCTGCCAGCCGCGCCTTGGCCATGTCGCCGGCGAGTATTCGAGCTTGAGGAAATGCTGGAGGACGCGGCGGGCACGGCTGAGGATCGCGTGCCGCTGATTGGTCGCCAAGTCTGCGACCTCCTCGAGCAAATGGTCGAGGTCGAGTTCATCGAAGCGGCGTTGCTCGGGCAGCTGGGCCTGGAGTTCCGCCCAGGCGGTGAAGTCGCTCTCATAGAGATCGACCCCGGCAGGGCGAGCGATCGTTTTCGCCATCGCATGACTCCTGTCAGTGCGCCACGGCGGAGGCGCCGTGCTCGTCGACCAGATCGCCGCTCGAGAAGCGCTCGAGCGTGAAGGGGGCGGCGATCGGGTGCGGCTCGCCTCGGGCGATCGTGTGCGCGAAGACGTGGCCGGAGCCGGGCGTCGCCTTGAAGCCGCCGGTGCCCCAGCCGCAGTTGATGAAGAGGTTCGCAACCGGGGTCAGGCCAATGAGCGGGCTGCGATCGGGCGTGACGTCGACGACCCCGCCCCACTGGCGCAGCATCTTCATGCGCGAGAAGTTCGGAAAAAGCTCGACGATCGCCTGCAGCGTGTGCTCGATGACGTGGAAGCTGCCGCGCTGGCTGTAGGAGACGAACTGGTCGGTACCGGCGCCGATCACGAGCTCTCCCTTGTCCGACTGGCTGATGTAGCCGTGCACGGCGTTCGACATGATGACCGTGTTGACACAGGGCTTGACCGGCTCCGAGACCAGAGCCTGGAGCGGAAAGCTCTCGATCGGCAGGCGCAGCCCCGCCATCTGTGCGAGCACGCTCGAATGGCCGGCCGCGACCAGTGCCAGTTTTGCGCAGCCCATCTCGCCGCGCGTGGTCTCGACGCCTTCCACCTGCCCGCCGCGGGTACGGATGCCGGTCACCTCGCAGTTCTGGATGATGTCGACCCCCAGGCCGTCGGCGGCGCGCGCGTAGCCCCAGGCGACCGCATCGTGGCGGGCGGTGCCGCCGCGCCGCTGCAGCGATGCCCCCATGATCGGATAGCGCGCGCTCCGCGATACGTTCAGCAGCGGCTCGATCTCATGGATTTCGGCGGGCGTCAGGAACTCGCTGTCGATCCCGGAGAGGCGGTTGGCGTGCAGGCGCCGCTTGACCTCCTGGAGGTCGTGGACCGAATGGGCGAGGTGCATGACGCCGCGCTGGCTGAACATGACATTGTAGTTCAGCGCCTGCGACAGGCCTTCCCAGAGCTTGACCGCATGGTCGTAGATCGCGGCGCTGCCGTCCTGGAGATAGTTGGACCGGATGATCGTGGTGTTGCGGCCGGTGTTGCCGCCCCCCAGCCAGCCTTTTTCCAAGACCGCGACATCCGCAATCCCGCACTCCTTCGCAAGGTAGTAGGCGGTCGCGAGCCCATGCCCGCCGGCGCCGACGATGATCACGGCGTAGCGCGGCCGTGGCTCCGGGCTCCGCCAGACCGGCGCCCAGTCCTGATGGCCGCGGAGCGCGTTCCGGGTGAGCGACCAGATCGAGTACTTCGTCATTGCCGACCGATCAGCGGTGCGAGGTTCTGCCTCTTGTCGCAAACGCGCTGTCCGTCTTCAAGGGCGGCAGCGGCGTCGGCTTTGCTCGCCGCGACGGACCGGCCCGGACTGGCGCTGACGTCGAACCGGTGCTATATGACTAGTCATCCGATCCGTCACAAGAGAGCCAGCATGCGAAAGTTCCAATCCAAGCCAGATCCGAAGTCCCACGAGAACGTTCGCCGCTACCGCGAGCGCATGCGCGCCAAGGGGCTTCGCCAGATCCAGCTCTGGGTGCCCGACACCCGGTCTCCGGAGTTCGCCGCCGAATGCCGTCGGCAATCGCTGCTGGTCGCCGACGATCCGGCCGAGCAGGCCATCATGGATGAGCTGGAGGCCATCCAGGATGTGGAGGATTGGCGTCCGTGACGCGGGGCGACGTGGTCGCCGTGGCGCTGCCGGGCGATTTCGGCAAGCCGCGTCCAGCCCTGATCATCCAGTCCGACCTGTTCAACGCCACTCATCCGACCTTCACGCTGCTGCCGCTCACGAGCGAGATCCGAAGCGCGCCTCAGTTTCGCATCACGGTCGAGCCGTCGCCGGCCAACGGGCTGAGCCTCGTGTCGCAGATCATGGTCGACAAGCCCATGACGATCAGGCGCGACAAGATCCGGGTTCCATTTGGTCGCATGGACGACGAGACGATGCTGCGCGTAGAACGCGCCCTGGCGGTCTGGGTCGGGCTCGCTTGAGCGGCGGCGGGCAATCAGAACAGCCCCTCGACCTGGCCCTTCGCATCGATCCGGATGCTGTTGGCCGCCGGCACCCGGGGCAGGCCGGGCATGGTCATGATGTCGCCGCAGATCGCGACCACGAACTCGGCGCCGTTGGCGAGCCGTACCTCGCGGATCGGGACCACATGGTGCGAGGGCGCGCCCTTCAGGTTCGGGTCGGTCGAGAAGCTGTACTGGGTCTTGGCGACGCAGATCGGGTAGTGGCCGTAGCCCTGCTCCTGCAATTCGGCGAAGCGGGCCCGGATCGTCTTGTCGGCGATGATGTCCTCGGCCCCATAGATCTTGGTCGCGATTGTCTTCATCTTGTCCCACAAGGTCATCTCGTCCGGGTAGAGCAGCTGAAAGCCGAGGCCGTCGAGGCGGTGGCCGCTCTCGCATAAGGCGACGACGTGCTCGGCCAAGCGCTCGGTGCCGGCGCCGCCTTCCGCCCAGTGGTTGCAGACGATCGCCTCGACCCCTTGGGCGCGGCAGAGCTCCTGGACCAGCGCGTGCTCGGCGGCCGTGTCGCTCGTGAAGTGGTTGATCGCGACCACGGCCGGCACGCCGAAGCGGCGGACGTTCTGGACGTGGCGGGCGAGGTTCGCCATACCGCGCCGGAGCGCCTCCTGGTCTTCCTCACCCAGCCGGTCGCGAGCGAGCCCGCCATGCATTTTCAGCGCCCGCACGGTCGCCACGACCACCGCCGCATCGGGGGTGAGCCCCGCCTTGCGGCATTTGATGTCGAAGAACTTTTCCGCACCGAGATCGGCCCCGAAACCCGCTTCGGTCACGACGTAGTCGGCGAGCTTGAGGGCGGTCCTGGTCGCGATCGCCGAGTTGCAGCCATGCGCGATGTTGGCGAACGGGCCGCCGTGGATGAAGGCGGGGTTATGCTCGAGCGTCTGCACGAGGTTGGGCATCAAGGCGTCCTTGAGCAGGACCGCCATCGGCCCCTCGGCCTTGAGGTCGGCCGCGGTCACCGGGCGGCGCTCGCGGGTGTAGCCGATGATGATGTTGCCGAGCCGGCGCTCGAGGTCGTGGATGTCCGTGGCGAGGCAGAAGATCGCCATCACCTCGGAGGCGACCGTGATGTCGAAGCCGTCCTCGCGCGGATAGCCGTTGGCGACACCGCCCAGCGAGCTCACGACCGAACGCAGCGCCCGGTCGTTCATGTCCATGACCCGGCGCCAGGCGATCCGCCTTGCGTCGAGCCCGAGCTCGTTGCCCCAATAGAGGTGGTTGTCGATCAGGGCAGCCAGCAGATTGTTGGCGCTGCCGATCGCGTGGAAGTCGCCGGTGAAGTGGAGATTGATGTCCTCCATCGGCACGACCTGGGCGTAGCCGCCGCCGGCAGCGCCCCCCTTCATGCCGAAGCAGGGGCCCAGAGATGGCTCGCGCAGGCAGATCGCGGCGCGCACGCCGATCCGGTTGAGGCCGTCGCCCAAGCCCACGGTCGTCGTGGTCTTGCCTTCGCCGGCCGGCGTCGGGGTGATCGCGGTCACCAGCACCAGCTTGCCGTCCGTCCGGTCCGCGAGCTCTGCCAGGAAGTCGAAGCCGATCTTGGCCTTGTCGGGCCCGTATTGGTAGAGCGCTTCGCCCGGAATCCCAAGCCGGCCCGCCACCTCGCCGATCGGCAGCAGGCTTGCCGCCCGGGCGATCTCGATGTCGCTCTTCATCCTGGTCATGGCCATGCGCGCTCTGCGGCCTCCCGTCTGCTGGTCCAGATGCAGGAACTTTGTGTAGCATCACATCGCCCGCGGCGACACCGGCTGTCGCCCTCGCGACATGGCACCCGCCGATTGTCTTTGGCCGGCGATCGGTCGATAGTGGGCGCCAAGTGTCGGGTTTGCGACATCGAGGTGACGGGATGAGTTGAGCCAACGGTCATCAGCTGGCGCTCGCGTCCGGCCAGGCGCGGGCGCCCGAGCGCTTTGCCTTCGTGCTGGTGCCGAACTTCTCGATGATGGCGTTCGTCTCGGCGCTCGAGGCGCTCCGGATCGCCAATCGCATGGCCGGGCAGACGCTCTACGGCTGGCAGGTGGTCGCCAAGGCGGCGGGCACGGTCAAGGCCAGCAACGGCTGTCTGGTGACCGCCGACCAGAACCTGGCGGACGTCCACATCGGGCCCGGGCGCGACCAGCCGACGATCATCCTCTGCAGCGGGCTCGGCGCCGAGCGGATCACCGATCGCGAGCTGTTCGCCTGGCTGCGCCGCGCCGACCGTTCGGGCGCGGTGGTCGGCGCCCTCTGCACCGGCGCGCATCTTCTGGCCCGAGCCGGTCTGCTCCACAACCACCGCTGCACGATCCACTGGGAAAACCTGCCGGGCTTCATCGAGGAGTTCCCCGAGGTCGACGTCAGCGCCGATCTGTTCGAGGTCGACGGCAAGCGCCTGACCTGCTCGGGCGGCACCGCGGCACTCGATCTCATGCTGCACCTGATCGCCCGCGACCACGGCCAGGAGCTCGCGGTCAAGGTCTCCGAGCAATGCCTGCTCGACCGCATCCGCCAGCCGCACGACCACCAGCGCATGCCGTACCGGGTCCGCCTCGGCATCCATCACGCCAAGCTGATCGGCGCGATCGAGATGATGGAGGCGAACGTCGAGGAGCCGCTCGACCAGGAGATGCTGGCGCGCTACGTGGCCCTCTCGCGCCGCCAGCTCGAGCGCCTGTTTCGAAAGCACCTCGGACGCACGCCGGCGCAGTACTATCTCGAGCTCCGGCTCGAGCGCGCCCGCCATCTGCTCTACCAGACCACGATGCCGGTCATGAACGTCGCCTTCGCCACCGGCTTCGTCTCGGCCTCGCATTTTTCCACCTGCTACCGGCAGATGTACGGCAAGACCCCCCGCGCCGAGCGGGTCAGCCTCGCCTGACCGGTTGTCCGGGGGCGGCTCGTGGAACCAGGCAGCAAGAACCGGCGTTGAATTGATCGGAGCGCCGGTGGTCCTGCCCGTCCCCGTGCTCCGATCGGAGAGAGCATGGAAGGCGACGATTCGATCCTGCTGCACGAGCCGGACCTGATGCTCGCGGTGCTGCGCGTCGCTGCGGCGCGGGCGGGGAGCGTCGATGCCTGCATCGATCACCTGCGCGCGCTGCGCGATCGCGCCGAGGTCGAGCACCGGGTGCCGGAGGGCTTGGTGCGCGCGCGCGTGCGGGCGGTGATTGCAAAGCTGGATCGCGCCAGCCTGATCGAGGGGCCACCGATCGAGACTGATCGAGGGCCGGCGCGGCGGGTTTCGGATCACGGCCCGCGGCCGCGAGGTGCTGGCGGGCCATCCCTCGGGGGTCGACGACAGCGTGCTGATGCAGCTGGAGGCGCGATGCTCCCCGAGCGGGCCGCCGGCCACGGCCGTCGAGCCGCCGGCGGCCGAGGCGTCCGAGTACGATGCCGGCTACGAGGCCTACGCCGCAGGCCGCGGCCTCGCCGACAATCCGCATCCATCCGACGCGCGCGCCCATCTCGACTGGCAGAACGGCTGGTCGCAGGCCCACGACGCCGCCGCCCGGCAAAGCCGCCGCACCTAGTCCAGGCCCCCGGAACGGGTTCCGTAGCGACGGCGGGCCTTTTTGCTGGCGCGTACAGGACGAATAGGACCTCGTGCAGCAGCGGGCGAGCTTGGTTGACAAAGCTGGCCGCGATCGAGCGGGTTCGCGCCGGGTGACGGATGCCACCAGCTCACGCCCGGCATCCGGGTCGCGGGGCTGAACCACTGGTTTGAAGTTTGGCGCATATCAGCGCTCACCCCGTTGATCTCCATATCAATCTCCAGCGCTCGCCGGAGTTGCTCGGTTGAGGTCTCGGATCAATATGGATCAATCTCCAGGGTCGATGGAGACGATGGAGGCTCCCGACCGGTGCAGGAAATCAGCGCTCGAGGATCTCGCGGAGGAAGGCGCGGGTGCGGGGTTCGCGCGGGCGGGTGAAGATCTCGGCGGGGACGCCTTCTTCGGCGATCTGGCCGTGGTCCATGAAAATCACGCGATCGCAGACCTGGCGGGCGAAGTTCATCTCGTGGGTGACGACGATCATCGTCATGCCGCGGGCGGCGAGATCGCGCATCACGTTCAGGACTTCGCCGACCAGCTCGGGATCGAGGGCGCTCGTGACCTCGTCGAACAGCATGGCCTTGGGGCCCATCGCCAGCGCACGCGCGATCGCGACCCGCTGCTGCTGGCCGCCCGAGAGCTCTTCGGGGTAGTGGTCGGCGCGGTCGGCGAGGCCGACCTGGGCGAGCAGCGCCTGCGCTGCCTCGCGGGCTTGCGCCTTGGACTGCTTCAGCACGTGGACCGGCGCTTCCATGACGTTCTCGAGCGCGTTCAGGTGCGGAAAAAGGTTGAACGACTGGAATACCATGCCGACCGTGGCGCGGATCGCGGCGATGCGCTTGGGCGGCTGCAGGCGCAGGACGGCGCCCGAGCGCTCGCGGTAGGCGACCTCGCCGTCGATCCGGATCTGGCCGCGCTCGGGGACTTCCAGCCAGTTGAGGCAGCGCAGCAGCGTCGACTTGCCTGAGCCCGAGGGGCCGATCACGCAGATCACCTCGCCACGCGCGACCGCGAGGCTCACTCCCTTCAAAACCTCGATGTGGCCGAACGACTTGTGGAGGTCGTCCGCCTCGATCATGGGGCGCACGGCGACCGGGGTCGCCGTCGGGGCCGCGAGCTCGTCCGGCTGATCGCTCACGCCGGTCGCCGCCTGCGGCGGTAGCCCTGGCGCGTCCGCGCCTCGAGGTGGTTGACGAAGCGCGCGGCCGCGAACCCGACGATGAAGTAGAGAACACCGACGACCGTGTAGAGCGTCAGATATTGGTAGTTGCGGGCGGCGATCAGCTGTGCGCTGAACAGGACTTCCTGGACGCTCACGACCGAGCAGAGTGCGGTGTCCTTGAACAGCGAGATCAGATAGTTGCCGAGTGCTGGCACCACGAGGCGCACCGCCTGCGGCAGGATGATGCGGCGGAGGCCGAGGGCCCGCGTCATGCCGAGCGCGGCCGCGGCGTCGCTCTGGCCGCGGCCGATGCCCTGGATCCCGGAGCGGTAGACCTCAGAGATATAGGCCGAGTAGTTGAGGGTCAGCGCGATCACCGAGGCCGTGAAGCTGTCGAGCCGGATCCCGACCTCGGGCAGCACGTAGTAGACGTAGACCAGCTGCAAGAGCAGCGGCGTGTTGCGCATCACTTCCACGTAGCCGATCACGAGCCAGACCAGCGGCCGCGGCCCGAACATGCGGGCGAGTGCCGCCAAAAGGCCTAGGATCAGGCTCAGGCAGATGACGACGACCGTGAGCTCGCAGGTGATCAGCAGACCCGCAAGCAGCGGGCCGAAGGCCTCGATCGCGACCTCGGTGTTGAAGAGCTCCATGCGATCGGCGCGCGCGGGCGGGTCCCGGGGCCGGGCTCAGCGAGTGCCCGCCCCCGGGACCAGCGGGCTCTAAGGATTGAGCTTGAACCAGAACAGATTGCGATCGCTGAGCCCGTACTTCTTGAGCACGGAGCTCACGAAGCCGTTGGCGCGCAGCTCGGCCAGCGCTGCCGTATAGGCGACCCGCAGCTGGCAGTCCTCCTTGCGGATGCCGAAGCGGGCGTTGCCGTAGCCGCCGCCGAAGATGATATCGTCGGGGGTCGCGATCGTCGTCAGCGCCTCGATGTTGCTGTTCGGGTTCTCCTTCTGGAACACGGTGAAGATGACGTCGTCCTCGACCACGTATTTAACCCGGCCCTGGTCGAGGCTCTGCAATTCCTCGGCGGGTGCCTTGAACGGCTGGGTGTTGGCGCCGATCCGGCGCAGATAGTTCTCGGCGGCCGAGCCCGAGATCGCGCCGACGTCCTTGCCCTTGAAGTCGTCATAGGACTTGATGCCCTCGGGGTTGCCCTTCTGGACCAGGACGATCGGGCCATACCACCAGGCGGGGCCGGTGAAGCTGATCACCTTCACGCGGTCGGGGTTGACGTGGATGTTCTGCGCGATCACGTCGGTCCGCTTCGACAGGAGCGAGGGGATCTGCGACTCCCAGGGCATCCACTCGAAGGTCCGCTTCTCGACCCCCAGCCAGTCGAGCACGGCGTTGTTGATCTCGACGTCGATGCCGCTCGCCTCCTTGGTCTTGGGATCGAGCAGCGAGTGCGGCGCGATCGAGGATTTGCCGAGCACGATGCCGTCCTTGCGCACCCGGTCGAGCGAGCCGTCGGCGCAGTTCTCGAACTGCGGCTGGGTTTCCTGGTAGAACTCTTCCGCCTGGGCGACCGTGACCCCGGCTCCGCCGAGCACCGCGACCAGTCCGGCAAGACCAACGATCAGACAACGCATGAGCCCCTCCTCCTCCATCTGCGAGCGCTCGACGGGCAAGGCGTCAGCCAGCCGCCGCGACGCCCAGGTTCATTGGTTCGGACGCGCCTTCAATCGCGGACGAGATACTTCTCGACGACGGCGAGATCGGGCTCGACCCCGAGCCCCGGTTCCTCGGGCACGCGCATGTGGCCGTCCTCGAGGCGGATCGGGTTCTTGATCAGGCGGCGCGAGATCTCGGACGGCTCGACGCAGTATTCGAGCACCAGCGCGTTTGGCACCGCCGCCAGGAAGTGCAGCGAGGCCGCGGTGTTGATGTCGGTCGTGAAGTTGTGGTTGGCGACCGGCACGCCCCGGCTCGCGGCATGGGCCGCGATCTGCATCGACTGGGTCAGGCCGCAGCGGGTCATGTCGATCTGGGCAAGGCCGATGCCGCCCTGATCGATCAGGCGCGCAAAGCCGCGCAGCGTGCACTCCTCCTCGCCGGCCGCGAGCCGCTGGCTGATCGCGCGGCTGACCCGGTGATAGCCCTCGAGGTCATCGGGCGGCAGCGGCTCCTCGATCCAGAACAGGCCGTAGGGTTCGAACAGCTTGGCGCGCTGGATCGTCGTGGTCGCATCCCAGACCAGGCCCACATCGAGCATCAGGTCGAAGTCGTCGCCGGCCGCCTTGCGCATCGCGTCCAGATAGGCGCAGTCGGTCCTGGCATCGCGCCCGAACGGCTCCCAGCCGAACTTGGCGGCGGTGAAGCCTTCGTCCCTGGCTTTGCGCACCCGATCCGCGGTCGCTTCGGCTGTGAACTGGAACATGTTGGAGGCGTAGACCCGCAGACGATCCCGGTGGCGGCCGCCGAGCAGCTTCCAGACCGGCTCCCCCAGCGCCTTGCCCTTGATGTCCCAGAGAGCGAGATCGATCCCGGCCATGGCCTGGATCACGGCCCCCTCCCGCCCGTAGTAGAGGGTGCCCTGATACATCTTGCTCCAGAGCCGCGCGGTCGCGAGCGGGTCCTCGCCGATCAGCAGCGCGCGCAGGCCCGTGACCAGCGTGTGCGACATGGGCGCCTCGACGATCGCCTTGACCACCCAGGGGCAGCCGTCGACCTCGCCCCAGCCCGTGATGCCGGCGTCGGTCTCGATCCGGATCAGGAGCGCGTCCTGCGAACTGTCGGTGCGCGCCTGGATTTCGGGCAGCCGCAGGTAGAGCGCCTCGACGGCGGTGATCTTCATGCCATTTTCTCCCTCGCCGCCTCCAGGCGCCCGTTCGCGCCATCCTATACCAGCCGGCCCGGCCGTCAACGCGAGCGCCACCGGCCGGAAGGGGCCGCCTTCTTCCGACATGGTCGCCGGAGTCGTGTCGGCGGACAGGAGCCGTCGATCAGATCGACCGGGCCGGCGCCGGCCGACGCAGAGGGAGCGGCCGCCCCTTCGGCCGGGCGGCGACCCCGAGCAGAGCGGGACGGTGGGGCCAAGTCCAGGATGTGCGGATCAGATCCAGCTCGGCGCCCGCTCGATCCCTGGGCCCGCCGCGAGCAGGAACCCTCGTCCCGATGGTTGCCGTGGGAGCCGGTCGGATGCTTGCCCGGGGTCGGCCAGGCGATGATCGCCGAATTGCGGCGAGCTCGTCGGCCTGTCCGCGCCACTCTTGTGCCAGCGGATCAAGTCGGCTGAATGCGCGCTGGGCCCCCCTCGAACGGCCGGTCGGGGCGCGCGATGGCAAGCCCACGACGGGCGGCCGCTGTACGGCGGCGAGAAGGTCCAAAGGCCGTGCTCGTCTCGGCCAGGAGCTGATCGTACTCGTCGCCGGGCTCGACGCAGCCCGGTTGCGGCCCGCGCCGGTTGATGCCGCTCGGGGGCGGCAGCTCGGAGAACACATTGAAGGCGTGCGACGACACGGCAGTACGTGAAGCCAATGGCGATAGACCGCCAGCGCGTCCGCCAGGGTCGGGCAGATGGCTCTTCACCGCATCGCGGACATCGGGCGGCAGGAATGACGAAACGCGTTGCCGGCGGTCGCCTGCGGTCCCCGCGTCGGGCCGCGCCGGGAGCCGCTCAGGATCGCTCGAGCATGGTGCCCAGAAAGTCGGACCGGCAGGTGTTGGGGCCCATGCCATGCAGCGCGAACACGAGCACCGTGGTGCCGGGCACACAGGCGTCGATCAGCTCGCCGATCGCATGGTCGCAGGCGGCGTACAGCTCCTTGAGCGCGCCCGCGAAGGCGTCGCGCCGGTGTGGCGGCACCTCGCCCAGGACGCCGTGGTCGCTCCACAGTTTGTGCCCGCCCGCGTGCAGGGCCTGGAAGGCGATCAGCGCGCAATCCCACGTCTCCCGGCGCAGCAGCGCCGCCCGAGCCTGCTCAGGGCCCGCGTGGTCTCGAGCTGATGGTCGCGGAATGCCAACAGGTCGCCGACCGGCGGCAGTACGTGGTGCTCACGGCGCTCGGCGGGCGCTGGAACTGCCTCCCGATGCTCGAGCGGTCCGCCCGGTGCGACCGGGCGGCGCCAACAGGCCGGTGCAGCCCCAGCCGGATCTCGTGCCGTGGTACGACCGCGGGCGCTCGTGCCCGGCACGCTCGAGCGGATGCCCTCGGACCCTCGCCTCAAAGCGCGCCAAAAGGGCGGCAAGGGCAGATCCTTCAGCCCGGGCGGCATGGCCATCTACGTCCGGCAGCCAGACGACCAAGGTAGTGGCCGGTCGCGCCCGGCAAGGGCTATAGAAGGTCGACCAGTCGCCCGACCAACCAGTACGCGGTCGACCGCATCCGGGCGTAGTCGCCGCGCCCGCGGAGCGGCGCGCCGCGTGCCGAACCGTCGTCGATCCACTGCTCTATCAGCCGCGGCTCGGCGGCGTCCAATCCGATCAGCAATACACGCCCTGCCATCTTTGCTTCCATTGCTCGACGCGCCTTCACGCGTTTGCCACTGTCCCACGCTCCCGATGTCGCAGTAAGCGGTGCCCAGGGTGGAGTCTCAGCCGCGCGCGTCCGCGAAGCGCCGGCGGCGCGGCTCATGCCGCATTCCGGCAAGGGTTGGACGCTTGGGCCAGGGCGGCGGTATGGTGGGACGCTAGGAAGGGCGCGGAGCTTTGCCGATGGGCGGAGCGGGAGGCGGGCGATGAAGAGCCAGGCGCGAGTGGTGGTGATCGGCGGCGGCGCGGTCGGGGTTTCCGTCCTCTACCACCTGACCAAGAAGGGCTGGTCGGACGTCGTCCTGGTCGAGCGCAAGGAGCTGACCTCCGGCTCGACCTGGCACGCCGCCGGCCTCCTGCCGCTGTTCAACATGAGCTACTCGGTAGGCCAGATCCACAAGTATTCGGTCGCCCTCTACCAGCGCCTCGAGCAGGAGACTGGCCAGAACGTCGGCTTTGCGCAGGTCTCGAACATCCGCCTCGCCCTGAATCGCGACCGCATGGACGAATATCATCAATACGCCGGGGTGGCCGAGACGATCGGCGTCGAGGTCGAGTTTCTCACGCCGGAGCAAGTCCGGGAAATCTGGCCGCTCTGCAACACGAAGGGCGTCGTCGGCGCGATCCGTCATCCGCAGGACGGCTACATCCAGCCGGCCGACCTGACCCAGGCGCTCGCGCGGGGCGCGCGTCAGGGCGGCGGCGAGATCTACCGCCAGACCACGGTCACCGGCATCAGCCGGAAGCCTTCCGGCGACTGGCTGGTCACGACCGACAAGGGCGATATCCTTGCCGAGCACGTGGTCAGCGCGACCGGCAATTTCGCGCGCCGGACCGGCGCCATGGTCGGGCTCGACGTGCCCGTGATCCCGGTCGAGCATCAGTACATCGTGACCGAGCCGCACCCCAAGATCGTCGCGCGTCACAAGCAGGGGCTGCCCGAGATGGGCGTGCTGCGCGAGAGCGACGGCTCCTGGTATCTGCGCGAGGAGGCGGGTGGCCTCCTGCTCGGGCCGTACGAGAAGGGTGCCCCCTGCTGCTACCCCGATGGGCCCGAGGATGCTGCCGAATACGAGCTGTTTCAGGAGGACCTCGAGCGCCTCGAGCCGCATATCGAGGCGGCGATCAACCGGGTGCCGGCGTTCGGTGACGTCGGGATCAAACGGGTTTACAATGGCGCCATTCCTTATACCCCGGACGGCAGCCCGATCATCGGCCCGGCCTGGGGGCTCTCGAACTTCTGGCTGAACGAGGGCCACAGCTTCGGCATCACGGCTGCCGGCGGCGCCGGCTGGCAGCTGGCCGAATGGATCACCGAAGGCGAGCCCACGATCGACATGCTGGGCGTCGATCCCCGGCGTTTCGGGGACTACGCGACCAAGGCCTATCTGCGCCAGAAGAACGAAGAGGCCTACGCCAACGTCTTCGTCATCCACTACCCGGACGAGGAGCGCCCCGCCGGGCGACCCTTGCGGACGGCGCCCTGCTACGAGCGCATGCAGGTGCTGGGCGCGGTCTTCGGCCAGAAGTTCGGCTGGGAGCGGCCGAATTGGTTCGCGCCCAAGGGTACGCCGCAGGTGGACCACTGGTCGTTCCGCCGCTCGAAGTGGTTCGAGCCCGTCGGCGCCGAGTGCCGCAACGTCCAGGAGAACGTGGGCCTCCTCGACATGACCGCGTTCGCCAAGGCGCGCGTCTCCGGCCCCGGCGCCGAGGCTTTTCTGGACCACCTGGTCGCCAACCGGCTGCCGAAAAAGGTCGGGCGCGTCCATCTCTGCCATGCGCTCAACAGCCGCGGCGGCGTGCACTCCGAGTTCACGATCATGCGCGAGGCGGAGGACCGCTTCTACCTGGTCTCGGCCGGCGCCTGGCAGCGCCTCGACCACGACTGGCTCTTGCGGCACATGCCGCAGGACGGCTCGGTCCAGTTCCAGAACCTCACCCATGCGACGGGCGTGCTGGTGGTCGCCGGACCCCGATCGCGCGAGCTGCTGCAACGGGTCAGCGACGCCGATTTCTCGAGCGCCGCCTTTCCCTGGCTCACGGGCCAAAGGATCCTGGTGGGCCTCGCGCCGACCCAGGCGCTGCGGGTCAATTTCGTGGGCGAGCTCGGGTGGGAACTGCACCACGGGCTCGAGTATCAGAACCACATCTTCGATGCCCTGATGGCGGCCGGCGAGGACCTCGGCCTCAAGCCCTTCGGCATCCGCGCGATGGATTCTCTGCGGTTGGAAAAATCATACCGGCTGATCGGCACCGAGCTGTCGATCGAGTACGCGGCTTTTGAGTCCGGGCTCGACCGCTTCGTCCACCCCAACAAAGGCTCCTTCATCGGCCGCGACGCCCTGGTCCGCTGGCGCGAGCGGGGCTTTGCCAACGCCTTCGCGACGCTCGAGGTCCACGACGTGACCGATGCCGACGCGCTCGGCAACAACCCGATCTACCGCGGAAAAGACCTGGTCGGGCGCGCGACCGGCGGCAACTATGGCTTCCGGCTGGAAAAATCCCTGGCTCTCGCCATGGTCCGGCCCGAGTTTTCCGAACCCGGCAGCGAGCTCTCGATGGACATCCTCGGCACCCGCCATCGGGTGACCGTGATTCCCGAATCCCCTTACGACCCGGACAACCTGCGGCTGCGGAGCTGAGGGTTCCGGCGCTCCGCGAGGCGGCTGCCCGGGACGCCGTCAGCGACCACTTACCACCCCCTGCCAGCGGCGCGCGCGCTTACGGCAGCGGCGTCAGCGTCTGGACCAGGCTGTTGAAGGCCAGCGTGACGCGCTCACCCGTGCCGAAATACGGGTGGACGTAGTGCTCGAGATAGCTCGGGAAGATCAGCAGCATGCCGTCCACCGGCGCGAGCCAGAGCGAGCTGGCATGGGCGAGGCCGGTCGTCGGGGCGACCTCGCAGCGGGTGCGCGGATCGAGGAAGTGGATGCGGCCGCTCATTGGTCGCTCGGGGGCCTCCGATCCGGTGCGGATATAGTAAACGCCCGCCCAGGTGTCGCCGGGGTGGAAGTGGGGCGTATTGTAGTCGCCTGGGCCATTGACGTTGATCCAGCCGAAGAGCGTCGCCTCGAAAGTTACCCGCGGCGCGGTGATCTGCTTCGCCACCACGCTCACATGCTGGATCGCCGCCTGCAGATGCTGCGCCAGCAGGCCGATCACCGGCTCCTCGCGCTCGAAGATGTTGCCTGCCGAATGCCAGCCGCCGGCGTTGCTCCTGGTCGTGCCCGGGTCCGCCGCCCGCAGCCGCAGCGCGAGGTCGGTCAGAGCGGCATTGTGCGGCAGCATGGCGTCGATCCGGCGCTGCAGCAGCAGGGTGCCGTAGGTCATCATCACGTCGGGGGCGATTTTGCGGGCGAGCATGCGTCAGTTGACCGACTTTTCCGGTTGCGACCCCAGTTTGTGCTCGATTCCGGCGCCGCAGACAAGTGCCGCGACGACCCCTGCCTGCCTCGGAACAGCCAGTCCCTACGGCGACCCCGGATCGCTCGGTCCGGTTGAGCCCTGTCCCGGACATAGCTTTACCTGTGCGCTCGAAGGGGCGACAATCGGCCGGCGGCCGGTGGGCCGCGCGGTGGCAGGGAGAGCGACGATGGCCGAGATCACGATGCGCGATGTTCGGAAATCGTTCGGGACCGCGCAGGTCATCAAGGGCGTGACGCTCGACATCATGAACAAGGAGTTCGTGGTCTTCGTCGGCCCGTCCGGCTGCGGCAAGTCCACCCTCCTGCGCCTGGTCGCCGGGCTCGAGGACATCACCGCCGGCCGGATGATGTTCGATGGCGAGGAGGTCAACGACCTGCCGCCGGCCGAGCGCGGCATCGCCATGGTCTTCCAGTCCTATGCGCTCTACCCGCACATGAGCGTCTATGAGAACATGGCTTTCGGGCTCAAGCTCGCCAAGGCCGGCAAAGGGGCGATCGGCCAGGAGGCGGTCGACCAGCGGGTGCGCAACGCCGCCCGCATCCTCCAGATCGAGCATCTGCTCGAGCGTAAGCCCAAGCAGCTCTCGGGCGGCCAGCGCCAGCGCGTCGCGATCGGGCGCGCGATCGTGCGCGACCCGCGCGTGTTCCTGTTCGACGAGCCGCTCTCCAACCTCGATGCGGCCCTGCGCGTCCAGATGCGGATCGAGATCGCGAAGCTCCACCACGAGCTCGACGCGACGATGATCTACGTGACCCACGACCAGGTCGAGGCGATGACCTTGGCCGACCGGATCGTGGTCCTCAACGCGGGCGTGGTCGAGCAGTTCGGCTCGCCGCTCGACCTCTATCATCACCCGCAGAACCTGTTCGTCGCGGGCTTCATCGGCTCGCCCAGGATGAACTTCCTCGAGGGCACGGTCGCGGCCGCCGCCGGCAATGCGCTCACGGTCGATCTCGGCGACGGGACCCGGGTGGTGGCACCGGTCAGCGCGAATGGCACCGAGGTTGGCGAGAAGGTGACGCTCGGCCTCAGGCCGGAGCATCTGGCCGAGGGCGGCGGCGGCGATGCCGAGCTCAGGGGCCGCGTGATCGCGGTCGAGCATCTGGGCGGCGAGACGTTCATCTACCTGCAGCGCGGCGAAGGCGAGCCGCTCACCGTGAAGGCGGCCGGCGAATCCAAGACCAAGGTCGACGACCTCCTGCCGGTCGGCGTGCCGGCTGGCGCCTGCTATCTGTTCGACGGCGAGGGCAAGGCGTTCACCCGGCCCGCTGCCCGGTCCTAGTCGGGGCCCGCCGGCGCCTGCGGCGGGCTCTCGTCTGCGGGCGCCGGCCGGCCCGGATGCTGGGGGATCCAGGCCGGCGGATCACTTGCCGGGAACGAACTCGATGCTCGCCTCCTCGACCGGATCGACGGCGCCGGGCTCGGGCGGGCGCCCGCCGCGAGGCGCCTTCCGAGACCGCGGGTCGCGTCTTCGCCCGGTCACCGCCGCGACGCCGGGCGGCCGCTCACAGCCCGAAGATCGAGGCGAGGCCGGCGCGCTGGCCGAAGCTCGCCATGAGCGCGTCGGCGGGCGGCGGCTCGCTGGCGGCGCCGAGCTCGGCGGCCGCACGCAGGACGTGGGGCAAAAGCGCGACGTCGCCGACCGTGTTCAGGAAGATGCCGGGGCGCGCCAGCAGCCAGTGGACCGCAAGGCGGATGTCGGCCGGATCCTCGAGCGGCTGGTACCAGGTGGTGTGGTTGCGCTCGGCGCCGGCCGCCCAGGGCCCGCGGGCTAAGGACTTGATGGTCTGGACCGCGACGCCCCGCTGCTCGCAGAGGGCTGCGGTTGCCTCGAAGTCGGCGGCATAGGTCTCGTGATGGGCGCAGTACCAGTTCCAGGGCAGCAGCACCGAATCGAAGGCGAAGCGCTCGAGGGCGCGGCGGTGCATGGCGGCGACGTTCCAGCCGTGGCCGGTGACCCCGATGAAGCGGATCAGGCCGGCCGCGCGCGCCTCGCGCGCCGCATCCAGCGCGCCGCCGGGCGAGAGCGCCTGCTCCCACTCGTCGGGGTGGATCAGGGCGTGCAGCTGCAACAGGTCGATGCGGTCGGTGCGCAGGCGCTCGAGCGAGTGAGCGATCTCGTCCCGGGCTCCGGCAAAGTCGCGGCAGCGGGTCTTGGTCGCGAGGAAGAAGTCGTCCCGGTGGCGGTCCATCCAGGGGCCGATCCTGAGCTCGGCATCGCCGTAGGAGGGGGCGGTGTCGATGTGGTTGATGCCGAACTCGAGGAGCTGGTCGAGCACGCGGTCGGCCGTGCCCTGATCGACCCGGCCGAGGGCTGCGGCGCCGAAGATCACGGCCGTGCTCATGTGCCCGGTGCGCCCGAAGGGCCGTTGCTCGATCGCCATGTCTCTCTCCCGTTCCGCTGGCCGGCTCGCCTTTTTAGCACAGGGATGCCGCCCGGGTGCAGCTTCGTGCAACCGGCGCGGACTGGCAACCTTCGTGACCTGCGGCCGATCGCTCGAAGGTGTTGATCGGACCGGGCACAAGCGTCAGCTTGGTCCCGGTAGGACGGCGGCGCGCCGGATCATCGAGACCGGAGACAAGGCAGTGCGCATCAAGGACATGAGCTGGCAGAAGGTCGAGGCCTATCTCGAGCGCGACGATCGCGCGGCGCTGCCGCTCGGCAGCACCGAGCAGCATGCGGGGCTCAGCCTCTCGGTCGACAGCATCCTCTCCGAGAAGGTCGCGGCGGAGGCGGCCGAGCCCCTCGGGGTTCCCGTCTTCCCGGTCGTCAACTACGGCCTCACCCCCTACTTCCTGGGCTTTCCGGGCACGGTCAGCCTGCGCGTCGAGACCTACGCCCGGCTGATCCGCGACGTCCTCGACAGCCTGGCACGCACCGGCTTCAGGCGGGTCCTGATCGTCAACGGCCACGGCGGCAACCAGCCGGCGCATGCGGTCGCGATCGAGTGGATGGCCGAGCATCCGGAGGTCCGGGTCAAATTCCACAACTGGTGGAACGCGCCCAGGACCTTCGCCAAGGTGCAGGCGCTCGATCCGGTCGCCTCGCACGCGTCCTGGATGGAGAACTTCCCCTGGACGCGCCTTGCCGGCGCCGAGCCGCCGCTCGAGCAGAAGCCGATGATCGACTTCGCGCGCATGCGCCTGCTCGATCCGCAGCATCTGCGCGCCTACCTCGGCGACGGCAACTTCGGCGGCTACTACCAGCGCCCGGATGCGGACATGCTGGCGCTCTGGCAGGTCGCGGTCGAGGAGACGCGCGAGCTCATGGAAGGGCCCTGGGCATGAACGCGCCGATCGTCGTCTGGGGAGCAGGCGCCATCGGCGGCACGATCGGGGCGGCCCTCGCCCGGTCCGGGCGGGACGTGCTGCTGGTCGACCGGGCGGCGGACCACGTGGAGGCGATCAACCGGGCGGGCCTTGCGATCACCGGCCCGATCGCGAGCTATTCGGTCCACGCCCGGGCGACGACGCCGGAGCGGCTCGAGGGCCTGTTCGAGACCGTGCTGCTCTGCGTCAAGGGCCAGGACACCGAGGCCGCGACCCGCGCGCTCGCGCCCCATCTCGCACCAAAGGGTGCGGTCGTCTCGGTCCAGAACGGGCTCAACGAGCGGATCATCGCCGGCATCGTCGGGGCCGAGCGGACGATCGGCTGCTTCGTCAACTTCGGCGCCGACTACGAGCGCCCGGGGGTCATCATGTACGGCGGCCGCGGCGCGGTCGTGGTCGGCGAGCTCGACGGCCGGCGCACGTCCCGGATCGAGGGCATCCACGAGCTGCTCTGCATCTTCGATGCCGATGCCGTGCTGACCGGCAACATCTGGGGCTACCTCTGGAGCAAGCTCATCTATGGCGCGCTGCTGTTCGCGACGGCGCTCACCGACGAACCGATCGCGGACGTGCTCGACCAGCCTCGCTATCGGCCGCTGCTTGGCGCGCTCGGCCGCGAGGTGGCGGCCGTGGCCGCGGCCGAGCGGGTGCGTCTCGAAGCGTTCAACGGCTTCGATCCGAAGGCGTTCACCGCGGCCGCCGAGCCGTCGGCGCTCGAGCGCTCGTTCGCAGAGATGGTCGCCTTCAACCGCAGATCAGCCAAGAGCCACAGCGGCATCTGGCGCGATCTCGCCGTCCGCAAGCGGCGGACCGAGGTCGACGCGCTGGTCGCTCCGATCGCCGAGGTCGCCCGCCGGCACGGGATCGAAACCCCGCTCACGACCCGCCTTGTGGCGCTGATCCACGACCTCGAGCAGGGCCGCCGGCCGCAGGCATGGGCGACCCTCGACCTGCTCGTCGCGGCCCACGAGGCCAGGGCCGATCAGGCGGCATCGCCCGTGCGGCGGTAGCCGTAGTCGCGCTCGGCACTGGCGGCCGAGACGTAGCCTTCGCGCAGGTCCTCCTCGATCAGGGCCGGATCGCGCTCGGACGGGTCGCCGTAGCCGCCGCCGCCCGGCGCCGTCGAGCCGAATGCGGTCGCCCGGCTGCAGCTTGATGTTGCAGTATTTGCTGCTCGAGACCTTGCCGTACAGCTCCTTGACGGTCAGCCACTGATCGCTGCCGGCTTTTTGGATCACGGTCGCGCCGTTGCCGCCCTCCAGGCCTCCGAACAGCGCCCAGGGCTTGACCTCGTGGCGGTCGCTGCATTGGCTGCCGTTGATCTCGACCTGGGTCGCGAGCAGGGTCCGGCGGTAGCCGAGGCCGCCCCGGTGCTGGCCGGCGCCGCCGGAATCCGGGACCAGCTCGCAGTCCTCGACCCGGAGCGGGAAGCGGGTCTCGAACACCTCGGTCGGGTTGAACCGGCAATTGCCGTTGATCGCGATCACGCAGTCGTTGCCGTCATGCCCGAACCGGCCGCCCCAGCCGCCCGACATGATGTCGTAGCAGGCGAAGTATTCGTCGTGGTCGGGGTGGTTGCCGCCGAACACGAAATTGGTGCCGGTGCAGCTCTCCGATGCCATCGCCCGCTCCGGCACGCAGGCCGAGAGCGCGCCGATCACGATGTTGGCAAGGCGCGGGTGGGTCTCGGTGTTGCCCGCGACCTCGGGTGCCGGATAGTCGACGTTGGTCACGTGGCCCGGCGGCGAGACCACCCGGATCGGCCGGAAGCAGCCCGAGTTCTTGGGAATCGAGGGGTCGGTCAGGTGCAAAAGGCCATTGTAGACGGCGCCGGTCGTGACCCCCAAGGTCGCGTTGATCGGCCCCTTGGCCTGCTTGGAGCTGCGGGAAAAATCGGCCACCACCTCGTCGCCCTGGACGAACACGTCGACCCGGACGTAGTAGGGCTTGGCCTCGATGCCGTCGTTCTCGATCACGTCCTCGAAGGCATAGCGGCCGTCCGCGAACTGGGCGATCTCGGCGCGCATCCGCCGCTCGGAGTAGTCCATCAGGTCCTCGCAGGTCTGCCTGAAGACCTGTTTCCCGTATTTCTTCACGAGCTCGCCCGCCCGCTGCACGCCGAGGTCGACCGAGCCGATCATCGCCCGCAGGTCGCCGTAGTTCTGGCGCGGGGTGCGGACGTTGGCGAGCATCAGCTTCCAGACCTCGTCGACGTCGACGCCTTTTTTCTTGATCTTGATGGGCGGCACGCGGAGGCCCTCGTGGAAGATCTCGGTCGCTTCGCCCGCAAACGCGCCCGGCACCATGCCGCCGATCTCGGCGATGTGGCCGATGCAGACCGCAAAGCCCAAGAGCTCGCCATCGACGAAGAACGGCTTGAAGAACGTGTGCTCGGGGCAGTGCAGACCGCCGCGGTAGGGATCGTTGTGCAGGATGACGTCGCCGTCCTCGATCGTGTCGAACGGGATCTCCTGCGCGCAGGTCTTGATCAGGAGCGGCATGCCGCCGATCATCGTCGGGCAGAACTCGGCGCAGGCGATCATGTCGCCCTTGTCGTCGGCGAGCGCGCAGGTGAAGTCGAGGCCCTCGTTGAAGATCGTCGAATAGGACGTCTTCATGAGCAGGATGCCCATCTCGCGGCAGATCGACACCATCGTCGAATCGATGATGTTCATGGTCACCATGTCCATGGGCTCTTCCCTCAATTCTTGGGCCTCAAGGCTTGGACCGCAATGCTTGGGCCTCAATGTTTGGGCGGGTGAGCGCGGATCGCGGCCTCGTTGACCTCGACGCCCCAGCCGGGGGCGTCGGTCAGCACCAGATGGCCCGCCTCGATTGTGGGCGGGCTCACCACCTCGTCCTTCCAGGGCACGTCGTCGATGTCGATCTCCATGATCCGGAAGTTGGCGATCGCGGCGCAGAACTGCGCGCTCATCATGGTCGACAGATGGCCGTAGAAGTTGTGCGGGGCGCAGTTGACCTCGTAGGTCTCGGCCATGGCGGCGATCTTGATGCCCTCGAGGATGCCGTTCCAGGGCACGTCCACGATCGCGACGTCGACCGCGCCGGCATCGAGGAACGGCCGGAACTGCCGGCGCCCGAACAGGGATTCGCAGGATGCGATCGGCATCGGGGCCCGCCGGCGGATCAGCGCGAGCGCCGCCGGGTCGTAGCTGTCGATCTCGAGCCACATCAGCCGATAAGGCTCAAGCGCCTTTGCAACCTGGAGATAGCCCTCGGTCTTAAAGTTGAAGTTGAGGTCGAGCAGGAGGTCGACCATGGGTCCGGCACCCTCGCGGAAGGCCGCCATCTGGCGCTCGATGATGCCGAGCAGGCGCTGGTCGACGTTGAGCTCGGGCCAGCCGTCGTTGCGGGCAAAGCCCGGCTGATGCATGTAGGGAGCCCCCTGATCGAAGCAGAAGATGTTGGTCTTAAGCGCGCTGAAGCCGCGCTCGCGCACCTCCTGAGCGAGGGCTTTGATGTCGTCGAGCGAGCGGACCGGCAGTGTCCGCATGGTCTGGAAGTGGTCGAGCCGGTAGGAGCCGCAGTGCGACCAGTAGAGCCGGAGCCGGTCGCGGACCGGGCCGTTCAGCAGTTCGGCGACCGGCACGCCGAGGGCGCGGGCCTTGACGTCGACGAGCGCATTTTCGATCGCGGCGATCGCCTGCTGGATCAGGCCGCCCGGGGCCTGGCGGGTGATCGCGTGCAGCAGGGCCGTGATCCGCTCGACCGGGCGCGGGTCGAGGCCGATCAGGCGCTGGGCGAGCTTTTGGATGACCGCGGTCAGGCCCCGGCTGCCGTAGCTCTCGTTGTACTCGGACCAGCCGACCACGCCGTCATCGGTGGTGATCTTGAGGAACGACCAGGTGCGCCAGCCGGCATCGCAATGCAAATCCTCGATCCGCGCGATCCGCATCCAGCTCCTCCCTGCAAGGCCCAGGCCCGGATCAGACCACCTCGGGCGGAGCTTGGCAACGCTCGACAAACGGCTTCAGTCGGCAGCGAAGCAGTAGAACAGGCCGTCGCCGCCGGTCGAGCGCAGCGCCTCCTGGCTGCAGCCGCCGCGCGAGGGGTGGGCGCTGTTCCAGGAGTGCGAGGGCGCATCGTCGCGCAGGCCCTGGCGGTCGTGATGGCCGAGCATGGCCGCCCCTTCGGCGCCGCTCAGCGTCCAGTTGCCGCAGGTCCGGTCCTCGCCGGCCGCGAAGGCGGTGCCGTCCGGTTGCGAGCCGGTCAGCATGTCGTGCCGGTTCGGCTGGTCGCCGCGGCCGTTGACGACCAGGCCCTGCTCGGTCAAGGCGCTCGCCTTGTCGAGGTGGTTCTCGCCGTGCAGCTCGTCGAGATCGCGCGCGATCACCACGCCCTTGACGTTCTGCCAGGGCCCCTGGCCGATCCGGTCGCGGGCGTTGATCGCGGGCGCGCCGCCGGCCGGCTGGGTGCTGAGGTAAGCGCGCCAGCTATGGCTGCCGGCCCCGACCGCGTCCGCCAGCTCCTGGCAATGCCGGTCGGCGCCCTCGAGCCCGCCCAGGTCCGCACCTTGGCCGGAGCCGGCGCTGGTCACGAAGAAGGTCATCTCGCCCTGCTGGGCCTGCGCGCCGGCGGGCACGCTCGAGAACAGCGCCAGCGCCGGGACAAGCACCCTCCATCGGATCGCCTGGTTCACAATCGGTCCTCCCGCTCGGTTGCGGCCGTTATCGAGACGATGACACCTGCCGGACAGGATCTATTCCCCGCTCCAGCTCGCGATGGCGAGCAGCCAGGCGAGCCCGAACAGGCCCGCCGCCAGCAGCCCATAGACCCGTTGCGCGCGGGCGCCCTGCGGCACCCGGCCGCCGCCATGGGCAAGGGCGAAGCCGATCGCGACGCCGACCGCGAAGCCCGCGACATGCGCGCCGACATCGGTCCGCTCGCCGCCGAAGCCGAGGAAGGTCAGCAGCATGATCCCGGCGCCGATCGGCGCCCAGCGGCGCAGGCCGCCCCGCCACGGCACGATCCGGGAGCGGCGCTCATGGCCCGAAAGGATGCCGAGCGCCCCGAACAGTGCCGTCGAGGCGCCGATCGCGGTATGGTCGGCGGCATGGCAGGCGGCATCGAGCGCGTTGCCCAAGGCGCCCGCCACCAGCATCGCGAGCCAGGCGAGCCCCGAGCCCAGGATCTCGGCCGCGAGCAGGCTGATGGCGACCCCGAAGGCGAGATTGCCCATCAGATGGCCGAGCTCGCGGTGCAGAGCGAGTGCGGTAAGCGTCCGCCACCACTCGCCCTCGATGATGCGGCCGGCGTTCGCGGCGCCGGCGCTCAACCAGTCGATCCCGAGGGCGTGCCGGCGCGCGGCCGCGAAGAAGAAGAGCAGGACGGCAGCGTAGACGAGCGCGCCTTCGGCCCGCCGCAGCGCCGCCCCGGTCGGCGACCACGGCCGCCGCGGGGCGGCGTTCTCGCGCTCGTAGGAAGCGAGCTCCTGGCGCGCGCGCCAGGCCTCGGCCGACCGCACGCGAAGGCTGATCACGCCGGCGGCGGCGATCAGCCGGCAGTCGATCCCGGCGGCGACCAGCACGAGCGCTCGCTGCTCGGCATCGGCCCGCGCGCTGAACCGGCCGACCTCGACCAGGTCGGTCATGCGATCATCGAAGACCTGATCGGCCATGCGATCGGTGCCCCCCGGGGATCGCGCCGGCCTGCCGGCCAGCGGCGTCACCTGCGCCCCTCCAGGACAGCGGCAACGATCTTCGGCGTCAACCGCGGCAAGCTCGCTCCTGGCAGCGGTTCGGGTTGCCGGTGGGCGAGCCGCGGGCCTACACTCGGTCGATGGGGAATGGGCCCCGAGGGAGAACAGCGATGGCGAAGGGTCAAAAGAGGAGCAACCGCGAGGCCAAGAAGCCCAAGGCCGACAAGAAGAAGGGCTCGGCGGCGGCGGCCAGCGCCCCGGCTGTGCCGGTCAAAGCCAAGCCCGGCGCGGCGCCGGCGGCCGGCAAGCGGTAGCGGCGGGGCCCGGCGGCCCCCGGCTTTGCCGAGCTGCCGGCGGGGCCTCGTCGGCGCTTTGAATGTCGTCGCAACCGGCATCCGCCTCGGGCTCGGGCTCGCGCCAGCGGCGGGCCTGCCGATCGCCGCCGCGGCCATGGTCCCGGTGATCGAAAGGTCCGGACTCCGCCCGCGCCCGCGGCGTGATCGCCGGTGCCCGCGCCCATGAGCGGCTTTCTGCGCTTCTTCACCTCCGCCCGGGTCTTGTGGCTGGTGATCCCGCTGCTGGTCGCGGCGCTCGCCGTGCTCGGCTGGCTCGCGGATCTGTTCTGGTTCGAGGCGGTGGGCTTTCCGCAGGTCTTCTGGCGCCTGCTGCTGATCAGGCTCGCCCTGTTCGCCGCGGCGACCGGCATCGTTTTCGTCTACGCCTTCGTCAATCTGCGCCTGCTCACGCGCCGGGTCGACCTGATCGGCACGGTCCAGACGACCGGCCCCATGGCTCAGGTCGCCGGCATGGCGCCGCCCAGCCTGATCCGGGCGTTCGAGCTCTTGGCCCCGCTCGCTGCGGCGCTGGTCGTGGGCTTCGGCTTCGCCGAGGGTTGGGATGCGTTCATCCGCTTCCTCTGGGCGCAGCCGTTCGGCCAGACCGACCCGCTCTACGGCCGCGACATCGGCTTTTATCTGTTCGCGCTGCCGTTCCTCGACCGGGTCCAGAACACGGTCGCGATGCTCGCCTTCGCGGCGACCGTGCTGCTGTTCAGCGCCTACCGCCGGGGCGGGCTGATCGGCTACCGGGCGGGCGTCGGGATCGTGGCGCCGCGCGCCGTGCTCAACCACCTGTTGGCGAACGCGCTCCTGTTCCTGTTCGCCTGGGCGTCGGGCTACGTCCTGGACCGCTACGGGCTCCTGACCGAGCCCACGGGTGCCGTGTTCGGCGCCGGCTACACCGCGGTCCACGTCACCCGCTTCGCGCTTTGGGGTGCAGCCGTCCTCACGGTCCTGTTCGCGCTCGCCGCCTATGCCGTAGTCGCGACCGGCCGCGCCCGGCTGGTGTTCGCGCTGGCCGGCGCCTTTCTCGGCGCCATGCTGATGATCCGCGTGGTGCTGCCGGTCACCGTCCAGCGCCTCGTGGTCGAACCCAACGAGCTGGCCCTCGAGCAGCCCTACCTGAAGCGCAACATCGACCTCACGCGCGCTGCCTTCGGCCTCGATGCGGTCGACGTGCGCGCCTACGATCCGAAGCCGGTCCTCACGATGGCCGAGATCGAGGCCAACCAGGACACCGTCGGCAACATCCGCTTGTGGGACTGGCAGCCGCTCAAGCAGACGTTCCGGCAGCTGCAGCAGATCCGCACCTACTACACTTTCGATGACGTCGACGTCGACCGCTACCCGCTCGGCGGCGGCCTCCGCCAGGTCCTGCTCTCGGCCCGCGAGCTGTCGTCGGAGCTGCCGGGCAAGAACATCACCTGGGTCAACCGGCGGCTGCAGTACACCCACGGCTACGGCCTGGTCATGAGCCCCTGGCGCCGACAAGACCGAGGATGGCCGGCCGGTCCTGCTGATCAAGGACATCCCGCCCGCGACCCCGCCCGGGCTCGCGGTGCCGCAGCCCGCGATCTACTACGGCGAGGAGGAGTCCGGCTACCGCCTGGTCAACACCGGCGTGCGCGAGTTCGACTATCCCAAAGGCGACGACAACGTCTATACGAGCTATCAGGGCCATGGCGGCGTCCTGCTCGACAGCGAGCTCAAGCGGCTCGTCTATGCCTGGCAGGAGCTCGACATCAATCTCTTGATCTCGGACTACCTGCACGAGGACAGCCGGATCCAGCTCTGGCGCCAGATCCAGGCCCGGATCGCCAAGATCGCGCCGTTCCTCGTCCTCGACCACGATCCCTATCTGGTGGTCGACGCTGGCCGCCTGGTCTGGATCCAGGACGCCTACACGACCGGCGAGCGCTTCCCCTATGCGGAGCCGACCGAGGCCGGCATCAGCTACATCCGCAACTCGGTCAAGATCACGGTCGATGCCTATCAGGGCGACGTGAGCTTCTATGCGATCGACGCCAAGGACCCCGTGCTGCGGGTCTACGCGGCGGCCTTTCCCGGGCTGTTCCAGCCGCTCGGCGCGATGCCGGCCGGCCTCCAGAGGCACCTGCGCTATCCCGAGGACCTGTTCGCGCTGCAGGCGCAAAAATACGCCGCCTACCACATGACGGTGCCGCACGTGTTCTACAACAGCGAGGATCTCTGGCAGATCCCGCAGGAGAAGTACGGCAACCGCTCGGTCCTGGTCGAGCCCTACTACGTCCTGATCCGGATGCCGGGCGAGCCGCGGCTCGAGT
This sequence comes from uncultured Alphaproteobacteria bacterium, assembly GCA_963798075.1. Taxonomy (GTDB): domain Bacteria; phylum Pseudomonadota; class Alphaproteobacteria; order Geminicoccales; family Geminicoccaceae; genus DATAOG01. The sequence continues at coordinate 3,107 of CAWCRU010000001.1, read as the reverse complement.
TCCTGCTGCTGACCCCGCTCACACCTGCGCACCGCGACAACATGATCGCCTGGCTCGCAGCCCGCTCCGACCCGCCGCACTACGGCCAGCTCGTGGTCTTCAAGCTGCCCAAGGAGCGCCTCATCCTGGGCCCGACCCAGATCGAGGCGACGATCGACCAGGACACCACGATCTCGCAGCAGCTCTCGCTCTGGGACCAGCGCGGCTCGCAGGTGCTGCGCGGCAATCTGCTCGTGATCCCGATCGACGACGCCTTCGTCTACGTCGAGCCGGTCTATCTGCGCGCCGAGGAGAACGACATCCCGCAGCTCAAGCGGATCATCGTCAGCGACGGCCAGAAGGTCGCGATGGAGCCGACGCTCGCGCAGTCGCTCCAGGTCGTGTTCGGCGGCGCGCCGGAGACCGCGCTCGCGGCCGGCGCGCCGACGGTCGAGCCCGCCGGCCTCGACCAGGCGCGCGCGGCGCTCGACGCGGCCCAGGAGGCGCTGGGCAAAGGCGACTGGACGGCGTTCGGCCTGGCCATGCAGCATCTGCGCGACACCCTCGGCCGCCGGCCCGCAGCACCCGACGGCGCCGTCAGCCAATAGCGCCGGCCCGGACCCCGTGGGCGGCCTCGATCCGGAGCAGCGTCATCCCACAGCGGCTCAGTACGCAGCGGCTCAGTACGCAGCGGCTCAGTTCCACGGCGGCTCGGTTCCCTAGCGGCTCAGTTCCGTAAAGGCAGGGCGACCGGGCGCATCGGCGAGCCGGTGGCGCCCCTGAGCTTGATGCAGGCGCCGAAGAAGCAGAACTCGTACAGCTTCTCGGCCGCGATCTCCTCCAGATCGACGACCTCCATGATCGGCACGCCGGCCTCGGCGAGCAGGTAGGTGTGGACGACCATCCAGTTCTCGGGATCGGCGGACGGCGCCTGCTCGAGGGCGAGATTGTCGCCGCCGATCGTGACCGCGCCCGCCTTGGCCAGGAACTCGGCGCCCGCGCGATTGAGGCCGGGGGCGTCGGTGACGTAGGCCGCGGGATCGGGCCAGGCGCGCATGCGGCCGGTCCGGACCATGACCACGTCGCCGGGGCAAAGCTCGATCTTCTGGTGCTTGAGGCAGCCCGCGAGGTCGTCCGGCCCGATGCCGAAGGAGGGCGGCAGCTCGTCCAGCCCATGCAGGCGAGCGATGTCGAGGAGCACGCCGCGCGCGATCACCGGCGGGTGCCGGTCGGCGCCGGCGACCTGCCAGTGCCGGCTGCCGAGATGGTCCTTGGCCCTGAAATGATTGAAGATCTCGCTGTGGTAGCCGAAGTGGTTGAGCGCGTCGACGTGCGTGCCGCAGTGGGTATACATCGAGACCGCATCGCCCGAGTAGGAGACGAGCTGGTTGGCCTCGCGGCCGACGCCCATGACGTCGGCGAGCTCCTCGCCCTGCGGGGTGTGGGTCATCCAGATCTGATAGTTGGGATCGTTGGCGGCGATCCAGCTCGGCATGCCCATGAAGTGGTCGACCGCGAGATCGAAGACCTTGCCGGCGTCCGCCCGGCAGAGGATCGCATCGCGCGAGCGGCCATCGATCAGGTTCAGCATGCCGATCTCGTCGCCCTTGCCGAACGGGCTGGTCGACGCCTTGCGGAACTCGGCATTGTAAGCGGCGATCTTCTGCCTGGTGACTTCATCGACGACGTAGGCCGTACACATCGTTTCCTCCCCACGAAAGCTCCACTTCAGGCCCAGCGCGCTCCGACCCCAAGTGCTGGAGGGGCTGCCCCTCAGCGCGAGGTCTTGATGGTCGGCGGCACGATCGGCAGCTGGAAATAGGGCTCGCCGGAAGCCCGCAGGCGCGCCCATTCGATGCACCACTTCGAGCAGTAGACCTCCTGCCTGCCGTCCCGCTCGACCGGAATGCCCTGGTCATAGATCAGAAGGCCGCAGTTGGCGCATTTGACGTATTTTTCGATGTAGTAGCCGTTCTCGGAGAACCGCATCGAGGAAAGCTCCCTGGGCCTGCGGGCGTCCGGGCGCCCGCTCGCGACGCCATCGGACGGTCGCGCCCGCCCACTGTCAAGCCCGGACCCGCTTTCCCGTCCGTCATCGCTTGGCCAAGTGATTGTTCTGCCGCATTTTCCCAGGTTCGTTCGGTACCGGCAGCAGGTCGCTGCCGGGATGGGCCCGGGCGCCTCAGCCTGGAGCAGCTCGAGCGCCGCGAGCGATCAGGCGCCATTCTGCCGGCTGGCCGATCGCGCGAACCGTCGGCTGGGGAAGACCGGCCGTGGTTTCGCCCGCAAAGTCATGGGTTTTGCCCTCAAAGTGATGGGTTTTGCCCTCAAAAGCGTAGTGGAGCGACGGTACGCGGCGGTGCCATCGGGCGCGCTCGCCGGCCGCCATGCTGCCATTACATAGGAACAAATGCAAGGTCGAGATGCGCCGGAAGTGACGCATGCTTTGGCGCAGAGGCGGGGGATCGGCTGCAAGGCAGCCGTGTGGAAAATGCTTGCAGAATCGGAAATAATACTGCTTATATTCCGATGTGTGATTCACGGTGCACTGCCCTGCTGATGGTCCGTGCCGGCCCGGGGGCTCGCTCGCCCTGCACCTCTTCAGGATTTCGGCCGGACCTCATGACCCGGACCCCGCAGAAGCGATGGCCGCGGCCCCGCCGGTGGCCAGACGCGGCCGCCCGCCGGGGAGCCGCAACAAGATCAGCGCGACGCCGGCAAGGAGCTGCTGAACCGAGGCGAATTTCCTGCCCCGCGACGGCTGCCAAGGGGCGATCCTGGCGGTCCCGCCGGAGCGCCCGCGCCGCCTTTTCCCGACTTTCCGCAATTTCCGGCAATTTTCCCGGCGCCAAGGCGAATTTCCGCGAAGGCGCAAATGCGTCACGATGCGTCACTTCTGTAGCATCGGGCGGCAGGGATGCGGCGTTCATAAGCTTTTGGGAAGTCATGCTTTTTCGCCCAACCAGTGACTTAGCCGCTGAATCCCTCCCCAAAAACCGCTGATTTCGGCCGCAAAACCGCTGATTTCGGGTGCAAAACTGCTGCTTAAGTGACGCATGGATGCGCCACGTGGCGCATCAGTGGATTTTCGTCAATTTCAACGGTTTTCGGATTTTCCTGCGAATTTC